>JANQPG010000101.1 GCA_028289545.1 Woeseiaceae bacterium
GCCATGAACAGCTTTGCCGTCATCGCTCGACTTACGCTCGTACTTCTCCTAATCGGGAGGTACAGCGGGTAGCGCGTCGTCAATACACGAACATTCGAACGAACCCCGCGACCTCAAAAGGCCTCGGGGTTTTTTTTATCCGGCATTTTCAGATTTCACACTCGACACACCGGGCTTCGCCGCCCGGCACAAGGAAAACAACATGCGTATGTACTCAGAAGCCGACGTAGACCTGTCGACCCTCAACGATTCCCGCATTGCCGTCCTCGGCTACGGCAGCCAGGGACGCGCGCACGCGCTGAACCTGAGGGACAGCGGCCTTGACGTCGTGGTGGGCCTGCGCCGGAACGGCGCAAGCTTCAGCAAAGCGGAGGCCGACGGCCTCAAGGTCATGGAGCCCGGCGAGGCCGTAAAGGGAGCGGCCATTGTCATGTTCCTGACCCCGGACATGGTGCAGAAGAGTCTGTATGCCGCCGTGGTCGACAACATTGAACAGGGCGCGACCCTCTTGTTCGCGCACGGCTTTGCCATTCATTACGAACAGATTACGCCTCGCGAGGACCTCGACGTGGCGCTGATTGCGCCCAAAGGCCCCGGCGGCCTCGTGCGGCGGCAGTACGAAGAAGGTCACGGCGTGCCGTGTCTCGTCGCCGTCAACCAGGACGCCACGGGCAATGCGCTACCCGTGGCCCTCGCCTATGCGGCCGGCATCGGCGGCGCGCGCGCAGGCGTCATCGAGACGACCTTCGCCGAAGAGACCGAGACCGACCTGTTCGGCGAACAGGCGGTGCTTTGCGGCGGCGCCACCGAACTCATCGTCGCTGGTTTCGAAACGCTGGTTGAAGCGGGCTATCAGCCGGAGGTGGCGTATTACGAAGTCATGCACGAGCTCAAGCTGATCGTCGATCTGCTGCACGAGGGCGGCCTCAAGAAGATGCACAAGTTCATCAGCGACACGGCCGCCTACGGCGACATGGTGAGCGGTCCACGCGTTGTCGACGACAACTCGCGCGCAAAAATGAAAGACGTGCTCACCGACATACAGAACGGCACCTTTGCTCGCAACTGGATTGCCGAGAACGAGGCCGGCATGCCCGAGTTCAAACGCATGATGCAGGCCGATCTCGAGCACCCGATCGAGAAAGTGGGCGCCGATCTGCGCGCCCGCATGGACTGGCTGAGCGAATAAGCGCCGGCCGGCACACGACATCACCGAGGAATAATCCCATGGCAAGCGAATCCATCCGAATTTTCGACACTACCCTGCGTGACGGCGAACAGGCTCCGGGCTGCAGCATGACGCTACGGGAGAAACTACGGGTGGCCAGGGCGCTTGCGGACCTCAACGTCGACATTATCGAGGCAGGCTTCCCGGCCGCCTCCCCCGGCGATTTCGAGTCGGTGAAAGCGATTGCCGACGAGGACTTCGGACCCGTCATCTGCGGGCTGGCCCGCTGCAATCCCGAAGACATCGAGAAGGTCTACCAGGCGGTGCGCGGCGCAAAACGGCATCGGATACACGTCTTCGTCGCCACGAGCGCCATCCATCGCGAGCACAAGCTCAAGATGGCCAAAGAGGAGATCATCAAGAGCGCCGTTGGCGCCGTGAAGATGGCGCGCGAGTACGTCGACGACGTCGAGTTTTCGCCCGAAGACGCATCACGCACCGAGCTCGCCTACCTTGCCGAGGTTGTTACCGCGGCGATCGAGGCAGGCGCCACGACGGTCAATATTCCGGACACGGTAGGCTATACGGTGCCCGCCGAATTCGATCGGCTGTTTCGCTACCTGAAAGACCACGTACCCGGTATCGACGACATATGCCTGTCGGTTCACTGCCACAACGATCTCGGCATGGCGGTTGCCAACAGTCTGGCAGCCGTCCACGCGGGGGCGAGGCAAATCGAGTGCACGATCAACGGGATCGGTGAGCGCGCCGGCAACTGCAGCCTCGAAGAGGTTGTCATGGCGGTCAAAACCCGCGAAGAATTCTTCGGCCTGAGGACCGGCATCGAGACGACGCGGCTGTACCCGACCTCGCGACTGGTCTCGAGCATTACCGGCATGCACCCGCCGCGCAACAAGGCCATCGTGGGTGAAAATGCGTTCGCCCACGAAGCCGGCATTCATCAGCACGGCATGCTGCAGCACGCATCGACCTACGAAATCATGCGGCCGGAAGACGTCGGCATCAGCAAATCGAATCTCGTGCTGGGCAAACACTCGGGCCGGCATGCGTTTCGCGACCGGGTGCGGGAACTCGGTTTTGAGCTCGACGAGTTCGAAACGAACCGGGCCTTCCAGGAGTTCAAGAAGCTCGCGGACCGCAAGAAGGACGTCTACGACGGCGACATCGAAGCTATCATCATGAATGTCGACGGCACGTCGTCCGGACCCTATCAGCTGGCCGCCCTCGAGGTACAAACCCACACGGACCAGGACGCCCGCGCCAGCGTGCGACTGGTCGCCGAAGACGGCGGCGAGCGGGAGGCCAGCGCTACCGGCGACGGCCCGGTTGCTGCCGCGGTCCAGGCTCTCGAACAGGTAACCGGCGTGCCACTGACCCTCGTCAACTTCGAACTGCACAGCGCGTCGGTGGGCGAAGACGCTCAGGGCGAAGTGACGGTAACGGTCGAACACGAGGGTCAGAGCTACCGCGGCAACGGCGCAAGCGTCGACATTGTCGAGGCCGGGTGCAGGGCTTGCCTCGAGGTCATGAACCGCATCCTGCGGCGCCGCCACCGCGGTATCGCAGCGGCTGTTCCGCCCGACCCGACGCGCGCCACGATCTAGACCTGACGCGGACCACCAGAACTCAACGCGGACTCCCCAATGCCCCAGACACTCTTCGAAAAAGTATGGAACCAGCACGTCGTCGTGCCGGAGACGGCGGATACTCCCGCCGTTTTGTACATCGATTTGCACCTGATTCACGAGGTCACGACGCCGCAGGCGTTTTCGCTGTTGCGCGAACGCGGCCTGCCCGTACGGCGTCCGGACCGAACCCTGGCGACGATGGACCATTCAACACCGACCACGCCGGTCAATTCCTTCAAGGACCTGGCCATCGTGGGCGACAGCGCGGCGAATCAGATTCGGCAAATGGAGATCAACTGCCGTGAGTTCGGTATCGACCTGCTCGGTTTCGATAGCGAACAGCGCGGCATCGTGCACGTCATCGGACCCGAACTCGGAGCGACTCAGCCGGGCAAGACGATCGTCTGCGGCGACAGCCACACGAGCACTCACGGGGCCTTCGGCGCGCTGGCTTTCGGCATCGGCACAACCGAGGTCGGCCATGTGCTCGCAACGCAGTGTCTCCTGCAGCGCAAGCCGAAAACGCTTGCCATCAACGTCGAAGGCAGCCTGCCCGCCGGTGTTGGCGCAAAAGACCTGATCCTTGCGATTATCGGACAGATTGGCGTGGACGGCGGCACCGGGCACGTCATCGAGTACCGCGGCGAGGCCATACGCGCAATGGATATGGAAGCGCGCATGACGGTCTGCAACATGTCTATCGAAGGTGGTGCGCGCGCCGGGATGATCGCTCCGGACGACACCACTTTCGAATACCTGGCGGGACGCGAGCGCTCGCCTTCCGGTGCCGAGTGGACTACCGCCGTGGAGCGCTGGCGGGCGTTATGCGGCGACGACGACGCCCGCTTCGACAACTCGGTCGACATCGATGCAGGCGCACTCAAACCCATGGTCACCTTCGGAACAAACCCGGGCATGGTCGTCGGTATCGACGAGCCGGTGCCGGACGGCTCCGGAGACAGCAACTTCAGGAAGGCGCTCGACTACATGCAGGTCGAAACCGGTAAGCCGATGACCGAAAACGCCGTGGACATCGTGTTTATCGGCAGCTGCACGAACTCGCGTATGAGCGATCTCGAGCAGGCCGCCGCCATACTCGAGGGCCGGCGGGTCGCCGACGGCGTGCGCATGCTGGTCGTCCCGGGTTCGCAGCAGGTCAAACACGAAGCTGAAGCCAAGGGTCTGGACCGCGTGTTCGCCGCCGCCGGCGCGGAGTGGCGCGAATCCGGCTGTTCGATGTGTCTCGGCATGAACGGCGATACGGCCGGCAGCGGCCAGCTGACGGTCAGCACCAGCAACCGCAACTTTGAGGGCAGACAGGGTGTGGGGGCGCGTACCGTTCTCGCCAGTCCGGCCACGGCGGCCGCCTCGGCCGTGCACGGCCGCATTGCCGACCCGCGTCCCTATCTCCGGAGCTAGCCCATGCAAGCCATCAAGAGCATTCGTTCCCGAACCGTCAACATGCCTGCAAAGGACATCGACACCGACCAGATCATCCCGGCGCGCTTTCTGACCACAACCTCGCGCGAAGGATTGGGCGACAACCTGTTCCACGACCTGCGCTTCGAGGCCGACGGCGCACCGAAGCCCGATTTCGAGCTGAATCGCCCGGAGGCGCAGGGTTGTGAAATCCTGGTAGCGGGCAACAATCTGGGCTGCGGATCATCGCGCGAACACGCTCCCTGGGCGCTGCTCGACTACGGTATTCGCGCCGTCATTTCGACCGAAATCGCCGATATCTTCCGCAGCAACAGCCTGAAGAACGGCCTGCTCGCGGTTGTCGTCGACGAGGAGACGCACGGTTGGCTGCTGGCACACCCGGGCAGTGAACTCGAGATCGACGTCGTGCAGTCGACGCTGACCTTGCCCGACGGCCGCGTCGTCAGCTACCCGATCGATGCGTTCGCCCGCTACTGCCTGATCGAAGGCATCGACCAGTTGGGTTACCTGCGGCAGAACCTCGATGCGATTGCCAGTTTCGAGGAGTCACGGCCCTGAACGCACTCATTACCCTGCTCCCGGGGGACGGTATCGGCCCCGAAGTTGTCGACGCGGCGCAGAGCGTGCTCGCGCGGATTGCCGACGTCTACGGACACCGCTTCGAGTTCAGTGAGCAACAGGTCGGCGGCGCAGCCATCGACGCCACGGGCGATCCATTGCCGGCCGACACGGTCGCCAGCTGCAGGGAAGCCGACGCTGTGTTGCTCGGCGCCGTGGGTGGCCCGAAGTGGTCGGACCCGGAGGCCAAAGTGCGGCCGGAACAGGGGCTCTTGCGCCTGCGTGCGGAACTCGGTGTATTTGCCAACCTGAGGCCGGTTCGCGTCAACCCCCACGTCGCCGCGGCATCGCCGCTGAAACCCGAGCTGGTGCGCAACGTCGATCTGATCGTCGTACGCGAACTCACGGGGGGCATCTACTTCGGCGAAAAGAGCCGAACGGCCGATGCGGCCAGCGATCTTTGCACGTACACCACAGGGGAAGTCGAACGTATCCTGCACGTGGCCGCGGCACTTGCCGCAAAGCGGCGGTCGAAACTCTGTTCGGTCGATAAAGCCAACGTCCTGGAGACTTCGCGCCTGTGGCGCCAGGTGACCGACCGCCTGATTCCCGAGCAGTACCCGGCGATCGAGCTCGAGACCCTGCTCGTGGACGCCGCCGCCATGCACCTCCTGAGCCGCCCCGCCGATTTCGACGTCATCGTTACCGAAAACATGTTCGGCGACATCCTGACCGACGAAGCATCGATGCTGGCGGGCTCGCTCGGCCTTCTGCCGTCAGCGTCTCTGGGTCATTCGCGCTGTGGCCTGTACGAGCCGATACACGGCTCCGCTCCGGACATTGCGGGCAAGGGTATTGCCAATCCCTGCGGCACGATCGCAAGCGCCGCCATGCTGCTGCGGCACAGCCTCGAACTCGAGAATGAAGCGACGGCTATCGAGGTGGCGATCGATCAGGTGCTGGCGGCCGGCAAGCGCACGGCCGATATTGCGGACGGCGGCAGCGACGTCACGGGCACGGCCGATTTTGCGCAAGCCGTCGTTGCCCAGATCAACTAGCCGAAACACCCAAAAAAAGGACCCGCCGCACTCCCCCCAGTGTCGACGGGCCCCCGGTGCGGTCAGGCGGCGCGCTCCGCCGCACCCAGCCGCTCTGCAGCTTCCAGTCCCCGGAGTATGTCGGCGACCAGGTCTTCCGGGTTCTCGAGCCCCACGGAAAGACGCAGCAGATTCTGGCCAACCCCCGCCGTGGCGAGTGCCTCGGGGGTGACGGCCGCGTGGGTCATCGACGCCGGATGACACACGAGGCTCTCGACCCCGCCGAGCGATTCGGCCAGGGAAAAATACTCGAGCTGTTCGAGAAAGGCGCGAACCGCGGCCTCTCCGCCATCGATTTCAAACGACAGCATGCCGCCAAAACCCGATTGTTGGCGTGCCGCGATGTCGTGACCCGGATGGTTCGAGAGACCGGGGTAATACACGCGGTTCACGGCCGGGTGTTCGCTGAGAAGGTTGGCGATCAGGCCCGCGCTTGCTTCATGTTCGCGTACGCGGACGTGTAAGGTTCGGATGCCGCGCAGGGTCATGAAGCTGTCGAACGGGGCGCCCGTTACACCGAGGCAGTTGGCCCACCAGCACAACTCCTCCGCGAGCTCGTCCGTCGCCGCGACGACACAGCCGCCGACGACGTCGCTGTGACCGTTGATGTACTTGGTCGTGCTGTGTATCACGAGATCTGCGCCCAGGCTTATCGGCTGCTGTAGCGCCGGTGACAGAAACGTATTGTCGACTGCGAGCAGCGCGCCGCAATCGCGCGCACGCGCGGCAACGGCCGCAATATCGACAATCCGGAGCAGCGGGTTCGACGGCGTTTCCACGAGGATGAGCTTGGGCTTCCTTGCACACGCGGCGTCCAGCGCCTGAGGATCGGTCTGATCCACGAACGCGAGCTCAAAAAGCCCTTTTGCCGCCAGCGCGTCAAACAGTCTGAACGTGCCGCCGTAACAGTCGTGAGGCGCAACGAGCAGATCTCCGGGCTTCAGGAGCTGGGTGATGAGCGTTAGCGCCGCCATGCCGGACGACGTGACCACAGCACCCGCGCCACCTTCGAGATCGGCCAGCGCGTCACCCAGCGCATCCCGGGTTGGGTTGCCGGAACGCGTGTAGTCGTACTGGCGCTTCTCGCCAAACCCCGAAAAGGCAAAGTTGGAGGACAAATGCAGCGGCGGCACCACGGCGCCGTGCTGTGTATCCGACTCGATTGCAGCGCGAACGGCGCGCGTGGCCGTGTTGGCGTCTGAGCTCATGATGGCAGTCTCCACAGACAGTTCCAAAGTCGAACGAGCGTCGGCCTGACGACGGTCGAACAAATGTGTTCATCGGAACTCTGCGGAATCGCAAAGGAAGGGTGTCGTGCCCATCAGCCGTTGGCGTGCTGCACAAACCCTCATCTTTCGGTTGCCGGAAAAAAGCCCTTGGCAAACCGCAGGAGTTGGCACCTTTTCAGAGTGGTTAGCTCTGCTGGTTGCCCCGGCGTCAATGGGCCTTTCCCTCAGCCGGTCTCGATGAGTGACGATAAGTTTAGACATGGCACCGACACACGGTCAAGGACTCCGCCCGACTTTTCTTGCTCCCGAAATACCTTTCAAATGCAACCGAATCGTAACCAGGCGGGGCTTGCGCTTTGCGCTAGCTTGTATTAGCGTACTAACGCGTTAATACGATAGATCGCCCCGTGAAACCGAACCGCAACGACACTGCCGCCGATCAGGCCGAGGCCGAAGAAGCCCTGTTCCGGGCACTGATCTCACTCGAGTCGACGGACGAATGCCGCCGCTTCCTCAAGGATCTGTGCACGCCGGCCGAGCTGCAGGCGCTGGTCGACCGCTGGCAGGTGGTAGAGCTCCTGCAGCAGGAACTGCCCTACCGGAGAATTCACGACCTCACCGGCGTCAGCGTAACCACAATAGGCCGCGTTGCCCGCTTTCTGACGAGCGGTTTCGGCGGCTATCAGGTTGCCCTCGACCGCACCGTTTCTCAGCATCAGGATTAATCAGCCATGGACAGCAACGAGCACCGCATCAAGATTGCGGTGCAGAAAAACGGCCGCCTGACCGAGCACTCTCTCGACCTCCTCGAGCGCTGCGGTCTCAAGTTCACCCAAAGCAAGGACCAGTTGTTCTGCTACGGCGAGAACATGCCGATCGATCTTCTGCTCGTTCGCGACGACGACATACCGGGCCTCGTCCACGACGACGTCTGCGATCTCGGCATCGTTGGCCTCAATGTCGTGCAGGAAAAGCGCCTGGCGTTGGAACACGCGGGCGACGAAGCACTGTACAAGCAGGTTTTCGAGGTCGATTTTGGCCACTGCCGGCTGTCGATAGCCGCGCCGGACGGTGCTGAATACTCAGGCCCTGAGGACCTAAATAATAAAAGAATAGCAACAAGTTACGTCAATTTATTGAGAGACTATCTTAAGAAAAACTCGGTGCAGGCGGAGATCGTATTCTTCTCCGGAGCGGTCGAAATCGCGCCGAAGCTCGGCAAGGCCGATTACATTTGCGACCTCGTGTCCACGGGCGGCACGCTCAAAGCCAACGCGCTGCGGGAAGTGGGCACGGTGCTGCAGAGCGAAGCCATCATCATCCAGACGCTCAAGCCGCTGGCGGCCAGCAAACAGGCGCTCGTCGACAAAATTCTGCAGCGCCTCGACGGCGTTCTGCAGGTGCGCGAGAGCAAGTACATCATGCTGAACGCGCCGCGCGACGCGCTGGAGAAGATCTGCGCGCTGTTGCCGGGCAGCGAGGCGCCTACCGTGGTGCCGCTGGAAGGCTCGAGCGACCGTGTGGCCGTCCATGCCGTATGCCGCGAGAACGTATTCTGGGAGACGCTCGAGAACCTCAAGAGCGCGGGAGCAACCTCGTTGCTCGTGATGCCCATCGAAAAAATGCTGGCCTGACCGATGCTCGAGATACTGACCTGGGAAACCCTCGACGATGCGGCAAAGACCGCCGTCCTCGAACGACCGGCCGTGGCCTCGGATGCCGACATACGACGGGACGTCGCCGACATCATTGCCGCGGTTCGCAACAACGGCGATCAGGCCCTGTTCGAGCTGACGCAAAGGCTCGATCGCGCGGAAGTCGACTCGCTCCGCGTCGGTGCCGACGAGTTTGCGGCGGCTGAGCGGGCCGTGAGCGCGGAGGCCATTCGGGCGATTGAACTGGCGATCGATAACGTCAAAAGATTTCACGAGGCCCAGCAGCCGACAGCGCTGGCCGTTACGACGACACCCGGCGTGCTCTGCGAACGGCGCCACGATCCGATTGACGCCGTGGGCCTCTACGTGCCGGCCGGAACCGCCCCACTCCCGTCCGCCGCCGTCATGCTGGCTGTGCCGGCTGCGCTCGCCGGCTGTCCGGTTCGCATCCTGTGTACGCCGCCACGGCCTGACGGCAGCGCCAATCCGGCGGTGCTGGTTGCCGCGGTGCGCGCCGGCGTCGATGAAATCTACAAACTCGGCGGCGCCCAGGCCATTGCCGCAATGGCCTACGGCACGGAGTCGATCCCGAAGGTCAACAAGATTTTTGGGCCGGGCAACGCCTGGGTGACGAGCGCAAAAAATCAGGTCAGCGCCGATCCGCATGGCGCCGCGATCGATCTGCCCGCCGGACCGTCCGAAGTGCTCGTCATTGCGGACGACGGCGCATCGGCGGAGTTTGTCGCCGCCGACCTGCTTTCCCAGGCAGAACACGGCACGGACTCGCAGGTCATGCTTGTGACGACCTCGGCGGCGTTCGCCGAGGCGGTAGCTGCGGAGGTGACAGAGCAGCTGGCCGGACTCAGCCGCTCGGCCATTGCGAGCCAGGCAATGGCGAATTCCCGCGCCATTGTCGTTGCTGATTTGCAGCGCGCCGTGGCGGTGAGCAACGCTTACTCGCCCGAACACCTGATTGTGCAGACGCGCGAGCCGCGCGCCCTGCTTGACGACATACGCAACGCCGGTTCGGTGTTCCTCGGCCCATGGAGCCCCGAGTCGGTCGGCGACTACTGCAGCGGCACCAATCACGTGCTGCCGACCTACGGTTTTGCGCGCAACTACAGCGGCCTGGGGTTGGATCAGTTCATGCGCAGCATGACGGTACAGGAGCTGTCGCGAGACGGGCTCTCGGCGCTGGGCGGGGCCGTCGAGACGCTGGCGAAACTGGAAGGTCTCGACGCACATGCGGCGGCGGTCAGCCGGCGACTGCGGAGCGCACCATGAGCATTGCCGCACTCGCGCGTCCGGAGGTTCGGGATTTGAAGCCCTACGAGGCAGCGGCTCAGGTCGAGGGCACCATTCGGCTGAATGCCAACGAGGCGCCGTGGAGCGGCAGTGACGCCTTCCGGCGCCCGCTCAATCGTTATCCCGAGATACGGCCAGCCGGACTCCGGGAGACACTGGCAACCCGATTCGGCTGCCCAACCTCGAAGCTGCTGGTTACGCGCGGCAGCAGCGAGGCCATCGACCTGTTGATCCGGGTGTTCTGCCGAACCGGCATTGACTCTATTGTCGTCACCTCGCCGAGCTTTTCGATGTACGCGCACTACGCCCGCATTCAGGGTGCTGCGTTGGTCAGCGTCGCCGGCGACCCCGACAACAACTTCATTCCGAACCCGGATGATCTGCTCGCAGCCTGCACGGACACTACGCGGCTCGTGTTTCTCTGCTCGCCCAACAACCCGACAGGAGGCGTCTTGCCGAGAAGCGTCATCGAGCGGTTGCTGCGTGCTCGCGCCGAACGCTCGGTAGTTGTTGTCGACGAGGCCTACATCGAATTTTCGAACGAACGCAGCACCGCTGAGCTGCTTGGCCAATACCCCAACCTCGTCGTGCTGCGCACGCTCTCCAAGGCGCTGGGGTTTGCGGGAGCTCGCTGTGGCGCCGTGCTCGGCCCCGAGGGTGTCATCGACATTCTGAGCGCCGTGCAGGCGCCGTATGCGCTGTCGACGCCCGTCGTGGAGTGTGTCGAAGACGCCCTTTCCGGTGAGGGTATCGACATTGCCGCACAAAGAGTGGCCGAAATCATCGCGGAGCGCGACCGCCTGGCTGCCGAGCTCGCAAAGCTCCGGATGGTGAGCAAAGTGTGGCCCAGCAGCGCTAACTTCCTGCTCGTTCGCGTCCACAACGCAGAGACGGTCATGGCGGCAACCCGCGAGGCGGGCATTCTGCTGCGCCACTTCGGCGGCGAGTTGTCGGGTTGCGTGCGCATATCCATCGGCAGCGCTACTGAAAATCAGGCTTTGCTCGACGCATTGCGCACATTGGATGTGGACGGAGCCGCCAATGAGTAAAGCCGTTTTATTCGTGGATCGGGACGGTACCCTGATCGAAGAACCCGAGGACTTTCAGGTCGACGCACTCGAGAAAGTGGCGCTCGTTCCCGGGGTCATCCGCGCGCTGCAGGAATTCCTCGAGCACGGCTATGAACTCGTCATGGTCAGCAACCAGGATGGCCTGGGTACCGAGGCTTTCCCGGAGGCCGACTTCGAACGCTGCCACAAGCACATGCTGAAGCTGTTCGAATCACAGGGCATACACTTCGCCGAGACTTTCATTTGCCCGCACCTTCCGGACGGTGGCTGCGACTGCCGTAAACCGCGCACGGGGCTCCTGACACGCTATCTTGCCGCGACTGCCATCGATACCTCCCGGTCCGCCGTTATCGGCGACCGGGAAACCGATCTCGAGCTTGCCGCAAAGCTCGGGCTGCAGGGTTTCAAGGTGGGCGACGGGGCAATGACCTGGGAAGAGATTACGACGGCGCTGTGCCACAGCGAACGCGTGGCCTCGGTGAATCGCAACACGCGAGAAACCGAGATTGCCGTCGAGGTCAACCTCGACACGACCGGAGAGGCGGTCGTCAGCACGGGGATCGGCTTTTTTGATCACATGCTCGAGCAGGTGGCCAAACACGGCGGTTTCTACCTGAAGCTCGAGGTACGCGGCGATCTCCACGTCGACGAGCACCACACCGTGGAGGATACCGCCATTAGCCTGGGCCAGGCATTGAAGCAAGCGCTGGGCAACAAGCGCGGCATCGGCCGCTACGGGTTTGTGCTGCCGATGGACGAAAGCGAAGCACAGGCATCTCTCGACCTGTCCGGTCGTGGCGTATTCGTGTTCAACGGCCGCTTTCCGCGCGATCAGGTTGGCGGATTGGCGACGGAAATGGTCGAACACTTCTTTCGCTCGCTGGCCGAGTCGCTCGGCGCTGCACTTCACCTTCGGGTGACGGGCGAGAACGCCCACCACATGGTGGAAGGCTGCTTCAAGAGTGTCGGCCGCGCGCTGCGGCAGGCCATCCATGCTGAAGGCAGTGAATTGCCGACAACCAAGGGTTTGCTGTGACCGCCGCCAAAGTAGCCATCGTCGACAGCGGCGGCGCCAACATTGCATCGCTCCGATTTGCGCTGCAACGTCTCGGCATCGACGCGGAACTGACCGCCGATGCAGACACCATAGCCGCGGCGCAGCGCGTGCTGCTGCCCGGCGTCGGCGCCGCGCGGGACTCGATGCAGCGGCTCGAGCAGCTGGGCCTCGTGGAACTCCTGCGCGAACTCACCCAGCCGGTGCTCGGTATCTGCCTCGGTATGCAGCTCCTCGCCGAAGCATCCGAGGAGGACGACGTCGAATGCCTGGGAGTGATTCCGACCACCGCGCGCAAGCTGCCGGCGAGCAGCGAGTGCCCGGTGCCGAATATGGGCTGGTGCAGGACTGCTCACGAATGCAGCGAACCGCTGCTCGACGGTATCGACAGCGGATCGTACTTCTATTACCTGCACAGCTACGCCCTTCCGGTTGGCGACTACACGGTGGCCACGGCAAGACATGAACACGAGTTCTCGGCCGTAGTGCGCTACCGAAATTTTTATGCCGCCCAGTTCCACCCCGAGCGCTCATCGGCGGCGGGAGCACGGCTGCTCCGGAACTTCGCAGGTGAAACCGCATGAAGCTTGTGCCGGCCATTGACCTCAAAGACGGTAAATGTGTGCGCTTGTTCAAAGGCGATTTTGCGCAACAGACCGAATACTCCAGCGACCCGGCCGCCATGGCGCGCCGCTTTTCGGCACTTGCGGTCGGCGACCTGCACGTCGTCGATCTCGACGGTGCTCAGTCCGGAGAACAGCGGAACCGCGACGTCATTGCGGAAATCAGTGCCGGCAGTCACCTGGACGTCCAGCTCGGCGGCGGGATACGCTCGACCGATCGCCTCTCGGCCTGGTTCGACGCCGGCGTCGCGCGCTGCGTCATCGGCAGCCTCGCGGTGACGGAACCCGAGACCGTGAGCCGCTGGCTCGAGCAGTTCGGTGCGGCGCGCATCGTCCTTGCACTCGACGTCCGGCTTGACGAGTCTGCGGAGCCACTGGTGGCGACACACGGCTGGACGCGAACCAGCACGAGTACCCTGTGGGACTGCATCGACTATTACCTGCCACGCGGTCTCAAGACGGTGTTGTGCACCGACGTAAGCCGCGACGGCGCCATGTCGGGACCCAACGTCGATCTTTACTCACGTTTTCTCGAGCGTTACCCCGGCATCGAACTACAGGCATCGGGTGGGGTGCGGCATATCGGTGACCTCGAGGCGCTCCGCGCGGCGGGCGTCCCGGCAGCGATCAGCGGCCGAGCCCTGCTCGACGGTGCCATTACGGCAGAAGAGGTGGCGTCATTCCAGCAAAACGCATAATCCCCTGTCTCGACGTTCGCGACGGACGCGTGGTCAAAGGCGTGCAGTTCCGGAACCATCGCATCGTCGGCGATATCCTCGAGCTGGCCGAGCGCTACTGCGAAGAAGGCGCCGATGAACTCGTGTTCTATGACATTACGGCAAGCCCTGACGGCCGCAGCGTCGACCGCAGCTGGGTGACCGCGGTCGCGCGGGTTCTCGACATTCCGTTTTGCGTCGCCGGCGGCATCCGCTCACTGGGTGACGCGGAAGAAGTGCTCAACAAAGGCGCAGACAAAATATCCGTCAACTCACCCGCGCTCGAGCAGCCGGAGCTGATCGACGCGCTGGCAAAACGCTTCGGCTCGCAGTGTGTTGTGCTCGGCGTCGACAGCCGCGCGGAAGAGGACGGCTACAGCGTGTTTCAGTACACCGGTGATCCCGATAAAACGACCGCGGCTTCGCGCCGGACAACGGACTGGGTTCGGGAGGCCCAGGATCGCGGCGCCGGCGAGGTTGTTCTCAACTGCATGAACCAGGATGGCGTGCGCCAGGGCTACGACATCGAGCAGCTCCGCGCGATCCGGGCCGTGGCCAGCGTTCCGCTCATTGCATCCGGCGGCGCGGGCAACATGCCGCACTTTCGCGCCGTATTCGACGAGGCGTCGGTTGATGGCGCGCTCGCCGCCAGCGTCTTCCACAGCGCCGAGATCGAGATCGGCGAACTCAAACGCTTCCTGGTTGCCGCGGGCATCGAGGTGCGGCCGGCCGAACGCGCAGCCTGATCGATGAGATCGAAAGAGGATGAAGCAATGAGCAAGACGGGCATAGAGTTCTTACTCGCTTTGGAAGACATCATTGCCGAGCGCGCCGGCGCCGATCCGGAGTCCAGCTACACGGCCAGGCTGCTGAACGAGGGTACACGTCGAATTGCGCAGAAACTCGGCGAAGAGGGAGTCGAAACCGCTCTGGCGGCGGTCGCGAGCGACCGTCAGGACACACTGGACGAGGCCGCCGACCTTCTCTATCACCTGCTCGTCCTGCTGCACGATCGAAAGCTCGGCATCGAGGACGTGACGGCGGTGCTCGCGAGCCGGCATCAGGCTGACAGCTGACCCGCGCAGTGTCGAAACCGCCCCCGGGCTACGCCTCTTCCCGAGCCATGGCCGCCCGGTAAGCCGGACGCGCAAGACAACGGTCGGCGTACTCGTTCAGCGACTGCGACTCCGGAAGAATACCGAACAGCCGCATGAACACGACGCTGGACCCCACCATGACGTCCGCTGCCGTGAAGCGCTCACCCAGTACCCACGGACCATCCGCAAGCCCACCCTCGAGCGTTGCGATCATGCTGTCGTAGTCGCCCCAGCCGTGGGAGCTGGGATTGGTCGTGGCGCCGCTGAACTTTTCCGCCATTGCCGGCTCCACCACCGCCGGCGTAAACATCGTCCAGTACAGGTATTGCCCGCGCAGCGGGTCGTCGAGAGCAGGTGCGAGCGTGCCCGGCGAGTAGCGGTCGGCCACGTACAGGCATATGGCCGCCGATTCCGCCAGCAAGGTCTCGCCGTCAGCCAGCGCCGGAACCTTGCCCATCGGGCTTGCCGAACGAAACACGTCGCTGTCAGAGCGCTTCTCCGCACGGATATCGACGTGCGCGATTTCGTAGTCCACGCCCGCTTCCTCGAGCATCCACAGCGCTCGCGAGGCGCGCGTCTTCGGTGCCCAGAACAGTGTCATCATAGGTATCGCCTCTCGTCAGATCACAAGCTCGGGAGCCACCTCGCGCCGATTGTACTGCGAACTCATGACGTAGCCGTAAGCCCCCGTGTTGGCAATCAGCAGAACATCACCCTCATCGCAGTGCGGCAGCAGACGATCGCTGCCCAACCGGTCGCCGGTTTCGCAGATGGGGCCGACAACCGTTGCCATCTCCGAAGGCGCTGCGTCCAGACGGCTCAAGTTGACGATCTCGTGGTAAGCGCCATACAGCGCCGGGCGGATCAGCGAGTTCATGCCCGTGGCCACGCCGACGTAACGCATGTCGCCTTTGCCCTTGACCTGCGTGACGTGCGTCAGCAGGACACCCGACTGCGCCACAAGATAACGGCCCGGCTCGATCCAGAGTTTGTATTTGGGATACGCCGAACGAAAATCGTTGAGCGAGTCGTCCAGTCGGGACAGGTCAAACGCCTTGTCGCCGGGCTTTTCCGGAATGCCGAAGCCGCCGCCCAGATCAATGGTGTCGACTTCGGGGAACCGCTCGGCTACCTCCACGAGGGCGGCGGCCACCGAACGCCAGTTCAGGGGATCGAGGATGCCGCTGCCGCTGTGCGCATGAATGCCCGTGACGACGGCGCCCGCCCGCTGCACGAGGCGTTCGAGCTCGTCAATCTCGAAGCGCGGAATGCCAAATTTCGAATGCACGCCCGCCGTTCGCACATGTTCGTGATGTCCCCTCCCCTGGCCCGGATCGAGCCGCACGAACAAACGCGCGCCGGCAAACAGTTCGGGCCATGCCTCGAGCGGGAACAGGTTGTCGAGCGTCAGCGTAAGCCCCTTGTCCAGCGCCCAGGCGTATTCCTCGCGCGGGGCAAAGTTAGGCGTAAACAACACGCGCGACAGATCAAAGTCTTCGAGCGTGCCTTCCAGCCACCCCACTTCGCCCGGCGATACACACTCGAAATCGACTCCCTCCTCGTCGAGTGTGCGTAAAAGCTCGGCGTTGAAATTTGCTTTGACGGCGTATAGCACCCGGTCGACGTTGCGCAAGCCCTTGAGGCCGCGGGCAGCGGTTCGTACGGTGTCGCGATCGTAAACGTAGGCATTTAGATGCTCCGTCGCGAGCTCGAGCAACGCTTCGCGTTTCGCCACCCACCAGCTGTCGGGCAACGGTGGGCGCTCTTTGTCGCCGGCCGTCAGCCTCTCCCAGCTTGGACCCAACGCCTGACTGCCGCCGCTCTTGCGGATGATGGAACTGTGCAGCTTGCCCAGGAGCCGGGTGCCCTGCTCGGCATCGACGACGAAGGTCAGGTTGAGGTCGTTTGCCGCTTGCGACATCAGGTGAATCCGCTCTTCCTCGAACACCTCGAGAGCCGGCGCCAGGCGCGGCAGGATTGTGCGGATCTTGCGCCCCACGAGACTCACTGCGGTGCAATTCTCGATCAGCTGGACGCGGCAGAATCCGCCCAGCTCTTCGAGCAGCGCTCGCCTGACCGACTGCGGAAAGGCGCCGTCGTTTTCGTCGATCGAGACCGTAACGTTGGTCTCAGAGGTCGAAACCAGATCCACCGACACGCCCAGCCGGCCAAACACGGCGAACGCCCTGGCCAGAAAGCCGGCTTCATGCCACATGCCGACGCTGTTCATCGAGATCAGCGACAGACCCTTGCGCAGACAAATGCCTTTCACCTGCGGCTCGGTTTCCTGCGTCACCGCCGATATGACGGTGCCCTGCATGGCCGGATCTTCCGTGCGGCGAATAAACAGCGGTATCCCCGTCTGCCGCACGGGAGACAGGCAGCGCGGATGCAGCACGCTGCTGCCGGCGGAGGCCAGCTCCTGTGCTTCGTCGTAACGCAGCGCAGTGAGCAGTCGCGCCGACGGAACCAGCCTCGGGTCCGCCGTAAACATCCCGGGCACGTCGGTCCAGATTTCCAGGCGCCGGGCCCCCAGCTTGGCGGCAAAGTAGGCAGCGGACGTATCGGAGCCGCCGCGCCCGAGGAGCACCGTCTCGCCGCTCTCATTCCGCGCAATAAAACCCTGCGTGACCAGCACCTGTGGTTCGGCCGCAAGCTTTTGCCGCAACGCTTCATCAAACCCGTAGTCGCAGATGGCGGTCAGGTAGCTGCTCTCCCGATCGGGGCTTGCGGATGGGCGGCTGGTCAGAAGATCCCGGGCATCGCACCAGCCGACGGGAAGGCCCTCCGCCTCAAGGAACGCGGCGCCGAGGCGCGTGGCCATCAGTTCACCCAGCGCCATGACACGTACGCGCACGCGCACGCTGACCTCGCGAACGAGACGAACGCCGGCGATCAGCTGTTTCAACTCATGGACGGTATCGTCGAGCAGCGCCCCCGCGTCGAGCCCAAGATCCTCGGCCAGTGCATAGTGCTTGCGGCCAACGGCATCGAGCGCCGAATCAACGTCATCTTCGACCGCATCGGCGAGCAGCGCCTCCAGCTCGTTGGACACGCCCTTGAGGGCCGAATGCACGACCAGCGGTCTCAGGCCCTCGGCCAGGCGCTTTTTGAGGAGCTCGGCAATCGTCCGCCAGTTGGCGGCCGTCGCCACACTCGAACCGCCAAACTTCATGACGACCCATTCCGACTCCGCAATGCTGGCCGGAGCGCCGAGCTCTGCTCCGGTCTCGAACGGCGCTTCCGACACGCTGTTTTCCGTGCTCATTTCGTCTCTACCCCAAAAAAAAACCCGCAAGGATTGTTCCTGCGGGTTCGTTTGACGTTGTCCGGGATGGTCTTTTTCTTATACCGGACTGCCGTCACTGACACCCACGCACCTCTGGCGCGCCATGTGTTTTATGTGTTTATCCGCATTGCTGGAATCGATGCGTTGGCACTTTACGTGGGAGTCGAAACTGGTCATTGACGCAGTACAACGGACCCGGCCGAAAAGGTCAAGTCCCCTGAGTGCCGTCACCCCATTCCGGAGCCACCGTCACGGCTCCCTCGGATGCCGATGAGACGGCCCCGCGATACTTCGCGAGCGCTCCGCCCTGGACAGCCGACGGCGGTCGCCGCCATGCCCGTCGGCGCTGATCGAGTTCCTCGAGAGAGAGATCGACGCGAATCTCATTCGCCTCGGCATCTATCTCGATCGTGTCGCCGTCCTCGACCAGGGCGATCGGCCCGCCTACGGCCGCTTCCGGCGACACGTGACCCACCACAAAACCGTGGCTGCCACCCGAGAACCGGCCGTCCGTGATCAGCGCAACGTCGGAGCCCAGCCCCTTGCCCATGATTGCGCCCGTGGGGCTCAGCATCTCGCGCATACCCGGCGCGCCTTTTGGCCCTTCGTAGCGGATGACCACAACGTCCCCGGCGCCGACCTTGTCGTCGAGTATTGCCTGAAGCGCCTCTTCTTCGGCGTGAAACACCCGGGCCGTGCCCTTGAACGTCAGCCCCTCCTTGCCGGTGATCTTGGCAACCGCGCCGTCGGGCGCAAGGTTGCCGTAAAGGATCGACAGATGGCTGTCCGCTTTGATCGGATCGTCGAACGGCCGCACGATATCCTGTCCCGCGGGGTAATCGGCGACGTCCGCGAGATTCTCGGCCAGGGTTCGGCCGGTCACCGTCAGACAATCACCGTGCAGGAGACCCGCATCCAGCATGCGCTTCATGAGCGGCTGGATACCGCCGATCTCAATGAGTTCCGACATCAGGTAGCGGCCGCTGGGTTTGAGATCCGCAACCAGCGGCACCTTCGCGCCGATACGCGTGAAGTCGTCCAGCTCGAGCGCAACCTTCGCCTCGCGCGCGATCGCGAGCAGATGCAAAACGGCGTTGGTCGAACCGCCGAGCGCAATGACCACGGCAATCGCATTTTCAAACGCCTCGCGCGTAAGGATATCGCTCGGTTTGATATCGTTTTCGAGCAGATTCACCACCGCCGCTGAGGCCCGGCGACAGTCCTCGCGTTTTTGTTCGGAAACCGCTTCCTGCGCGGAACTGTTTGCGAGACTCATGCCCATCGCTTCAATCGCGGACGCCATTGTATTAGCCGTGTACATGCCGCCACAGGCGCCCGGTCCCGGGATTGCGGTACGCTCGACGTCCAGCAGTTCGTCGGCTGAAATCTTGCCGCTCGAACGAGCACCTACCGCCTCGAAAACCGAAACGATATCCCGTCGCTTGATCCCCGGCTTGATCGTGCCCCCGTAGACGAACACGGCAGGCCGGTTCAAGCGCGCAAGGGCCATCATGCAGCCCGGCATGTTCTTGTCGCAGCCGCCGATCGCCACGAGACCGTCGAAACCCTCGGCGCCGGCCACGGCCTCGATCGAGTCGGCGATAATTTCACGCGATACCAGCGAATAGCGCATCCCCGGAGTGCCCATCGAGATGCCGTCCGACACGCTGATCGTGTTGAAGATGACGCCTTTTCCGCCGGCCTCGTCTGCAGCTGACGCGGCCGCTTCCGCAAGCCCGTCGATATGCATGTTGCACGGAGTCACCATGCTCCAGGTGGAGGCAATACCCACCTGTGGGCGGCCGAAATCTTCGTCGGTAAAACCGACCGCGCGCAGCATTGCGCGGCTCGGGGCCTGTTCGTCCCCGTCCACGACAATCTTTGAGTAACGGCGTATGTCTTTGTCGCTCATGTTCCCCATGCTTCCGTCAAGAGAAGAGAAATCGTTTCGGGTGAATCTTTTACCGTGCCGGTGCGGCTCGGTTGCGGCAGTGTATCAACTAGACTCCGACGTTGCCGATTCGGTGCCGCGAGTGTTGTAGGCGATGTAAACAGCCCGGCCGCTGAACCAGTCGATGAGTACATGTGCAACGATCGGCACGATAAGCGAACCACTCAGTACATACATCGCCGAGAACGCCATACCCAGAACGAACACCTGGATGACGCCGCGCAGCCCCTGGTAAGCATGGCCTCCGGCAAACAGCAACGACGACAGCACCACGGCGGCGGCAACGGGCATGTAACCGCTCAAGTAGGCCAGCAGAAAGCCGCGATACAAAATCTCCTCTGTGACCCCTGCCGTGACGGAAAGTGAATAGAACCAGCGCAGGTCGCGACGTGTGTGCGGCAACGCGAACGAGAACCGCTGCGTCGACTCGATGACGCTGGCGGCAGCGCCTGGTGACGAACGCACGAGAGCCAGCGTACGATAGCTGTAGCCGACAACAAACAGCGCAAGCGCAGCTGAAACGGCCAGCTGACCGTAATCACCTGACGGCGGTGTTAGTCCCAGCGTCGACCAGTCGCGCACTTGCCACAACCACAGACACAAAGTTGCTCCGCAGACGCTCCAGAGTACGAGCATGTTGTTGCGGTAGTCGCGGACTCGGTGGATATACGGCAGCCCGGCCTCTATATTGCGACGCAGCCGCCGGATGCCCAACCAGCCGAACAGCGGCAGCAACAAAGCCAGTATCAGAAACAACGCGTGATCGAACACCGTCGGCGCGATCAAACTCATCCAGGGCCGCTCCGGGCAACGATCAACCCGATCAATCTACGTGCGGCTCCGGAAATAGCAAGCCGCAGGCAGCCCTGCTCGGGAAAGTCGGATGTGCGGCGTCTACTGCACGCCGATGGCTGGCGGCGGGTCGTCGTCCCGTATCATGATGGCGATACGCCGGTACACACCCTCGACCACCGCGTCATCCTGGTCCCGAATGGTCACGGTAAAGGCCTCGTCGCCTTCGTGCAGAGAGTCCTGCACGAGAGGCACCAGCAGCCGCGCCGAGCGCTGCCCGGGGGCAAAGGTCACGGCATCGCTGCCGGGTGAAAAATAGTCGTCACCCTCGGTGGCCGTGAGATCGCTGACTTCGTAACGAACGCGCAAGGCCTCGTCGGTGGGGTTGTAGCGCACGATATCCACCTGCACCGCGGGATCCTGCTCTCCCACCGACATCTGGCTCACCGCAAAACCGACGGTGTTGACACCAATCTCGCGCTCGAATGCGCGTTGATCGTCATCCTCCAGCGAGATCGTCACATAGGCCAAACCGGAAGAATCCCCCTCCACGGCGCGTATCTTCAGTGTCGATTGCTGATCCGCTTCCCGTAGCGGGTCGGAGGCCATCACCAGTTCAAAGCGCAGCCGGTCCTCGCCGCGTTCAAAGCGCAGGCTTTCGTTGCCGACCACGGCGTATTGGCCGGTCCGGAACGGTGAACGATTGCCGCTGTGATCAACCTCCTCCAGGCGCACGCCGAGCGTCGAATCCAGACTACCGAGGCGCAGCAGGTCAACGCTAACCGGACCCGCGTCCTCGCGCAGTGAGACACCGATGGCCCGGTCGATGCCGGAGCGATCCAGCGGGACCTCGATATCAGCCGGAGGAATATCCGAGGCCACCGCCGCCGGGACGTCGCGCTCAGGCGGCTCAGCGCTCGGAACAACGGTTTCGCGATCGTCGACGTCGCTTCTCTGCCGCGTGCCGGTCGGCGTTGTGCGTAACTCGACGGGCGGCTCGACCAGCGGCCCCGGGTCGATGTCGACAATGGCTTCATCGACCAGGGTTTCATCGACAAGAGCTTCATCTACAGCTGCTTCATCGACAGCCGCCTCTGAGCCGACCGCCTCGCCTTCGCCGGGCGTCGGCGATTCGCCGCTGGCATCCGTTGCATCCGGCGTGTCGGTGGGTGCGACCGCGGGCAGCCAGCGATCCAGGTAACCAAACTGATAGCCGCTGAAACCCGCCACGATGATGGCGGCGGCCAGCAAGACCCACCATTTGCCCAGGTCAACCGACTCGCGGGTATGCACGTTGCCGCGCGGCTCCGCAACAATCTTCTCGATCGACGTGGCGTTGAGAGCATCGAGGAAAGCGTCCATCGACTCGAAGCGCGTAACTCGCGTGAACGACAGCGCCTTGCGCACGGCTTCCCATTGCTGCTTGCTGAGACCGGGCAGCGGTTGCGCCTGCATGCCGGCTTCGCAGGCCTCGGCGGCATTCCGGGGTCCGAAAACCCGGTAGCCCGCCAGCAACCGGTAGAGAAGACACGCCAAAGAGAACACGTCGTCCGCCGGTACGGGCACTTCGCCCTTGATGACCTGCATGCTGGAATAGGCCGGCGTCATGGCGCCCAGTACCGCCGGGTCGAACGGCCTGTCCGATGCGTCCGTTTTCTGCCAGACGCGAGCGACGCCGAAATCGAAGAGCTTCACCGAACCGTCATTGAGGATCATGACGTTGCCCGGCTTGACGTCTGCGTGCACGATCCCGCAACGATGCGCGTGATCCAGTGCCTTGCCGACCTGACGAACGATCTCGAGCGCCTCGTCGATCTCGAGCTGCTTTTTGTCCGGCGTGTCCAGGATCTCCGCGAGCGTCCGGCCTTCCAGCCATTCCATAACGATGAAATACAGGTCGTCGTCGCGATCGAAATCGATAAACCGAACGATGTTCGGATGTGCGAGATTGCGCCCTTTTGCAGCTTCTTGCTGCAGCGCCCGCAAGGCGTCGCCGTTTCTCGCCAGCTGCGGTGACAGCACTTTGATCGCTACCGACTGCTGCAGCTCGCCCGCTTCCGCGAGACGCCGATCAAGCGCCTTGTAGACCACACCCATGCTGCCGCCGGAGATACGCTTCTGCAGGAGAAAGCGATCGCGCAGCACCGAACCGACCTGCACGCGCTCGTCAGCTTCCTTAAGCGCGAACTCGCGGTTGTCGAGTACGGTTGTCGACGCGTATTCGTCGTCGATCGGTACGCCCGCCGGATCGTCTTCCGGTTGCGACGACGGCGCCGTGGGAATCTGCTCGGTCACGAATCGCTCGAGCATCGATTCGAGCAGGCTGTAGGTCTCCTCACTCAGTTCACCCGATCGGTATTGTTCGCTGAGAACACGTCGAATCCCGGCCTCGCTGCCTCGACTCGCCTCGAGCAGCCGGCTCACCTCGCGCTGCACCGATGCGACGAGCGCGGAGTCGCTCGTGTTGCCGCGCAGACGGTCGTCGAAACTCGACAGTTCGCTGGCGAGCTTCTGACGCATGTCCTTGGATTCGGCGTTCATGGCTGTCGGATCGTGAAATTGTGACCGGGTTCAATATTCTATGCTCTGCTCTCTCGAGTTTACCCACTCCATGAATTCTAGGCCCGGAACTGCGCCTCAGATTACCTTGCCGGGATTGAGTATCCCGCGAGGATCCAGCGCCTCTTTGAGGGTGCGCATCAGGCTGAGCGAAACGGGATCGGCAAACGCGGCCAAAAACTCGCGTTTGGTGCGGCCAACGCCGTGTTCTGCGCTGAAACTACCACCCATGTCAGTCGCCAGCTCATAGACCCGCTGCGTGATGGCCGCTCCCTCCCCGGCCTGACGTTCCGCCGACCAATCGCGCGGCAGTACCACGTTGTAGTGCAGGTTGCCGTCGCCGACATGCCCGAACGCCAGCAAGCGGGTGTCCGGCCAGGTCTCCGCCAACTCGCGCCGGGATACATCGAGGAACTCGGGCATGCTGGCCACCGGCACGGAGATATCGTGTTTGAGGATCGGCGCCTCGTGCTTCTCGGCTTCGGATATCGAATGCCGCATGTGCCAGAGCGCATCCGCCTCGGCCGCGCTCTTCGCAAGCACGACGTCAACGGCAAGCCCCGATGCCAGGGCGGCCATGAGGGCGGCTTCGAATTCATCTTCGCCGTTCGCGGCGGCCTCGAGCAGAACGTACCAGGCGTGCGGCTCGTCAAACGGATTTCGTGCACCGGCGATATGCCGCTCGACAAACTCGAACGCCAATGAGGACACAAGCTCAAAAGCCTGTATCCGGTCGTCGAGGTCACGTCGCAACCTCGCCAGCAGCGGAACGGCCTGGCGCGCATCCTCAATGGCGAACAACGCGGTCTGCACGGCTCTCGGCTCGGGATACAGTTTGAGGCTCGCCGCCGTGATGATTCCCAGCGTGCCTTCGCTGCCGACGAAGAGCTGCTTGAGATCGTAGCCGGCCGTATTCTTGCGCAGGGTATTGAGTCCGTCCCAGACACGACCGTCCGCAAGCACCACCTCGAGGCCCAGGACCTGACTGCGTGCCGTGCCGTAGCGTACGACGTTGATCCCGCCCGCATTGGTCGAAAGATTGCCCCCAATCTGGCAGCTACCCTCGGCGCCCAGGCTCAGCGGAAACAGTCGGCCGGCCTCCGTCGCTGCCGCCTGCAGCGACGCGAGCACACACCCCGCTTCGGCAATCATCGAAAAGTCGTCCGCGTTTAACGCGCGTATGCGGTTCAGACGGGACAAAGACAAAACGATCTGCTCACCGCTCTCGTCGGGGACGGCGCCGGCGCACAGACCCGTGTTGCCACCCTGCGGCACCACCGCAATATGCGCCTCGTGGCAATACCTCATGACCGCCGCCACCTCGGCCGTGCTCGCTGGCTGCACGACAGCGGGGGTCCGGCCCTCAACCACACCTCGCCACTCGGTGACGTGCGGCTCGAGATCGTGCGGCGACGTCTTGAGGCCCTTTTTGCCGACCAGCCGCTCGAGCTCGTCAATTAACATACCGGCACTCCAGATTTGCCTGGGCAGACCATGTATTCCAGTCGATGTTGCTGCCGCAAAAAACCAGCATGACGCGCTTGCCCGTCAATTCGCGGCGCAGCGGGCCAAGCAGCGCGGCCGTGGTTGCGGCGCAGGCCGGCTCGACCGCAATGTGCATGCGGTGAAATAGAAGACCCATTGCATCGCGCAACGCCTGTTCGCTGACCCGACAGAGTTCGTCGACGTTGCGGCGGGTGAGAGTGTAAGAATACGGCAACGCAAACGGCGCGCCCAGACTGTCAGCAATCGTGTCGACGCGGTCGATGCCTGTCGCTTCGCCCGCCGCAAAGCTGCGCGACATCGTATCCGCACCTGCGGGCTCAACACCGTAGATCGTTACGTCCGGCCGCAGCTGCCGAACCGCGTTGCTGACGCCGGCTATCAGCCCGCCGCCGCCCACGGGTACGATCAGTGCATCGAAGTCCGGGTCCTGTTCGCAGATTTCGACACCCAGGGTCCCGGCGCCCAGTGCAATCGGCGGACCTTCGAACGGGTGTACAAAAAACCGCCCCTCCTGTTCGCGGATACGCTCGGCGCGCTCGAACGCCTTGTGCACGGTCTCTTCGAGGATCACCGTCGCTCCGTGCGACTCCGCCGCGAGGCGGCGAACCGGACTCGCGTTCGATAACATGACGAGCTTCGCGTCTACGGCGTAGCTCTCGGCCGCATAGGCGGCGGCAATCGCATGGTTGCCCGCGCTGACGGCGGTAATACCGGCGCGCCGCTCCGCGGCGCTGAGCGCGTCGAGGGTGGCAAGCGCGCCGCGGGCCTTGAAAGTGCCGGTGCGCTGCAAAAACTCGAGCTTTCCCTGGATCCGGGTGCCTGGCCCGAGCGCCTCCTCCAGCCCGGCGCAACGGGTGACCGGCGTGCGGACGATTCGCTCGCCCAGCTTGCCAGCCAGCCTCTTTATCTCATCGATCGAAGGCGCGATAACGTCCACGCGAGTGTCCTGTTTATGTAAACTAAGGGCCGGATATTCTCGTCAGGCGCTTGCGCGCGTTCAACGAGTGCTTTAACTTTTTGTCCAGGCACCGGCGAAGCAAAAACAAGAGCTTGGGGTTAATCGGTACCACGACTTCTCAACTGCTGCACTGTCGCAG
>JANQPG010000061.1 GCA_028289545.1 Woeseiaceae bacterium
CGAAGACTACGGCGTTGTACTCATGGATTGCCAGATGCCGGAACTCGACGGTTTCGACGCGACGCGCCGGATTCGCGAGTGGGAACTCGAAGCGCTGAAACGGCCGACGCCCATTGTGGCGCTGACGGCCAACGCCCTGAGCGGAGACCGGGAGGCTTGTCTCGCGGCCGGCATGGACGACTACATCTCCAAACCGTTCACGGCGGAAGAACTCTATTCCGTGCTGTCGCTCTGGCTGGCCGGCGATGCCGCCAACGACGACGCCGAAACGGACGAGGGGCAAGCCAGCGCCGCTGCAGGCTGAAGCGCAGCCCGCTCCCGAGCAGGCTGTGCTTTCCGCTCTCGTCAGGCGGCGCTCAAGGCCTGATCGAGATCGGCAATGATGTCATCGATGTGTTCGATGCCAATACAAAGCCGGATCATGTCGGGAGTGACGCCGGCCGACACCAGTTCGTCGTCGCTGAGCTGACGATGGGTTGTTGACGCCGGATGCGCTGCCAGCGACTTGACGTCGCCAATGTTGACGAGCCGCAGGAACATCTCGAGCGAGTCGTAGAACTTGACGCCCGCGTCGAAACCGCCCTTGATGCCGAAGGTCAGGAGCGCCGACGGCTTGCCGTTCGTGTATTTCTGCGCGAGATCGTAGTACGGCGATTCCGGAAGACCGCCGTAACGCACCCAGTCGACCTTCGGGTGATCGTTGAGATAGTTGGCAACGGCCAGCGCGTTGTCGCAGTGCCGCTCCATGCGCAGCGGCAAGGTCTGCAGCCCCTGCAGAATCAGGAATGCGCTCATTGGGCTCAGGGCCGAACCCGTGTTTCGAAGCGGTACCGTTCGAGCACGGCCAATGTAGGCCGCCGGCCCGAGCGCCTCCGTGTACACGACGCCGTGGTACGAGTCTTCCGGGCTTGTCAGCATGTGAAATTTCTCGGCGTGTTCCGCCCACGGAAACTGCCCGCCGTCGACAATAACGCCGCCGAGCGTGTTGCCGTGACCGGCCATGTACTTGGTCAGCGAGTTGACGACAATATCAGCTCCCCACTGTATGGGTTTGATCAGCGCACCCGTGGCCACGGTGTTGTCGACAATGAGCGGCACTCCGTGTCCGTGCGCCATGTTTGCAAGCGCCTCGACGTCGACGATGTTCCCGGCCGGGTTGCCGATCGATTCGCAGTAGACGGCCGTGGTCTTGTCGTCGATGAGTTTTTCCATGGCCTCGACCGAGTCGTCGTCGGCAAAGCGGACATCGATGCCGAGCTTCGGCAGCATGTGCTTGAAGAGGGTGTAGGTGCCGCCGTACAGGAGCGGCACCGTGACGATGTTGTTGCCCTGCTCGGCAATGTTCAGGATCGAGTAGTTCACGGCGGCGCTGCCGGCAGAGAGCCCGAGACCGGCAATGCCCCCCTCGAGTTCGGCACAGCGCTGTTCCAGCACGGCCGTTGTCGGGTTCATGATCCGCGTGTAGATGTTGCCTTCCACTTCCAGGTTGAAGAGATCGGCGCCGTGCTGCGCGTTGTCGAACTCGTACGCCACGGTCTGGTAAATCGGCGGCGCAACGGCCTTGGTGGCGCTGTCCGCCTTGAAGCCTGCGTGGATGGCAATGGTTTCGTCTTTCATCGAGTTTTTCCTTGCGTGCTGGGCGCCGGTTTTGCGCGTGTCGTATTGATGCCTAAAGGGTCGTCGGGGTCGACGTGCTGCATGAACTGCCGCTGGCGATCGAGGTTCGTGAGCTGATAGACGAGGCCGAGCCAGTTGTTGACGATGGCTTTTGCCGTGTCGCCCCAGGTGTTGTCGAGTTTGTCTTTGAGCTGTTGTTCGAGCGTGTCGGCGACGTTGCCGCCTTGTGCGCTCTGCCGCTTCGCTTCGCTCACGTAGTCGCTGACGATGTGCCGGGCGTCGTCAGACAGGTAGTTTTCGGGAAACGGCGGCTCGCGTTCCAGCTCGCCCGCAAGGAACCGCCGCAGTTCGCGTCGGTATTCCTTGAGCAGGCTGTTGTAGTCGTATTCCGGATGTCCCTGAAAGTAAACGACCCGAAACTGGTCCGGACTCACGGCCATGTGCACGCCGCCTTGCTCGCTCTCGGCCAGGACCGTCAAACCATTCGCTTCGAGTTGTTCGCGCGAGATGTCGTTGTAGCGGGAGTGGGGCGCGTCGAAGCGGGTATTGATTTCCCGGAGCAGGGGATGCTCGGGCAGCAGGGCGCGGTGGCTGTACACGCCCCAGCGTTTGCTCGGCAAGGGCTGCCGGTCGATGCCGTGGAAATGCTTGAGCAGCGCGTGAGTGGCGAGGCACGAGCAGAGAATCGATGCGACGTTTTGCTCGGCCCAGCGCACGACGTCGATGAGCGGTTCCCAGAACGCTTCCTGGTCCAGCGCCGGGTTGGCGACGTTGGCGCCGGTAATGACCAGTGCGTCGAGGCCTTCGGTCTTCAAATCCTCGAAGCGGCTGTAGTAACGATCTATGTACGCCCTTGTGTCCGCGCTGCGGTCCAGTTCCGGTAGCGAGAATGGGTACACGAAAAACTGCGCAATACGGTTACACCCGCCGACGAGCCGGATGAACTGCCGCTCCGTGGCTTCGAGTGCGGCGTCCGGCATCATGTTCAGGAACCCGATGTGCAGTTCGCGGATGTCCTGGTGCACGGCGCGGTCCAGCGACAGCAGTTCGTGGCCCTGCTTTTTGAGGTGCTCGAACGTGGGCAGGTCTGAATGGGCGACTAGCGGCATGCGGCGAGTGTAACCGCAAGCCCGGGCAACATTCAGCCCGTGCGGGCTGTGGTATCGTCCGAAACCATTGCTCATGAGCGGCGCCACGTCCGACCATGGGCGGAACCGGCACTGGGATATCGATCATTGGCACAACGGCAGTCGCCAGGAGATGACGTCGGAAACGGCATGGATGTAGCGCGTCGACTCGATATCGAGGCCAGGCTGAACGCCGAAATGGCTCGCCATCGACCGGGTTATGCGCTGTCCTCGGCCTTCTACACCGATCCGGATATCTACGAGCTCGAGCTCGAGCGCATCGTGTACCGAAACTGGATTCTTGCCGGGCATGTCAGCGAATTTCAGCGGGCCGGCGATTTCAAGACGCTGCCCGTCGCGCGGGAGTCGGCGCTGATTGTCCGGGGAGAAGACGGCGAGCTGCGGGGTTTTGCCAACGTCTGTCGGCACCGCGGATCCCGGGTTTGCCTGGAGAGCGCTGGCAGCACGCGCCGTTTCGTGTGTCCCTACCACGGCTGGAGCTACGACCTGCGTGGTCGCCTGACGGCGGCGCGCGAAATGCCCTCGGAGTTTGAGCTGCGTGACCACGCTCTTTCGACGCTGCCTGTCGACGTGGTACACGGGCTCGTGTTCGTCGCATTCAGCACGTCACCGCCGCCGCTGGCGTCCGCGCGCCGAGAACTGGAGCAGCCGATGCGCTGGTTCGGTTTCGAGTCGCTCAAGCTGGCCGAGAGTCGCGCCTATTCCATCCCCGCCAACTGGAAGCTCGCCGTCGAGAACTACCAGGAGTGTTATCACTGCGCGACCGCGCATCCCGAATACGCGAGCCGGCATACCCTGATGCTCGGCGGCTCGAAACGGGATCGCGTCCAGCGCGACATGCTCGACAAGCTCAAGTCCGCCGGTCTCGAACCCCTTACCGTGGACCGTATCGATACCAGGGCGCCGCACGGCGAGACCGGCTACGGTTATAGCCGCACCGCGTTGTTCGACGGTTACCTGACGGGCAGCCGGGACGGACAGCCGCTGGCGCCGCTGCTGGGAGAGCTCCGCGAATTCGACGGCGGCGCCTCCGATTTTTCGTTCGGCGGGTTTAACTTCCTGCTTGCCTACAGCGATCATGTGGTCGCCTACGTATTCACGCCCGTCGAACACGATGCCTGTTCGCTGACGGTCTACTGGTACGTGCGGGATGACGCGGAGGAGGGGCGCGACTACGATCCGACCGAACTCACCTGGCTATGGCACAACACCACACTCGAGGACCTCAAGATCATTGAGAGCAACTGGCAGGGCGTACGATCCCGCCACTACCGGCCGGGGCCGTTGTCGAAGATGGAGACGGCCCAGCGCAACTATCTCGATTGGCTGCTGACCCAACTCGCGGAGCCCGTGCGCGCATGAAGCGATACGACGCGCTCGTGCTCGGCGCCGGGCACAACGGACTGACGACGGCCGCTTTTCTGGCGCGCGCCGGGTTGAGAGTTCTGTGCCTCGAGAAGAACGACTACATCGGCGGCGCCGCCGTTTCCCGAAATCTCTACAAAGACTGGATCTATTCGAACTGCTCGTACGTCTGCAGCCTGCTTCGGCCCGAAATCTTCCGCGCCCTGGAGCTCGAGCGGCACGGTCTGCAGATCACACCTTTCGGCGGTTCGCTGACTTTCATGGAGAACGGCGACTACTTCGGCAGCTACCACGATCCCGCGGTTGCCTACCGGGAGATGGTGCGGCATTCGCGCCGGGATGCCGATGCCTATGTCCGCTACCGCGCCGATACCCGGCGGCAGTGCCGCCTGATCCGCGATTTCCTGCTGACGACGCCGCCCGATCCCACTTCGTTCAGAGCCGCGGATCTACGCGCACTCAAGGCCATCGGCGGCAAGCTCGCGGAGCTCGACGAGATGCAGATGTACGACACGCTGAGATTCTGGACGAGCAGCGTGGCCGATTTTCTCAGCGAATACTTCGAGACCGACGTGATCAAGGCTGCGCTGTCGGGCAGCGGGATCATCGGCACGGCGCTCGGCGTCTATTCGCCGGGCACGGCCTACGTGCTGCTGCATCACTACATGGGCGACATTGACGGCAACGTCGGTGCCTGGGGTTATGCTCGCGGCGGCATGGGCGCGGTGTCCAACGCCCTGGCCGGGGCGTTTCGCGCCGCCGGCGGAGAACTACGCACCGAGGCGGGCGTGTCGCAAATTCTCGTGAAGAAAGGCAAGGTGTCGGGCGTGGTGCTGGACAACGACGAGGAGATCGAAGCCGACGTCGTCGTCTCCGCAATGGACGTCAAGCGAACCTTCCTCGACTGCATGCAGGCGTCCGATCTGCCGGGGTCCTTTCGTCATCGCATCGAGCATTTCAAAATTCGCGGCTCTTCCGGAAAACTCAATATTGCGCTCGACGGACTGCCGGAGTTTCCCGCCTTGCCCAAAGGCAGCCCGCTGTACCACGCCGACATGCACTTCATCGATTCCCTGTCGCGCATGGAGCGGGCCTACGATGACTGGAAAGACGGCGCCTGGTCTGCGGATCCGTACATCGACATGGTGATTCCCACCATGACCGATCCGACGATGGCGCCTCCCGGGAAACACTTCATGAGCTGCTTCGTGCAGTACTGCCCACACAAGCTGCAGGGCCGCGACTGGACACAGCCCGAGCGCGAGGCGTTTGCGCAGACCGTGATCGACCAGATTGCCCGCTACAGCCCAAACTTCAAGGACCTGATACTGCATGTGGAAATTCGCACGCCCGAGGACATCGAGGCCGAGATCGGGATTACCGAGGGCAACATCTTTCACGGCGAACTGACCCTGGATCAACTGCTGTTTAACCGGCCGGTACCGGGATTCTCACAGTACCGGGCTCCCGTTTCTGGCCTGTACCTGTGCGGATCGAGCACCCATCCCGGCGGTGGGGTCATGGCAGCACCGGGCGCCAACGCGGCTCGCGAGATCCTGCGAGACTTGAAGCGGCCAAACCCCGTGCCGCCGAGCTACGAAGATGACTGAGCGTTTCGACGTTGTCATCGTCGGCGGGGGCCACAACGGCCTCGTTGCGGCAGCCGAGCTGGCAAAAGCCGGTAAGGCTGTCGTTGTGCTGGAGGCGAAATCCCAGATTGGTGGGGCCTGCACGACCCGGGAGTTTGCCGACGGTTTCAACGTGTCGGCGGCGGCGCATCTCGTCTACCAGCTGCAGCCGCACGTCGAGAAACGGCTGAGTCCGAAGCCTCGCTACGCTGCTCGCGCTCTGGATACCGTGGTGCTCGGCGGAGACGGACAGCGGGTTCGTTACGGCAGCACCAGCATCGCGGGGGTCGACGATGCCGATCGGGGGGCGTATGCGCGCTACGCAAAACGCATGCGCCGCTTCAGTCGTGTGTTGTGGCGCTGGCTCAACCGCGTGCCGCCACGCCTCCTGAGCGGGCGGGGCACCGACACCCGGCAGCTCCTGCGCATGGCCCTCGAGCTCCGCCTGCTCGGCAAGTCGGAGATGCGCGAGTTTCTGCGGCTCATCGGCGGCAACATCTATGACCACGTCGACGAACAGTTCTCGAACGAGTTGCTGAAAGGCGGCTTGTGCCTCGATGCCGTCCTGGGCACCCATGCCGGTCCAAGGTCACCGAACACCATCGTCGCCGCGCTGCACCGGCTCGGCGGCGCGGGCGGCACGTATGCGCTGCCGGCCGGCGGTATGGGTAGCGTGGCCGCAGGCCTGATGATGACGGCGCGCGCCGAAGGCGCGGACATACGCACGGACAGCCCGGTACGCTCGATCCGTGTCGACAACGGCCGGGTGGTCGGGGTCGAAACCGCCGACGGCGCGCGGATCGACAGCTACGTCGTGCTGTCGTCGGTCGACCCGAAGCAAACCGTGCGCTCGCTCGTGGGCGAGCGGCACTTCGAAACCGGGTTTCTGAGACGCATTGGACATTTGCGCGCGGCGGGCAACGCGGCCAAGCTGCATCTGGCGCTCGACGGCCTCCCCGATTCCGAAGGCCCTGGCCACGAGGAACTGGGGCAGCGCCTGTTGATTGCGCCCGGGCCCGACGCCGTCGAACGTGCGTTTAACCCGGCCAAATACGGCCGCTGCTCGGAAGCACCGGTCATGGAAATCCTGATACCGAGCATTCATGACGAAACGGCTGCGCCCGCGGGGCAGCATGTTCTGTCGGCCGTTGCGCAGTATGCGCCCTACGAGCTCGAGGGCGGTTGGGACGACGAGTCGAAGCGACAGTTCTTCGAAACCTGTCTCGATACCCTCGAGGTCTACCTGCCGGGTATCCGCGCGCGGATACTCGAAGGAGAGCTTCTGACACCCGTGGACCTCGCAAACGAATTCCGGATGAGCGGCGGTCATTGGCACCACGGCGAACTGGCGCTTGACCAGTTCCTGTTTACGCGCCCGGTTCCCGGCGCCGCGCAGTATCGAGCGCCGCTGGACGGCCTGTATTTCTGCGGTGCCGGCAGCCATCCCGGCGGGGGCGTCAGCGGTGCGCCGGGTTACAACGCGGCGCGTGCGCTGCTTAATCGCGAGGCGGACCGATGAGTGCTTCCCAGGTTGCGCAGGGCCGGCTCGTCACGCCGTTCTACTCGCGACAGCGCGAGCTGGACACGCTGAACCGGTGGCACGAATGGAAAGGTTATACGGTGGCCGACGCGTTTTATTGCGCGGAACTCGAGTACTTCGCGATCCGCAACGCAACGGCGGTATTCGACCTCACGCCGATGACGAAGTATCGGATTCGCGGCGTCGACGCTACGGCTTATCTCGACCGCCTGATGACGCGCGATATGTACGGACTGGCGGTCGGCAGAGTGGCTTACGCCGTCTGGTGTAACGACGCCGGACAGGTGCTCGACGACGGCACCGTGTTCCGTCTGGGTGAGCACGACTATCGGCTGTGTTCCCAGGAACGGCACTTCGACTGGCTGTGTGCATCGGCTGCGGGCTTCGACGTCGAGGTTGTGCACGAAACCGCCGAGATTGCCGCGCTGGCCGTGCAGGGGCCCACCTCGTTCAGCACGCTGGAGCGCATGGGTTTGGGCGACGTGCGCTCGCTGAAGCCCTTCGACCTCATGTCGGTCGACTACGCCGGTACGCCGATCGTCGTGTCGCGCACGGGTTTCACCGGCGACCTGGGCTACGAAGTCTGGCTGCCGCCGATACTCGCGGAAGCGTTCTGGGACGATCTGTTTACCGCCGGGGCGCCGGTTGGGATTCGCGCGATCGGCGGCGACGCGCTCGAGCTCGCGCGCATCGAGGCCGGGTATCTCGTCGCGGGCGTCGATTTCCTGCCCGCCGACGAGATCGTGCGCCCCGGTCGGGGTCGTTCGCCGCTTGAACTGGGGCTCGAGTGGCTCGTCGACTTCGGTAAACCGCATTTCAACGGCCGGCGGGCGCTCGCCGAGGAGTGGCGAACGGGTCCGCGACGGCGCTTCGTGCGGCTCGACGTCGACGGCAACAAGCCGGCGCGCGATGCCTATATTTACGCGCGGCCCGGCGGCGGCAAGCAGGTCGGATTCGTTACGTCGGCGGCCTGGTCGCCCGTCTGCAAGCGGAGCATTGCGCTCGGCACGGTCGACGCGCGCTACGGCAAGCCGGGGGATACACTCTGGGTCGAGATCTACTACAACCAGGAGATGCGCTGGCGCCGCAAGATGGCCCGAGCATCCGTCGTCGAAGGGCCGTTCTGGGACCCGCCGCGCCGCCGAACAACGCCGCCGGTACCCTACTGAGGACTTGCCGCGAACACGGCGATGGCGTTCACGGGTATCATCAAGCGCGTTTTCTCTTGCTCACCAGCCGTTACTCGGGAAACCAATATGACTCATACGATTAGACTGCTTGTGTCTGCCTTGGGCGTTTGTTTGATGGCGGCGGGCTGCAGCCCGGCCGCGGATGTGGCCGATCGGGAAACGGCTGCTGCGCCGGCTGCCGCGACGACGTCGGACGCCACCGTGCCTTCCCTCGTCCGCGCCGATGGGAGCTATCCGACAGTTCCGCTGGAGAAAGACACGATCGTTGTGAAGGTCGTACAGAACGGCGTCAGGAACCTGCAGGATTTCGACAATATCGAGGAAGGACTTGCGTACAACCTGGAACACATGGTGTCGTTCGTCGAGCGCGCCTGCAGCGAGGGCAGTAAACCGGACTTCATCCTGTTCAACGAATTTCCGCTGACCGGCTATTCGTCGGGCTCTCGGGAGGAAAAGCTCAAGTTCACGCTCGAGATCCCCGGTCCCGAAACCGATCGGCTGGGTGAGGCGGCGAAAGCCTGCGACAGCTACATTATCTTCGGCAGTTATGCCCGGGACGACGAGTGGCCCTCGCATATCCTGAGCATCAACACCGTGATTGGCCGCGACGGCAGCGTCGTCAAGAAATACTGGAAGACGCGCAACGTCAAACGGCTGTTCGAGGGTAGCGAAATATCGACGACCACGATCGAGGGTGTGCGCGCCAGATACCGCGAGCGCTACGGCGTCGAGGAGGAGTTCCCGGTACTCATGACCGAGTACGGCAACATTGCCGTCAGCACCGTGCAGCTCGACCCGTTCGTGTTTGCCGCGTTTGCGATGCGCGGCACAGAAATCATGTTCCGCACGTCGACGCTGTTTTCGCCGACCGACGTCCGTGCAACGGCGCTCTACAACAACTTCTATACGGCCATGTCGAACATTACCTTCCCGGCCGACAGTGACTGGGCCAGCTACGGCGGCCAGTCGCTGATCGCGGGCCCGGACGGCAAGGTGCTGGCCGAGGACCCCACGAACAACGAATCGATCATCGAGGCCGAGATACCCATTGCCGAGTTCCGCGAGGGGCGCGCCCTGCCGCGCTATCCGCTGGAGGTCGTGGCTCCGGTCTTCGAGCAATACGTGGTCGAAACGCCGCTGGATCATCTCGATCTGCCGCCCGAGTCGCTGCCGCAGACGGGTGAAGAGATGAAAACGCTGATCGACGAGACCAGCCGCTGGCTGAACTGACGACGTGGCGGTACGGCCAATACTTCGAATGGGTGATCCCCGGCTGCGGCAGGTGTCCGAGCCGGTCGAGCGCTTCGATACACCTGAACTCCACCAGCTTGTCGAAGACATGTTCGACACGATGGCGGCCGCGAGCGGCGCCGGCCTTGCAGCGCCGCAAATAGGCGTGCCGCTTCGGGTCATGATCTTCAGCGTCGACGGCAATCCGCGCTACCCGGATGCTGAGTCCGTACCCACCACGGTACTGGTCAATCCCGAGTTCGAAGTTGTGGATTACACCGAGATAAGCGGCTGGGAAGGCTGCCTGTCGGTGCCGGGCATGCGCGGCTACGTGCCGCGCTACAAGGCGATTCGCTATAGCGGTTTCGATCCGGCGGGCGTTCACTTCGAACGCGACGCCGCGGGTTTTCACTCGGTGGTGTTCCAGCATGAATACGACCACCTCGACGGCGTCCTGTATCCCGATCGGATTGTCGAACCCCACCTGTTCGGTTTCGAAGAAGAGTTGGCCGCTGCCGGCATCGTTGGCTAGCGCCGTTAGTCATTAAGGAGTGTGTCATGGAGTTTCGCAGGTTCTTGTACGCGGCCCTACCCGCAATCCTGTTAACGGTTGCCTCGGGCACGGGTCCCGCGCTGGCCGACGATGCCGAGCCCGCTCTCATGGACCGTGAAGATCTTGCCGGCAAGATGTTCTCGAGGCCCGACATGCTGAAGCTGACCGAGGACGGCAACACAACGCTCGACGTCACGTCGTTCCTGTCGAGCGACGAGCGGTTCGGCTCGGGGATGTACCGCTCCGGGCCCGTGCGGTACGAAATCGACGAGCCCTACGGCGTCGACGAGTTCATGTACTTCCTCGAGGGGGGCGTCAAGCTGACCTCGAGCGACGGCAGCGTGCAGGTGGTCAAGGCGGGCGAAGCCGTGACGATCGCGAAGGAATGGACGGGCATCTGGGAGACCGAGGGCTACACCAAGATCTGGGTCATTTATTCGGACGACGGCTCGGCTTTCGAATGAGCAAGAAGCCCGGCGCATCGCCGCACACGTTTAGCGCAGCCATTGTTACCGGCGGTGGCAGCGGGATTGGCAAGGCGTTCTGCGAGCGACTCGCCGGGGACGGGGTCAAAGTGGCCGTGGTCGATCTCGACGAAAGGCGCGCGGCCGAAGTCGCGGACGAACTGGGCGGCCTGGCGCTGGCTTGCGACGTCGGCGACGAGGCCGGGATGGTGGAGGCTATCGATCGCGCGGAAGCCGAACTCGGTCCCGTCGACCTGTTTGTCGCCAACGCCGGCATCCTGTCCGGCGACGGCCCGGACGGCGCAGCCGACGCCAAGGGGTTGTGGTCCGCTGTCGACGATCGCTGGCAGCTCGGCTGGCAGGTCAACGTCATGGCGCATGTCTATGCAGCGAGGCGGCTCGTGCCCGGGATGATCGAGCGCGGCGGCGGAACGTTTATTAGCGTCGCGTCCGCGGCGGGGCTGCTGGCGCAGGTCGGCGACGCCATGTACTCGGTCACCAAACACGCCGCCGTGGGTTTTGCCGAGTCACTGGCTATTACCCATGGCGATGACGGCATCCGCGTGACCCTGGTTTGCCCGCAGGCCGTCGATACCGAAATGGTGGCCGTGGCCGCCGAACACCGCGAGGCGTCCGGCAACGCGATTGGCGGCGCGGCGGTCGACGGAGTTATTGCGCCGCGCACCGTCGCGGACATGGCGGTCGACGCTGCGCGGGAAGGCCGGTTCCTCGTGCTCCCGCACCCGGGCGTCAGCGGCTACATGCAGGCAAAAGCAGCCGACTACGACCGCTGGATCGCCGGCATGCGGCAGTTTCGGCGAAAGCTCAGGGAAGGGATTGAGGCTGATTAGCGCCGCGCTGAAGCGGTCATTGCTATGGGTAGCGCTGCCCGACCGGGTTTGCGGTACGCTAGAGTTCGAGGCTTGAATCATCCGTAACGCGGAGGTCGCATGGGAATACCCGCTCGCACGTGGCTCGCTGCGATTGGCGCGCCGGCTATCGCGGCGCTGGTGGTATACCTTCTCGATTCGCTCCTGTCAGGCTCTCTTCAGCCGGTGGTCTACCTTTCCCTGACAGTCAAACTCGTTTACCTGTTTGCGCTGCTGCCCACGCTGGTGGTGATCATTTGCCTCAAGAGGATCGGGCGTAGCCGGTTCTGGCACTTTGTTTCGGGCGCCATCGCCACGACCGCAATCGCGGTGACCGTGTTTTTGCTGTACTCGTACGACTTGGACTTGTTCTGGGCCGAGTTGGGCGAATCGTGGCTGCTGTTCGTCGTTGGTGGCGTAACCGGTGCGCTTACATGGCTGGTCAGCGAGTGGCGGGCCGAAGTCCCCCGCGGCTAGCGCGTTATGGCCGATGCGGATCGCCTTTTGATCAAAAGCTGAGCACCACCTTCCCCTGCGCACGCCGATCGCTGATCGCGGCGAACGCCGCCTCGAAGTCGTCGAACGCATAGGACTCCGTCACCCGCGGACGGATCTTGCCCTCGGCCAGCAGACCGGCGAGAAAGCGCATGTTGTCGAGCTGCCCGGCCGGGTCGCGTGCGGCCCAGGTGCCCCACCAGACGCCGACAATGCTCGCCTCTTTCAGCAACGCAAGGTTGGCGGGCAGCGCCGGAATTTCGCCGCTCGCAAAACCGATTACGAGATAGCGGCCGTGCCAGGCCGTTGCGCGCAGCGCTGCCTGCGCCAGTTCGCCGCCGACCGGGTCGTAGACGACGTCGGCGCCGTTGCCGTCGGTCAACGCCTTGACGGCGTCGTTCAGCTTGTCGGTCGTGTAGTTGATCGTGTCGTCGGCGCCCAGCTCGCGCGCAAATGCGAGCTTGGTGTCGGAACTTGCGGCAGCAATGACGCGCGCGCCCATGGCCTTGCCGAGGTCGATAGCTGCGCTGCCGACGCCGCCCGCGGCGCCGAGCACGAGCAAGGTTTCGCCGGGCTGCAGTTCCGCGGACTGCACGAGCGCGTGCGCCGTCGTGAAGTAGGTGATGGCGAAGCCGGCCGCCGTCACGAAGTCGAAACCATCGGGCATCGGTACGGTCGAGTGTTCCTCGGCAATGCAGGCTTCGGCGAACGCGCCGTCGAGCGGCATCGCGATGACGCGATCCCCGGGTTTGTACCGGCTCACCCCTTCGCCCACGGCCGTTACCACACCCGCGGCTTCGGCCCCAGGGACAAACGGCGGTGGCGTTTTCACCTGGTACTTGCCGGCAATCATCAGCAGGTCCGGGAAGTTGACGCCGGCGGCGCGGACTTCAATCGCAAGCTGCCCCGGTCCGGGTTCGGGCAGAGGTCGCTCCTCGATGGCAAGGGCTTCCGGGGGGCCGTATTCATTGCAGACCAGTGCACGCATCGGTAGCCCCGGCTCTAGACAACTTCAAACAGCGAAGCGGCGCCCTGGCCGCCGCCGATACACATTGTGCAGACCACGTATTTTGCGCCGCGGCGTTTGCCTTCGATGAGCGCGTGACCCACCATGCGTGCACCCGACATGCCGTAGGGATGGCCAATCGAAATTGCGCCGCCATTGACGTTGAGTATTTCGTCGGGAATGCCGAGTTGGTCTCGGCAGTAGATGACCTGTACCGCAAAAGCTTCGTTGAGCTCCCACAGACCAATGTCGTCCATCGAGAGGCCGGCGGCCTTCAGCAGCTTGGGCACGGCGTACACCGGGCCAATACCCATTTCGTCAGGCTCGACGCCGGCGACGGCAGTTGCGCGGTAAATGCCGAGCGGTTCGAGTCCGCGTTTCTCGGCCAGGCTCGCTTCCATGAGCACGGCGGCCGATGCGCCGTCGGACAGCTGGCTCGCGTTGCCGGCCGTAACGGCGCCGCCGTCGATGACGGGCTTGAGGCCGGCGAGGGCCTCGAGCGTCGTTTCGGGCCGGTTGCCTTCATCCTTCCCGAGGGTGACGTCCTTGAAGGAAATCTCCTTGGTCTCGCGATCCATGATGCCCATGTTCGATTCCAGCGGCACGATCTCGTCATCGAATTTGCCGTCGGCCTGGCCCGCGGCCGTGCGCTGCTGACTCTGCAGCGCATATTCGTCCTGCGCCTCGCGGCTGATGCCGTAACGGGCAGCCACGACTTCCGCCGTATTCAGCATCGGAATGTAGATGTCTTTGTGCAGGGCGAGCAGTTTCGGGTCCGAGGCCCGGTGCGTGTTGTAGTGTTCGTTCTGCACGAGGCTGATCGACTCGAGGCCGCCGCCCACCATGATGTCGACATCGTCGTACGCAATGGTTTTGGCTGCGGTTGCTATGGCCATCATGCCGGAGGAACACTGCCGGTCGACGGTCATGCCGCCTATCGTTACTGGCAGGCCACCCGCAAGTCCGGCAAGACGAGCGATGTTGAGACCCTGCGTGCCCTGCGGCATCGCGCAGCCCATGATGACGTCGTCGACCTCGCCGGGCTCAATGCCTGCGCGCTCGACGGCGGCGGCAATCGGGTGGCCGCCCAGGGTCGGGGCTTCGGTGTTGTTGAAGGCGCCGCGATAGGCGCGGCCTATCGGCGTGCGTGCGGTGGATACAATGACAGCTTCGCGCATGGGCTTTAGCCTCGTGTGAATGGTGTGCTCTCGCTCAGGGCCGTTCGACGCCCTCAGGCCGCAAAGTGCATAAACAGAATCTCGGCAATGACCGCGGGCGTCTCCTCACCTTCGATCTCGATCGTGACGGCCGTCTTGACGAGCCAGCGTCCGGGCTTCTTCTCGCCGGCCTCGATGACGGTCTGCAAGGCGCGGATACGTTTGCCGACCCGCACGGGTGTCAGGTAGCGGACTTTGTCCGAGCCGTAGTTGATGGTCATCTGACAGCCCTCGGGCACGGGCATCGTCTCGGCAGTCAAGTGGGTAACCAGCGACAGCGACAGGAAGCCGTGCGCAATCGTGCCGCCGAAGGGGGTGGCCTCCGCGCGCGCTTCGTCGACGTGGATGAACTGGTGGTCGTTGGTCGCGTCGGCAAACTGGTTTACGCGCTCCTGGCTGATTTCCATCCAGTCGGAAGGTTCGAGCTCGGTGCCCGGCAGTGCCGCCAGTTGTTCTTTGCTGATGATGCTTGGCATTGGAGTCCTCAAAAAAGCATTCGAGTGTGTCACGGGCGAAACAGTCTCCCGGCCGCGGGACTATAGCGGAGTGTCCGGGTAGGCAGCAAAGCCGCCAAAAGCCGGCCGAAGACAGGTGTCAGGTCTTCCGCGCCATCACCGATGCACGGATTTCGTCGATCTGCGGTTTCAGTTTCGGCTTGACCTTGCCGAGGCAATGATCGTCGCGCGGACAGCTCGAGCTGCGTGGGCAAATGATCGTCGCCTCTTTTCCGGAGCCTTCCTCGATCCAGCCGATATTGAGGATCTTGCCGACGCTCGACAGTCGCCGCCGCGCTTCCTTCGGGACGGCGGCCGAGCCGCCGTTGCGATTACAGCTTGCCTCGATCATGTCGATCGTTTCGCGGACGTCGAAGCCCTGTGCCGTGAGCGCGGGAGCGAGGTCGACGCCGGCGCACAACACGTGCGGATTGTCGGCCGCATCCTTGCCGCGTATCGACTGGCAGCAATACAGGCGTTTGTCGTCGCCCGATCGCAGCACCGATATTTGCGCCGTAGGTTTTGTCGAGCGCGACTGCAGCATGCGGAACACGGCCCAGTGGCGGCAGGGGTCCGAAATCAAGGTCATGTTGCCCCAGGGCAGCGGTATGCCGTTACCGCGGTAGACGGCCCGCAGATTGCCGGGCGGATAGGCGTCGAAGTAATGCCAGTGCGGATACGGCGAAACGCTGGGCATGCGGCGCATGACCAGCGTTGTGGTCAGGTCGACCCGGTTACCGCAGTCGATTGCGTGGGCGTGCCGCGCGAGAAACTGCCGGAACGGCGTCTTCGGCGCGAGTAGCGCCGCCGCAAAATAGCTGCACTCGAAATCGCGCCAGGCGTACAGAATGTCTTTTGAGTCGACGTTGGGCGAGTCCGTGTCGTGGCGTCGCCCGGAAACGCGCCCGCCCGAGACCTGCGGTGCGCGGGCGCCGTCACCGTCGTGCAGGATCCGGTGCGCAATGTGGTTGGCAAGGTCGTATTTGAGACGCGCCGGGTTTTTCTCGAGAGAACGATTCAGATAGATCTTGTTGGGGGCATCGAAAAACGAGCGCACGACCGTATTGAGCGGGCGCTCGGTGTCGCCCGCGTCCTTGAACGTCTGCCGGTCGAACCAGCGTATCGACAGGCGCAGGCGCTTTGCGAGGGCAAATACGTCGTCGAGCTGCATGGGGAAGACCTTCTCGCCCACGCTTTCGGCGGCGCGCTCGAGGTCCGGGAAGCGGTTATGGCAGGCCTCCTGGTGGGCGCGGATCAGAAGATGCGCAAACTGCCGGCCCGTAATGCCGGACTGCGCGAGCAGTTCGGGTATGGCGCGCTGCAGGAGCGATTCCGAGAACAGGAAACCGGGTTCGAGCGGCATGCCGGTCATGGCGGCATCCGGCGCCGTGTCGATGATGTCTTCGTCGAGCGACTCGTCGAAAAACCAGTCGGGATCTTTCTGGAATATGTCGGCAATGACGGCAATTAGGCGCTCCGAAGGCACCCGCTTGCCGTTTTCGATCATCGACAGGTACGAAACGGAGGGTGCGGCCTCGCGATCCACCTGCACGCAGCGCACCGACAGGTCTTCGAGCGTCAGCTGGTTGCGCTTGCGTAAGTGTTTGATTTTTGTGCCAAGAAAGTGCGCCTTTCGGCGCACGCCGCGGGTGGTTTCCATCGAATGGCGCCCCGATTCGGTCCAATGTTGTGAAATTTACACTGTAAAATTTCCTTTGTGAATTTTTAACCGGATTTCTCCTAGAATTTCACTGTCGCAAAGCGGCGAGCCGCTGACGCCAGCGGCTGAACACCACGCCACACGGGAGATGATCATGACTCGCCAGGAACAGGTTGACGCGCTCGAGAAAGACTGGGAATCCAATCCTCGCTGGCAGGGGGTGACGCGAAACTACAGCGCCGAAGACGTCGTGAAACTGCGCGGCACCGTGCAGATCGAACACACGCTTGCACGCAACGGTGCGGAGAAGTTCTGGCGGCTAGTCCACGAAGACGCGCCGCTCTGCGGTCTGGGCGCTTTGACCGGCAACCAGGCGATCCAGGAAGTGCAGGCGGGCCTCAAGGCAATCTACTGTTCGGGCTGGCAGGTGGCGGGTGACGGCAACAGCGCCGGTGAAATGTACCCGGACCAAAGCCTGTATCCCGTGGATTCGGTGCCGAAGATGATCGAACGGATCAACAACGCCTTCATTCGCACGGACGAAATCCACGCGCTGAACGGCGACGACAGCATCGACTGGTTTCCGCCGATCGTGGCTGATGCCGAAGCCGGTTTTGGCGGCAACCTGAACGCCTTCGAACTCATGAAAAACATGATTCGCGCCGGCGCAGCCGGTGTGCATTTCGAGGACCAGCTGTCTTCGGCCAAAAAATGCGGGCACATGGGCGGCAAGGTGCTCGTGCCGACAGCGGAGGCGGTCGCGAAACTTACGGCAGCGCGTCTGGCGGCTGATGTCTGCGGCGTGCCGACGATCCTCATTGCGCGCACGGATGCCGACGCGGCCAATCTGATTACCTCTGATTCCGACGAGCGGGACCGCCCGTTCATTACCGGTGAGCGTACGACCGAGGGCTTCTACAGGACCAACGCCGGCCTCGATCAGGCCATTGCGCGCGGTCTGGCTTATGCGCCTTACGCTGATCTCATCTGGTGCGAAACGTCCAAGCCCGATCTCGAGCAGGCGAAGCGCTTCGCCGACGCGATCCACGCGGAGTTCCCCGACCAGCTGCTTGCTTACAACTGCTCGCCGTCGTTCAACTGGAAGGCCAACCTCGACGACGAGACGATGAAAACGTTCCGCGAAGAGCTGGGCAAGATGGGTTACAAGTTCCAGTTCATCACCCTCGCGGGCTGGCATGCGCTGAACTCCAGCATGTTCAACCTGAGTCGCGCTTACCGGGAAAGCGGCATGTACGCCTATTCGCAGCTTCAGCAGCAGGAGTTCGCGGACGAGCAATTGGGTTTCCGTGCCGCAAAACACCAGTCATTTGTCGGCGCGGGCTATTTTGATGCCGTGCAAAACACCATAATGGACGGGTTGTCCTCCACGACTGCGTTGGACGGCAGCACCGAAGAGGAGCAGTTTGTCGCCTGACGAGGCGTCAGGCCTCCATCAAGCCTCGAATGACGCCAGAACGACCGGGACTCGACCGATGACACTGCAAGCCAGCAAGACCGACGGGCGCATAGACGTTCAGGGACTTTCCGCCGATCCGCTGTTCCACGCTTTTGTCGAAGACGAGCTGTTGCCCGCGATCGACATGCCGTCGGATGATTTCTGGAAGGGGCTGGCCGCCATCGTCGTTGAACTCACAGCAGAAAACCGCGCGTTCCTCGAGAAGCGCGAGGAACTGCAGCAGCAGATCGACGCATGGCATCAAAAACACCCGGGGCGCGATTTTGATCACGCCGACTACGTCGAGTTCCTGACCGGTATCGGCTACCTCACGGAGCCCGGCGAGCCGTTCCGCATCGAAACGCGCAACGTGGACCCCGAGATCGCGAGCATTGCGGGCCCGCAGCTTGTCGTGCCCGTCAGCAACGCCCGCTTTGCCATCAACGCGGCCAACGCGCGCTGGGGCAGTCTCTACGATGCGCTGTACGGCACCGACGTCATACCGGCCGATGGCAGACTGGCGCCCGGGCAGGGCTACAACCCGGAGCGGGGCGCTGCGGTCATCGAGTACGCCTGTGGCTTCCTGGACAGGATCCTGCCACTGGAGCGCGCGAGCCACGCCGAGGTGGATCGCTACGAGCTGGTCGACGCCGGTTCCGGTAAGGCCTTCTCGGCCTGCCTCGTCGGCGGCGAGCGGGCGGAGCTCGCCAACCCCGCGCAGTTTGTCGGCTATCGGGAAAACGGCGAGGCGCGTTCGTACCTGTTCCGGAATCACGGTCTGCATATCGAGGTGCAAACCGATCCGCAGCACACTGTCGGGGCCGCGGCGGCAGGGCACGTGTCGGACGTTGTGCTCGAATCCGCCGTGACGACAATCCAGGATTGTGAGGACTCGGTCGCGGCCGTGGACGCCGAGGACAAGGTGGGGGTGTATCGGAACTGGCTCGGTCTCATGCGGGGCGATCTCGAGGCCAGCTTCGAGAAAGGCGGCCAATCCATGACCCGCAAGCTCGACGGCGACCGCGTTTTTCGCGCCGCGGACGGCAGCGAGCTGCGGCTCCCGGGCTTGAGCCTGATGCTCGTGCGCAACGTCGGCCATCTCATGAGCAACGACGCCGTGCTCGACGCTGACGGCAACGAGGTGTTCGAGGGCATACTCGACGCCGTGGTGACCGCCGGCTGTGCGATGGCGAACCGGAATACGAGCGGACGCCTGCCGAACAGCCGCCACGGCAGTGTCTACATCGTGAAGCCGAAGATGCACGGCCCGGAGGAGGTTCGGTTTACGAATACGCTCTTCGGGCGTGTCGAGACGCTGTACGGTCTTGAGCCGTTTACGCTCAAGGTCGGCGTCATGGACGAGGAGCGGCGCACGACGATCAACCTTCACGAGTGCATACACAGCGTCAAGGACCGGTTGGTATTCATCAACACGGGTTTCCTCGATCGTACCGGTGACGAAATCCACACGAGCATGCAGGCGGGACCCGTGTTGCCCAAGGAGGCCATCAAACTCGAGCCCTGGATTGCCGCGTACGAGGATTGGAACGTCGATATCGGCATACTTTGCGGCTTGCCCGGCAAGGCGCAGATCGGCAAGGGCATGTGGCCAAAGCCCGACGAGATGCAGCAAATGATGGCGAGCAAACAGTCACATCCCGAGGCCGGGGCCAACTGCGCCTGGGTGCCGTCGCCCACGGCGGCCACGCTGCACGCCATGCATTACCACTCCGTCGACGTGCGCGCGAGGCAGGCGGAGTTGGCTTCGCGCCGGCTGGCGAGCCTGGACGACATCCTGCGTCCGCCGCTCGGCGATCCCGGCACGCTCGATGCAGCCGCGATTCAAGAGGAGCTGGACAACAATGCGCAAGGCATCCTCGGCTACGTCGTGCGCTGGATCGATCACGGTGTCGGTTGCTCCAAGGTACCCGACATCAAAAACACCGGGCTCATGGAAGACCGCGCGACGCTCAGGATTTCGAGTCAGCACATCGCCAACTGGTTGCTGCACGGCATCGTCGGTGAGGAGCAGGTGCGCGAAACACTCGAGCGCATGGCAAAGGTGGTCGACGAGCAGAATGCGGGCGATCCTGGCTACACGCCCATGAGCCCGGATTTCGATCGCAGCATCGCCTTCGAAGCTGCCGCCGATCTGATTTTCAAAGGCGCTGAACAGCCGAGCGGCTACACGGAACCGTTGCTGCACGCCCACCGGCGGCGTCTCAAAGCGAGCCTCAGACCGGCCTAGGGACGGCTCGACGGCCGCTGTGGTACCGTCGCCGCAGGCTTTCTATTGTGCGCGGGATGCACGGGCGACCGGTCCGAAGCGTCGCCGCCGGTTCGCATGCTTCGATACCTCTTACTGACAGCCAGTCTTGTCCTGTCTCCGGCCTATGCCGAACCCGTGACGGTGGCCGTGGCCAGCAACTTTGCCGGTCCCGCGCGCGAGCTTGCGGAGCGTTTCGAGACCGAGACCGGGCTGGAGGTTCGCATTGCCACCGGCTCCACGGGCAAGCTCTACGCGCAAATCGTCGCCGGCGCGCCATTTGACGTTTTCCTGTCCGCCGACGAAGAAGCGCCGGCCAAGCTGCTCGAGCGCCGTCTGGCCACCGAGGCGCTTCCGTATGCACTCGGGCGGCTGCTCGTCGTCTCGGCCGACCCGGCTTTTGCGGATCGGCAGTGCGTCAACGCACTCCGGGAGACCGACGGCGCCACGGTGGCGCTGGCGAATCCGCGAGTGGCGCCTTACGGCGTAGCCGCCGACAAGCTGCTGGCGCGCTGGGAAATAGGTAGCTCCTACAAACGCGTGTACGCCGAGAACGTCGCCCAGGCCATGCACTTCGTTGCGAGCGGCAATGCCCGCTTCGGCCTGGTCGGCGTGGCGCAGTTCCATGCCGTCAAAGACGATTGGCCCGGCTGTGTATCGTTTCCGAACCTGGATCGCAGAGTCTCGTACACAATACCCCAGGCTGCGGCGCTGCTGTCGAGAGCGCAGGGTAAAGCGGAGGTCGACGCGTTCTTCAGCTTCCTGTTTACGGCCGCGGCTCGCGCGGTCATTGCGGAGTGGGGCTACGTAGTGCCGGATTTCGTAGTGCCGGATTCCAGGGTTCCGGACTATGGAGTGCCGGATCTCGAAGCGCCGGTCGACAAGCCGCCCGGCGGAGCACGCGGCAACACATGACCGACCTCGGACCGCTGCTCCTGTCGCTAAGGCTTGCCGCGACGACGATGCTGATTCTGCTCGTCATTGCAACGCCGCTGGCGTGGTGGCTGGCCGAAACGCGCTCGCGCCTGAAACCGGCCGTGCAGGCGATCGTTGCGTTACCGATTGTCCTGCCGCCGACCGTGCTCGGTTTCTATTTTCTCGTTTTCCTTAATCCCAACGCGTTTGCGGGCCGGCTCTGGTTCGAGGCGACGGGTTCGACATTGACCTTTTCGTTTGCGGGGCTCGTGGTGGCGTCGTTGTTTTACAGCCTGCCGTTCGCCGTGCAGCCGCTGCAGTCGGCGTTCGAGACGATTGGCAGAAAGGAGTACGAAGCGGCGCGCACTCTCGGCGCAAGTCCGCTGGACGCCTTCATGAGCGTCGTCGCGCCACTTTGCCGGCACGGCTTTCTCGGCGCCGCCGTGCTGAGCTTCGCGCATACGCTGGGCGAGTTCGGGGTTGTGTTGATGGTGGGCGGCAACATCCCGGGCGAGACGCGCACGGTATCGATTGCGATCTACGACCACGTCGAGTCGCTGGACTATGCGGCAGCACATCAGCTGTCGGCGATTCTGCTCGTGGCGGCGTTTGCTATTTTGCTCGGGGTCTTTGCGCTCAACCGTCGGCGGGCGGCAGCCGCATCATGACCACCGCAAACGCAATACGGCTGCGGTACGCGTTACGCCGCGAGCGGTTTTCTCTCGACGTCGAGGCAGAGATTCCGGACCGGGGCGTTACGGCCGTATTCGGCGCATCCGGCGCCGGCAAGACCAGCCTGTTGCGCTGCATCGCAGGACTCGAGAGGGCCGAGGATGCCTATCTGGAACTCGACGGCACACGGCTAGACGATTCGGCCTCGGGGCTCCGCCTGCCAGCACATCGGCGCGCCGTGGCGTTCGTCTTTCAGGAGCCCAGGCTCTTCAACCATCTGAGCGTTGAAGCGAACATTCGTTACGGCCGCCAACGGCGCAGCGATCGCTCGCCGGCAGCCACTTTCGACGAGCTTGTCGAAATACTGGGGATAGAGGCGTTACTCACACGTGCGCCGTCCGGGCTATCCGGGGGCGAGGCGCAGCGCGTCGCCATCGCTCGCGCTCTCATGAGTGCGCCGCGCCTCGTGCTCATGGACGAGCCGCTGTCCGCTCTCGACGCGGCACGGCGCCAGGAGGTGCTGCCGTTCCTCGAGCGCCTGCACGCTCGGCTGCCCGTGCCGCTGGTCTACGTGAGTCACCAGCAGGACGAAGTTCTTCGGCTTGCGGATACTTTGATTGCGCTGGACTCGGGAAGGGTATTCGCGAGCGGACCGCTCGAGGCATTGCTCGCGCGCGCCGACGTGCCCGGGCTGTCCGGCGCCGCCGCCGCTGCCGTGCTGCACGGAGTCGCGGGCAGCATGGACGACGAATTTGGCATGACGCCCGTCGAGAGTCGCGCAGGTCAATTATGGGTGGCGGGCCGTCACCCGAACGGGACGACGTTGCGCCTGCTTGTCCCTGCGCGCGACGTCAGCGTGTCGCTGGCGCCGCTGTCCGCGAGCAGCATCCAGAACAGCCTTGCCGCCGACATTGCCGATGTGCTGCCGTGCAGCGACGACTCGGCAGTGCTGCTCAAACTCGATGCCTCGGGCGTTGTCCTGTTCGCACATGTGACCCGCCGCGCCGTGGCCCAGCTGGATTTGCGCCCCGGGCAGACGGTATTCGCCAACGTCAAATCGGCTGCCGTGCGGCCGGTGTTTGCGGAGTCGCCACCGGGGCCGGCATAAGCGAAACCGCCGGCCGGCGCCTCGTCGCGAGTCGCACCGATTCGTGGCAAAACCGTGCGGCCCGTCACCGCAAAGGCATCCGGCTTCTGCGAGACTTCGGTTTCTCACGGGCCAAATCGTATCCGCATGACGTCACCGGTTTTCTACATTCTCGTTGCGCTCGCGGGTATGAGCGCCATGCTGTCCGTCATTTTTTTCATGGCATGGCTGACACTTGGGCGTAAACCCTATGCGATGAGCTGGGCGCTGGCGTTCCTCGCCGCAACCGTCCAATGGATTTTCAACCTGTCGGCGCCGTTGTTTCCCAGCCCCGAGGTGTTCTGGATTGCGGTCAACGCGATGGCCCTGGTGCTGATTACGTTGGGATTGCGCGGTCACTGCCAGCGCACCAACTGCAGGCACCTGCCGAAAAACCTCTGGCCGTATTCGGCCGCCGTGCTGGCGGTCATTGCGTGGGCCACCGTGATCGATCCGCACGTCGGCGTCCGAACCGCCATGGTGCCGCTGTACGCGGCGGTCACGCTGTTCCTGACGGGGGTCATGATTTACCGGCATCGCGAGGAGCCGCGCCTGGCGGAAATCGCCGCCGCCATAACGATGGTGACGTTCGGCGGCGTACAGCTCATTGCCGGCAGCATGGCGTTCATGCAGGGGGCTGGTGGCGACCAGGCATTCCGCGAACTCTACATGCACTTCAATTTCCTGACCTTGCCGGCCGGCTACACGGGTATGGCAATGTTCGTGATCTTCATGCTGGCGTCGGACTTGTCGGAGGAAATGAAGACCATTGCCGTCCGCGACCAGCTGACCGGACTCCTGAACCGCCGCGGCTTCAACGAACAGTCGGCAAAAACCTACTCGCTGGCACGCCGCCGCAACCTGCCGGTTGCGGTCATTCTCGCGGATATCGACAAGTTCAAGCGCATCAACGACGAGCACGGCCACGAAGCAGGAGATCAGGCGCTGAAACACTTCTCGCGGCTGATGCAGGTAAGCCGGCGCCACGAAGACGTGCTCGCGCGCGTCGGTGGTGAAGAGTTTGCGTTTATTCTGCCGGGGACCGGCCTCGAAGACGCCATCAAGATTGCCGGCATGCTGCGCAGCCGCGTGGAAATTGCGCCGTTGACCTACAAAGGAAAGACGCTGGCAATGACGGCCAGTTTTGGCGTGGCCACGCTGTCCGAGTCCGACACCTGCATGACCGAAGTCATCGTGCGTGCCGACACGGCGCTGTATCGCTCGAAGCGCGACGGCCGCAATCGCGTGGAACTCGAATCCTCGCAGATCCTCGACACTCGCAACGGCAGCCTGCGGGCGGCATCCGCCTGACCACCACTCAATCCAGACCCCGATAAAGACCCCGATAAAGACGACAGGTCCGGGCTATTCGTCGGGAGCGCACTCGCGTACGCTTCGCGGCTACGCTCGGGGGATCCCCGGGCTGATTTTGTCTTGAGTGCGGGTTTGAGATGAGCGAACTGACGGTGGGCGTCATTGGCGGCATGGGGCCCGAGGCCACCGTGGATTTCATGGCGCGCGTGCTGGCGCTGACAGACGCGGATTGTGATCAGGACCATGTGCGCCTGCTCGTGGATCAGAATCCAAAAATACCGAGCCGCCAGCGGGCAATCCTCGAAGATGACGCCAGCCCGGGGCCCTGTCTCGCGGCCATGGCGGCAAAGCTGGAAGCTTGCGACTGCGACTTCCTCGTCATGCCCTGCAACACGGCGCACGTGTTTACGGACGCGATTCTGGCTGCAACGCGCATACCGTTCGTGTCGATTATCGATGTCACCATGCAGACGGCGGCGCTGGCTTCGGCCAGGCGCGTCGGCCTTCTCGCCACCGCCGCCTGCGTCCAGGCCGGCGTGTATCAGCGGGCCCTCGAGGCTCGCGACCGGACCCCTGTGCTGCAGACGGACGACGAGCTCGTCGAACTCACTCGTTTGATTGCGGCGATCAAGCTGGGCCGGCGCGGGGCTGACGTGGCGGAGGACATGCAGGCCCTGGCCGCGGCGCTCGAGCAGCGCGGCGCCGACGCTATCATTCTCGGCTGTACCGAGATTCCCCTCGTGCTCAGCGAAGAGGATGCCGGCGTGCCTTTGCTGTCTTCCACCGATATTCTTGCCCGACACACTGTGGCGCTGGCGAAGCGCCAACAACCCTTGCCCCGGAGGTAGACGTGCATTTGTCCCGTTTCCCGCGCGTGTCGCTCGCGCACCTGCCGACGCCGCTCGAGCATCTGCCGCGTTTCAGCAAGCACCTGGGCGGCCCCGAGATCTGGGTCAAGCGCGACGATTGCACGGGCCTCGCGAGCGGCGGCAACAAAACCCGCAAGCTCGAGTTTGTCATGGGGGACGCCTTGAGGTCCGGCGCCGACACCGTGTTGACCGTGGGCGCCGTGCAGTCGAACCACGTGCGCCAAACGGCCGCGGCCGCCTGCAAGCTCGGGCTGGCCTGCGAGGTGCTGCTCGAGCGGCGCATCGAGTCGGCCAGCGAGGTCTACACGTCCTCGGGGAACGTGCTGCTCGACCGGCTGTTCGGAGCTGTTCTGCACGAGTATCCGGCCGGATCCGATTTCGAGACCCTGCTCGACGAACATGCGGCGCGTATCCGGAAGGGCGGCGGCAAGCCCTATGTCATTCCGGGCGGCGCGTCGAACCGCATCGGTGCGCTGGGCTACGTGAACTGTGCGCTGGAACTGCTGGCGCAGGCGAACGAGCGCGGACTCGTGATCGACCATCTCGTGTCCGCGACCGGTAGCGCCGGAACTCAGGCCGGTCTGATCGTCGGCCTCAAGGCTACCCACAGCAACGTGCCGTTGCTCGGTATAGGCGTCGGCGCGCCGCAGGCGCTACAGGAACAAAAGGTGTTTGATCTCGCGATCGAAACCGCGGCTTTTGTCGGGGCGGAAGGTAGCGTCGAGCGCGGCGACGTGGTGGCTAATTGCGACTACGTCGGCGAGGCTTACGGGGTGCCGACCGCCGCAATGAACGATGCCGTGCTGACGCTCGCGCGAACCGAAGGCCTGCTGTTCGATCCGGTGTACAGCGGCAAGGCACTGGCCGGTTTGATCGATCTCGTGCAGAAGGGTTACTTCGGCGAAGCCGGGAACATCGTGTTTCTGCACACGGGCGGTTCAGCAGGGCTGTTTGCTTACGCCGATCAGCTCAAGTTCGACTAGAAGCGGCCTCGAGACTGCGGCCCGCCACGATGAGGCCGTCGCGATCCGCGTAGAGATAATCTCCCGGGTGTATGTCGATGCCCGCGAAGTACAGCGGCACGTCGCGCTCGCCGTGTCCGCGCTTCTCGCTCTTTTTGGGGCAGCTAGCGAGTGCACGCACACCAACCTCGGCTTCGTCGATTTCATGGACGTCGCGCACGCAGCCGTAGATCACAATGCCGCTCCAGCCGCTGCCCGCGGCCAGTTCCGCAATGTTGCCGCCGAGCAGCGCGCACCGCGTCGAGCCGCCGCCGTCGACGACGAGCACGCGGCCCTCGCCGGCTTCCGAGAGTGCTTCCCGGACCAGCACGTTGTCTTCGAAGACTCGCAGGGTGCGGACCTGACCGCCAAAATGTGCATGCTGGCCGTAGCTTTCGAACAAGGGTTCCGCAATACGGACGTCCTCCGGATGGGCGTCGCACAGGTCGGCGGTGAATACGGTCATGGGTCAACTCCTCGAGACAGGTTTCATGAGTTTGCGGGCCGGTTTACCCTTGAGCCCATCCTTTTAACATTCGAAGGCGGCAACTGCACCGGTATGACGGAACTCATCGAACAACTCAGGGCGGACCTCGGCGACTCGGCCGTGCTGACCGGCGAAGCCGTAGCGGCGCGTGCCGTGAGCTGGGCCAACCCGGCATCGCGCAACGCGCGGGCGATCTTGCGGCCGGCCGACACCGCGGAGCTGGCGCTTGCGGTTCGGCGGTGCGCGGATGCGGGGCAGCCGCTCGTGACCTACGGCGGTGGCACGGGCCTCGTTAACGGCACGGACACGGCGCCGTCCGATATCCTGCTGAGCCTCGAGCGCATGAACCGCATCGAGAGTGTCGATATCCACGGGTCGACAATGACCGTGCAGGCCGGCGCAATCCTGCAGACCGTGCAGGAGCGCGCGGAAGCCGACGGTTTTACGTTTGCGCTCGATCTCGGCGCCCGCGGCTCCGCTACGGTGGGCGGCGCGATCTCAACGAACGCGGGCGGCAATTCCGTGATCCGCTACGGCATGATGCGTGAGCAGGTGCTGGGTCTCGAAGCCGTGCTGGCCGACGGCACCGTGCTGTCGTCAATGAATCGCATGCTCAAAAACAACGCCGGCTACGACCTGAAACAGTTGTTTATCGGCACCGAGGGCACGCTCGGCATTGTGACCCGCGCCGTGCTGAGGTTGAGGCCGGCGATGCGAAGCGTGTGCTCGGCCTTTCTCGCGCTCGACGACTTCGAGCCCATACCGGCCCTGCTCCAGCGACTCGGCAGCGAGTCCGGCGGCACCTTGAGCGCCTTCGAGGTCATGTGGCGGGATTTCTACGAAGCGTTGGCGGAAACCGGAAAGCACGAGCTGCCGCTCGGCAGCGACCACGCCTACTACGTGCTTGTCGAGTGGCAGGGCGGAGACGCCGAGCAGGATGCGGAACGTTTCGAGAATTCGCTCGCGGCCGCGGTCGAAGCGGGCTGGATAGCGGATGCCGCGATTGCTGCCAGCGAGCGGCAGCGACAGGCGTTCTGGGGTATGCGAGATGACATCGACGGTCTGCGCGAACTCCTGGACCCTATTGTCATGTTCGACGTCAGCCTGCCGATCGCCGGCGCCGAGCGCTACACCTCGGCTGTCTTCGAGCGGCTTGAAAGGTGCTGGCCGGATACTTTTCGCGGCGTGACTTTCGGTCACCTAGGCGACGGCAATATTCACTTCATGCTGACCACCGGCAGCGCCGACCACGACAGCCAAACCGAGGCCATGCAGATCGTCTACGACGAGCTCAAGCCCTTCGGCGGCTCGATTTCGGCCGAGCACGGCATCGGCACCGAAAAACTGGCCTATCTCGGCGTGTCGCGCAGCGAGGAGGAGATCGCAACGATGCGGCGTCTCAAGCAGGCGTTCGACCCGGGCAACATCCTGAATCCGGGGAAGGTGCTTGGCTCGCCGTCGTGAGCCAAGTCGACTCCAGCAGCGCCGGCCGGATCCGAGCAACAGTCTCGGCAGCAGTCCGAACGACCGGCGGCTTTTTCTTTCTTGCAAACTTCCCTGTTGCACAAGGGGCGGTTCGTCCGTGAGCCGCCCCCGGGGGGATCAAAAACCCGGGCGGAAACGGGTTTAGAAAAAGCGCATTGTGCCCGTCAAGGTCCACGTGCGCGGCGCGCCGTAGAAGCCGATGACGGACGAGTCCACGGTCGGGAAGTTGTAATTGGCGACAATGTAGCGGCGGTCGCTCAGGTTGCGGCCGTGCAGCGCCAGCGAGTAGCGGCCGCTCTCCGAATTCCATCCCATGCTGGCGTCGACGAGCGTATAGGCTTCCTGATCGACCAGCGGGTCGGGAATCTCGAACTGGAACGTGTCGTCGCGGTAGGAGACGTTGGTCGACAGCGCCAGATCGCCCGCCTGGCCGAACAGTGTCAGCGGGAATTCGTAGCGCAGGTTGACGCTGGCGGTGATCTCCGGCGTGTTCTGGAATTCGCGCTGGTCGGAAATGTCGATGAAGATCGGGTTGCCGTCCGTGTCCGTGCCGCCGACGAGCCATTCGGTGTAATCGGCATCGATCCAACCGAGCGCCAGCACGCTTGAGAAACGATCCGTGAACTGGCCGACCATCTCGAATTCGGCGCCCATGATCTCGGCTTCGCCCGCGTTGGTCGTTGTGCCCGCAAACCCGTCCGGTTCGCCGTCGTTGTCATTGTCGAGAATGATCGACCCCGGTACCTGCACGTTCTTGTAGTCGGAGAAGAAGAACGCGAAGTTGGTCTGAATACGGCCGCCGGGCCAGACCGATTTGGCCCCGATTTCGAACGCCTGGACTTCTTCCGGCTCGAAACCGGCCCGCACTTCGGCAACGCTGTAATCGCCGCGCGGATCGAAGCCACCGCCCTTGAAACCTTCGTTGTAGGACGCGTAGAACGTGTGATCGTCCGTTGGCGCCCAGCTCAGAGAGGCGCGCGGCGTAAAGTCGGAATCCGTGCGGTTGCCGTTGAAGGGCGGTACGACACCCGGGAACGGTATGGCGTCGTCGTTGCCGAAGTAGGGTGAGCCCAGACCCAGGTAGGTCTGGCGAATGACCGTGGCGTCGCGCTCGTCTTCCGTGTACCGGCCGCCGAGCGACAGCGTCAAGGTGTCCGAAAGGTCGTAAGTGAAGTCGCCGTACACGGCCCACGCATTGGTGTCGTAGTCGCCGAGCGTAAAGGCGGTCTGGACGTTGAAGATCACGACGTCGAAGGCGTTGAAGGCATTCGCGTCGAGGTAGTACACGCCAAACAGGCCGGTTGTCCGGTCACCGACGAAGCTCGCCTGGAACTCCTGGCTGAACTGCTCGTTTTCATAGATGACCGGTGCGTCGAAGGTGTTGGCTGGCAGGTTGTCGAAATCGATCAGGCTTTCGGAATCGTCCGAGCGCGACGACGTGATCGATTTCAACAGCCAGTTGTCGTTGAGGTTCCATTCGACCTGCAGGCCAATGCCTTGTTGATCGACCTGCGGATCGAGGCCGGCGTTGGAAGAGGGCAGCGTGGAAATACCCGCTCGGGTGTCGAAGACATCGTCGAGCACAGGGTCGCCGCCGGCGCTCACGAGCAGACGGTGGCCGTGACGCGGTGACGAACGGTCTTCCGTATAGTCGCCGAACAGGCGGATAAACCAGGCGTCATTGGGTTCCCACTCGGCGCTCAGGCGAACACCCAGGGTTTCCTTGTCGGCGTTTTCCTCACCGGTAAACAGGTTGTCGCCGAAGCCGTCGCGATTGAACGTGGCGACCGTGCCGCCGATGCGGAACGTATCGCTCAGCGGTGCGGAACCCTTGAGCATCAGGTCAGCCTGCGAGTAGTCGCCCACCGCTGCACGCACCTCGAACTCGGGACTATCGGACAGCCGTCGCGTCACGTACTTGATGGCGCCACCGATCGTGTTCCGTCCGTACAGCGTGCCCTGCGGACCGCGCAACACCTCGATTCGCTCCACGTCGTAGATGTCGAACACCGTGCCTTGCGGCCGGGCAAGGTACACGTCGTCGAGGTAGATGCCGACGCCACCCTCGAAGCCGGCGAGCGGGTCCTGCTGGCCGACACCGCGAATGTACGCGGTCAGCGTCGTATTGGTGGCGCGCGATACTTCGAGCGTGGTGTTCGGGGTGGTCTGTGTGAGCGCCGTAATGTCGACCGCACCCAGGCTATCGAGGTAATCGCCCGAGAACGCCGACACCGCAACCGGCACGTCTTTCAACGACTCTTCGCGACGCCGGGCCGTGACGACCACTTCTTCGAGGGCGCCGTCCGAGGCGCCATCCTGCGCCACGGCCGGTTCGCCGACCAATACCAACAGCAGCGCCGCAGCGGCCGCTACTAAGCCATACATGGACTTGAGCATGTTAACCCCCCTGTTTGTGTCGGCCGCACCAGCCGATATTCAACGAACGTTGGAAAAATATTAATTGAACGTACGTTGAATAGCAAATGACATCACAGCGCGTCAGGGGGCGGTCTGCGCTATCGGGTGGGCACTGCGGGAAGGGGTTTAGTCGCGGGGCTTGTCCGCCAGTGCGCGAAAGCCCGCGGCGAGGAAAGCCGGCATACGATCGTTGATGGCGCGCATATCGGAAGATCGGCAGACGCCGCCCGATAGGTTGTCTATGCGCCCGGTTTCGGCGAAGGTGAGGGTCAGCGCTCCGGAGAGAAAATGGTAGCTCCAGTAAAGATCCTCGTTGCTGCACTCCGGCAACGCTTTGCGCAAAGCCTCGATAAAACGTGAGACCAGCGGGTCGAAGTAGCGCGTCATGAGTTCGCCGCCCCATTCGCTCGAACTGTTGATCTGGGCAATGAGCTGGAAGTAGTGCTGCCACTCCTCATGGTTGTCGGCCAGGAGTTCGAGCAGCGGCTTCGTAAACGCCCCGATGATCTCCTCGATCGTTGGTGCGTCGTCCGGGTGCCGGCGCTCGAGCGCCTCCAGCGCCTTGAGCCTCAGTGCGTTGAGCGTCTCCGCCTTGCGCAGCATGACCTGATCGAACAGGTCGCGTTTCGACTTGAAGTGATAGTAGGCGAGCGACACGTCGGCGCCGGCCTGGCTCATGATCTGACGCACCGACACGCCTTCGTAGCCGCGGTGTGCAAACAGTTCCTCTGCCGCGTCGAGGATCCGGTCGCGGGTTTGTTGTCTTTGTACGGCTTTTTGCATGCTGCGGGTGCCCTGCTTACTGCTTCGGGAACGGTGCACGAACCCGGTTTGAATTTCAACGAACGCTCAACTAGTATTCAACGATCGTTGAATATGTGCCGGGGCGCCGCGACGCCTTCCGTTCGTCGGCCCGGGCACCAGGGTGGGGACTCTCGATGGCCTGGTTTGCGCCAAAGCCTTTACTGTTGCCGGACATTATTGCGCTAAACGCGGCATACCTGAACCGCAAAACCGCTTTCGTGGATCGCGGCGAGCGCGTGAGCTGGGCCGACTTCGGCACGGGCACAAATCGTGTGGCCAATGCCCTGGCCGGCGCCGGGCTTGCCAAAGGCGGTCGGGTCGTCGTGCTCATGAAAAACAGCTACGCCATGGCCGAGGCCATGTTCGGCGTCATCCGCGGCGGCTTCGTTGCCGTGCCGCTCAACGTCGCGATTTCGGACGCCGCAGTGGCGGCCATGATCGGCGACGCCGGCGCGCGCGCCGTGATCGCGTCCGACGAACATATCGAGCGCATCGAACGCTTGCGCAAAACACTGCCCGCGGAGCTCGGAGATCGTCTCATTGGTCTCGACTGCCGGGTTGACGGCTGGCACGACTATGCCGAGTTTGTCGGCGGAGCCTCCGCCGGCGACCCCCAAGTCGAACTCTCACCCCAGGACGAGTGCAACATCATCTACAGCTCGGGTACGACCGGCCTTCCCAAGGGCATCGTTCACGATCACGGCTGCCGCGAAGCGTGGGGCAGCGACATGGCGGTGCCGCTGCGTTATCACTCGGGCGCGAAGACGCTCTGCAACCTTGGGCTTTTTTCCAACATCAGCTGGGTCGCCATGCTGGCAACGCTGTATGCCGGCGGTTGCCTCGTCATTGACCGCCAGTTCTCGGCGGAACGCTGTCTCGAGCGCATTCAGGAGGAAGCGATTACGCACACGGCCATGGTGCCGCTGCAGTACCAGAAACTCGTCGAATGCGCGTCATTGTCCACGTACGATCTGTCGAGTCTGGACGCATACATGTGCTGCGGCTCTCCGCTCGCGCCGGCGCTCAAGCGCGCGGTGATGGAGAAGTTGCCGGGCGATCTGATCGAGCTGTACGGCCTCACCGAAGGCCTCGTGACCATTCTCGGGCCCGAGGACATGGCGGAAAAAATCGACTCCGTGGGGCAACCCTCGCCGGGGCAGCGCCTGCTGATACTGGGCGACGACGACAAGCCGCAGGCTGCCGGCAATGCCGGTGAGATCGTCGGTCACTCGCGCTTCATGATGGCGGGCTACCACAACAACGACGACGCCAACGCGGAGGCCACGTGGGTGCATCCCGACGGCAGCCGCTGGCTACGGACGGGCGACATCGGCCGGCTGGACGAGGACGGTTTCCTGTATCTCGTCGATCGCAAGAAGGACATGATTATCTCGGGTGGTCAGAACGTGTACCCAGCCGATATCGAGGCCGTCATGCTGGAGCACGAGGCTGTGAGCGAGGTGGCGGTGGTCGGCATTGCGCACGAAAAATGGGGTGAAACGCCGCTGGCGGTTGTCGTGCCGGCCGCTGAGATCGACGCCGACGCGCTGACGGCGTGGACCAATGCCCGCACCGGGCGGCAGCAGCGCATCAACGGCACCGTGATCGTGGACGAGTTGCCGCGCAACCCGAACGGCAAAATCCTGAAGCGCGAACTGCGCGATACCTATGCCAGCTACGCCGGCAAAGGAGGATCAAGCTGAATACCGGAGGCAGCTACTACGCGTCAACCGACGGCCTGTCGCTGTACTACCGCGACTTCGGCTCCGGCAATTCAGGAACGCCTGTCCTGTGCCTCCCTGGGCTGACGCGCAACAGCCGCGATTTCACGGCGTTTGCGGAGCGCATCGAAGATCGTCGCCGCGTGCTGACGCCCGACCTGCGCGGCCGCGGTTATTCGGACTACGATCCCAGCTGGCGAAACTATCATCCACTCACCTACATTGGCGACGCATGGCGGCTGCTGGACACGCTCGGCATTGACCGCGTCATCGTCATGGGCACGTCGTTGGGCGGACTTTGCGGCATGGCCATGTCGATGCAGGACAATGCACGTATTGCGGGCCTGATCATGAACGACATTGGCCCCGAAATAGCGCCCGAAGGGCTGAATCGTGTACAGGACTACACGGGTCGCCTGCCGCCTGTTGCCAGCTGGGACGAGGCCGTGGCTCAAACGCGCGAGATCTACGGCGTGTGGCTGCCGGGGCTATCGGATGACGACTGGCTCGTGATGGCGAAGCGCGCTTACCGCGAACACGACGGTGTGCCGCGACTCGACTTCGATCCGAACATCGGTCGCGCGGTACGCGAAGTCGGTCCGCAAAAGGGTGATCCGTGGGAATACTTCGGCACGCTCGCCGAGACACCGGTGACGGTCCTCTGGGGTGTCGATTCCGACATCCTCACGCGCGACATCTGCGATCGGATGCTCGCGGCCAAGCCGGATCTCAACGTTGTCCCAGTCGCAAACCGCGGCCACGTGCCGCTCCTGGACGAGCCTGAATGTGTCGAGGCGATCGATGCCATGCTGGAGGCTGTATCTTGAACACCCTGTTACCGTCGCCGCTGCCGACACTGTTGCTCGCCTTGATCTTGCTCGCCGCCTGCGGCAAGCCCGCAGAGACCACAACCGATTCCATGCCCCAGTACTCTATCGATGCCAACGCGATCAGCGTGTCCGGCGTCTCGGCCGGCGCCTACATGGCCGGACAATTCCACATTGCTCATTCGGCGCTCGTGCGCGGCGCCGGGCTGGTCGCCGGCGGGCCGTACGGGTGTGCCAGGGGCTCGATGCAGACGGCGCTCGGCGAGTGCACCAAGGCGTCCACACCGTCGCTGGAGCCGCTGCTCGCCGCGGCCGAGGCAAACGCCAACGCTGGCCGTATCGACCCGCTTACCCACCTCGAAGGCAGCCCGGTATGGCTGTTCCGGGCAACCGCTGACGAGGCGATGGGACTGTCGCTCAATCGCGCCGCGGCCGAGTTTTACCGGCATTTCGGCGCGAAAGCGCTGGAGGTGACGGACGTCGATACGGTGCACGGGCTGCCGACCACCGTGTCCGGCGTGGCCTGCGACGAATTTGCGCCGCCTTACCTCAACGCCTGTAGCTACGACGCCGCCGGCGAGATCCTCTCGACCCTCCACGGGGGCGAAGCCAAACGCGGCAGCGCAACCGGCAAACTCGGCGCCGTCGAGGTCCCCGGCGCCGACGAGGCGGAACTCTTGCCGGAAGCGTATCTGTACGTCCCCGAGGCCTGCGCCGACGGCGAAAGCTGTGGCGTCCACGTGTTCTTTCACGGTTGCCAGCAGTCGAGCGAACTCGTGGGCGACGCCGTGGCCCGCGGCGCCGGCTTCAACGAATGGGCGGACACGCGGCGCTTGCTGGTGCTGTATCCGCAGGCCAAGAGCAGCAAGTTTGCGCCGATGAATCCGCTGGGTTGCTTCGACTGGTGGGGCTACACGAACGCCGATTACGCGACGCGCGACGGACTGCAGATTCGAGCGGTAAAGGCCGTGCTCGACAACCTGGCCGGCAAGACCCTTTGATTTTCGCCTGGAGCCTTTTCCTCCTCTATCTGGCCGGCACCGCCTGGCTGGGGTGGCAGGGCTACCGCAAGACGACGGGCTTCGGCAGTTTTGCCGTGGGCGACCGGGCAATGAACCCGATCATCGTCGGGATAACGCTCGCCGCCAGCGTGTCGTCAGCGTCGACCTTCATCATCAATCCGGGTTTTGTCTACGTCGACGGCTTCGGCGCGTTCTTTCACATGTCGATTGGCGTCGGGCTGGGCTTCATGTTCATGTTGACCGTGTTGTCGTTCCGCTTCCGGCGAATCGGCGCCGAAAGTGGTGCGCTGACGATCCCCGACTGGATCGGCAAACGATACGGTTCTCGTGGCTACGCACTGTTCTTCTCGCTCTTGAACCTGCTGTCGTTTGCATTTGTCGTGTTGCTCGTGGGCGGGATTTCGATTGTCATGCAGTCACTCCTGGGTTTGAGCAATTTGCAGGCGCTTGCCATTACGCTCGTGTTCGTGACGGGCTACGTATTTATTGGCGGTACCTACGCGCACGTCCTGACCAACATGCTGCAAGGCAGTCTCATGATCGCCGTTACGGCGCTCGTGCTGGCCAGCTGCCTGGCCATTGCCTTCGACGGGCCCGCACCGCTCATCGAGCGTCTGCAGGCAGCCGATGCCGGGCTCGTCCGGCTGATCAATCCCGACGGACAGCTGTTTAACGATGTGTTTTCGATCTACGTGGCCGGTTTTGTCGTCGGCGCCATAGTCGTTTGCCAGCCGCACATACTGACGAAGGCCCTGTACGTGAAGGACGACCGTTCGGTCGTGCGCTATCTGATCGTCTTTGCCGCGGTGTTTGCACTGTTCCAGATGCTCGGCGCTGTCGGTTTCTTCGCTCATCTGGCCGTGCCCGACGGCGCGCTGATCGATCCGGCAACAGGGCAGTTCCGTCAGGACCTGGTCATGACAATGTATCTACGGTCGGTGTTTCCGGACTGGGTGTTCACGATTGTCAGCATTGTGCTGCTGGCGGCCGCGATGTCGACGCTCGATGGCCTGCTGGTTTCGATGTCGACGATCACCGCTAACGACCTGGTGCTGAACCTCAAGCCCGGCGATGGGGCGCAGACCGAGGAACAGCGCATGGCGTTTGCACTCAAAGCCAGCCACGTCGTCCTCGTACTGATCGCCGTGGCGGCGTTTCTCGTCAACATCCATCCGCCACGACTCCTCGGCGTGTTCGGCCAGGCCGGCGTATACGGGCTGACGGCCGCCGCCGCGCCGCCGTTGTTGCTCGGTGTGCTATTCCGTCGCGTGCCGCTGGCGCTGGCCTGGTCGGCATCCATTGCGGCAATTGGCCTGCACTTTGTGCTGTTCTACTTCCAGGACAGTCCGTGGTTCGCCTGGATTGATTTGACCCTGGCCAACCCGGGCGTGACCGCGTCACTGGCATCGCTCACCGTAATCCCGCCCGCCTTGCTGTTTGCCTGGATGCAGAACCGACCCGCCTGAGCGACGGCAAGTCAACTCGCCCGCGCTAGGCAATGACTGGCTCGGCGAGAAACAGGATGAAGCATCCGCCTCGAAGCATTACCATGTCGCGCGTGCAGCCGATACTCTCCATACGCAACCTCTCCAAGACCTATGCCGGCGGCTTCGAGGCCCTCAAAGACGTTAGTCTCGATATCGAGACCGGCGAAATTTTTGCACTGCTCGGGCCGAATGGCGCCGGCAAAACGACCCTGATCAGCATCGTCTGCGGCCTCGTGAATCCGACGAACGGTACTGCTGAGGTTGATGGCTACGACATCATCCGGCACTACCGGCAGACGCGATTCCGCATTGGACTCGTGCCGCAGGAGTTGCCGGTAGAAGCATTCGAGACCGTATTCAAGACGGTCAGTTTCAGCCGCGGTTTGTTCGGCAAGCCAGCCGATCCGGCGTACGTGGAGAAGGTGTTGCGCTCGCTGTCGCTGTGGGAAAAGAAGGACGACAAGATCATAGCCTTGTCGGGCGGCATGAAGCGCCGCGTCCTGATTGCAAAGGCGCTGGCGCACGAACCTACGCTACTGTTTCTTGACGAACCCACGGCCGGCGTCGACGTCGAGCTCAGAAAAGACATGTGGAATGTCGTCGAGTCACTGCGCGAGGAAGGCTGTACCGTGATTCTCACGACCCACTACATCGAGGAAGCGGAGCAGCTGGCCGATCGCGTCGGCGTCATCAATCACGGTGAACTCATTCTGGTTGAAGACAAGCAAACGCTCATGCGCGAAATGGGCAAGAAACAGCTGTTCCTGCACCTGCAAAGCGAGCTCGACTCGGTGCCGACCGGTCTCGCCGGCTACGACCTGGAGCTGGCCGCAGACGGCCGCGAACTCGTGTACACCTACGACACCCGCGGTGAGCGCACCGGCATTACGGCGCTGCTTGCCGATCTCAACGGAGCCGGTATCCACTTCAACGACTTGCGGACGTCACAAAGCTCACTCGAAGAGATCTTCGTCGATCTCGTGCACAAGGCGGAAGCTACATGAATTTTCACGCGGTCAAGGCCATCTATCTGTTCGAGATGGCGAGGATGTGGCGCACGGCCGTACAGAGTCTCGTGGCTCCGGTGCTGTCGACGTCGCTCTACTTCGTGATTTTTGGCGGCGCGATCGGCTCGCGCATTCCCGAGATCGAAGGCGTCAGCTACGGCGCGTTCATCGTGCCGGGCCTCATCATGCTATCGATCATGACCGAGAGTATTTCCAACTCGTCGTTTGCGATCTATTTCCCGCGCTTCACCGGCACCGTGTTCGAAGTGTTGTCAGCGCCCGTATCTTATGTCGAGGTGTTGCTCGGTTACGTCGGCGCCGCCGCCACCAAGTCGGTCATAATCGGCGCGATCATCTTCATAACGGCCAACTTCTTCGTCACGATCGAGGTGGCGCACCCGTTCATTGCGCTGACCTTCCTGATCCTGACATCGGTGTCCTTCTGTCTGTTCGGCTTCATTCTCGGGGTGTGGGCGGACGGCTGGGAGAAGCTTACGATCGTGCCGATACTGGTGATCATGCCGCTCAGCTTTCTCGGCGGCATTTTCTACAGCATCGGCATGTTGCCGCCGCTTTGGCAGAATTTAAGCCTCCTGAATCCGCTGGTTTACCTGATCAGCGGTTTCCGCTGGAGTTTCTATCAGACCGCGGATGTCAGCGTGGCGCTTAGCCTCGGCATGACGGCGGGCTTCCTGTTGGCCTGTTTTCTCGTCGTGCGCTGGATCTTCAAGACCGGGTACCGCTTGCGTACCTGAGCGGTCCCTGCCGTCCCGTCGGGGCCGGCGGCAAAATTTTTTCGCCCGAAGTAATCCAAACGCCTGCTTCGACGCATCCAATAGACAGGCACGCGTAACAAGAGGCGCTTCCCAGGCGTCCACCGTCGTGAGCTCAATTAAGGGCAACCGAAGGCCGGGAGTTCGTTCCGGCTGACGAGGCCGCTCGAGCGGCCTCGCGCGAAGGAGGTCACTTGGATACTGTCGAGAGGAAGAGACGAACGATGCGGTCGCCGGCGACCGCGCTGGCGCTTGCCGTCTGCCTGACGGCGTGTGCTCCCCTGCCGGAGCGCGCTCAGGAGGCGCGAGAGTACCGCCGCGCTGACTTCGAGAACCAGTTTATCGACTACCGTCGGCGCTGCCACGCCGCGGGGAAGCGCATCATGATCATGGCCAGCGGCAAAGTCGGCCGTGACGGCGTGCCGAACCGTGGAGACTATTACACCTGTTCTTAACACCTTCGGCGGCGGATTGACCCGGAGCAGTCACCACAGCGGCCCGTAACGTATACTGCAGCGGATTTTCGGGAAGGGCCGCTGCATGCGCAGATTGCTGACGATGGCCGCCATTATCATGGCCGGCGAAATGGTGTTTGCGCTGCCGTTCCACACGATCCGGTTTTTTCGACCCGGTTTCCTCGAGGCGTTCTCGCTGACCAACACCGAGCTGGGTGACCTGTTTGCGGTCTACGGCATTGTTGCGATGCTGGCTTACTACCCTGGCGGTTCGCTGGCGGACCGGTTTCCGGCGCGGACGCTAATATCCGTATCGCTGCTCGCGACGGCAATGGGCGGCTTTTATCTCGCGAGCATGCCCGGCATCGTCGGTCTGGCCGTCCTCTATGGCTTCTGGGGTTTGTCCACTGTCTTCCTGTTGTGGGGCGCCATGATTCGAGCGACCCGGCTCTGGGGCGGCGAACGGACCCAAGGGCTTGCGTTCGGCACACTCGATGCGGGCCGCGGCCTCGTGGCGCTGGCGGCGGCCACCTTCGGCATCTGGCTGCTCGAGGGGGGGCTGCCTGCCGATGTGGAAGCCGCGAGCGCTTCCGAGCGGGCTGCCGCGCTGCGCCAGGTCATTGCCTACTATGCTGTGCTGACCCTGGCCGCCGCAGCGGCGGCGTGGGTGCTCATACCCGCGGAAAACGACAGTGAGCCTCGGCACCGCGCTATGTCGAACGGCCTGGCGGGTATGCTGACCGTGGCCCGGCGGCCGGTACTCTGGGCACACGCCGGCGTGATTGTGTGCGCGTACTGCACGTTCAAGGGCCTCGACAACTATTCGCTGTACGCTGTCGAAGTGCTGGGCATGAACGACGTGGAGGGCGCGAGGCTCGTGCGCGACGGCAGCTGGCTGAGGCCGTTCGGGGCCGTTGCGGCCGGGCTCATTGCCGACCGCATTCGGGCGAGCAGGCTGATCGCAGTGTCGTTTCTGGTTCTCGTCGTCGCTTACGGAATGCTCGGCACGAACGCAGGCGGCTGGGTTCTGTACGTTAATCTGTACGCAAGCTTCCTGTTTGTCTTTGCCTTGAGGGCCGTGTACTTCGCGCTGCTCAAAGAAAACCGCACGGCACGGCATCTGACCGGCGCAAGCGTGGGCCTGATCTCGTTTGTCGGCTTTACGCCCGAGTTTTTCTTCGGGCCGGTTACCGGCCGCATTCTCGATGCGGCGCCCGGCGCTGAAGGGCATCACATGTACTTCCTGTTTCTCATGGCGGTTAGTGTTGCGGGCCTGCTGCTGACGCTGACCATGCTCAAGCTCAATGCCCGGGCGGAGCGGCGTGACGCGGTCGAAACAGGCTAAACTCGTTTTTTTTGCTTTCGAGCGCTTTTTGAAGGGGGGCACATGGCGAAACAGAGCCGGGCAAAACAGGACCGGTTTCTCGAGCAGGTAAGGCGCAACGCCGTTGCACTGATCAGCCTGGTCGTTGCCGTGTCGAGCCTCGGCTACAACACCTGGCGCAATGAAAAGAGCGAATACAACCGCAACCAGCGCCAGGCGTCCTTCGAGCTGCTGCTCAAAGTCAACGAGCTGCGGCAGCTCGTGCTGCACCGCCACTACCAGATGGACTTCGAGGATCGCGGCAATCTCAAGACCGGCTGGGGTCTCGTGCTGACCGTCGAAGATCTGGCGCAAGTGCTCGACGAACCGCTACCCGCGGTTACCGCCGACCTCAAGGCCACGTGGGAGTCGGAGTCCGAACAGCTGGGCGCTCGGCTGCCGTCGGGTGCGCTCGACGACGAGCCCGTGGAGCGCATCATGCAAAGCATGGACCGCGTGCGGTCCGAATCGCTGGGGCTCCTGGAGTCGTTGGACTAGCGGTCACTGGACCCGTCGTCATTGACCACAAAAAAACTCGAAGGCTGGGCGGCAAAGTCCCGACTTGTCTGTCGTGGCCCGGCTCCGGATAATCTTCAACCTTCCATTCCAGACAACCCATAAGGTATCGACGATGCGCTACACCCTAATGCTGCTCGCTGCGGCGGGCATGGTGGCCTGCCAGCCTGCCGAACAGACCACGCCGGAGCCGGAAGCGGCTGCGCCTGCGGAAGCCACCGAGCCCACGGCTTCCGAGCAGCTGGACGCGGTGCTTGCCGCTCAGCCCGACGAAGCAAAAGCCCGCTATCAGTACCGTAACCCCAAAGAAACCCTTGAGTTTTTCGGCGTCGAGCCGGGCATGACGGTAGTCGAGGCGCTGCCGGGCGGCGGCTGGTACTCGAAAATATTGCTGCCTTACCTGGGCAGCGAAGGCCAGCTGATCGGGGCGGCGTACGCGCTCGATATGTACTCGCTGTTCCCGTTTGCCAGCGAGGCGTTCATGCAGCGCCAGCAGACCTGGACCACCGACTGGCCCGCGGGCGCAGAAGCCTGGCGGGGTGACGACGGCGCCGAGGTCGTTGCGGCGCGTTTCGGTTCCATGCCCGCGGAGGTCGACGGCACGGCCGACGTTGTGCTGATGATACGTGCGCTGCATAACCTCGCCCGCTTTCAGAGCGCAGGCGATGGGCCGTATCTGGACACGGCGATGGGCGACGCGTTTCGCGCCCTGAAGCCCGGCGGTGTGCTCGGCGTTGTCCAGCATCACGCTCGTGACGACATGCCCGACGACTGGGCAACCGGCGGCAACGGTTATCTCAAGAAACAGACGGTCATCGATGCCGCGACGGCCGCCGGCTTCGAGCTGGACAGCGATAGCGACGTCAACGCGAACCCGGCGGATCAACCGACCGCCGAGGACATCGTCTGGCGGTTGCTGCCGGGTCTACGCACGAGCGAAGACGATGCCGAGCTCCGCGCCGAACTCGAGCAGATAGGCGAGAGCAATCGCATGACACTCAAGTTCGTGAAGCCCGCGGGCTGACCCAGCTGTTGTGAGTCCGGGTGTGTGTGCGGGCGGTTTTGCCCGCGCACACCCGGGTCATCCCGGCGTAGGCTCTAATAACTAATAGCTATAAGTTGTCGCCGAGCAGGCTGACTTCCGGTCGATTTTTCCCATTTTGCCCGGTTCGATTGAGCGCATACAAACGTCTGCCTATAGTCAGCCGCCATGGACGACCGGCAGCAGAGCCCTTTCGATACGGCATTTCAGCAGCTACTCAACGCACTGGCTGCCGCTTGTCTGTCGGTGGGCAAGGGCTACGCCGAATACGACATGGCCTCCCGCTCGGCGTTTGTCGCCGCGGTCAAGGGACGCAAGACCGGCTCGGAGCTGTCCGCCGCCGCCGTCAGCTTCCTGACCGGAGTAGGCGAGACAGACGTTCCGCAGACGAATGGAGAGGGCGGCGCATCCTCGCCGGCCTGGCAGTTCATCGAACTCTGGCGGGGGGAAGCCTCCGACTCCGAGGGCCGCAGCAATCCGCTCCCGCTAACCGGGCCACTTTCCGTTTCGTCGCTGCTCGGACGGGTATCCACGGCGCCGTCGCTGGACGACGCGCTTGCGGCCCTTGAGGCCGTTGGTCTGATCGAGGCACGCGACGGTCTGGTCTACCTGGACGACGACGCGTTGCCGGGCGCCGCCGCTATCGAGACGGCCACCGCCATGTGTGCCGGCGCGTATCCACTGCTGGCGGCCATTGCGGCGGGCGGACACCGTCCACCGCCTTTGCTCGAGTCGAGTACGCTGGTGTCGGTTCGGCAGAACGACGTGCCGAGACTGCACCGCATTGCCGAGTCGAAGCTTCGGGAGGCGCAAGAGAAAGTGGCTGAGCTGCTGACGGCCTACGATGCCCTCAGCGACGCCGCAAGCATTGCCGACGAGGAGACCGCAACGGTTTCGTCCGGCATCTACTTTGTCGCGAGCGGCCGACCCTCGGGCATCTGAGTTTTCCTGCAAGCCTGCGTCCCGAGGGCTTCGTTTCCGCTGTAACTTGTCTCCCGGCGTCCGGACCAGTATAAAACCGGATCTCACTTTTCCGGAGACCCGTCATGGCCGTACGCTGTCTTGCCGTTGTAGCGTCTTTTGTTTTGCTTACCGCCTGCAGCCAGGAGCGCGCCGCGCCGCCGGCGACGGCTGCGATTGACTACCCCGACACCAGGACGGTGCAGCACGTGGATACTTATCATGGCGTCGAAGTCGACGATCCCTATCGCTGGCTCGAGGACGACGTCCGCGAGAGCGACGACGTAAAAAGCTGGGTCGAATCCCAGAACGAAGTGACCTTCGGCTACATCGGCACGATCGAGGAACGGGCCGCGATTGCCGAGCGTATGACTACGCTGTGGAACTACGAGCGTTTTGGACGGCCGGCAAAAGAGGGCGGCCGTTACTACTACAGCTACAACGACGGCCTGCAGAACCAGAATGTCATATACGTGCAGGACACGCTCGATTCGGAGCCCGCGCTGCTGATCGATCCGAACACCTGGTCCGAGGACGGTACCGTTGCCCTGGCAGCCTACTATCCTAGCCCGGACGGGCAGCACGTGGCCTTTACCGTGCAGGACGGCGGCTCGGACTGGCGCACCGCCAGAGTCATTAGCGTCGACACGGGCGAGACCGTCGGCAGCGATCTCGAGTGGCTCAAATTCACGGGCCTGAGCTGGGCCGCCGACGGTTCCGGCTTCTACTACAGCCGTTACCCCGAAACGAGCGAGGACGAGAAGTTCCAGGCTCTGAACATGAACCAGGCCGTGTATTTCCACGCGCTGGGAACCGAGCAGTCCGAGGACAGGCTCGTCTATGCGCGGCCCGACAACCCCGACTGGGGATTTGCGGCCAACGTCAGCGACGACGGCCGGCATCTCGTCATTACGGTCTGGAAAGGGACGGACGACCGCTATCAGATCGTGCACCAGGATCTCAGCGATGCCGACTCCGAGCCGCGCATGATCATCGAGGGCTTCGACTACGACTACACGGCGATAGGCTCGATCGGCAATGACATCTACTTCCGGACAAATCGGGATGCGCCCAGGAACCGGCTCATTGCCATCGACATGGCCAACCCCGAACCGGAGGCGTTCAGGGAAGTCATACCCGAATCGGAAGACGTGCTCGACGAGGCTAGTCTTGTGGGCGGTAAGATCATTGCCGAATACATGCAGGACGCGCAGACCGTCGTCCGGATCTACGAACTGGACGGGACGCCCGCCGGCACGGTGGACCTGCCCGGTATCGGCACGGCGATCGGTTTTTCGGGCAAGGCCGACGACCCCGAGACCTTCTTCAGCTACACGAGTTTCGACACGCCAACGACAGTGAATCGGCTCGACGTCAGCACCGGCGAGGTGACGGTGTTTCGCAAGCCGAAGGTCAACTTCGATACCGACGACTACATTGTCAAACAGGTCTTCTACGAGTCGAAGGACGGGACTCGCGTGCCGATGTTCATCACTCATCGCAAAGACGTGGAGCTCAACGGCAATACGCCGACGCTGTTGTTCGGCTACGGCGGTTTCAACATATCCTTGACGCCGTCGTTCTCCGTCACTCGTCTGGCATGGATGGAGATGGGTGGCGTCTACGCCGTGGCGAATCTGCGAGGCGGCGGTGAATACGGCAAAGCGTGGCATCAGGCGGGCACCCGCCTCAACAAGCAGAACGTCTTCGACGATTTCATCGCGGCCGCCGAGTACCTGATTGCCGAGGACTACACGTCGCCCGAGCGCCTTGCGATCTTCGGCGGCAGCAATGGCGGCCTGCTCGTCGGCGCCGTCACCAACCAGCGCCCGGACCTGTTCGGCGCCGCAATTCCGGCGGTGGGGGTCATGGACATGCTGCGCTTCCAGGAGTTTACGGCAGGCCGTTTCTGGGTCGACGACTACGGCTCGTCAGACGATCCGGAAGAGTTTGCGGCACTGTACGCCTATTCGCCGTACCACAATATCGTACCCGGCACCGAGTACCCGGCCGTACTCGTCACGACCGCCGACACCGACGATCGCGTCGTGCCAGGGCACAGCTTCAAGTACGCCGCCGCGTTGCAGGAAGCACAGGGCGGCGACGCCCCCGTTCTGATCCGCATCGAGACCCGGGCCGGGCACGGCGCGGGCACGCCGACCGAGATGATTATCGACGACTATGCCGATCGCTGGGCGTTCCTCGTGCGCAACCTGGGAATGGTGTTGCCGGAAGGCTACGGCGAATCCTGACTGGCCCGCCAAAAACGGCGCTATACTGGGCGCGCGACGCTTGGGACAAGCGCGCTTGGGTGAATCGTTTGGGCAAACGATAAGGAGACGACATGGGCGCACTGGGCATGACACTCATTGCTGCCGGCCTGATTCTGGCCGGCGGCGGCATCGGATTTTGGCTGGGCAGGCTGGACCGCGCGGTGGAGGAAGCGAAACTCGAAGAGACTCGCGCTGAACTTGATGAATACCGCCAGCAGGTTACCGAACACTTTGGACAGACCGCAGGCCACTTTCAGGCGCTGGGCCAGCAATATAAGGCACTCTACGAGCATCTGGCGCAGGGCTCCGAGAAGCTCTGCGATACCGAGGCCCTGGACAGGGAATTGCTGTTCCCGCTGGCGGGTGAGGCGACGCCGGAGCAGGCCGAGACTCTCGACGGCAGCACCCCGGACGGCGTGTCGAACGACGAGCTGCCGGAGCACACCGCCGCCGGTGACGAGCCGCTCGAGTCGGTTGCGGCGGAGACTGAGACGGTCGAGCCCGTGGACACCGAAGCCGCGGTGGACGTCAGCGACGATAGCCGCGCTGATGACGGTCAAGCGTCCGCAGAGCCTGCGCAAAGCGAGGGTGTAGCGGAAGAACACACAGGCGCGGCAGCCGATGCCGCGGAGCCTGCCGACAACGTCGTCGAACTCGTGCCGCGCAGCGACAGCAGCAGTGACGATCCGGACAGCAGCGGCGACGGCAAAGACAACGAGCGTACCTACCACTAATCACCGGCGCAGGGTCTCCGGGGGCACAGTTCCCCGCGAGTAGATCTCCCGGTGCGGCGTAAAAAAAAGCGGGCCAGCCCTTGGGGGCTGGCCCGCGTTTCGTTTCACTGCGCTTCAGTGAGTCGCGTTCAGAAGTCCCAACGCACACCCGCGACGATCGAACGTCCCGGCAGCGGTACGAGGTCTTTCAGCGGCGACGTGTGCCGGCGTGCGTCCTCATCCCCGAGATTGGTTCCCTTGAGGAACATCAGAACGCTGGGTTCAGGCAGCCGGTAGCTCAGCTCGGCGTTCAGCATCGTAAAGGCATCCGTCGGCAGTTCGTTTTCGGCCACCCGGTCCTGCTCGGCGTTGCGAACGGCGGAGACGCTGGCGTCGACATTGCCCGTGCGGTAGTGCAGGGCGAGTCCGTAGCGCAGCGGCGGAAGCCTCGGCAGATCGCTGTTTGTCCTCGTGTCTTCGCCGCGGGTCATGTCGGAGAACACGCGAACGTGGAAGTGCGAGTCGAGGTCTTCATACACTTCGAACAGGGCCTCGGCTTCGAAGCCGTATAGCTCGGCGTCGGTTTGCGTAAAATCGAAAACCTGCAGCTCGTCCTCGATTTCCGTCGTCGGCAACAGCACCACGTAGTCGCTGACGTCGTTGAAGAACGCCGTAACCGAGAAGTTGATCCGATCGAAACCGCCGCGCAGCGTAAGGTCCAGGTTCCTCGATTGCTCCTTGTCGAGTTCCCGGGTGCCTGTGCTGTTCTCAGGTGACAGTGAGCCGCGCTCGAAACGCTGGACCGCCAGGTGCGGGCCGTTGGCGTAGAGTTCGGTCGACGTGGGGTGCCGTTCGGTCAGAGACAGGTTACCCGACAGCTCGATGGTGTCGCTGAGCGACCAGATACCGCCTACCGCTGCGCCCAACGACGTTTCGCTGTAGTTGGGCAGATCCGGGGTGTCGATTTCCTGGCGCTCGATGCGGGCGCTCGCCTGCAGCGTGAAGGTCGGGCTCAGGACGGCTTCCTCGAAAGCGAACAGGCTGAGCTGCTCCTTGTCGGAAGGTGGCACGAACGCTTCTTCACCCACCGCGTCGAATTCCAGCCGTTTGTACTGCAGACCTATGGCGCCTTCGAACAGGCCAAGCTTGCGGTGCACGAGTTCGAATCGCGCGTCGGTGCCCTGATTCTCGTACAGCGTACCGACTTCAGGACCCTCGAGCTCGACGTGCTCGTAGTCGTTCAACGCCAGCTTGAACTTGAGGGATTCGAAAAGACCAGACAGGTAGAGTTCGCCGTCGACATCGTAGCGGGTCTGCTCCATGTCGATGCGGATGATCTCTTCTTCTTCCTCTTCGAGACCGGGCGATTCCTCTTCTTCGTGTCCGTGTCCGCCGGGAACGCCGTACTCGGTCTCGAAACGGCTGACGGCGAAACCGATGCGGCCCGCGCTACCGAAGAAGCTGATGGCGGCAGCGGCAGACTCGGTTTCGCTGTCGGTGTTCTCGACTTCGCCGAACTGTTCCTCTTCCTCTCCCTCTTCGCCGCCGGGCTCTTCCAGCTCCTCGAGCGCGCGCAGCCGGGCGGATTCGGCAAAATCGGGGATTTCGATATTGTCCGTGTCCGTGCGCATGTAGTCGAAGTGCGCAACTACGTTGTCGTTGCCAAAATCGACCTTGAAGGCGCCGGACCGCTTGCCGATGGCGGAGTCCGTGCCCAGGCTAACCGCGCCCGAAAACGGTGTTGCGAGCGGCGTTTCGTGAATACGAGAGTCCACGACGTTGACGATGCCGCCCGCCGATCCCGAACCGTACAGGAGCGTCGCCGGCCCGCGAATAATCTCGATGCGATCGGCAAGCAGGCTGTCGATGCTGACGGCGTGGTCTTCGCTGAGCGCCGAGGCGTCGAGCGCGGAGAGACCGTTGCTCAGCATTTCGACGCGTTCGCCGAACTGGCCGCGAATGACCGGGCGCGACGCAATCGGACCGAAGTAGGTCGAATTGACACCGGGTTCATCGGCAAGCGTTTCGCCAATGCTGCTCGACTGTCTCCTCGTCAGCGCGTCGCCGGTCAGGACAGTCGCCGGTTGCGCGAGATTCTCGATGCTGCGCGGCAGAGGCGTGGCGGTGACGATAATCTCGTCGAGATTATGGTGTTCGTCAGGCGCGGTTTCGTCCGCAGCAGCAGTGGTAGCGGAGAGCGCCATGCTTACGCATAGCGCAAGCGGAAGCGATGGTTTCATGGTGTTTATACCTGTGTGGAAAAAAATGGATTCGAGTCGGCACGCAGCCAACGCAACGCGTACCGTCGCTGCAATACATCCCCGAGAGAGCAGTACGCGTGGGCGGACGGTTTGATTCAGCCAAAAGCGGGCTGATGGAAAACGGGTTTTTTTCAGGAGGCGGGCGGGCCGCGCGTAGGCAGCGAGTACCGCACATTGGCCCGCGATGGGTTGGTCTGCGCCGGGAGTTCGACGGATCCGGTGAGCGGGAGTTCGTGGCTAGGCATTTGCGCCAGCGGCGCGCTGCCGTTTTTGTCGAGTTTGAGGCAGACCTCGCAGTGCGATTCGACCTCGAGCGGCACTTCGTGTTCGTGGTGCGCATGCGCGGTGAACTCGAACTGCAGCAGCAGTATCGCAACCACGCCGAACCAAGCGCCCCTGCCTGTCGGCCTCATTCTCGCTGTGTGAAATACCGAATACATAAACGCTGACTCGGGCCCGCCTCCCGGGATCAGTTTGGACCGAGAAATCTACGGGTCGTTCGACGAGATTGCAATGACTCAAATGTAACAACGTACCCGGTATTGCGGGTGCGAGCGACAAGCCGCAGCGCATGCGGCATGCTTGGGCCATGAGCGACGACGACTCGACGCCCTACCGTCCCATCGACTGCGGTCTCTACGACTACATCGAGATCGCCTGTCTGTACCGCTATGTCCTGCGGATCTCGACTCGAGATGGAGAGATCCTGACCGGTACGGCGCTCGATACTGAGATTGCCGACGACAAGTCGGAATGTCTTAAGTTAAGTAGCGAATCCGGCGTAAGGCGCGTACGCCTGGACCACCTTCTTTCGATTGAGCCGCTGACGGCGGATGCGCGTTTCGGCCGGGTGGAGTTTTAGCCCGGAAATCTCACGGGTCGGCCAGCGCCTGTCGCGAGGGGCGCTAATGGTTCAGCGCGAAAAATCGATATCGATGACGACAGGGTCGTGATCCGAGGCGCGCCATGGTGTGCCGGATTCGATCAGCGTGGGACTGCGGTCGAAATCGAGGTTGTAGTCGAAGAGTGGCGGCTCGTCCGCGTTCACGTGCCACTCGACGGTCTGTCGGACCCGGGGCGCAAGCGCGGGCGAAGCGAACGCGTGATCCAGCGCACCGGCCTGGCCGTTGTACACGAACGAGTAGGCCGTGTCCCCGATCTCCCGGTCGAGCAGGTTGACGAAGCCGCCGTTCTCGATGGCGCGGACGGGATCCTCGCGCAGGTAGGCGTTGAGGTCGCCGATAATCAGGACGTTGCCGTCGGAAACTTCAGCGACGCTGCCGGCGGACCAGTCGACGAGCGCAGCCGCGGCCCGCGTGCGGGTCAAGTTGCAGTTGCCTTGTCCGTCGCCACGGTTCGGATCGTTGACCGCGTCACAGTCCGACCCCTTCGACTTCAGGTGATTGACCACGACGGCGAGACGCGCACCGCTCGCCTTGTCGACAAAGGTCTGAGCAAGGGCGGGGCGATTCCGCTCGCTGTCGAAACGGCCGTCGACGGCGCCGGTCAGCAGGGAAAAGTCACCCTGTGTCTCGACGGCGGCCGGGCGGTAGAGCAAGCCAACCTTGATCGAGTCCTCGCCGATCGTCCCTGTATTGACGAACTCGTAGTCGAGCCCGGCGTCGCTGAGCGCGGAACGGAGCAGTTCGAGCGACGCTTGCGCGTTGTTTTCGATCTCCATGATACCCACGACGTCGGCGTCTATTTCGCGGAACGTGGCGACAATCTTGTCGAGCTGCCTTTCGAGTTCACGCTGGTTGTCCGCACCTCGGCAGCCGCGATCTCCGTTCGGGCCGCAGCGCTCCTCTCCTTCATCGAGGCCGGAGAACAGGTTCAGGAGGTTGAGACTCACTACGCGCAGGCCGGCCGCGCGCGCGGGAGCGTCCGGCCGAGGATTTTGAGGCTCGATTTCCACCGCTTCGGTCGGCATTAGCCGATAGCCACTGTCGCCGTTGGCGCCGCTGCCTCTCGACCAGCGCAGGTTGCCGGTCAGGCCGCTGATGGTATTGCCCGCTCGCGGAGGAACGTCGCCCGAGGCGTAACGGTTGTCGCGCGGGTTTTCCCGCCGATGACCATCGTCGAGCAGCAGCGTTTTCTCCGCCCGTTGCTCGCGGTGCAATGTAAACCGGCCTGGGTGCGGAGCGTTGCGATTCGTGAACTGGTAAGGGCGCCCGCCGGCAGCCATGAGAAGTTCGCCGAAACGCCCGAGGTTGCGGTTGCCGGCGATCGTCAGTGGCGCAGGGATTGTTATCAGCATGCCTTCGAAGCGCTCGAACCTGGCTTCCGGCAATTCGACGACGACCGGTTCGTAGCCGGCAGTACCCACGGCGCGTACCGCCGTCGCCGCGAGCTGCGTTTCGCCGAAGTGTTCGACGACTGTTGCATCGACGTCGACAACCTGACCGGGTGTTACGTCGAGTAGCTGGCGACCCTTTTCGAACACGAACACACCCTCCGAGCTGTTCGGGTTGTCGTCCGCTTCGAGGCTCGCGATGTAAAAGCCGCCGAGCCGGCCGTGGCCACGGCCGCCGTAGTCCTGAAAATCGCCCGTAACAACGCCGCGCACAACGACGGTTGAGCCCTCGAGAGGACTGCTGTCGCCGCTGCCCTGTACCGCGTGCACCGAAACCGTCGGCTGGCGGTCCGCCGAGGTGTCCTGGCAAGCGACTAACAGCAGCAGAGACAAGAGCGTCAATGGCCGCTGCAGCGCGTTTCTCTTGCGCACCCTGGTGACTCCGATCGTCGACTTGTTAGGCGGCCGGCGGTGCGCCCGCGCGCCTGCCCGTGGTTTCGATAAGGTTCTTGACGACGTCCTTCACCGTGGCGACGTCGGCTTCGCGCGTAAGCTCGCCACGCTCGTCAAAGGCTTCGGCGGCGCCGCCGATCGCTGCCTGTTGCGGCACCGTAAGGACGCCGAGGTTCGTCAGCAGCGCGCGTGTATGCACAAGTCCGCGCAGGCCGCCGAGTTTGCCGTACGAGCTTGCGAGCAGCGCAGCCGTCTTACCGCGGTAGGCGAGCATTCGCGGTTCGTCGTCCACGCGGCGCGACAGCCAATCGAGCGTATTCTTGAGCAACGGCGTGAACAGGCCGTTGTACTCCGGCGACGCGATCAGAAAACCGTCGTGCCGCGCAAACAGCGCCTTGAGCGCCCGCGCGTTATCGGGCTCGCCGTACTCCGCTTCCAGGTCCTGGTCATAGAGCGGCATGGGATAGTCGCGCAGGTTGATCAGGGTCACTTCGGCGCCGGCATCGCGCGCCAATGCACCCGCAGCGGCGGCAAGCTTCTGATTAACCGACGCCTGCCGCGCGCTGCCCGAGAAGGCCAGGATTTTTGGTGCCGTCACTGAGTTTCCTTGTGTTGTGTACCTTACGTTTTGCCGGACGCGCGCGGCGACATGTCGAACAGCAGGAATTCCGCCGGCTCGGTGCTCTCGATCGTCAGCGCGGGCTCGTTGTCGAGCGCCACGCCGTCGCCGGCGCGGACCTCGGCCCCGTTGACCGTCAGTTCACCGCGAACCAGTTGCAAAAATCCTCGCCGCCCTGGGGCGAAACGATGTTCGAGCGTTTCTCCGGCCTCGAGCACGCTGGCGTACAGATCGAGATCCTGGTGAATCCCGAGCGAACCGTCACGAGCGTCGCGCGAGGCTACGATGCGCAAGGTATTGCGTTTTTCGTCATTGGTAAACAGCTTTTGCTCGTAGCCCGGTTCTATACCCATGCTTTCGGGGATGACCCATATTTGTAACAGGTGCGCGGGTTCCGTGTCCGACGCGTTGAACTCGCTGTGCAGCACACCCGTGCCGGCGGACATACGCTGCAGCTCGCCCGGCCGAATGACCGAGCCGTTGCCCATGCTGTCCTTATGCTCGAGTGCGCCCTCGATCATGTAGGTAATGATTTCCATATCGTTGTGCGGATGTGTGCCGAAGCCCTGGCCGCCCGCGACCCGGTCTTCGTTGATCACCCGCAAATGGCCAAAGCCCATCATTGCCGGGTTGTGATAGCCGGCAAACGAAAACGTGTGCCTGGCTTCAAGCCAGCCGTGATCCGCGTGTCCGCGGGATTCGGAGCGAATGACGTCGATCATGGTGAAGTCCTCCTTAAAATAGCCAGGGTGGTTCGCCTGAAACACCCTGGCTGTTGCCCGATTGTTACGCAGGCTCGGCGTTCGTTGCCTGCGGACGCTTCGCCAGCGGCAAGCTGAGCGCAAAACGCCCGGGTCCGAGCAGTGCCGAGACCACGCTCGCCACAATCAGAAAAGCCGGATACTCCCAGCCGCCGTTCTCGTTGCTAAACACCCAGCCGAACCCGAAGTGCACATACATGGCGCCGGCCAGTATCGGAATCAAGCTTAGCGCCACCGCGCGGACCGCAATGCCCGCAAGCAGCAGAACGCCGCCGCCGATCTCGGCAATCGTGACGACGTAGGCGAGGGCGCCAGGGAAGCCGACCGATTCGAAAAAGCCGACCGCGCCGGGCATGCCGAACACCACTGCCTTGAGCAGGCCGTGGGCGATAAACATGACGCCGAGTGCCAGCCTCAACAGCGTGGCGGCGTACTGTGCGTTCTGATTCATTGTGATCTCCTGTTGTCGATGTTCTCAGGGAAGCGGGTTTCGAGTACCCGCCTCGATTCATGGTGTGCGGTTACTGTGCACTATTGACAATCAAGGGATAAATCCCTTTCAATCGATAATATTGTTCTTCAAAACGCAACAATATGAACCGATTCGACGATCTGGAGGCGTTTGTCGCCGTAGTGGAAACCGGCAGCTTCACGCAGGCCGCCGAGCGTCTGGGTCTGGCCAAATCGGCCGTTAGCCGACGGGTGTCCGCGCTGGAGTCGCGCCTGGGCGTCGAACTGCTGAGGCGCACGACCCGGCGGCTCGATTTGACGGATACCGGATTGGGCTTTTACGAGCGTGGTGCGCGTCTCCTGGCCGATCTGGAAGAAGCCGAGGCGGCCGCGGCCCAGTCGCACGGTGAGCTCCGCGGCAAACTGAAGGTGGCGCTGCCGGTGTCCTTCGGCGTGCGGCATATGTGCGCGCCTATTGCGGAGTTCACGCGCTCGCACCCCGAGCTGTACTTCGAGCTCGATCTCAACGACCGGCGCGTCGACCTGCTCGAGGAAGGTGCGGATCTGGCGTTGCGTATTGGCCGTCTCGAAGATTCTTCGCTGATTGCACGCCGGCTGTTCGATGCACGCACCGCGGTCGTCGCCTCACCCGGCTACCTCGAACGCCATGGTGTGCCTGCGGAGCCCGCGGATCTGACGAAGCATCGCTGTCTTGTCTACAGCAACCTGCCCGAGCCACGCCGTTGGGTCTGCCGCGACACAGACGGAGAGGCGGTTGCGGTTACCGTAACGCCTGCGATGAGTGCATCGAACGGGGATCTTCTGGCGCGCATGGCGCTCGAGGGTCAGGGCATTGCAATACAGCCGACGTTTATTGTCGGCGATGCCATTGCCGAAGGCCGTCTAGTCAGCCTGTTCGGTCGTTACAGTTGGCCCGTGACGCCGGCCTACGCGGTCTATCCGCCAACCCGTCATCTGTCGTTTCGGGTGCGTGCGTTTATCGATTTTCTGGCGGAGTACTTTGCAGGCACACCGGCGTGGGACAGAGGCGTGCGCCCCGTCGGCGGCTAAACCGTACGGAAGATCGGGGAGCCTGAAAAGGAAAAAAAACGGGGCCAGAAGGCCCCGTTTTCTGTTTGCGGCACGGATGCCGCAAAGCCGTTACACGACTACAATATCTTCGGCCTGTGGTCCTTTCTGGCCCTGCGTAATCGTGAATTCGACGGTCTGACCTTCGGTCAGCGTCTTGAAGCCTTCCGCCTTGATTGCGCTGAAATGCGCGAATACGTCGGGGCCGGATTCCTGAGAGATAAAGCCAAAGCCTTTGGCTTCGTCAAACCATTTAACGGTTCCTGTCGTCGTGGACATGTGTGTTCCCTGTGTTACTGGTATTGCTGATGGTAATGCTGGCTGCGGAGCAGGTCCGACGCCAGCGGTGTAGCTGAGTGTTGCTTCGACTTATGGAACGTCTAAACGGTCGACCTGACGACAGTCGTCGGAAAACCGAACATAAATACTTTGCGAACCTTCAACATGCGCGCGACTATATAGGAGCTATATGGCAATAGCGAGACAGTATTTTCGAATGATCAGGCAGATTCTTTCTAAGTGAACACACTGGGCTCTCTGCCAATCGTTTGTATCGATTGCTGAGACTGTTTCTAAGCACAACCCTTCAATTGACATCGAGACATGCGGCGCGTTTTGTGCCAGTCGCGATCCTCATCTGCCCGGCGGCGGCCCTTCCGCATAACCCGTCAATTCGACGTAGCCCCGACCGCTTATCGGTCTGCCCTGCGCCGTGCCGCGCACGTCGACAGCACCTTCCCAATAGCGCACCGTGGTGAACAGCTCCTGATCCGCGAGCACGGGCACCACCTCGAGTTCGATGCCTTCCGTTGGCACCGTGATCCGCCAGCGTGCCGGGTAACGCCCGCCGGCCGGCGATTGCCAGGTGTCGAGTACGTCGAGTGTCACCGCGTCGGCCGGAATCTTTCTGGCCGTCCCGTCGGGCGCCGTCAGCGTGCCCGCGCTGTTCGGATCCTGGCTGCCGTCGCGGAGGCGCAGGCTGTAGAACATGAGCTCGTAGTTGTTGTCGAGCTGCAGCGCAAACCAGTCCCAGCCGACCTGATCCGCGGCCAGCGCACTGCTGCTCCATTCGCGGTCCAGCCAGCTTGCACCGCTGACTGGATAACGACGGCCGTCGAGCGTCAGTTCGCCGCGCGTCAGAAGCCGGGTCAGCGAATAGTAATAGGACGCGTTGCCGGGTTCGTCCGACTTTTGCGACAGACCGTCGACTCCGTTCAGCACCGGCGGTTTCAGCGACTCGAGTTCGAGGTCGAGGGAAAAACCGTTGTCGCCGGCGCGAAGCCGCCAGACCCCGTCGTCTCTCCCCTCGATTTGCCAGTCGTCGATCCATACGCGAAACGGCGTTGCGGTTGCGCCGGCCAGTCCTGCCGCACCTCTCGAAAACTTTTCGGCAACGAGGAAGCGTTCTTCGTCGGGGTCGGTCAACGCAAGATGGCCAATGTAAACCTGGTTGCTGCGCCAGGCAGATGCAGACTCAGTCGAGTCGGATGAATCGGGAGCCAGCGCAAAGCGGAAGATCGTAAGCTCGTAACCAAACCGTCGACCGTCGCGGCCGTCGAGATTGCCCGTCAGGTACCACCACTCGTTGCGGTAACTCAAATGCGGGCCGTGGTCCTCGGGAAAGTCGAAGGCCCTGGGCGCGATCGCCTTGGGAAACCGCGGATCGTCACTGCCGAGCAGCGCGGCGAGTTCAGAGCGTTCCTCCGCCGCGGCAAGGCCCGCAAGCCCCAACAGGAGCAGACAGAGCATCGTCAACACGTTACTCCTCACGCATGGCCTCCGCGGGTTGAACGGCGCCGGCTCGCCACGCCGGGTAGAGGCCGCCGGCGATCGCCGCGCCGACCGCAAGCAGCACACCGGCACCGAGGTACAGCGGTTCGAGATCGACGGCAATCTTCCAGCCGAACGCGCGGCGGTTGACGACCTCGATGAGCACCCACGCCATCGCCGCGCCAAGCGGTATCGACGCCAGTCCGCTCAAAAGTCCAATGGTCCCGGTCTGCACACCAATGCTTCTTGCAAGCTCCCCCGGTGTGAGGCCAAGCGCGCGCAGCAGCCCGAGTTCGCGACTGCGTTCGAGTTCCAGGGCAAGCATTGCGCCCAGAATCCCCACGACGGCGACGCCAATCGCCAGCCAGTAGAGGATGTTGGTGATCACAAACGTACGATCGAATATCGAAAGCGACAGATCGCGCACGGCAACGTTCGAGCTTGCGAAGAGCGTTTGCTCGAACGTTTCGCCGAGCGCCTCGACCCGGCCGATCACTGCCTCTGTCGTGTCTTCGTCCGCAAGATAGAGCCCCATGGAGTCGATCTGCCGGTCGTCCCAGTGACGGTCGTAGATGTCGCGGCTGATCATGACGCCGCTGCCGTTGAGATCGTAGCTCTGGTAGACGCCGAGGACGTCGAACGTACGCTCGCCGCGGTCGGTCGGCAGCATCAACTGGTCGCCGGCAGCGAGCCCGCTCTGCCAGGCGTACGGTTCCGAAATCAACACCGCGTCGCGAGATTCCCATACGGGCCAGACCGTTGCGGCATCCGCGTCGAGAATCTCGGTGCCCGCGTACGATCCCGGCGCCATGTCGAGCGCAATCAGCCGGGTCTGCCCTTCCCCGGTCACGAGCAGCGTGCGGCGGCTAGTGCTGTAGGCATCCACGCCGTCGAGGGCCGTGACGGCGACGACGAGCTCCGGATCGAGTCCGCCGTCGGGCAGGCCGAGATAGACGTCCGCCCTGAGCGTCTGCTCCAGCCAGTCCTGGACGGAAGCGCGGAAGCTGTCGACCATGATGCTGACGCCGACGCTGGCCGATACCGCCACGGCCAGCGCAATGATGGCAACGCCTGTGCGACTCAGCGAGTTGCCGATGCCGGCGACCGCAAGGCGAGCGGACACGCCGCCCAGGCGATCGGCGAGCGGCGCCAGCCCGAGCGTGGTTTTCATGACCAGCCAGGGAATCGAGAGCGCCGCGCCCAGGATGAGCAGGAATATCGCGACGAGCCCGGCCAGCAGGCTGGTCTCGCTGAAGCGGAGGGTGGCGGACGCCAGCAGGAGGATTCCCAGTCCGATCAGCGCTGCAGCGGGTATGAGCGACCCGGCACGACGTTCGAGGCTCGAGCGCAGCATCGAGAGCCTCGGCGGACTGTGGGCGGCCTCGAACGCCGGAACCGCTGCGGCGACGAGCGAGGCGACGAGACCCGCGGCGAGCCCCTTGAAAAGCGTCAGGTTGCTGATAGCGACGTCGGTCACGGCCACGCGAAAATACAGGTCGTTGATGGATCGCGTGACGAAGAACAGCAACTGCTCGCCGAGCCAGACGCCAAGCAATATGCCAAGCGAGCCCGCGACCGCGCCGAGCAGCAATGCCTCGCCCATGATGAGCGCAAACAGCTCACGCCGGGTGACGCCAATCGCACGCAGGATGCCGAACAAGCGGCGACGCTGCAGCACCGTAAAACTCGCGCTGTTGTAGATCAGGAACAGCCCGACCAGGAGCGCCAGCAGGCTCATTGCGTGCAGGTTGATCATGAACGCATTGCTCATCTCGAGCGTTGCGCGCGTGCGCCCGGCGGCGTTCAGGAGCCGGGCCTCGGCCGGCAGGACCGCGCGCAGTGCCTCGGCTTCAGTGCTGTCGAGTTTAAGATCGATGCGGCTGAGCCGGCCGGGCGTGCGCAGCCATTCCTGGGCCGTCGCAATGTCCGTCATGACAAACGCCCCGAGCCGCCCGTCGTCGTCGAAGGTTGCGGCCAGCGTTGCGCGCTCGAGTCTCCCGGCGACGTTGAGGTCGAAAGTGTCTCCTGCGCTGATCGACAACGCGGCAGCCGTCTGTGCGGAGAGCACGACGGAGCCTGGCTCGAGCAGGAATTGCCGGAACACGCTGTCGCTGCTTGCGGCATCGGTGTTGCCGCTGAAGCGGTAACTGCGCAGCGTACCCTCGGCGAACAGATCCACCCCGAGCAGGTTGAAGCGACGCTCGCCGAGCTGGGCCTCTGCCTCGACCACGGGCGCGGCCTGGTCGAAACCGTGTTGCGTGCGCAGGCTGACGTACAGCGTTTCGTCGATGCCGCCCGGGCCGCCGACGACCTGGTGGCTGGCTTCGCCGGTGACAGCTTCCAGCGATTCGGTAAAGGCGAGCCGTGCGCTCGCGTTGGCGAGATCGACGGCGACAATGACCGCTACGCCGATGCAGACGCCCGTGATCGCCATCGCGAGTTGCCAGGGATGGCGCCACAGGTATGCGAGACTCGCTTTTGCGGTTGTCAGCATCGTCTCGGCGTGCCGTTATGCCGGCAGAACCTTGCCGGCATGAAACGTCAGGGTCCGGTCGCAAAAAGCGGCCACGCGGGCGCTGTGGGTGGCGATCAGCAGCGTTCCTCCCTGTTGTCGAACGAGGCGGTCGAGCAACTCGATGACGCGCTCGGCGGCGGCATCGTCGAGATTGCCGGTGGGTTCGTCCGCCAGCACAACCTTCGGCTTGTGTGCGAGCGCCCGCGCGATCGCGACGCGCTGCTGCTCGCCGCCCGAGAGCACGTCCGGAAACGAGTCGCCGCGGTCGTGAAGTCCGACGGCTTCCAGCAGGTCCGCAATACGTCGATTGCTCGTGTGTCGCGATTCCCCGTTGAGTTCGAGCACGAGCCGGATATTGTCAGCCACGCTCAGGGTTGGGATCAGGTTAAACGCCTGGTAGACGAAACCGATGTGTTCGCGGCGGAACAGTGTCCGGCGGCGCTCGTCCAGTTCGGTCAGACGCGTCCCGCCCAGGTCCACACTGCCGGCATCGGGTGCATCGATGCCGGCGAGCAGATTCAGCAGCGTGGATTTACCCGAGCCGCTGCGGCCGCGGATGGCGACACACTCACCGCGGGCAACGTCCAGGTCCACGGCATCGAGGACCGTGTGCTCGCGGGTACCCTCGGTGAAGCGGCGGGTCAGTCCTGCGGCACGGATTTCGGTAGGTCTGGCTGGGTTCATACGGTTCTCGCTGCGCTGGCGCCCGCCGCAACAACCGTCCGGCGGCGTTGCGGGCGTCGCTCCCCGAACATATAGTCGTGACGGACTCCACGCCGCAACCATTGTCGTTCGGCGCGGTCGAATATATTCCGGGACGACGTTAGAGCGCTCACGCGAGCGCTACCGAGGAGAGTCTCGAGACAGGAGTGTATTGGAAGCATGGCTCGCAGGCGACTTACCGCATTATTGATTTGTGCACTGGGTGTTGTGGCTGCCGGCACGGGCGCCGCAAAGCAGCTCGTCACGGAGTTCCGCGGCACCGGCAACACGACGACAGCTTCTTTCCAGGTCGAGGGACCCTGGATTCTGGACTGGCGCCTGGACGGCGACTACGAGCAGATGATTGCGCTCGACGTCCAGCTTATCGACGCCCGAACGGGTAAACATGTCGGCAGCGTTCTGCGCACCAAGTACAAGGGCAATGGCGTCCGCCTGTTCGAGGAGGGAGGGCGCTATCAATTCCGGATAAGCTCCTCACTCGCGCGCTGGACCCTCAAGGTTGAACAGCTCACGCGCGAAGAGGCAGAGCTGTACACGCCGAGGAATCCGGCTCGCTGATTCCTCCGTCCAGGAAATACTCTCAGAAATAGTCCGGCGCGTTGCCCGGCGACCATTTGATGTTGCAGCCGATGCTCGGCGTCTGCGGAGCCACCGGCAGATCTCCGGCAAGGATGGCGTCAAGTGCCGCGCGCACGTCGCGCCCGCTGACCGTCTCGCTGTTGGAAGGCCGGCTGCCGTCGAATTGTCCGCGGTAGGCGAGTTTCCGTTCGCCGTCGAAAACGAAGAAGTCCGGCGTGCAGGCAGCCCGATAGGTTTGCGCGACCGATTGATCGGCGTCGAGCACGTAAGGGAACGTGTAGCCGCGCGCGCGGGCTTCGGCTTTCATGGCTTCGGGTCCGTCCTGCGGATAGGCTTCGATATCGTTGCTGTTGATCGCAAAGATGTCGACGTCCTTGTCGGCGTAGTCCCTGCCCAGCGTCGCGAGGCCACCGGCAATGTGTTTGACGAACGGGCAGTGATTGCAGATGAACATGATGACGTAGGCCCGCCGGTCGTCACCCGGGCTGTGCAGTTGTCCGTCGGGGTCAGGCAGCGTAAACGCCGGCAACGGCGTGCCCAGCGGCAGCATGGTGGATTCGACGGCGGCCATAGCAATTGCTCCTCAATGTCATTGCCGGATCGATTGTGCGATGATCGGCGGATTGATCTTCGACACAATCGTCGAGGCAATCGTCGACCCAGTTCTCGACCGGTCCCAGCATGAACGCTGTTCATACCCGTAAAACGAGCGCCATTGTAATCGCCGCCGCCGTGGTTGTAATCATCTACGGCATGCAGTTTGCGAAAGCCTTGCTCGTACCTTTTCTGCTGGCCGCGTTTATAGCGCTCATGACGGTGCGTCCGATGTTGTGGCTGCAAAAGAAGCGCGTGCCCGCAGTGCTGGCGGCGCTCTTGATCGTGCTGGTGGTCATGCTGGTTCTCACCGTGATCGGGATCGTCATCGGCCGTTCCATCGCGGATTTCACGGCAGCGTTGCCGGGTTATCAGGCCCGCCTCGACAGGATCGTGGCGGACGTATTGGCATTCATGGCCGAACACCTGAACGGCGACGAGTCCATTCAGGACCTGGGAGACCTGCTCAACCCGGGTCGGGTCATGGCGTTCGTGACGGTGTTCCTGAACGCCATGCGCGGCGTGCTGACGTCCGTATTTCTGATTTTCTTCACCGTGGTCTTCATTCTGCTCGAAGCGTCGCAGTTCAAGACCAAGTTTGTTGCCGCCTTCGGCACCGACGAGGGTGGCCTCGAACGGCCGCGCGCGTTTCTCGTCAATCTGGGCCGCTACCTCGGGATCAAGACGCTGATCAGTGCGTTGACCGGGATTCTGGCCTGGCTCCTGACCTGGTCCATTGGCCTCGACTTTCCCTTGCTCTGGGGGATGCTGGCGTTTCTCCTGAACTACGTCCCGACCATCGGATCGATCATCGCCGCTGTGCCCGCTATCTTGCTCGCGCTGGTGCAGCTCGGGCCGGCCGAGGCGACGGGTGTCATGATTGGTTTTGTCGCGATCAACATTAGCTTCGGCAACTTCATCGAGCCGAGGCTCATGGGTTACGGCGTCGGGATATCTCCGCTGATCGTGTTTGTCGGACTGATCTTCTGGTACTGGGTGTTCGGCCCTGTCGGCATGCTGTTGTCCGTGCCGTTAACCATGACCGTGAAGCTCCTGCTCGAAAGTGATGAGGAGACGCGCTGGATTGCAATCCTGCTGGGTTCGGAACGCGATGCCAAGCATGCGATCGACGAAGCCTGAAGCCCGTTCGAAAACCGCGCTCCGGTATCCCGGCGGCGCGGCTTCCTATCTGCCCGCTGTCTAAGCGACGTCGGCGTCGTCGAAACTGTCTTCGACGGGCTCGGAGTCCTCGAGTTGTTCGAGCAGATTGATCGCGACGGCCACGAAGTCCGAATCGGTAATGATGCCGACGATCGTCTCGCCGTCCATGACCGGCAGGCAGCCAATGCGGTGTTTTTCGAGAAACAGCGCCGCCTGGCGCAGGCTTGCCGCAGCCGACACGGTCGCTACCTCGGTGACCATGACGTCGCCGACGCGGATGTCTCTTGCGTGTATGCGCTCGTCCGCGTCGCGTAGCGACGAGTCGCTGGCTCTCAGAAGGTCGCTGAGCGTTAGTAGTCCGCGGAGTTTGTTGTTCGCGTCCACCACGGGCAGGTGGTGGATACGGTGTTCTTGCATGAGCGAGCGGGCGTCCGCCAGAGTGGCTTCCGGCGCAAGTGTGACGAGGCCGGTGCTCATGACCGCGTCGATGCTAAACATGGCGTTGCTCCCATCGGTGGTTGGTCGAGCATCCAGTCTAGGCGCTAAAACATCGCGCGTCATTGCGTTTTACACGTATCTACACACAGTCGTCGATAGGCAAGGCAACGCCGCTTTTTAGGGTTTCCATGACGAAGGTCGAGCTGATGTCCGCGAAATCCACTTCACGAATCAACCGCTTATAAATCTGGTCGTAGTGGCCGATGTCCCGCGCAATCACCCGAAGCAGATAGTCCACATCGCCGCTCATGCGATGAAATTCGAGGATCTCGGGAATGGACTCGACAGCGGCTTCGAAGCGCGCAAACCAGCTGTCGGAATGCTGGCTTGTCCTGACGAGTGCAAACACGGTCAGTCCGAAACCGAGGGCTTCCGGGTCCAGGATGGCGACGCGCTGGCGAATGACGCCGCGCTCCTCGAGGTCGCGCACGCGACGCCAGACGGCGGACTTCGACAGCGCCGTGCGCTCGGCAAGCTCGTTCATCGACAGTCCGGCATCTGCCTGGAGGATATTGAGTATATGCTTGTCTTTTTGGTCCATTCGTTTCGAAAAATTGCCAAAAACGAAACGAAAGTACCGAAAAACCCTCTGAATCGTCAATTTTTTCGGACAATGGTCGCCATCGTCACAGGCACAATAACCGCAACAGGGAGGAGTCTCATGAGCCTGAAAGCAAAATTTACGGAACATCCCGCGACGGTAGGTGAGACCTATGGTGAGCATTTCGTCTCGGCAATGGGCTTCAGCCTGTCCATGTTGCGCGCCGCTTTTTGCTGCGGCGTGCATGCCCTTCTGCCTTTTCTGTTCGTCAAGACGGGCAGTGAGTGTATTACCGAGCTGCACGATCGCATGGTGACTCACCGCAGCAAGCTGCCGCCCGCCGGCGACGCCGTCAACAGCAAAGCCTGAGCTTCGCTTCGGCCGACCGCCGCTCCTCGCTTTCGCCGGTTCTGCGCCCGGCTGCTCAAGTACGCGCGAAGCCGCACACTCCGGCAAGAAAGAGCAGTACCCGCCTTTCTTCGCGAGGTCCGCGGCGCACACACTCGTCGACACTTTGTGACAAATACGGAGTCGAATTAAACGCTGGCGAGGCATACACTTCTGGCCCGGTCTGCCCGTTCTTCGAGAGCGCTCATGCACTGTCTGCCAAGCTTCGTCATTGTCATATTGACCGTTCTGCCATTGTCCGCGGTGGCGCAATCGAGTGAACCCGGGCTCACCGAACCCCAGCCCATCGAATCCAACCAGGAAGGGCCTCCCGACCCGCGGCAGATAGTGCAAGGCGCCATCGATCAGTGGCGCGGCGTCTCCTCGGTCAGCGAACTCAGCATGAGCATACGCCGGCCCGACTGGGAGCGGACGATGACGATGCGCGCCTGGACGCGCGGCGACGAACAGTCGCTCGTGCGTGTGCTTGCTCCGAGCAAAGATCGCGGCAACGGAACGCTGACGGATGACGACAACATGTGGACGTTTTCTCCGCGAGTGAACCGGGTCATCAAAATTCCGTCGTCGATGATGAACCAAAGCTGGATGGGCTCCGACTTCTCCAACAAGGACGTCACTCGCGCCGACGACATTGTCGATCAGTACACGCACACGCTGGTCGCGATCCGCGAGCAAGATGGGATCACCGTGTACGAAATAGAGGCGGTGCCGCTGGAGGATGCGGCCGTCGTCTGGGGCAGGGAAGTGATGTTGATCCGCAGCGACTACGTGCTGACCGAGCATCGCTACTACGATCAGGACGACGAACTTGTGAAAACGCTCACGTCGCTCGACATCGGCGAGATGGGCGGGCGCATGCTGGCGCTCCGGCAACGCATGCAGGAAGTCGATTCGCCCGGTGCGTGGACCGAAATCGCCGTCAAATCCGCCGAGTACGACGTCGACCTGCCTGACCGCCTGTTCACGCTGTCCAATCTGCGTAATCCCCGGGATTGAGCCCGTGACCCTGCGGCTTGCCTGGCGGAATCTGTGGCGTCAGCCCAGGCGCACGCTGCTCACCGTGGGCGCCATGGTGTTTTCGAACGTGCTGCTGATCTTTCTGATCTCGATGCAGGTCGGGATGTACGGGCTGATGATCGACAACGGGCTCAAGTTCTCGACCGGCCATCTGCAGGTTCAGGCGCCGACCTACATCGACGAGCCGAAGATGCGGTTGACGGTGCCTGCAGCGGCGGCGCTGGCCCGGGAACTGCGTGGCATCGACGGGCTCGAGGCATCAGCGCGCGGCGTCGCGTTCGCGCTGGCCGCGAGTGACGAGCGCACCTACGGCGTATCCGTCGTGGGCGTCGAACCGCTGCACGAGCCGTCGGTCTCGAGCCTGCCGGGACTCATCAATGCAGGCCGTTACCTCGAAGAGGACGACGCCGCGGAGATCGTCGTTGGCGCCGTGTTGGCAAAGAACCTGAAACTGACCGTCGGCGACGAGCTGACCCTGCTGGGCAGCGGCCTGGACGGTTCGTTTGCCGCGGCGGTCGTAACGGTTGCCGGGATTTTCGAGAGCAGTATCCCCGACCTCGACCGTGGGTTCAGCGCCATTCCGCTGGGTTTTTTCCAGGAAACGTTTTTTATGGGTGACGCGGGGCATCTTGTGGTGGTCACCGCGGGCTCCATCGAACAGGTTGAGGAGGCTGCAGTCGAGGTTGGCGAGCGTCTGCCGGACGGCGTCGTGCTGCACGACTGGGATGCACTGGAGCCGGCGCTGCGGCAGTCGATACAGGCGGATCTCGGCAGCTCGTTCTTTCTGTACTTCGTACTGGTAGTCCTGGTGGCGTTCGGTGTCCTGAATACGCAGCTCATGTCCGTGCTCGAGCGAACTCGCGAGTTCGGTATCGTGCTGGCGCTGGGGCTTGCTCCCGGCCGGGTAGGACGCCTCGTGCTCGCCGAATCGGCCTTGATGGGCCTCCTGGGCATGGCGCTCGGTGCGCTGTTCGGCGGTCTCATCGTGTCGTATCTCTCGATCAACGGTTTTACCTATCCGGGCATGGAGGAAATGTCCGCGCAGTTCAATCTGCCGGCGTCGATACATCCGCGTGTCACGCTGGTGTCGTTGTTCGCCGGGCCGCTGATGGTGCTCGTGTTTGCCGTGCTGGCGAGTATCTGGCCGGCGCTTCGCCTGCGCAGGCTCGAGCCCGTCGTCGCGATGCGGGCCGCCGTATGAGCGGTGTACTGCGTATTTCGTCGGCACTTGCGTGGCGCAATCTCTGGCGCAACCGGCGGCGCACCGCGATCATGCTGGCGGCGATCAGCGTCGGCGCCTGGGCAATGATCTTCCTGACCGCGCTGACGCAAGGGATGGTCAACGAGATGATCCGCGACGGCCTGAGCGTGTTGCCGGGTCACGTGCAGGTACATCATCCCGACTATCGCGACGATCCCAGCATCGCCAATCTGATTCCCGTGGCCGACGGCGAGCTGGAAGATCGCTTCGACGCGGCGGGTTTTCAGGACTGGTCAACGCGGATCCGCGTACCCGCGGTCATCTCCAGCGAGCGGGAAACGCGCGGCGTCACCCTTTTGGGGATAGACCCGGCCCGGGAGCGCAACTTCACGTTTGTGGATCTCGAGACGCTGGACGGGCGGTTTCTCGACGGCACGGAAGATCGGGGTATTGTCATCGGCCGGAAGCTGGCCGACACGCTGGAGACGCGCACGGGCAAGCGCGTCGTTGTCATGAGTCAGGACCCCGACAACGAGCTGGCTGATCGCGGCTTTCGCGTGATTGGCGTGTACCGGGCGAATTTGCCTTCTTACGAGGAGCAGTTTGTGCTGATCGGCAAACGCACGGCGCAACAGTTTCTCAACGTGGACGACCGCGTGACCGAGGCTATCGCCATAGGGGACGACTTCCGCGAGGTCGAGCCCGTGCTCCAGGAGGTTCGCGCGCTCATGCACGGCGATCCCGTGACCGTAAACGCGTGGTGGGATCTCGATACCTACCTAGGAGCCATGCTGCCCATGATGGACGGCTTTGTGCTCGTATGGGTGATCGTGATTTTCCTTGCGCTGTCCTTCGGGCTCGTCAACACGCTCGTCATGTCCGTCTTCGAACGCGTACGCGAGATCGGCGTCATGCTGGCGCTCGGTATGCGGCCGTCGGCGATCCGCTGGCAAATTGTGGTCGAGTCGATGCTGCTGCTGGTGTTCGGGCTTGTGATCGGCAACACGCTGTCGTTCGCAAGTACCTATGCGATTCGCGATGGCATCGATGTGTCCATTGTGGCCGAGGGCATGGAAATGATGGGCGCGTCGGCCCGGCTCGTGCCGGATCTCACTGTCGATAATGTAGTGCTTGCGAACGTCGTTGTGCTGGTGCTTGGTTTTTTTGCCAGCCTGTCGCCCGCCTGGCGGGCCTCGCGCTACGACCCGATCGAAGCCATTACCACCGTTCAATGACTGTATGAACACTCAAACCGGGCAGAACCCATGACAGCCGTTCGTTGCGTAGACCTCTCAAAAACGTATCGCCAGGGCGATCAGGAAATCCGGGCGCTCGACCACGTCAGCATCGATATCGACGCGGGCGACTTCGTGTGCCTGTCGGCGCCGTCGGGCGGTGGCAAGACGACGCTGCTCAACGCGATTGGCGGTCTCGACCGGCCGGATAGCGGCGAGATCTATATTGCGGGCGAACGCATCGACACGTTGTCCAAGGCTGAGCTGGCGGAGTTGCGCCTGCATCGCATCGGCTTCGTATTTCAGGCGTACAACCTGATTCCGGTGCTGACCGCCCGCGAGAACGTCGAGTTTGTCATGCAGGTGCAGGGGGTGGGCCCGGCCGAGCGCCGCCGTCAGGCGGAACAGATACTCGAGGAAGTGGGACTCGAAGGCATGGGCGAACGGCGCCCGGCCGAAATGTCGGGAGGGCAGCAGCAGCGCGTGGCAGTCGCGCGCGCCATCGTCTCGAAGCCCGCACTGGTGCTGGCCGATGAGCCGACGGCGAATCTGGATTCGACCACCTCCGACGAGCTGATCGATCTGTTTACCCGCCTGAACCGCCATCACGGTACAACCTTCATTATTGCGACGCACGACCGCCGCGTGATGGGTTATGCGCGGCGACTCGTGAAGATGCTCGATGGCAGGATCGTGGACGATATTCGGCAGCATGCGGCTTGAACGTCTTGCGCCGCTGCTTCTGCTGGCGCTGGCCGGCACATCGCCGGCCGCCGACTCCGAGTTCAGCGGCCACATAAAAGCCCGCGCCCTGGCGGAGCGATTTCCGAGCGACAGTCTGTTTGCCGACCTCGCGGGTTCACAGTCGCTGGATCTCGAAAGCGATCTCCGCCTGAACCTGCGCTGGCGCGACCGCGCCTGGTCCGTCGAGGCAAACGCGCAGTTGTTCGCGCTGCACGGCGACCGCATCGAGTACACGCGCAACCTGATCGGGAATCTCGCTTTTCCCGTGCAGCGGCTACCGGACGACGCCCGCCGCCTGTTCGATCTGACCACCGTGCTGTCGGACTCCGGCAAGACGGCGACACTCGCCCGTTTCGATCGAATGTCGCTGACCTGGACCGGAGAAAAGGCCGTGCTGCGTTTTGGCCGGCAGGCGCTGTCTTGGGGCAACGGCTTGTTCTACGGCCCCATGGACCTCGTCAACCCTTTCGATCCGGCAACCATCGATACCGAGTTCAAGGTCGGTGACGACATGCTGTACGCGCAGTACCTGAAGGACAACGGCAACGACGTGCAGGCTGCGTGGGTTGTCCGCCGAGACCCCGCGAGCGGCCGGATCGCCGGCGATACCGCAACCCATGCCGTCAAGTATCACGGCCTGGCCGGCGCGGCGGAATACGATCTCCTTCTTGCACACCACTACGGCGACGCCGTGCTGGGCGTCGGCGGCAGCGCCGGGGTCGGCGGGGCCGTCGTGCGCGGCGATGTGGTGCTGACGCGGACGTCCGGTCGGGCCTACGCGCAGTTCGTGAGCAGCATCAACTATTCGTGGACGGCGCTATCGAAGAACGTCACCGGCGGCATCGAGTACTACTTCAATGGTTTCGGGAGCGGCGGCACCTATGCGCCGGGGACAAGACCGGCGCTCGACGAGCGGCTGGCGCGCGGAGAATTGTTTACGCTGGGCCGACACTATCTGGCCGCCACGCTGACGATCGAGGTATCGCCGCTTTGGACGGTATCGCCGCTGGTGCTTACCAACCTCAGGGATCCGAGCGCGCTGCTGCAGCTGACGACCCAGGGCAGCCTGTCGGACGATGCCGTGTTTATCGCCACCCTGAGCGTGCCGACGGGGCCAGCGGGCAGTGAGTTCGGCGGTATCGAAGCGGGCCCGCCTGGACAAACGCTGGCGCGGGGACCCAGCGTGTTCCTGCAGTTGGCCTGGTATTTCTAGCGTCTCGCCGGCGCAGACGGCTAGCGCCAGTCCACCTCTTCCCGGAGTCGCTCAAGCAGACGGTCGAAGGTTGCCTCGGGTTTGGGCCCGAACACGGGATCGTTGGCGGCGACGACGGCAACCTCAACGGATTCGAGCACGAGCCGGTCGGCACGTGGGAACAGTTCCTGCTCTTCCCACGCCATGTGTTCCACGAGACGCTCGACGTAGGCGTCCGCCATATCAACGAAGCGCTTGCGCAGCAGCGCCGCTCCCGATTTGCCGGCGTCGCAGAGGTTTCTGAACTCGCGGGTCATTGCCGTGAGCTCCCGATGGTCCGCCTCAACCCGCCCCAGTCCCAGCGCGTCCTCGGCCCGCGAATGAGCGAGGAGCTCGTAGACTCGATTTTCGGCCGGATGGTGAATCGCGTCAGAGTAGCCGCTCATGTAGTGCATGATGTCGGCGAGCAACTCGAAATCGGGATCGCGGCCCTGCCGAGCCGCCGTTGCTTCTTCCGTGACCAGTTCCAGCAGCACAGCGAAATTACGGTGATCCTCACGCAGCGCCGCCATTACGTCGCCGAGCTGGATATCTCTGGGGGCCGCCATGGGCTTGTCTCTATACCGCCACAGAACACGTTATCGTCCGTGAACCCGCGCCGGCGCGCCATTAGCAAATACCCTTACGCACGGCTCGCGAGGGAAGTTTGTGCCCAGATGCACAATATTCCCCGCGCGGGCGTACCCGATCGTCACCGACGCCAGCTGTAATTTATCCGTAACACAACAGCAACAGTTGCGTAAACGCCTTGTAAACCGGCCGTGGGATTTTTGTCCGCCCAAGACTAAGAGCAGGCATGATGAACTTGGCTTCCATTCTCGTCGTCGATGCGGATACCACCTCGCGGGGACTCATGGCCCACGAACTGCGGGAGCTGGGCCATACGGTTAGCGAAAGCGAAGACGCCGGCTCCGCGCTGGAACTCGTACGCCGCAAGCGGCCCGATCTCATGGTGTGCGATTTTGCACTGCCGGACCTGGCTGGCGTGGAGCTTCTGTCGGACGTGAGAGGGTCCGAGGAGCTGCGTTCGATACGTGTGCTGATGACCTCCGCGAGCCCCGACAACGCCGACGTCATGACGGCGCTGGAATCGGGCGCGGACGACTTCATCGGCAAACCCATCAACCGTCACGAACTCCGTGCGCGAGTCAGCGCGTGTCTCAGGCGTCCGGCGAACCTGTCGCTGGCGGAGGAGATATCCGCCGGCGGCATTACGGTCAACAACGTTGGTCACCGCGTGACCGTCGACGGGCAGTCGGTGGCCCTGGCGCCGCGCGAGTACCGGCTACTGCTGTTCCTGCTGGGCAATCAGGACCGCGTGTTCAGCCGCAAGCAGCTGCTCGTGCATGTATGGGACCGCGAGGTGGCCGTTGGGCCACGCACCGTCGACGTTCACATACGCCGGCTGCGCAGCCTCCTGGAACCGTTCGGCTACGAAAAGTACCTGCAGACCGTGCGTGGCAGCGGTTATCGGTTTTCGCTCGAACCGTAGCCCGGGCAACGGCAGGGCGCCGCGACGGCGTCGTAATAAATCCGTCACACAACTGACATATGAGTTGCATAAAGCCCCCCTAACCTTGCCGGCACTGTGGATACCGGCGAGCTCGGGGAGCAACCTCGAACGCGGGTAACGGCATAACAACGACAACAGAGCCGACGCGATACTCGTGGACTGCAAACGCCAAGAAACAAACCGAAAAGACTTTGTTGCGTCGCCGACACGGCACGCCTTCAAGCACTACATACTCACGTCTGGAGAGGATTAATGAACCCGACCAAACTGATCGCCGCGCTGGTGGCCGGCGCAGCGTTAACTGCCTGCGGCAGCGGTGACATCAATATTTCGCCTTCAACCGTCAGCAACGTTACCAACAACGGTGGCGGCAACGGCGGTGGCGGCGGCCCCAGCAGCGTCTGCGGCAACCGCACCGTCGGCAGCCAGGTCATTTCCGGCAGCGAAGACGGCAACGGCAACTGCCTGTACGACTCCGTATTCGTCGGCCCGAACAACAACCTGACCGAAGATCTTCTCCTCCGGGCACTCCCGAACGGCGGTGCGCATATTTTCGACACGAGCCTGTTCGTCGGTGAGACCTACCGCACGCAGGCCGATCTCGTCGCCAACGGCATTTCGGAGGGCGGCGACGGCCCGACCCTGACCATTGAAGCGGGCACGACGCTGGCGTTCACCGACCAGCGCAACTTCCTGATCGTCAACCGCGGCTCCCAGATCATTGCCAACGGCACGGCTGATGCGCCGATTACGTTCACGTCTTTGACCGACGTCAACGGCACGGTCGGCCCGGAAGACGTGCAGCAGTGGGGCGGTATCGTCATCAACGGCTTCGGCATCTCGAACAAGTGTGAATACAACGACGTTCCCCGCTATGCGGGTGGCCCGGCGGACCGCGACAGCGGCACCAACCCGGCCCTGGCGCTCGGCGGCGGCACCGAATGCTCGATCGAAGCTGAAGGCTCCGCCGGCGACGACGAGTCGCAGTACGGCGGCATCAACAACGAAGACGATTCCGGCAGCCTGCGCTACGTGATCGTCAAGCACACGGGCGCCGAAGTCGGCAACGGCGACGAGCTGAACGGTATTTCCTTCGGCGGCGTGGGCCGCGGCACGCTGGTCGAGAACCTGCAGGTGTACTCGACCTACGACGACGGCATCGAAATGTTCGGCGGTTCGCTCGATATCACCAACTTCGTCGGCGTGTACGCGCGCGACGACACCATCGACATCGATGAAGGCTGGGACGGCGTCCTGACCAACGCACTGGTCGTTCAGTCGGAAACCGACGGCAACCACTGCATCGAAGCGGACGGCGTCGGCAGCTACGACTCGTTCGCCATGAACAACCCGACCGGCCTGCAGACGATCATCGACAACGGTTTCAACAGCCGTCCCGTGATCAACAACCTGACCTGCATCGTGTCGCCCAACTTCCCGGGCACGCACGATCCGGGCGCGGGCTGGCGGCTTCGTGAAGGCATCTACCCGATCATCAACAACGCGCTGCTGATCTCCTCGTTTGGTGTCAACGATCCGACCAGCGCCAACGACAACTACTGCCTGCGCTTCCAGTCCGACGAAACGCTGGCGGCGGCTGCCGCGGGGATCATGCAGATCAACTCGGCCATCGTGGCCTGCCAGGAGGTTGACCGCGGCGCGACCATCGGCGCGTTCAACGGAGAGCAGGCGTGGATGGAAGCCAACAGCAGCCAGTTCGCCACGGTAGCCGACGGCACGTCCATCGATGCTTCCGAGGCTTCGGCGCCCGAGCTTGCGCTCGTCGAGGGTGACCAGAACATCTACTCGACGCTCTGGGCCAGCTCAGCCGTCAACGGCGCCGTGCCCGCTGCGCAGACCGCACCGGTCAGCGTCAACGGTGATCCGGCGCCCGCGATCCTCGGCGCCGTCGAGGCGACCAACGACTGGACCGTTCCCTGGGTATTCGGCATCAGCCCCGACAACCGCGGGCAGGCGCTCTGGTTCGAGTAAGCCTTGAGGTCCAAGGCTAACGACACGAGTTCGGCACCCGTTCCCGATCATTGGAACGGGTGCCGTTCGCTTTTCACCGAGCCCCGCCGAGGGGCCGGTTCGACGGGACAGAAACAATGAAAATTGCAGGTAAGCTACGCAAGCACCCGATCGCCGCGGCCGTAGCGCTGGCTGTTGCGCTGGGTCCGGCCGGCGCTGCAGCGCAGGAAGAAGAGGGGCAGCCCGACATCATTCCCGAGCCGCAGGTACAGAATCCGGATGAAGCCATCGAAGAGGTGGTGGTCCTCGGGCGTTTCATCAGCTCGAGCCAGCAGCTCGTCAACGAGCGCATGAACGACGCTTTCGCTACCGATCTCCTGGGCTCCGACACGATCAGCCGCCTCGGCGACTCTACCGTGGCAGCGGCATTGCGCCGCGTTCCGGGCCTTACGCTCGTACAGGACAAGTTTGTCTACATCCGCGGCCTGGGCGAGCGCTATTCGAGCGCCACGCTGAACGGCGCACAGATCCCTTCGCCGGACCTGACGCGGAACGTCATACCGCTCGACGTGTTCCCGACGTCCGTCGTCGAATCGCTCAAGGTGCAGAAGTCCTACGATCCCAGCGTATCCGCCAACTTCGGCGGCGGCGCGGTCGACATTCGAACCAAGGGTATTCCTGACGCGTTCACGGCTCGCGTGGAGTTTGGCCTGGGCTACAACAGCGAGGTGCCCAGCAGCGTCAGCACGTATTCCGGCGGCGGAGACGATCGCTACGGCAGCGATGACGGAACGAGGGCGCTGTCGCAGGGCCTCGTGCAGGCGCTCAACGATTTTCAGGGTAATTTTGCGCTGAACAACATCGAAAACCAGGTTGCCAACAACTTCCCGGATCTCGGTACGACAGAGCGCCTGTTCCAGACCGAAACCATCAACCGCGAGCTCGCGGCCCAGCTGAATCGCAATATTGCGATCGAGACCGAGGACCCGGATCCCGATATCAAGCTGCGGGCGAGCATCGGCAACAAGTTCGCATTGGGCAACGATTGGGAAGCCGGTTTCGCCATCGGCGCGTCCTACGAGAACGACTGGCGCTGGAGAGAGACGCGAAACGCCGTCGTTGGCAATCCCGAGGAACAGAACGGCGTCCGCCAGGAGACGACGCGAAACGTCAACATTACGGGATCGGCAAACTTCGGCCTGACGTTTCTGGAAGACCACGAGATCGAAACGACCAGCCTGTTCCTGCGTGACACCGACGACGAAACCGAAATTTTCGACTTCTTCAACGAAAACCGTTTTGCGTCGAGCGGCCGTGGGTTCCGGACCTACCGCCTGGAATGGGAAGAGCGCGAGATGGTGACCAATCAGATACGCGGTACCCACTATCTTGGCGTCGACACGAAGGAACGCCTGCCGTTTCTGAATTTCCTGGGCTTCATACCCGAAGAGACCCGCTTCAACTGGTACTACTCGGATTCCGAAGCCACCACCGACATTCCCAACCGGGTCGTCATTACGGCCGATACGTTCTTCGACGCAAACGGTGTACAAACCAGCGAAAACGTATCGCTAAGCTCGAACGCCGGCGATTACCGCTTCACCGAGCTGGAGGACGATGTACGCGACCACGGCTTCAGCGTCATGCTGCCCGTGGAGTTCGCAAACTCTTACGTCGAGATCTCGGGCGGCGGCGCCCATAACCAGAAGGCGCGCACCTACCGCCAGACGCAGTTCTCGATCGGTTTCCGGGAAGTATCGGACATTTCGCTGCTGCGGGGGCCGCTCGACGAAGTGTTCTCCGACGAGAACATCTTTGCGACGATACCCAACCCTGATCCGAGCAACCCCGTTCCGGGATCGCTTGTCTACGAGAACGACTTATTCTTCAACCGCACGGGCGCGAACACCAACAGCTATCTTGCGGCAACGATGACCGATTCGGCTTTCGGCCAGGTTGACTGGACGATCGCCGATACCTGGCGGATTGTCGCCGGCGCGCGCTGGGAAGACTATCGCCAGGTTTCGATACCGTGGAACCCGTACGGATTTACGCTTGGCAGTCCCCAGGTCGATGCCGACTTCGAGGGCCGCGAAGAGGAGCTCGAGTCCCTGTACTTCCAGGACGACCAGGTTTATCCGTCGGTTGGCCTGACCTACATGGGCTCACTCTGGGCGGACACGTTCCAGCTTCGTATCGGCTACAGCGAGACTGCCGTGCGTCCCGACTTGCGCGAAATCACCGATTCGAGCTACATCGACCCGATCACGGACGCGCTGACCTTCGGCAACCCCGGTGTACGACCGGCCGATGTCGAGAACATCGATGTGCGCGCCGAGTGGTTCTTCGCGAACAGCGACACGTTTTCCGTGACCTTCTTCTCGAAGGACATTACCAACCCGATCGAGTTCTTCGAGATACCGGCATCGGACACGACCTTCGCGCGTGAGATCCTCAACGCCGACTCCGCCGAAGTGCAGGGTGTCGAAGTCGAGTTCCTGAAAGAACTGGGTTTCCTGGGAGGCTGGGGCGACATGTTCTTCGTGCAGGGCAACGCGACCTACCAGTGGAGCCGGGATCTCGTGATCGGTCCAAACGGCGGGTCCGTCAGCTGTGAAGAGCGTGACCCGGACGGCAACGTCGTGGCATCGGACTGCAATCTGTCCGGTTCGTCGGAGTCGGTCGTCAACTTCATGATCGGTTTCGATTCGCCCGACTCGCGGCATACGGCATCGCTGATTTACAACGTATTCAGCGAGCGTCTGTTTGCTTTCGGCCGGTTCGAGCGCCCGGACGCATTCGAACAGCCGTTCACGTCGCTGGACCTGACCTACTTCTGGTATCCGACGGACCGGATGACCTTCCAGCTGAAGGCGCAAAACCTGCTGGACGAGTCTGTCAGCATCGAAGCCGCCGGCGTGACGATCTTCGAAGAGAAGCCGGGTATCAACATCTCGGCTGCGTTCCAGTGGGGGTTCTGAGCGAATACCTCACTCGAAACGACACAAAAAACCCCGCAATTCGCGGGGTTTTTTTATGCCTGGTGCAGCGTCGCTGTCAGAAGAACTTCTTCGCCAGGTTCAACACGTCGTCGACACCCACCTTGCCGTCGTCGCCGGCCAGGAGCGCGCCCGCAAGCGGGCCCAGGCCGCCGCTGCCGCCATCGTCGCCCAGTTCGCGCCCGCCGCCCGAGTTCTTGTTGAGTGCGCCCATCGCAAGGCCCGCGAGCATGGGCAGCGCCTTCTTGATCAGGCCTGCGTCGATGCCCGTTTCGGCGGCGGCATTGGCCGCCACGTTTCGCGACACGTCTTTGCTGCCGAAAATATGGCCGAGTATGCCGTTGCCGTCCTGAATCGCTTCCGCCGAGACGACGCTCGTCGGGTCTTCGATGTAGCGCTGGTGATTGCCGGTTTCGAGCGCGCGTTTCAGCGCGCTGACGCCGCCGTCGCCGCTCGTCTGCTTCTGCAGGCCGCGCAGCAGCGCGGGCGCTACGGACTTCAGCAGGTTGTCAGTGTCGGCGCCGCCGAGTCCCAGTTGTTTGCCGACCGCCGCGACGCTCTTGTCGCCGCCCGCGGAGGCCAGCATCGATAATAAGTCCATTTGCCGGGTTCCTTGCTGTTCTAGTCTTTCGGAATGATGATTTTCTGGCCCGGGTAGATGCGATCCGGGTTCTCGATGATGTCTTTGTTGGCCTCGTAGATCTTCATGTAGGCCGATGCTTTGCCGTAGAAGCGTTTTGCAATCGAGCCCAGTGTGTCGCCGCTGACGATTTCGTAGTATTCGGCGGCGGGCTCGGGTTCGGGTGCTTCGGGCGGAGGCGGCGGTACCGCAAGGCCGTCGGCATCGACGCGCTCGACACCCTTGACGTTGCCGGCAATGGCGATCGCGAGGTCTTTCGTGGCCTGATTGCTCGCGTTGCCCTTGATCGTCGCCACGCCGTCGTCGAACTCGACTTCGAGGTCGGACAGACCGCTGGTTTTGATTTCCAGGTGTTGCTTGATGTTGTGGGCGGCTTCCGAGTCGGTGTCGAACAGCTGATGTCCGACGTCCCTGACGAAGTCGAGAATTCCCATAGTGTTTCCCCTTGCTTGTTGTTGCTTGAAACTGTTTGTGTTTTTCGATCGCTTTCTGTGGCGATCTTGACGGCCGGACCCTCGAGGCCTCGGCTGCTTTTCACCATAGAGTATGCTGCCAGGGGCGGCGCAGTCCAGTCGGCGGCCGCCCGCTCTCAGCGTATAATAGGCAGCCCTGGTTACGGCTTTGGTAAGGCTGATGCGTTTATTTCGAGCGGGTTGCGTCCTGCTTTTTCTGGCTCTGGCGGGCTGCGCCGTGAATCCGGTGACGGGCGAGCGGCAGCTGATCACGGTCAGTACACAGCAGGAAATTGCCATGGGCGAGCAGGCTTACGGCCCGACCCAGCAGTCCCAGGGCGGCGAATACGACGTCGATCCGGTGCTGACGGCCTACGTGCAGCGCGTCGGTGCAAGCGTCGCGGCTCATGCCGAGAACCCGCTGCCCTACGAGTTTGTTGTGCTCAACAACTCGGTGCCGAACGCCTGGGCGCTGCCCGGCGGAAAAATTGCGATCAACCGAGGCCTTCTGACCGAGCTCAATTCCGAGGCGGAACTGGCCGCCGTGCTGGGTCACGAGGTGGTGCACGCGGCGGCGCGACACTCGGCGCAGCAAATGACCCGGGCCATGCTGTCGCAGGTGCTGGTCGTTGCGACGGCCGTGGTGGCGCGCGACAGTCAATACGGCAACCTGGCCGTCGGCGGCGCGGCGACGGGCGCGCAGCTGATCAATTCCGCCTACGGCCGCGGGGCGGAACTCGAGTCGGATCGTTACGGCATGAAGTACATGTCGAAAGCCGGCTACGATCCGACCGGCGCCATTACGCTGCAGGAAACCTTCGTGCGCCTCAGCGAAGGTCGGCGGCAGGACTGGCTGTCCGGCCTGTTCGCCACCCATCCGCCGTCGCCGGCGCGCGTGGCGGCCAACCGGCAGACAGCAACGACCTTGCCTGCCGGCGGTGAGCTGGGTGTCGAGGCCTACGAACAGGCAATGGCGAAAACCCGCCGCATCAAGCCGGCGTACGATGCTTACGACGAAGGTCGGGAAGCGCTCGCCAAGGGCGACAAGGATCGCGCGCTGACCCTCGCGAACCGGGCGCTCGATCTGTTTCCTGACGAAGCGCATTTCCACAGCCTGCGCGGCGACATCCGGTTGACCGAAAAGAACTACCCCTGGGCGGAGACCAACTACACGCGCGCCATCGAGCGGCGCGACGATTTCTTTTATTACCACCTGCAGCGCGGTCTCGTCCGCAAGGAGCAGGGCGAACTCGACGCGGCGCGGTCCGATCTCGAGGCGAGTCTCGCGCTAATGCCCACGGCGCCCGCCCACTATGCGCTCGGCAACCTTGCCGAGGGGCGCGGCGACGTAAGGGCGGCGCTCGGACACTACAAGGTCGTTGCCGACCAGCAGGGAGACTACGGCACGGCGGCACGAGGCCGTATCGTGCGGCTCGACCTGCCGCGCAATCCTTCGGCATACGTTCCCGTCAACTGCGTTGCGGACGGTCAGCAGGCACTGGTCGTGCAGTTGCGCAACGACGCCACGGAGCCGCTGCGCAACATTCGTATTGCGGTTAGCTACACGGGGGGCGACGGGCGGACGCAGGAGCAGGGATATACCTACCGGGGCCGGCTCGTGCCGGGGCAAATCGGTAACCTGAGCACGAGACTCGGGCCGTACACGGGTGGCGGTTGCCCCGTACGGATCCTGGGCGCCGATTTCAGCGAGTGACGCCGCCGGATACAGCGCACCGGTTTGAACCTGAGCGGCGCCGGCCGTTCCAAGTACTCAGGCGGGACAGGAGGGTACAAATATGTTGAAGCTGGGCGCTGCGCTGATCACGGCCGTGAGCGGCGGTTTTGTTGCGGGCGTGATGGTGGCCGAGTCGCCGCCCGAGCCCTTGTCCGAGCCGCCCGCGGTTCTGCCGGATGTGTCAGCCGCTGTGTATTTCGACGAGACGGCGCCGGTCGACGAGCGGCTGGTCGAACTCGAACGCGTGGTTGCCGAAGAGCGGGATGCGCGCCTAGTGCTGGAGGACCAGATTACGGCATTGATCGACGAGATCGAGCGTATCGATGCCCGCGGACCGGCCGTGATTGCCTCGGAGGTTGGGGAGCTCGTGGCAGAGCGCCAGCGCTCGGAAGAGCGGGCCGCAAACAGTCGTCGCAGCAGGGATCCGGTCGAGCGGGCCGCGAGCTTCCGGGATCGGCAGCTCGATCGCCTGACGGCGGGCGGTTTCGCGATCGACGAAGCGGAGCGTGTGCTCAACCGGCGTTCCGAGCTGCAGTGGGAATTGATCCAGTCGCGGCATCAGGCGCAGCGCGAAGGCACCGCGTTCGATCCTCGCGCGCTCGACAGTAACCTCGAATGGCGCCTCCGGCAGGACATGGGGGATGCGGACTACGAGCGCTACCTCGAAGCGACGCGGCAATCGACCAGCGTGACCGTCACCAACGTGTATGCGTCCTCGCCGGCAAGCCAGATTGGCCTGCAACCCGGAGATCAGATCGTGGCGTACAACGGTCAACGTGTATTCAACACCGGCGAATTGAGCGCGTTCACCGGCGGCAGTCGTGAGGACGCCGTAGTCGAGGTCTTGCGCGACGGCAACCGCCTGCAGCTCTCGGTGCCGGCGGGGCCAATCGGCGTGCAGGTGCGCGGTGCGCGGTCTGCGAGGAGCGGCAACTAGGAGCGGTCTCAAAAAATAGTTCATCGCCGCGCCGGTCGGCCATTTTTTCGCGAGCCCAGGCGCCGCGAGTGCCGTGTAGCACGGCTACATCAGCGAGCGGCAACCGCGAGCCGCAACCGGGAACGATCCGAAAATTGCTCTCAGCCGCGCGGTGCTGGCGAAAGCAGGTCGCGTAATGGCAGAATGCCCTGCTTAGTCCGCACGGGTTTGCCGGCATTTGAATTACCTGATCCGCTATACGGTTCCGAACGCGTTCACCTCGCTGAGCCTGCTTCTCGGCATCGCCTCCATCGTTACCACTCAATCCGGAGATCTGATGCTGGCGGCGTGGATCATCGTCTGGTGTGGTCTGCTCGACGTCATGGACGGTCTCTCGGCGAGGCTACTCAAGGCGACGTCCGATTTTGGCGCCGAGTTCGATTCGATGGCCGACCTTGTGTCGTTTGGGGTTGCGCCCGCCATTCTGGTTCTGAACCTCGGCATTAGCGTCGCGGGCATCGAGCACGGCAGTAAACACTACTGGCTGCTTCTCGCCGCGGTCAGCACCTTTGCGCTTGCCGGCGCCATGCGCCTGGCACGCTTCAACCTGACCAGCGAAACGCCGGTCAAGGGCTGGTTCACGGGCGTGCCCATCACGGCGGCCGGCGGAGGCGTGACAGCTTCAATGGTGCTGGTCGTGCTGTCTTACCCTGATCTTGCCGCGAGCCTGCCGCTCAGCATTTATTTGCCCGTGCTCATGTTCGTGCTGGCGATCGCTATGGTATCGCGCGTCCGCTTCCCGAAGATGGCCATCCGCAAGAGCAAGCTGATCAACACGTTTCAGTTCGTCAACGCGGCGCTCGTGTATTACTGCGGAATTACCCGCAGCTACCCTGAGTATCTGTTTGGCGTCGGCCTGTTTTTGCTCGTGGCGGGCGTCATTGCCGGGAGAATAAGCCGCACCGCGCAGCCCGGCTGAACACCCTGCGTCGATTAAACGTGTCCCCGTTTTCTCGTCCAAATCCCCAGAAGGAGTCCTGATGCGCCGAAGTTCAAGGATGACCTGTTCGCTGACAACCTGTTCCTGGATGATTGTGGCGATGCTGCTCGGTGCGTGCGGTGGCGAAGCCCCGCAGGAATCCGCTGAAGCGGCCAGCGATGTAGCCGAATCGTCGCTCGAGCACATGCAGGGTTTTGTCGATCTCTACTGGGAGGAAGCCACCGGCAAGCTGTACATTGGTATCGAGCGTTTTGACGAATCGCTCCTGTATCAGTCTTCGCTCGCGCGCGGTGTCGGTTCAAACGATCTGGGTCTGGACCGGGGACAACTCGGCGATACACACATTGTGCGATTCCTGAGAAGCGGTTCACGTGTGCTGCTGATGGCTGACAACCTCGACTATCGCGCGTACAGCGACAACCCCGCGGAACAACAGGCTGTCGACGAGTCCTTCGCGCGCTCCGTGCTCTGGGGTTTTGACGTGGAAGACGAGCGCGACGGACAAGTGCTCGTCGACGGCACGGATTTTTTTGTGCGCGATGCTCACGGTCTGGGCAGCAATCTTGCGGCCAACGGCGAGGGCAGTTACTCGGCGGATGCCTCGCGCAGCATGATATACCTGCCGCGTACCAGGACCTTTCCCGACAACAGCGAGATCGAAGCCGTCGTGACGCTGATCGGTGAACCCGAGGGTGAACATCTGCCGACGGTTGTGCCGGACCCGACGGCTGTGTCCGTGCACATGCACCACTCTTTTGTGCGCCTGCCCGACGACAACTACGAGCCGCTGCCGTACGACCCGCGAGCCGGTGTGATTGGCCTCACTTACGAAGACGGCGGGTTTTCAGATTACGCGACGGAAATCGGCACGGAGCTGGACCGCAACTTCGGCATCCGCCACCGTCTCGAGAAGAAGACTCCCGATGCCGAGTTCAGCGAAGCGGTCGAGCCGATTGTGTACTACCTGGACCCGGGTGCACCGGAGCCCGTGCGGTCGGCGTTGCTCGACGGAGCTCGCTGGTGGAATCAGGCGTTCGAAGCGGCCGGATACCGCGACGCGTTCCGTGTGGAAATGCTTCCCGACGGCGCGGATCCGCTGGACGTGCGCTACAACATGATCCAGTGGGTGCATCGCTCGACGCGCGGCTGGTCCTACGGCTATTCGGTGATCGACCCACGCACGGGCGAGATCCTGAAAGGCCACGTATCGTTGGGTTCGCTGCGCGTGCGCCAGGACTACATGATTGCCGAAGGGTTGCTCGGCCCGTACGCTGAAGACGACGTGCCCGACGCGATGCTCGACATGTCGCTGGCGCGCATTCGCCAGCTGTCGGCGCATGAAATTGGCCACACGCTGGGTTTCGAGCACAACTTCGCGGCCAGCACTCAGGACCGTTCCTCCGTCATGGATTACCCGTTTCCGTTGATCACTTTCGATCCCGCGACGGGTGTTAGCCTCGACAACGCCTACGACGACGGCATTGGCTCGTGGGACATTCGCACCGTGCTGTACGCCTACCAGGACTTTCCGGACGGCGCCGATCGCGACGCGGAGCGGCAGAAGATTCTCGCGGAGACCATCGACGCGGGCTTCAAGTACGTGGCTGACGTCGACGCGCGCGGCATCGGGACGGCCCATCCCGACGGCAATCTGTGGGACAACGGCGACGACGCGATCATCGAACTCGAACACCTGCTGCGCGTCCGCGAGTACGCGCTGTCGCGGTTTTCCGAGCGCAACATACGGACAGGGCGACCGCTGGCCAGCATCGAGGAAGTGCTCGTGCCGATTTACCTGTTGCATCGCTTCCAGATCCAGGCTGTCGGCAAGCTCATCGGCGGCGTGTACTTCGACTACGCGCTCAAAGGCGACGGCCAGGAAACGCCGCTGCCTGTCGCGAGTGCCCGCCAGCGCCAGGCGATCGAGGCGCTCCTGGAGACGCTCGACCCGACCCTGCTGGCGCTGCCCGAGTCGATCGCAGAGAGCATACCGCCCCGACCGCCGGGCTATCCGGCAACGCGCGAGCTGTTCAGCGGGCATACGGGCGGCGTCTTCGATTCGCTGGCGCCCGCCGCGGCTTCGGCCGAGCTGACGCTCGAGGTGCTCCTGGACCCCGAGCGGGCCGCACGCATGAACCGCAACGGGTCGCCGTCGTTCGCCGAGTTGCTCGATCGTCTGATGGAGGTGACCTGGTACGCGGAACCCGGCGCGCGCGGGTTCCCGATCAAGCGGCAGACGAGCCTGCTGTTGCTCGACCACCTGCTCCGGTTGGCCGTCAGCACGGAGATTGATCCCGGCGTGGCCGCCATGGCGCTGGATACGCTTGTAAGCCTCGACGAGTCGCTCGCGGACACGGTGTCCGACAATCCCGAACGCCGCGCCTGGATGCGCCTGGCGAGGACGCGCATTGCTCGTGTGCTCGAGGACCCCGCCGCGGTCGAAACGCTGCCCGAGGTCGTCGTGCCGCCCGGCTCGCCGATTGGCAGCGGAGACGGCCTGCATCGGGTAAGCAGGCCCTAGCTTATGCAGGTGACGCTCGCGGTACTGGGCGTCTATTTGCTGGTGCTGTTTGCGCTGGCCCTCTGGAGCCGGCGCGAGACCCGTTCACTGGCAGGGTTGTACCTTGCGGATCGAAAGCTGCCTTACTGGGTCGTTGCGTTCAGCACCAACGCCACGGGCCAAAGCGGCTGGCTGTTGCTCGGCATGACAGGTATGGCCTACGCCAGGGGTGTCCAGGTGCTGTGGATAGTGGCGGGTCAGATGCTCGGCATCGTGCTCTCCTGGACCTTGGTTTCGCGCCGGCTGAAACGGCTTGCGGATCGCGAGGGCGCGATTACGGTTCCCGACGTGCTGGCAGCGCCTTTCGAGGACAAACAGCACCTCATCCGCGCCGTCACCGTCGCGATCATCCTGATCATGGTGACCACCTACGTCACGGCGCAGATGGTGGCGTCGGGCAAGGCGCTTTCCACGTTTGTCGGCATGGAGTACGGCCATGCCGTGCTCGCGAGTTCGGTAGTGATCGTCGCGTACACGTTTGTCGGCGGCTACAAGGCGGTCTCGTACACGGACGTGCTGCAGGGAGTGCTCATGCTGGCCGGCCTGATTGTCGTGCCGGCCGTAGCCATCCACGCTGCCGGCGGCGCGTCGGCCATGATTGAATCCCTGCGTGCGCAGGACCCGAACCTGCTCGAGCCGCTCGGAGCCGGCGGCATAGACGGCTGGGTGGTTGCAATCAGCTTTGCGGCCATTGGCCTGCCGTATCTGGGCGTACCGCAGCTGCTCGTTCGCTACATGTCCGCGCGTGACGACCGCGAGCTCGTGAAGGCGAAGAGAGTCTCGGTCACCGTGCTGCTGGCGTTTACGCTCGGCGCCGTTCTGACCGGTCTGGCGGGCCGCGCACTGTTTCCGGGCCTCGATGACGCCGAGACCGTGTTTCCGCTCATGGCGACGGAGTTGTTCCCGGCGCTGATTACCGGCGTGCTCGTGGCCGTTGTGCTGTCGGCCATCATGTCGACCGTCGATTCGCTGTTGCTGCTGGCTTCCTCCGCCGTTGTTCGCGACGGTATGCAGCGCCTGCGCGGGAGTTCGCGCACGGACGCCGATCTTGCGCGCCTTGGCAAGCTGGCAACGGCGATGATTGGCCTCATTGGCATTGCCTTTGCGTTGCCCGAGGCGCAGTTCATTTTTGCGTTTGTGCTGTTTTCCTGGTCGGGTCTCGGCGCCGCTTTCGGCCCGGCGATCATCATGGTGCTATACGACCCGAAGGTAACCGCAAGCGGGGTGCTGGCGGGTATCCTCGGAGGTTTTCTGACGAGTGTCGTGTGGGTCCTGCTGATCAAAGAGCACGCCCTGGGGATCTATGAAGCCATTCCCGGTTTTGTAATGGGTTTCATCCTGATCTACGTCGTCAGTCGCGTCGATACCGGCCGTCGCACGTCATCTGCCGTGCCCGGCGAGCGCAGCGCATGACCAGGCGGCGCCGCCATAAGGGCCGTGCGCGAGCAGTTCGGCTGACTTTTTTTTGCGATCGTGTAACCAAATTGGCCAGCCGCCGCTATAAGCGATGACACACGGCCTTTTTCCGGAGAACCTCATGCAGCCTTTCTGGTCCGTTTTTCGCTTTCTCAAGCTTGCCATCGGCGTCGTGGCGCTCTTGCCCGCCGCTGCACTGGGCGGTATTTCATCCGACGAGTTTCCCGGCGACTCGAGCTGGTATTTCCACGCGGACCTTCAGGAAATGCGCAACGGCGACGGCGGGCGGGCCCTGCACGACTGGCTCGATCGGGAGGTTTTCGAAGACCTGCGCGACGAGCTGGGCATCGACCTGGCGCGCGAAGCACACCGTGTAACGGCGTTTTCCGGTGAAGAATCGGGTGTTGCGCTCGTGCTGGAAGGTCCGCTCGAGGAGCGCAGCAAGGACAAGATCCTGGCGCTGGCAAGTGACGCCCAGCAATTCGAAAGCCACCGCCACAAGGGCAGGGATTATCACTTTGTTCGCGGCGAGTTCGAATCGGAGTCCGGCAACATCGAGATCGACAATCTCGATGACGGCGCCTACTTCAGTTTTGCGCTTGACGACAAGCTGCTGATGACGTCTACCGAAGAACAAATGCGCGAACTGCTCGAACAGAAAGGCCGAATTCGCGGCCAGCGCAGTCACTCGAACGCCATCCTGGTGCTGAGCGCCGAGCGCAGCCTCGTGCAGGCGGGCGTTCAGACCGGCGAGCTGTCGACCGATGACGGCGACGGTTGGGATTCCAGTTTGCTCAGGAACGCGGAGCAGGTGGCGCTACTTGTGGCCGATGCACGCGGCATGCTGGCGATCGAAGCGCAGATGATTGCGGTCAGCCGTGAAAAGGCCGAGGCGCTGGGCAATATCGCTCGCGGCTTGCTTGCGCTGCAGGCATTCAGCGACGACATGGATCCGGAGCTTCGCGAAGTGCTGAACAACACGACCATCGACGTCGAGGATTCGGTGCTGAAACTGACGCTCGCCCTGGATCCCGATGTGGTCATCGCCCAACTCGACGAGTAGCGGGCGAGACCCGCACCGGCGGTCGATTCGTGTTGCAGGAAACGGAGCTGATCGAGCGGGCGAAAGGCGGCTCGATCGGAGCTTTCACGAGGCTCGTGGAGGCTTATCGGGAGCGTCTGTTTCGCTTCCTGCTCACGCGCTGCCAGAGTCACGCGGATGCGGAAGACGCTCTGCAGGAGACCTTCGTCAACGCCTACCGCTATCTGTATTCCTACAGGGCGGAATGGCGCTTCAGCACGTGGATCTATCGAATAGCGATTCGCAATGCTTCGAGTCAGCGCTCTCCAGAGGTCAGGGAGGCGCCGGAGCTTGCGGACGAGAGCAACGGACCGCTCGAAGCCTGCATCGGCGAGCAGTCGCGGCGCAATATCTGGCTGGCCGCAAAACGTGTCCTGAACGAAGATACTTATGCCGCCATGTGGTTGCGGTACGTCGAGGACATGAGCATCAACGACATTGCCGTTGCGCTGGAGCGCACGGAGAGTTGGGCGAAGGTCAATTTGCTGCGTGGACGCAAGGCGCTCGCCGCGGAGATCACAAGGGTCGACGCAGCCCATCCGGAGGACATTGCCTGTGGATAGTTTTGAGGAACGCCTGAAACGCGATGCGGCGGCTGTCCGCGCCGACGTGTCGCCCGAGCTGGAAAGCCGCCTGCAGGCGTCCCTGGAGGGTGTTGCGGCTGCGAAACCCAGAGCGCGGAGCAACCGTCCAGCATGGTTCTGGCTGGCAAGCAGCCTGACCGGCACGGCAGCTGCGCTGACGGTGATTGCGCTCCTCAACCAGGAGGAGCCCGCGGCGCCGCCGGCCAGCATTGCGGCACAGCCGTTGCTTAGCGTGCCGAATCTCAACGTGCGCCCCGCCGTGCTGGGGCCGCTCGAGGACGAACTCGACAAGCTCAAAAGCGACCTCGAAAAGGCCGAGCGCGTCGTGCGTGACGATGTGGAGACACTGCTGGGCGAAGTGCCGCGCTGATCTCCTGGTGGGCTATGATGTCCGGGTTTTTGCCTGCCCGGAAATTCTATGCAAAGCCTTTTGAGCCTGGTCGGCGCCGCCAGCATTCTGATCATTGCACTGGTGTTGTCGGAGAACCGTCGCGCCATCAACCGCCGCACGGTGGCGGTGGCCTTCGCGCTGCAGGTACTGATTGCGGCGCTGGTGCTCTACGTCCCGCAGGGCGGGGCCATGCTGGATGCCGTCGTGCGCTCGTTCCAGCACGTCATCAACTACGGCAACGCAGGCATCGAATTCCTGTTCGGTCCGCAACTTGTGCCGTCGCTGGGCATTACCGTCGCCTTTAATGTGCTGCCCGTGATCATTTTCTTCGCGGCGCTGATGTCGCTCCTGTATTACCTGAAGATCATGCCGGTCTTCGTCGGCGCCGTGGGCGGATTGCTGCGCAGGCTGCTGGGCACCAGCGAGGTCGAGTCCATTTCGGCGGCGTCGAATATCTTTGTGGGCCATACCGATGCGCCGCTGGTTGTCCGACCCTACCTGGCGCGCATGACCCGTTCGGAGCTGTTTGCGGTCATGACCGGCGGCTGCGCAACAATTGCCGGCGGCGTCATGATGGCCTACGCGACGATGGGCGTGGAGCTCAAATACCTGATTACGGCGAGCTTCATGGCGGCGCCCGGCGGCCTGCTGATGGCCAAGATCCTGATCCCCGAAACCGATGTGCCCGTTGGCGTCGAGGAGAGCAACCGGGCAGCGGAGGAGGACCGGCCGGTCAACGTGTTCGAGGCGATCGGCAACGGTGCAATGACGGGTCTGAACGTGGCCGTCAGCGTCGGCGCGATGCTGATCGCTTTTGTCGCTCTGATCTACATGCTCAACGGCATACTGGGTTGGTTCGGGGGCGTGTTCGGTTTCGAGTCGCTGACCTTGCAGTGGCTTCTGGGCAAATTGTTTGCGCCCATTGCGTTCCTGCTTGGCGTCCCCTGGTCCGAGGCGGGCATTGCGGGCAGCCTGATCGGGCAGAAGCTGGTGATCAACGAGTTCTTCGCCTATCTGGCCTTCATGGACGTGCAGGCGGAGCTGTCGCCGTATACACAGCTGGTCGTGACCTTTGCGCTCTGTGGCTTTTCCAACCTGGCGTCGATTGCGATCCTGCTCGGTGGCCTGGGCGCCGTCATACCGGAGCGGCGGAAGGACATAGCGAGACTTGGTCTAAAGGCGGTCATCGGGGGTACACTGGTCAACCTGATGAACGCCGCCCTGGCGGGACTGTTCTTTTCGCTGGGTGCGGTTTGAGTAGGAGCTTGGAGAGTGAAGCGGGCCATTATTCTGGTACTGGATTCCTTCGGCATTGGCGCTAGCCGGGACGCTGAGCGTTTCGGCGACGTGGGCGCAAATACCCTGGGAAGCATTGCGCGGGTCTGCGCGGACAGCGAACGCGGGCCGCTGAAGCTGCCGAACCTGGCGCGGTTGGGCCTGTTCGAGGCGCATCGCGAATCCAGCGGAGAGTACGCCGCGGGCGCCGGTCCGGTCGAGCACCTGACGGGCGCCTACGGTTTCGCCGAGGAGCTGTCGAGCGGCAAGGACACGCCGAGCGGGCACTGGGAAATTGCGGGTGTGCCCGTGCTGTTCGACTGGGGCTACTTTACGGAACTCGAGAACACTTTCCCGCCGGAGCTGCTCGATCGCCTGATCGAACGTGCGGGATTACCCGGCGTGCTCGGCAATTGCCATGCGTCGGGCACGACGATTATTCGCGAACTCGGCGAAGAACACGTCCGCACGGGAAAACCGATCGTCTACACGTCCGCCGACAGCGTGTTCCAGATTGCGGCACACGAAGAAAGCTTTGGCCTCGAGCGCCTGTACGAGCTCTGCGACATTGCCCGCGAACTCGTCGACGACTACCGGATCGGTCGGGTCATTGCGCGCCCGTTTACGGGTGACGACGCCGACAGCTACGTGCGCACCGGCAACCGCCGCGACCTGACGACGCCGCCGCATGCGCCGACCGTGCTCGACAAGCTTGCCGCCAGCGGCGGTGAGGTCATCAGTATCGGCAAGATTGCCGATATTTATGCACATCAAGGTATTACGCAGAAGGTCAAGGCGACCGGCAACGCCGCGTTGTTCGACGCCACGCTCGATGCGCTGGACACGGCGCCGGACAACAGCATCGTGTTCACAAATTTTGTCGACTTCGACATGCTCTACGGACATCGCCGCGACGTCGAAGGTTACGCGACGGCACTCGAATACTTCGACAAAAGGCTGCCGGAGCTCGAGGCGCAACTGCAGCCGGGCGATCTGCTCGTGCTGACGGCCGATCACGGCTGCGACCCAACCTGGCAGGGTTCGGATCACACGCGGGAGCACATTCCGGTGATTGTGGCCGGAACGCCCGTGACGCCGGGGTCACTGGGCAGGCGTGAGAGTTTTGCCGACATTGGCCAGACCCTGGCGGCGTATTTTGGGCTTACGCCAATGGACTACGGCACGAGCTTCCTCGACGCCGCCGCGTAAATCCCCGCGCTTCGAACCCGTCGTCGAAGCAATCGTCGCTCTTGCTGAGCAGCTGCCGGCGCTGTCAGGGCATGTCGCTGGCTCGCGTCGGCACGTTTGATCGATCTAGCAGAAATGCTGCAGCGAAGAGCACCGATCGCTTGTTTTTCCAACACAACTTTATTCTGCTTTATAGAGCAGCACGAGCCGTTTAGTAGTTTCCTCTTTTTTCCGGGTCGAGTTGTTTGATTTGCTGCTTGGTTTCCGCGTACCGCTTGAGCAGTTCTCTTGACGAGTCCCACCCTTGCGCACGAGCGGTGGCGATCGCGCCCTTAAACAAGTAGTCGACCGCGCTTGCGGTGATACCGCTGACGAAGCCCGGCTTCTTGTTCCTCGACGACAAGTGCACTTTCCCTTCTTTCTGCGCTGAGACATTCGTGAGCATGCTTAGCGCTGCACTGTGCGCATTTCCTGACAGCATTTGGTGATCGAGCATATCGTTAAGCCTGCCAATACTCCTGGCAATATCCAACCCTTCTGACGGAAATCGCTTGAGCTTAGTGACTTCGAGCGCTGTTCGTGCTTTCTCGAACGCTTGACGTTGTTTGATAACGGACTCTCGAAGGATCTGGGCATCGACCCCTATTTGCTCAGCTATTGTGGCCAGGTCCTCAAGATTGTGAATGTGTTTGTTCGCTAATCCAAATAGCAGAGCATTGCGCTGTTCGGGATTCTGGTCCATATAGATCAGTCGCTGAACATCCCACATCAAGGAACGCAGAACGATAGATGCTTCGTCCAGCAATCCATTCGATGCCAGATTGTGTATTGCTTCGCACTTGCTGACTGACTGCCACATCATTTTCACAGCAATGAATTCGATGGCTGCCGGTACACGATACTCTTTCGGCGTTAGGTCATGCACTGCGTCGATGGCTTGTCGCAGCAGGTCCAGAGCTCTTGCCACAACGGCGTCATTCGTCTGTTGTTCCCCAGCTTCTGTCATCAAACCACCCCGAGTTTCCGCTCACTCATCTTTTCGGCGCCTTTCGATACGACAGCGGGTATCAAGCAATCCTCGACTAACGATCAGCGAAAATCGACGGCGTAGAGCCTAACATCCTGAAGCACCCCCGGGGCCTGGTTGGGGAATTCGGCACACGCTTTGGCAATACCGTCGTCGCGGAATCCGGCTTTCTCGAGCACCCGCGCCGAGGCCCTGTGGCCGGGGTGCACACCTGCGTACAGCCGTTTGATCCCCAGTTCGGCCGCGAGGGTTTTCATACCCAGAACGGCTTCCGTGGCGTAACCGCAACCCCACGCATCCGGGGCAAGTACGTAGCCCGTCGATGCGCGGCTTTTCGACTCGAAGGCGAGGCCCGTGCTGCCGATCAGCTCGTCATGCCGGTAAATCAGGAACGGCCCGGCGGGCCACATCCGCCATTCGGCGTCGGCAAACGCGAGGAACTGCCGCGTGTCGTCCAGCGTGCGATGAACGGGCCAGGCGAGGAACTCGCCCACGCGCTCGTCACCGGCGTAGCGATTGAATATGGCTTCGGCATCACTGGCGGCCGGGCGCCTCAAGTTGAGCCGCTCGGTATCGACGCGGTCCGGTGCTTTCACCCGCCGGCGCGCCAGCTATCCGGTACGCGCACGGCGATCACCTCCGCCGTGGCTGTCACCGTGCCGCCGCTTTCTAGAGTCGTGTGGACAACCGCCTTGCGCTCGCCGCTCTCGACGATCTTTGCGCGTAGCGTCACGGGTTGGTCGATTGGCGTGGGCTCGCGGTAGCTCACCGAAAGTTTGCCGGTCACACACCAGATTTCCTCACCCTCACCGGGCTCGCGGCCTTCTTTGGCATAGAAATGCGCCAGGGCCGTGCCGACCGAATGGCAGTCGATGATGCTCGCGATCGTGCCGCCGTAGAGGAATTGTGTTGGGCCCGCGCACTGTTCCGGTCGCGGCATGTATTCACAGACGGCCGACTCGCCGTCCCAGTGGCTTTTGATTTGCAGCCCGTGAGGGTTGTCTTTGCCGCAGCCGTAGCAGTAATTGCCGACGAGGCGGTCCTGGATGACGAGACTCACTGCTCGGCTCTCCTCACCGGCGCGAGCCGGCCACCCAGGTACGCGAACAAGGGTATGCCGATGACGGCGAGGATCGAAAACCACAGCGGATGCGGGATCTGGGCGAGGTTCGCAATGGTGCCGGCGAGCACCAGTCCGCCGATCACACCCGTATAGATCAGCGTGCGGAAGCCGGCAATCCAGCCGGCCACGAACGTGCCGACAAACGAACCGGCGTAGTAGGCGATGAGAACGAACAGCAACGCCATGAGCGGCAGGCCGGCCGTGAATTCGCGGAAGGCTTCGATGTCATGCACGTCGAGATCGGGGGGAGGCGGGTAGACGACATGGCCCAGGCGCTGGGTCAACGCAATGACGGCAAGCGCTGCCACGAGACCGGCGAGCCCGGCGAGAATTTTTGTGAGCATAAGTAAAGACTCCGCCGGTCTTCCGGACCGCTAGCGATTGCGCTCCTCGAGTTCGATCCCGATCGAGCGCGCCAGTGCGTTGGCCTCGCTGCGGACGCGCTCCGTATCGATCGTCAGGAGCGTCTGATCGCGCATCAGTATCTGTCCGTCGACGATGACGGCATCGACGTCCTGTTCGTCGCTGACGTAGACGAGATGCGATACGACGTCGTAGGTGGGTACGTGATGCACGTCCTCGAACAGGACCTGGATCAGATCCGCGCGTTTGCCGGGTTCGAGCGAACCCGTGATGTCGCCGAGGCCAATGGCTTCCGCGCCGCCGCTCGTCGCCATACGCAGCACAGTAGTGGCCGGCAGTACTTCGGGGTCCATGCGGTCGACTTTCTGCAGAAACGCGGCGAGGCGCATTTCCTCCCACATGTCGAGATCGTTGTTGCTGGCGGCACCGTCCGTGCCCAGTCCCATCCTCACACCGGCATCCAGCATCGCCGTTACGGGCGATATACCGGAGGCGATCTTCATGTTCGAGGTCGGGTTGTGGATCACGCCGACTTTGCGCTCCGCGAGAATCGGTATCTCGGTCTCCGTGGGCCAGACGACGTGCGCGGCAATGACGGGCACGTCGAAAAATCCGAGCTCGTCGAGCATTTCGATGCTGGTCTTGCCGTAGTTGTCTTTCGAGTACTGAAGTTCAAACGGCGATTCCGACAGATGAATGCTGATGGGCACGCCCAGCGCCAGCGCCGTGTCGCGCGTGGCTCGCAACTGCTCCGCGTCCAGCGTGTAGTTCGCATGCGGACCAAAAATCGGCCGTATGCGCGGGTGCCTGTCTTTCCAGCGCTCGATGAAGCCGCTGCCTTTGATCAGCGAATCGTCTGCGCCTTCCGCGTCCGGGCTGCGTTGGCCAATGACCGTTGCCGAGATCATGGCGCGCATCCCGCAGGACTCGACGACTTCCGCAATCGTGTCGGGGTAGTAGTACATGTCGACAAACGTCGTCGTGCCGCCGCGGATCATTTCCCAGCACGCCAGTTCAGTGCCTATGCGCACAAATTCCGGATCGACGAACCGCACTTCGGCGGGGAAGATGTAGTTCTGCAACCAGGTCATTAGCGCCAGGTCGTCAGCGACGCCGCGCAACAGCGTCATGGCTGCGTGCGAGTGGCCGTTGACAAGTCCCGGCATGACCACGCGGCCGTCGCCGCTGAGCGTGTCGTTTGCGCGGTAGGCGGCGTCGATGTCGGCGGCGCTGCCGACGGCGAGAATCACGCCCTCGTCGATGGCGACGGCGCCGTTCTCGAAGATGTTCATGGCGCTGTCCATCGTCACAACGGTATCGCCGTAGACGATCAGGTCGACGTTGCCTTCTGCGCTGTCCTCGCCGTTGTCGGGAGCGCTGCATCCCGAGAGCGTAAGGCAGGCCAGCGTAAGTCCCAGCGTGAGTCCCAGAGTGATCTTGTTCATGCGCCTCCCTATACGCTATACGCCGGCCAAATTGCCGGCGCGTAGTGTATCACTGGCCTCTACCCGGTCGCGGCCGCGGCCCGCGAGGGCGGGCCGAAGTTTGCGGTTGGCGGGCTTCACATCTACAGTTCCTTAACGATGGACGGGGATTCGACAACAACGCTGCCGGTTTGGCCGGCACCCGAGGGCGGCAGGCTCAGCGCCCAAATGCTCGAGGACTATCAGCGCACCGGCGTGCTGGTTCTCGAGGATTTTGTCGCGCCGGCTGCGTGTGACGCGCTTCGACGCCGCGCCGCCGAGCTCGTCGACGGCTTCGATCCGGGAAGCGCGCAGAGCGTGTTTTCGACGACCGAGCAAACTCAGCACGACGACCGCTATTTCATCGAGTCCGGCGACAAGATTCGCTATTTCTTCGAGCGCGATGCCTGGAACGACAACGGCGAACTGCAAGCACCGACGATCGATTGCCTGAACAAGATCGGTCACGCCATGCACGATCTCGATCCCGAGTTTGACGCCTTTTCGCGGACGCCGGAGCTTCGCGAGCTCGTGAACGGGCTGGGTATTCGCGATCCCGGCATCATCCAGTCGATGTACATCTTCAAACCGCCGCGTATTGGCGGCGAAGTCGTCTGCCATCAGGATTCGACGTACCTGTACACCGAACCCGAATCCTGTATTGGCTTCTGGTTTGCGCTCGAAGACGCCACGCTTCAGAACGGCTGCATGTACTTTATCCCCGGTGTCCATCACGAACCGCTGCGCGAGCGCAACCGCCGCAATGCGGAAGGCACGAGAACGCAGAACGAAACCCTCGATCCCGCTCCGTTGCCCGAGCACCTGAAAGTGCCCGCGCCGGTTCCCAAGGGTTCACTCGTCGTGTTTTCGGGTCGGACGCCGCACCTGAGCGGACCCAACCTGTCCGAGCGCTCGCGGCATGCCTACACGGTGCATGTCATCGACCGAAGCTGCCACTATCCGGCGGACAACTGGCTGCAGCGCGGCCCGGATTTGCCGCTCAGGGGTTTCGACCACAGGGTTAACAGGCCCTAGCCGTGCTGGTGACGGATCTCATCCGCGCCAAGCGCGACGGCGGCGCGCTTAGCGCGGAACAGATCGACTTCCTGGTCGCGGGTCTTGCGGATTCCAGCATTCCCGCGGAACAGGTGTCGGCGCTGGCCATGGCGATCTTTTTCAATTCGATGAGTTTCGAGGAGGCTGGCCGGCTGACCCTGGCGATGGCAAATTCGGGAACCGTGCTCGACTGGTCGGATTCGGATCTCGACGGTCCCGTCGTCGACAAACACTCGACGGGCGGCGTCGGCGACAAGGTGTCTTTCCTGCTGGCGCCGATTGTGGCCGCCTGCGGCGGCTACGTGCCGATGATCTCCGGTCGTGGGCTCGGACACACCGGGGGCACGACGGACAAGGTGGAGTCGATTCCCGGCTATGAGTCCACCCCCGATTTTGCGACGTTTCGCCGCGTGGTGAAGGAGGTCGGCTGTGCGGTTATAGGCCAGACGAGCGATCTGGCCCCCGCGGACAGACGCTTTTACGCCGTTCGCGACGTGACGGGCACCGTGGAGTCGATTCCGCTGATCACGGCTTCGATCCTGTCGAAGAAGATCGCCGCAGGTTTGGGCAGTCTGGTCATGGACGTCAAAGTCGGCAGCGGCGCGTTCATGGAAACCGAGGCGAAGGCGCGGGCGCTCGCGAGCAGCATTATCCAGACGGCCGCACAGGCCGGACTGCCGACGCGCGCACTGCTGACCGACATGAACGAGGTGCTCGGCTGCTCGGCGGGCAACGCGCTCGAGATTGCCGAATGTGTGCGCTATCTTCGCAACGAACGGCGCGAGCGCCGCCTCGATCAGGTGACCCTGGCGCTCAGCGCCGAGATGCTCGTGCTTTCGGGTGTCGAGACCGAGCGCGCCGCGGCACTCGAGCGCTGCGAAGCCGCCGTGGCGGACGGCCGCGCCGCCGAGCGGTTCGCAAGGATGGTGGCCGAGATGGGCGGCCCTGGCGATTTTGTCGAGCGCTTCGATCAGTACTTACCTTCCGCGGCTGTCTTGCGCGGCGTGCATGTCGACGGCTATCTCGAAAGTGTGGATACCCGTGCGGTGGGCAACGCCGTGATCGAGCTCGGTGGAGGCCGGCGGGAGGTTGGCCAGGCGCTCGATCTGGCAGTGGGCTTCGATAACTTTGCGGCCATCGGCGACCGTCTGGATGCACAACGCCCGCTCGCCGTCGTGCACGCCGCCGACGAAAACGCCGCTGAGCGCGCCGAGGCGCAGCTTCGAGCGGCCGTGACAACCGCCGGCGAGCCGCCCGGCGCGCGCAAGGTTGTCGTCGATATTCTCACGGAGTAAATGCGCTTTCGGGTATGCTCGGGTTGAAGGCGAGAGCCGATGTACGTGCTGCCGGCCAACAAGCAACAACAACTAACAACAGTGCCCTCGAGATGTGCCGGACCTGAGGTCCGCAAGAACCAGGGCCACAAGAACAAGGAATCGGGAGCATGTCAGGCAAGCTAATTGGACTCGTCGGGATTGTTGTCATTCTGGCCATTGCCGTACTGATTTCATCCAACCGCAAGGCCATCAATTTGCGTGTTGTCGGCGCGGCGTTCCTGCTGCAGGTCACGATCGCGGCGCTGGTTCTGTACGTGCCGGCCGGTCAGACCGTGATCGACAAGCTGAGCAACGCCGTCCTGAGCGTCATCGGTTACTCGCAGGCGGGTATCGACATGGTGTTCGGGCCGCTCGCCGACGTCGACAACATCGGCTTCAGTTTTGCGGTGAACGTGCTGCCGATCATCATCTTTTTCTCCGCGCTCATGTCCGTGCTCTACCACATTGGCGTCATGCAGTTTGTCGTCAAAGGTATTGGCCGCGCGCTGCGCGCCATCATCGGCACCGGCACGATCGAATCGCTGAACGCGGCCGCGAACATGTTTGTCGGTCAGACGGAAGCGCCACTGGTCGTCAGGCCTTACCTCAAAGGGCTGACCGAGCCGCAGATGTTTGCCGTCATGACCTCGGGGTTAGCGTCGGTGTCCGGCACCGTCCTGGCGGCCTACGTGCTCATGGGCGCGGAGCTGCAGTATCTGCTGGCCGCCAGTTTCATGGCCGCGCCGGGCGGGCTCTTGATGGCGAAGATCATCATGCCCGACCCGGTCGACGACGTCGCCAAAAAGGAAGCGCTGACCATGGACTCGAGCAAGCACGAGAACGTGATTCTCGCAGCGGCCGTGGGTGCTGGCGACGGGCTGCGCCTGGCCGTGAACATTGGTGCGATGCTGATCGCGTTTGTCGCCCTCATTGCGCTGGTCAACGGTCTGCTCGGCGTCGTCTCAGGCTGGTTCGGCACTGAGCTAACGCTCGAAATGCTGCTGGGCTGGCTGTTTTCGCCGCTGATGTTTCTGCTCGGCATACCGTGGGCTGAAGCGCAGGCCGCCGGTGCGCTGTTTGGCGAGAAGCTGATTCTGAACGAGTTTGTCGCCTTCTCGCACCTCAACGATTATCTGGCCGGCATGAGTGATCGCACCCGCGCCATCGCCACGTTCTCGCTGTGCGGTTTTGCGAACCTTTCATCGATTGCAATCCTGCTCGGCGGGCTCGGCGTGCTGGTTCCCGAGAAGCGCGAGCTGATTGCGCGTTTCGGCATCAAAGCCGTGGCGGCGGGATCCCTGTCGAACCTGATGAGTGCAGCGCTGGCCGGTTTGCTGCTGACCTTCTGAGTAGCGGGCGTTCCGAGTCGATGACACGGCGAAAAATCATTATCGACTGTGATCCGGGGCAGGACGACGCCGTCGCACTGTTTCTTGCGTTCGCCGCGGCCGACGTTTTTGAACTTTTGGGGATTACGACCGTCGCCGGCAACGTGCCGCTGGAACTGACCCAGCGCAACGCGAGGATGATGTGCGATATTGCAAAGGTCGATAACGTGCCGGTGTACGCCGGCTGCAACCGGCCGCTCGAACTCGAGCTCGCGACCGCGGAAGCGATACACGGCGATACGGGAATCGACGGTATCGATGTGTTCGAGCCGGCGCTCGAACTGGCCGACGGCCACGCCGTGAGTTTTATCGTCGACACGCTGCTGAAAGCGGAGCCCGATTCGATCACCCTGGTGCCGACCGGCCCGCTGACCAACATAGCCACGGCGATTCGGCGTGAGCCGCGGATACTACCCGCCGTGCGCGAGATCGTGCTGATGGGCGGCGCCATGCGCGAGGGTGGCAATCATTCGCCGTCCGCCGAGTTCAATATGCTGGTCGATCCGCACGCCGCCGATACGGTCTTCAACTGCGGCCGGCCCGTCACTGCGCTGGGACTCGACGTGACTCACCAGGTGCTGTCGACACGCGAGCGCGTTGCGCGCATTGCCGCGCTTGACAACCCGGTCGCGGCGGCAACAGCCGGCATGCTGAGTTTTTTTCACCGCTACGACAGTAAAAAGTACGGCAGCGAGGGCGCACCGCTGCACGACCCCTGCACGATCGCCTACCTGCTGGAACCCAATCTGTTCACCGACAAACTCGTCAACGTCAGCGTGGAGACCGAGTCCCCGTTGACGCGGGGCCACACGGCGGTCGATTTCTGGCGCGTCACCGGCCGGCCGCACAATACCCGCTGGGTGTACGCCGTGGATGCGGACGGTTTCTTCGAACTGCTGACCGCGCGGCTCGCGCGTTTCGGCTAACGGCAGCGGAGCAAGCCAGTGGCGAAGACACTCGACGTGCTTGTGGTGGGTTCCGTGAACCTCGATCTGTCCGCGAAGGTTGCGCGGCTGCCGCAGCCCGGGGAGACCATTAGCGGCGCGGTGCTTAAACGGTTTCCAGGCGGCAAGGGCGCCAATCAGGCGCTGGCGGCTCGGCGGCTGGGGGCGGAAGTGACGCTCGTGGCGGCCGTCGGTGAGGATGGCAATGCCGACGAAGCGCTGGCGCTGCTGCAACAGGCGGACGTCGACCTCGGCGCGCTGCAGCGCTTGCCCGGGGTGCCGACCGGGCTTGCGATGATTGCCGTGACGCCCGAGGGGGAGAATCAGATTGTCGTGGCGCCGGGCGCAAACACGAAGCTCCGCACGCCTGACGACGGTTTTCCCGCTGCCGATCTTGTCATCAGCCAGCTCGAGACCCCGGGTGCGGTGCTCGAAGACGTCGTCAAACACTGTGCCGGATTTGTCTGCGTCAACCTGGCGCCCGCAAAGGAAGTGGATGTCAGCGTGTTGACCCGCGCCGATCTTATTGTCGTCAACGAGTCGGAAGCCGACTGGTACGGGCAGTCCCTGTCCGCGGCGCGCGGATTCGTCGCGACAACCTACGGCGCCCGCGGCGCAAAGCTCTATCATGGCGAGACGCTGATTGCCGAGACGGAGCCGCCGGCGGTCGACGCCGTAGACACGACCGGCGCCGGAGATACCTTCACGGCGGCTTTGGCTCTCCAGCTCGCGTCGGGCGTAGCCGGGCCCAATGCGCTGACGTTTGCCTGCGCCGCGGGTGCGCTTGCAACAACGCGCCGCGGCGCGCAGCCTTCGCTGCCCACGGCGAGGGAAGTCCGGACGCTCCTGGCCCGCTAGCCGGGCATGTGAAACGACGCGGGCAGGAGCGCGTCGATCGAGTACGTCGCCCAATCGCCGGTTTCGTCGATCATCAGGATGCGCGTATTGGCATCGGCGAACTCCGCAATCTTCTGTCGGCAGCCGCCGCAGGGTGTGCAGGTTGCGAGGTCGTCGAAGCCGCCCGCAACGACGATGGTCTGGATGCGCGTTCCGCCCGCGACGACCATGGCCGCGATCGCGCCGGCTTCGGCGCAGGTTCCGAGCGGATAGGTCTCGTTCTCGACGTTGCAGCCAATGTGAATCTGGCCGCGCTCATCGACCAGCGCCGCGCCGACGCTGTAGTTCGAGTAGGGCGCGTGAGCATGCTGCCGGGCGCGTCCGGCCGCTTCCATTATCTGTTTGTCGGTTGGCTGTTTGTCGTTTGCCATGCTATCGATCCCGTGGGCTTTTCCTCGACGGACAGGCTTCGCGCGTCAGCTCTGGCTGTTGCGCGGCTGACACTATTGTAGTGCCAGCGACGGGCCTGCGCTGTCTCGCCCATACTTGTTGCGAAAATGACACAACACCCTCCGCAGTCCTGTCGTACCCTGGCGGATGACAAGCCCCCCGGCAAGCAACGATCGTTTACGTTACAGTCCCGGATACGTCAATAGTCTGACGGCGAATCAGGCAAAGAAACAGACGCTTGAAAGGGTAACATCAAGTTACTTCGAGGTGGTGCGCCCGACCTGCCACAAGTCGTTTCCAAAAGGCTCGCACAGCCGATTGCAAGCCACTTATATCTCTCTGATTTTGATATGCTTTGCTTCGTTACGGAGTTGTTAACGGGGCGATCTGCAATTACACTCTTGGTATGGCTTCCGAAATAATACTGTCACAAAGGTCGCCTATTCTTCGCCCTCCTCAAGATCCAGTCCAGAGACCCACAATAATGATTAGATTAGTCAGCTGCACGGCTTCACGAAAAGACATCCGGCGTGTCTTCTCAACACTCATGTTGTCGCTTATGGCAATGTTGCTCGCTCCTGTTGCGTTGAACGCACAAGAGACGAGCTCGGCCATTCGCGGTTCCGTCAGCGCCGACAACGGCGCCGCCATATCGAATGCAACGGTAACTATCCGCAACGAGGATACCGGACTGACCCGTAGCGCCCAGACCAACGCCAGCGGCGAGTTCCGCATCGGCGGCCTGCCTATTGGGGAAAACTACACCGTGACCGCAACCGGTGCCGGCTATCAAGGCGAGCGGATCACCGGCGTCATCATCAACCTCGGCCAGACCGCGGACATCGACTTCGCGTTGACCGACGGTGCAGCGATCGAAGAGGTCGTCGTCACCGGAACGTTCTCGCCCCTGCAGCAGGTGGCGGTCGGTCCGAGCGCCGTGTTCGGTCTCGATGAACTGCAGAGCGCGCCGGCCATCAACCGGAACATCACCGATGTTGTGCGCGCCGACCCGAGGCTGTTCGTGGACGAGTCGCGCGGCGACATCAATGCCGTTCAGTGCGGCGGAAAGAACTCGCGGTTTAACGCTCTGACGGTCGACGGTGTGCGTCTGAACGATTCTTTCGGACTGAATTCCAACGGCTACCCGACGGAGCGCATGCCGTTTTCGTTCGACGCGATCAGCCAGGTCGCCGTAGAGCTTGCGCCGTTTGACGTCGAATACGGCGGCTTCTCCGCTTGCAACATCAATGCGGTAACAAAATCGGGCGGCAATCAGCTGACGGGCTCGATGTTCTACGATTACACCGATGACGGGCTCCGCGGCGATTCGCTCGAGGGCGACCCCCGCCGCTCGGGCAGCTTCGACGAGCAGCGCTGGGGCATCAACTTCGGCGGTCCGATCATCCAGGACAAGCTGTTCTTCTTCGCGGCCTACGAGAAGCTCGACGGCGCAAACCTTTTCGACCGGGGCGCGATTGGCTCCGGCGCCGTGAACGAGGTGGACGTCACTCAGGCGGAAATCGACGAGATTGCCCAGATTGCGCGCGATCTCTATCTGTACGACCCGGGCAACGTTCCCTCGAGTTTCGCCAATGAAGACGAGAAGCTCCTGGTCAAGATCGACTGGAACATCAACGATCAGAACCGACTTGCGTTTACCTACAACTACAACGACGGATTCAACATTACGGAATCCGACGGCGATTCGGACGAGTTCGAGTTCTCGAATCATCTCTATGAGCGCGGCGCCGAACTGAACTCCTACGTTGCCACCCTGTATTCCGACTGGAACGATCAGCTGTCGACTGAACTTCGCGTGGGCTACCAGGAGCTGGACAATCGTCAGAATCCGGTGGGCGGCACCGACTTCGGTGAAATCCGCGTCGAGCTTGCGGATCGCCCCGGCCTTCAGGACGTTGACGTCTACCTGGGCTCCGATGACAGTCGCCACGCCAACCAGCTAAACTACGACGTGCTGAACCTGGCGTTCAAGGTCAAGTACTACCGCGGCGATCACAACTTCACGTTCGGTATCGAGCGCGAGTCCCTCGACATTTTCAACCTCTTCGTACAGCACGTGGAGACGGAAATCCGTTTTGAAGGCATCGACAACTTCCGTAACGGTTTTGCCGACGCGATCTACTACAACAACGCGCCTTCCAACAACGCGCAGGATGCCGCCGCCGACTGGGGCTACGCGCTGAATACGCTGTATGCGCAGGATGAGTTCACCGTGGGTGACCGCTGGACGTTCGTGTTGGGTGCTCGTTACGACCTCTACACCAGCAGCGATCGTCCCGAGGAGAACCCGATTTTTGTCGCCGACTACGGCTTCTCGAACGCCACCAACCTCGATGGCGAAGGGTTGTTCCAGCCGCGCTTCGGCTTCACGTTCGACTGGACGGCCAACACGACGCTGCGCGGCGGCATCGGTCTGTATTCGGGCGGCAACCCGAACGTCTGGTTGTCGAACAACTTCTCGGCCAACAACGTCCTGCAGTTCGGCCAGCGGGGTCGCTCGTTCGGCTACACGGACGGATCACGCTCTCTGTTCGACACGGACGTCGTGTATCGCGCGGTTGAAGACGGCGCACCGGCTGGCGCTGGCGCTGGCTGGGGCGTGCCTTCCGAGCTGTTCGACGCAGTGGCCGGTGGCACAGGCGACAACTTCGAAATCAACTACCTCGATCCGGGTTTCAAAATCCCGTCCGAATGGAAGTTTGCGCTGGGCCTGACGCACGTATTCCCGCGTGACTACGTGTTTAGCGCGGACCTGCTGGTTACCGAGGGCCAGGACACCGCAATCGTTCAGCGCGGAGACCTCGAGCAGGTAGGTACGACGCCTGAGGGTTATCCGATCTACGACAGCGTTCGGGAGCCGACTTTCGTCCTGCGCAACAGCAGCGAAGGCAACCGCTCGTTCACGGCTTCCCTGGCGCTCGGCAAGACCTATGACAACGGTTTCGATTTCAACGTCGGTTATGCCTACACCGATGCGGAAGACGTTAGCCCGATGACCAGCTCGGTAGCTTTCTCGAACTACCAGAACCGGGCGTTCTTCGATCCTCAGGAGGAAGTCCTGTCGACCTCGAACTACGCCATTCGTCATCGCTTCACGTTTACGACGACCTACCGGCGTGAATTCTGGCGCGGCCTCGAAACCCAGATCTCGCTCTACGGCGCCGTGAACTCGGGTCAGCCGTTCAGCATCACCGTACCGGGCAACGGGATCTTCAACTTCACGCCTTTCCTCGAAGGCGAGAACGTGCTCGAGCCCGGACGCGAAAGAAACGATCGGGAAGGATCGTACTGGCGCAAGCTCGACCTGCGTGTCAGCCAGGAACTGCCGGGCTTTGCGCCGGAACACCGCTTCAACGCGTTTTTCGTGATCGACAACCTGACGAACCTTCTGAACGACGACTGGGGCATACTGCGTCAGCATGCGTTCCCAAGCACCGTCGTCGCGGGAACGGAGCAGCCGATCATTGGCGATGCTTCGCTGTACGCAATCACCTTCGGCGTTCAGTACAGCTTCTAAAGCTGAATTCCGCAGTACCCAAAAAGCCCGGCCTTGTGCCGGGCTTTTTTTTGGGCAGGCAATTTGGCGGCGTCGTGCTGCCGCCCGGTTATCTCTCGGGGATCGTCTCGAGAGTCATGACCAACGGCAAATGATCGGAGACGCCACGGCGCGCCTCGAGGTCGAAGCGTCGCGGTGTGCCGTCGGCGTTGAGCTGGTCCTCGTAGCCGTCGGCAATGAACACTCCGCCGGGCTGAATCCGCCACTGCGCCGCGGCGGACTCGGACGGCGCGTAAAAGATCATGTCGAGGAATGACCAGCTGTCGTTGCGGGCAAAATAGTTTGTGCCGCGGCAGCCTTCACAGCGGTCCTCGTGCGCGATGATCCAGTATGGCCGCGCCATGTCGTCGAGTATCGACGTGCCTTCGACCTCGCGCTGCGGCGTGTTGAAGTCGCCGGCTGCAAACACGTGGTGTGACGCCGGTACGCGGCTCCGGATATCGTTCAGGTGCTCATACGCCAGCCAGCGCATCTCGATGGGGTGGAACGGCGCCGGAAAATGCACCGAGAAGCCAGTCAGCAACTCACCGTCGGGAAGTTCGAAGGTCGCCTCGAGCACGCCGCGTGTGTCGTCGGCGCGATCCGGGAAGTCCGACATATCCAGCGGATGCAGCACGGGATCGCCGACCAGCGGCAGTCGAGACAGGAAGGCCACGTCGATGCCGCGGATATCGCGGCCTTCGATGAGCACCGCTTCCCTGTAGCCCGCCGCGCCGAGATAGTCGTCGCGCAAGCGCTGCAAAATGCCGAGGTTTTCGACCTCCTGCAGGGCAATGACGTCGGGGCCGGAGCCGTCGTTGACGTCGAGGATCGTCCTGGCCAGCTGTTCGAGCTTGAAGTCGACGGCGTCGTCGCTCCAGTCCAGATACAGACAGTCGTTACGCCAACGCTCGACCTCGATACGCTCGCACTCCGCAATGTGTAGAGGATCGGATTTGACGGTGCGGGGCTGGTAGGTGCTGTCGTTCTTGCCGGCATCGTCGAGCGCGTCGAACAGGTTCTCGACGTTGAAGCTCATGATCGTGATCTCATACCCTTCGTAACCGTCCGATTCCGCCGTGTTCGTGTCCGGACCGCTGCCGCCGCAGGCGGCAAGGCTAACGGCAAGGCCCAGTGCGGGAAGCAGGGGCCGCAATTGGGCGATAGCGGACGGCGAGACCGGAGTAGCGTCTGGGTTTCCCGTGGCTACCTTATCTGCTGCGTTAATGGCTGCTCTCCCGCCGCGAACGGCCCACAGTGTCTTTATCGTCCAGGCGGGCTTTTTCCTGCCTGCCGAGAGCGGGGCTCCTGAGCCTGACGCGGAACAGCGGCGCATGAAGCCGTTCGACCGTCAGCAGCAGTGATCGGCCGTCCGCCGCGAAGGCCAGCGATTCGGCATCGCGGATGCCGCCGATGTGGTAGCGCGCCGGCTCCGTGTTCAATGCGTCGTACCAGCTCTGGCCGTCCTTGCGTGTGTAGAAATACACCGCGCGATAGGTCAGAACCGCGGCGTGGCGGCCATCAGCGGAGAAGTCCATGGCCGTGGGCTGCCAGTGCCAGTCCAGTGTCCGCGGAGCGGCCGCAATGTCCTCGGCCGGCGGCGGCGGGAGGGTCGTGACAGGTCCCAGGTAATCGGCCGTTACGCGCTCGCCATTCGCGGGTTTGTCGAGCGGCAGGGAGTACAGCCGCGGCGGCAGGTCGCGCTTGCTGAGCACGTACACGCGGCCCTCCCGGGGATCGACGGCAACCGACTCCGCATCGCGCGGCCCGTCCGGATAGCGGACGTCGATGTGCCAGGTTGGCGCCGCGGCCCGCGTCTCGCCTTGCTCGAGGTCGGGTTCGGCGACGACATACAGCCTGAGGTCGTCCCTCTGGCCGCCGTTGTCGCCAATGTCCGCCGCGAGCAGATAGGGCGTTCCATCGAGTTCGAACGCGGCAAGGTCCTCCCAGTCCCGGTTCTGCGCCGGTTCCAGGCGCAGCTCGCTATGGGCTTTGCCTCGTTCATCGGTTGCGTAAAGGCTCGGTTCCGCACCGCCGTCGGCGAGCATCCACAGGCGCGATTCGTTGCGCCTCGAGCTGACCATCCCGCTGACCTCGACGAGGCGAGGGTCTTCGATCTGTCCCGCCAGCTCGACGCTTCGCCGCACCTTGTCCGCGGCGACGGCTCCGGCAACCAACGAGCCGGTCGTAACTAACAGGGCGATAGCCAATGTGCGCATTGCACGTCCTTGAGCAAAAGAACCTGCTCGATTATTGCTGAGAATTGTTGAATCCGGTGCGTTTTTACAAAAAAAAGCCCGGCCAGAGGCCGGGCTTCGTGACGTGCCGAGGACGAGCCGGATCAGTTGCCGAAGTCGTAGCGGACTTCAGCGCCCCAGAATCGCGGTTCGTTGACAAACGCGGTCAGGTTCAGGAAGTTGAGCGCGCCGTCAGCAACGATCTCGTTGGTGATGTTGCGGCCGACAAACGCAAAATCCAGCCCTGCGGGCGTGCGGTAGCCGACGCGCAGCCCGCCGATCCAGCGCTGTTCGGCCACGAACTCGACCGAGCGATGCAGGAAGATGTTGGAATCGCTGCGGTAGTTCCAGTCGGTGTTGGCGTAAATCTCGCCGCCGTTGTCGAGCGGAATGTTGTACTGGATGATTGCATTGGCCAGCCACTCGGGCGTGCGCGGCAGCGGGTTGCCGTCGATCGACACTTCGGTCACGGGACCGAACGGCCCCATGCGCATGCCGACGACCGGATCGAGGCCCGTGCACGACGGGTTGGCGCCGCAGAGGTCGTCGCGCAGATCCGCATCCTTGATTTCCGTGTCGTTGTAGCTCACGTTGGCGATGAACAGCAGGTTGTCGGTGACGAGCAGCTCGAATTCCGTTTCGGCGCCCAGACCCTCGACTTCATCCGCGTTGAGCAGCTGGTTGACGTTGGCGACACCGCCCGTGGCCGTTAGCTGCTGGTCGTCTACCTGGTAGAAGTAGGCAGCGCCCGACCAGCGAGCCCGTCCGTCCAGGAGCGTGCTTTTGAAGCCCACCTCGAACGAATTCGCGGTTTCCGTTTCAGCCGAGGACGTGAAGCCGAATCGGCCGAGCGTCACGGGGCCGCGCGAGCCGTTGGCGAAACGCCCGTAAACCGAGACGTCGTCGTTGACGTTGTAGTTGAGCGCCAGATCCCAGTTGCCGTAGGAGTCGTCGATGGCGATCGTATCGGCAGGCGAGGGCGAGCCCGGTCCCGGCGAGACGGCAAGGTTCTTGTCGTCGTCCGTGTAGCGCAACCCGAGGGTCAGCGACAGCGCATCGGTGAAGCTGTATTCGCCCTGGGCGAACAGGGCAACGGACTCGGTTTGCTGGGTGACGATGTCGCTGAAGTTCTGCTCGAAGTCGCGGCTGAAGACGTCGTAGTCTTCATCGAAGTAGAACAGGCCGGCCTGCCAGAAGAAGCGGTCGTTTTCACCCGAGATCCTGAATTCCTGCGTGAGCTGGTAGTGATCGTCGAGGCCGTCTCCGGTCGTGACGTTAAAGAACACCTGCCGGCCGAGGCTGCCGATGTCGTTGGGGTCGAAAGACAACAGGCCGCCGTCGACGTCCGCGGCCTGGAAGTTCTCGACGCTGTCGTAGCCCGTAATCGACGTGATCGTCAGACCGTTGTCGAGTTCCCACTGCAGATTGGCGGCAAAACCGATGTGGTCGAGCTCCATCTCGGCACTACCGTCATGGTTCGCCTGTTCCACGTCGAATCCGGCTCTCAAACCCTGCTGGCCCTGTTCGAACGCGTTGGCGTAGAACACCTGCGGGTGGCTGCCGTCCTGCTGGAAGGCGTGCAGTTTGAACAAACCCGTAAACGTCTCGCCGGGCTGCCACAGGAGCTGCACGCGCGCGGCTGTCTCGTCGAAGCCGCCAAAATCGTCGCCGGGTCCGTTGGCGATATTGTCGATCCAGTCTTCACGATTGACATACTTGAGGGAGACGCGCACGGCCACGGTTTCGCTCAAGCCGCCGCCAAAGGCGCCCTCCAGCGTGGTTGTTTCCCGGCTGCCGAATCCGCCCGTTATGTAGCCGCTCGTGTCGAAATCGGGCCGTACCGAGTCGATCTTGACGACACCGGCCGTCGTGTTGCGGCCAAACAGCGAGCCTTGCGGGCCTTTCAGCACCTCGATGCGCGCAATGTCATAGAGCGGTATGCTGCGCAGCACGCCGTTTTCGAGCGGGACTTCGTCGAACACCATCGATACAGGCTGGTTGGCGTTGGTGTCGAAATCGATGTTGCCGAGCCCGCGTATGTAGAAGCGCGGCAAGGTGCGGCCGTTCGAGGATTCGATCTGCAGGCTCGGAACCCGTCCGGCCAGAGCGCGGATGTTCTCGGCGGAACCCAGGTAGTCGCGCACGCTGTCACCGGCAATCGTCGAAACGGCGGCAGGGACGTCTTCCAGGCTCTGCTCGCGTTTCTGCGCCGTCACGGTGATTTCTTCGAGCACGCCCTCGATCTGCGCCAGCGCCGGGGCCGCAGCCACGGTAAACGCCAGTGCAACTGTCAGGCGGCCGAAACGACTCGCGACCGGACCGGGTTGACTTGTTGTATTTCGACCACGCATATGGCTCTCTCCTCGGGTGTGGATGCGCAGAGTATACGCCTTACCGACCACGATTGTAGAGTTGAAGTGACGCACGGATGGGTAACTTGTGGTGCGCGCGCCACGCTGGAAGCTGTCTCTGAAATAGTTCATCGTCGCGCCGGTGGCCATTTTTTTGGCAAGCCAAGGCGCCGCGAGTGCCGTGTAGCACGGCTACATCAGCGAGCGGCAACGCGGGCTGGCGGAAAAATGGCCCTGGCCCAAAGGGTTGTGGCGCGAGAGACTGCGATGCGGCGTTGCTCGTCGCTTATTTGGAGCTACCAAACTGCACTCCTCGTGCCTTGCCTCGCAGTCTCTCGCACCGCAACGCGGCGACGAACTATTCAGAGACAGCTTCCTTTGTTTCGGTTCGATTACGGACGCTCCCCAAAACGGCGCCAACGCGGTATCGTTCCGATCCGGCAAATCCGCCGAAACGTCGGTCCGGACGTGCCAGCCCGCACGGTCTTAAAAAAAACGGAAAAAATTATGAGTACCAAACACATGAACGCCGCGCCGGGCGATTTCGCCAAGACGGTGCTGATGCCCGGCGATCCGCTACGCGCGGAGTACATTGCCCAGAACTGGTTCGAGGAGCCGCGGCGGGTCACCGATGTCCGCAACATGTGGGGCTTTACCGGGCGCTACAAAGGCACGTCCGTGTCCGTGATGGCGCACGGCATGGGGATTCCCTCCGTATCCATCTACACCTCCGAGCTGATCGAATCCTACGGCGTGGAGCGGGTAATGCGCGTCGGCAGCTGCGGCACGTCACATCCTGACGTGAAGCTCCGCGACCTGATCATTGCGCAGGGTGCGTCCACCGATTCGGGCGTGAACCGCATGCGCTTCGGCGGCTATGATCTTGCGGCGCTCGCGAGTTTTTCGTTGCTGGAGAAGGCGGTCGACGTTGCGCGCCGGGAAGCCGTTCGCTTCCACGTCGGCAATATTTTCTCGGCCGATCTTTTTTACACGCCCGATACCGCCATGTTCGAGACCTTGGCGAAGTACAATGTCTATGGCGTGGAAATGGAAGCCGCCGGCATTTACCCAATCGCCGCCGAACACGGCGTCGAGGCGCTCGCAATCTGCACGGTTAGTGACGACATACCGAGCGGCGCCGCACTGAGTGCCGACGAGCGCGCAACCACGTTCAATGAGATGATTACCGTAGCGCTGGAAACGGCAGTGGCTTGATGGGTACAAACGCAAACAGGGCAGATGCGGCAGTCGGGTTTCCCGACCTTTCCCGCGTGCCGCCGGTCGACGAGGTGGGCGTCAACGAGCGTGTTGCCCGTTTCCAGTCCCGCAGCATCAAAAAAGCGTCCAAGGTGGAAGCGCTCAAGTGCATCCTGTCGATGATCGACCTGACGACGCTTGAAGGCCAGGACACGCCGGGCAAGGTTCGTCAGCTATGCCAGAAGGCCATTCATCTGCACGACGCCATGCCCGGTCTGCCGCATGTCGCCGCCGTGTGCGTCTATCCGAACATGGTCGCCGTGGCCAAAGAGGCGCTTCGCGGCACCGACATCAATATTGCGTCCGTGGCGACGGCGTTTCCGAGCGGCATGTCTTCGCTGGATCTGAAGCTCGACGACACTCGCATGGCCGTTGAGGCCGGGGCCAGCGAGATCGACATGGTGATTTCGAGGGGCGCGTTTCTCGCGGGCGAGTACCGCTACGTATTCGACGAAATTGTGGCGGTGAAGGAAGCCTGCGGAGATGCTCATCTCAAGGTGATTCTCGAGACCGGCGAACTCAGGACGCTCGATCGCGTGCGCCGTGCAAGCGAACTGGCCATGCACGCCGGCGCCGATTTCATCAAGACATCCACGGGCAAGATTCAGCCGGCCGCCACGATGCAGGTGACCCTGGTCATGCTGCAGGCAATCCGGGATTTTTTTGCGTCAACGGGGCGTATGGTGGGCATGAAGCCCGCGGGCGGGATATCCAACGCGAAGCTTGCGATTCACTATCTCGTGATGCTCAAGGAGACGCTCGGCAACGCCTGGATGACGCCCGAGTGGTTTCGCTTCGGGGCGAGCTCGCTCGCCAACGACGTGCTGATGCAGCTCGAGAAGCAGGCAACCGGCGTTTACCAGTCGGCGGATTATTTTTCAAAGGATTAGGCGCCGGGGCTCGAGGCCCGCGACGCCGGATCAGAGGCAGTTATGGCTACAGCAGAGAATACGCTAGCGTTTTCCGGCGGTTGGGAGTATGCGCCGGCGCCCGAGAGCACAGACCACATCGAGGTGGCCTCGCGGTACGGCCTGTTTATCGACGGGGATTTTGTCCGGCCCGAGAAAGGTCGCTACTTCGATACGATCAATCCGGCGACCGAAGAGCGGCTGTCCCGAGTGGCGCTCGCCGGCCCCGAAGACGTCGACAAGGCCGTCAAGGCAGCCCGCAAGGCCTATAGCAGTGTTTGGTCGCGAATGAAGCCCGCGGAGCGCGGCAAATACATCTTCCGGATCGCGAGAATGCTGCAGGAGCGCGCTCGCGAGTTTGCGGCGATTGAATCGCTGGATGGCGGTAAACCGATACGCGAATCCCGGGATATCGACATTCCGCTGGCAGCGGCGCATTTCTTCTATTACGCCGGCTGGGCCGACAAGCTCGAATACGCCTTTCCGGGCCGCCGGCCGAGACCGCTGGGTGTCGCCGGTCAGGTTATTCCCTGGAACTTCCCGCTCCTGATGGCAGCCTGGAAGATCGCGCCGGCGCTGGCGGCCGGCAATACGGTGGTCCTGAAACCCGCTGAAACCACGCCGCTGACGGCGCTGAAGCTGGCCGAACTCATTGCCGACGCGGGTCTGCCGCCGGGGGTCGTCAACATTGTCACCGGGGCTGGCGATACCGGGAGCGCCATTGTTGAACATCCCGGCGTCAACAAGGTGGCGTTTACGGGGTCGACTGCCGTGGGCAAGCGTATCCAGAAAGCGCTGGCGGGCGGCCGCAAATCCTACACGCTCGAACTCGGCGGCAAGGCGGCCAACATTGTGTTTGCCGACGCTGCGATCGACCAGGCCGTCGAAGGGATCGTCAACGGCATATTCTTCAACCAGGGACACGTGTGCTGCGCGGGTTCGCGACTGTTCGTGCAGGAGTCCGTTGCCGACGAGGTGGTCGAGAAGCTCAGCCAGCGTATGGAAACACTCATTGTCGGTGACCCGCTGGACAAAAATACGGACATCGGCGCAATCAACTCGAAAATGCAGCTCGACAAGATCCGGGATTATCTCAAGGTCGGGGAAGCCGAGGGCGGGAGTCTGCACCAGGCCAGCGGCAAGCTGCCGAGAAAAGGCTACTGGTGCCGGCCCGCGTTTTTTACCGGCGTGTCTCAGTCGAGCCGTGTCGTGCAGGAGGAGATATTCGGCCCGGTACTGGCGATTCAGACGTTCCGCACCTTTGACGAAGCGCTCGAAAAGGCGAACAACACGCCGTACGGGCTGTCGGGTGGCGTCTGGACGGACAAAGGGGCAAAGATCTTCCGCATGACGCAGGGCCTCAAGGCCGGGGTCGTGTGGGCCAACACGTTCAACAAATTTGATCCGACCTCGCCGTTTGGCGGCTACAAGGAAAGCGGCGTCGGCCGCGAAGGTGGCTTGCACGGCCTGGATGCCTATCTCAGGCTGGGAGAATAAGCATGGCGACGGCAGCGGACCGCGTACCGGTCGCAAAAACCTACAAGATCTACATCGACGGCAAGTTCCCGCGTACCGAGTCGGGTCGTTACCTGGCGATCAACGACAAACGCGGTGCGCTGCTGGCCAACGTCTGCCGCTCGAGCCGGAAAGACTTTCGCAACGCCGTCGTGGCAGCACGCAAAGCACAGCCCGGCTGGGCAAAAGCCAGCGCTTATCTCCGCGGGCAGATTCTCTATCGTATTGCCGAAATGCTCGAGGGTCGTCGCGAGCAATTTGTTGCCGAGCTCAGGGCGGGTGGCGTAACGGCGAAGGCTGCCGAGCAGGACGTCGATCGGTCGATCGACCGCTTGATTTACTTCGCCGGCTGGGCTGACAAGTATCAGCAGGTGTTCAGCGCCGTCAATCCGGTCAGTTCGTCACACTTCAACTTTTCGGTACTCGAGCCGATGGGCGTCGTTGCGATCATTGCGCCCGACGAACCCGGGCTGTTGGGTCTCGTCAGCAACATTGCACCGGCGATTGCCGGGGGCAACACGCTTGTCGCGCTGGCCTCGGAAACGGAGCCGCTCTCCGCCATCAGTTTCGCGGAAGTGCTGCATGCGTCCGACGTACCGGCGGGGGTCGTCAATATTCTGAGCGGCCTGAAGAGCGAACTGATCGAACACTTTGCGTCGCACATGGACGTCAACGCCGTCGTTTGCTGCGAAGGCGGTCGGAAGCAGCGCCGCCAGGTACAGACCTTGGCGGCGGAAAACGTAAAGCGCACCGTGTTTCGCATCGACACCGACTGGCGTGACGCTGGCGCCCTGAATCCCTACCTGATTCGCGACACTCAGGAGGTCAAGACGACCTGGCATCCGATCGGCGTATAGCCGAGCTTATCGGTAGCTGCTTTTCTTACCGATGAATTCGTCGAGGGTTGAAGCCCGATACGAAGGTCCGGACTCGGCCCGTGAACTATCCGAGGTCGTCCAGCACACTCGCATCGATGCGCGCGCCGACGCGCTGGATTACCTGCGTGGCGCAGCGCGTACCCATACGCGCACAGTCCTCCAGTGAGTATCGGCGGCTCAGGCCAAACAGGAAGCCCGCGCAGTAGGCGTCACCGGCTCCGGTCGTATCGACCACGTCATCGACTGTGTCGGCCGGGTAGACCAGCTTTTCCTCACCGTGCACGATGACCGAGCCTTTCGCGCCGCGGGTCATGACAAACAGGTTGTCCATCGTATCGACGACGTCGAGCGTAGCCGAGAAATCCTGCGTTTCGAACAGCGCGTTCACTTCGTCTTCATCGGCAATGACAATATCGACGCCATTGCGAACGGCATCCACAAATGCGGATCGATGCCGATCCACGCAAAAGGAGTCGGACAGCGAGAGCGCCACCTGGCCGCCGTTCGCACGGACCATCTGCATGGCGTGCGACGCGAGCGCGGGTCCCTCCGCAATGTCGTAGACGTAGCCTTCGATCAACACGATGCCGGGTGTACCGACCGTTGCTTCCGTGACATCGTCGAGCTTCAGTTCGGTGCACGCGCCGAGATAGGTTTGCATCGTGCGTTGGCCGTCGTCTTCGATCAGGATATGGCTGCGCGCCGTTGCTGCCCCGTCAGTTGCTCTCGGAAGGCGGATGTCGATCCCCAGCGAGCGCATGTCGTGGTTGAAGATTTCGCCCAGCTGGTCGTCACGAACCTTGCCTATATAGGCGGCGTTGCCGCCGAGAATGGCGAATCCGGCCACGGAGTTGGCGACCGAGCCACCCGACATCTCGGTCGCGGGCCCCATCATTGCGTAGATTTCGCGGGCGCGAGCCTCGTCGATCAACGTCATGGAGCCTCGGACGGCACCAATTTTTTCTAGAAAGGTCTCGTCGATATGCGCAAGCACATCCACAATAGCGTTGCTGATTCCGAGCAGCTCCGTGCGGCCGCCCGACTCCGTATTGTTCATCGATCCAGGGTTCCAAGGGTCAAAACGGCGCATAGCGTACCACTTCGAAGGGTCCCTGGCCCTCGCCACGCGAGCCTGCGGCGGTATACTGGGATGCTATGGACTTTGTTGAGCACGGGATACGAACGGACATGGCCGGATTGACGACTCATGTACTCGATACCGCCGGAGGGCAGCCGGCAGCTGGCGTACCGCTGCGCGTGCACCGCGTCGACGACGACCGGCGCGAACTGATCGCCTCCGCCGTTACCAACGCCGATGGACGGACCGACCTGCCGTTGGTCCCTGCTGAACTCCTGGAAAGTGCTTGTTACGAGCTGGAGTTCGATGTGGCCGACTATTTCAGCCGCGATCTCACAGATCGTTCGGCGTTAGGCTCGGCGTTTCTCGGCACGGTGGTCATCCGCGTCAACCTGACCGCCGGTAGCGATTACCACGTGCCGCTGCTCGTCTCGCCGTTCGGCTACTCCACGTACCGAGGTAGTTGATGGCTGACGTGGGTTGTATACGCTTTGTGCTCGACGGCGAAACCGTCGAGCTCGAATCCGTCGATCCCACCCGGACCGTACTTCAGTATCTGCGCGAAGACCGGAACCTTTGCGGCACGAAGGAGGGCTGTGCCGAAGGTGACTGCGGCGCCTGCACCGTCGTGCTGATTGAACCCGGCGCGCGTGATGCTGAACTCAATGTGCGAGCCGTCAACGCCTGTATCCAGTTTCTCGCAACCCTCGACGGCAAGGAACTCGTGACGGTCGAAGGTCTTTGCCGGCCCGGCGAGCCGCTGCATCCCGTGCAGCAGGCAATGGTGGAGGCGCACGGTTCGCAGTGCGGATTCTGCACCCCCGGATTTGTCATGTCGCTGTTTGCGCTCTACAAGACACAAACGGAACCGTCGCGCACCGCGATTGACGACGCGCTGGCCGGCAATTTGTGTCGCTGCACGGGTTATCGGCCCATAGTCGAAGCCGCGAAACGCATGTACGAGCTGAACGGCAGCGGCTGGCTCGGCACGGCAGGCAGCGCCGGCGGCAGCGAGCACCGGTATCGCCAGCTCAAGTCGCTCGAGCACGACGACGATATTGCGCTGGGTGATGGCCAGCGCCGGTTTTTTGCCCCCGCGAGCTCGGAGTCGCTGGCGGCGCTGCTGGACGCCCATCCGCAAGCCACCCTGCTGGCCGGCGGTACGGACGTTGGCCTGTGGGTGACGAAACAATACCGGGATCTCGATCCCGTGATTTATCTCGGCCGAATACGCGAGCTCAAGGAGGTTGCCGCAACCGACGACGGGCTCTCGATCGGCGCGGCGGCCAGCATGACGGATGTTGTCCCCGCGCTGCTCGAACACTACCCGGGGCTCGACGAACTGTTCCGGCGTTGGGCATCGCCACCCATCCGCAACGCCGCCACGCTGGTCGGCAACATCGCCAACGGTTCACCCATCGGCGATTCGATGCCCGCCCTGATGGCTGCCGGCACCGAGCTCGTGCTGAGAAGTCGGGAAGGCCGCCGCAGGATCGCAATGGAGGACTTTTACCTGGGCTACCAGGAGAAGGATCTCAAGCCCGGCGAGTTTGTCGAGCGCGTCATCGTTTCGCTGCCGGCGGCAGGCAGCCTGCTCAGGAGTTACAAAATCTCCAAGCGCTTCGATCAGGACATTACGGCGGTCTGCTTGGGCGCGAGCGTGCGGGTCGAAAACAATCGCCTTTTCGATGTTCGACTGGCGTACGGCGGAATGGCGGCAACGGTATCGCGTGCACGCGGCGCCGAAACCGCGCTCGAAGGCCAACCGCTCGAGGCGGCGAGTTTCGATGCCGCGATGGACGCGGTGGAAGCGGACTTTACGCCGCTGTCCGACATGCGGGCATCGGCGGACTACCGACGCGTCGTGAGCCGCAATCTTCTCCGCCGGCTGTTTCTGGATATCACTGCATTCGAGACCGGCGCCAAACCCGCCGGCGTTTACGCCTATGGACGCACGGGCTAAACCGGACATGACGGAACCGGCGGTCGGGCGGGCGCTGCCGCACGACAGCGCACACCTGCACGTAAGCGGCAGGGCTGCGTACACGGACGACCTGCCGGAGCCGCGCAACCTCCTGCACCTGGCGGTCGGCATGAGCACCGAGGCACACGCTGAAATCACGACCCTCGACACAACGCCGGTGCTGGCGGCGCTCGGCGTGGTTGCCGTCATCGACGCCGCGGACATAGCGGGTGAGAACAACTACGGGCCCATGGTGCACGACGACCCCGTGTTTGCTGAAGGCAAGGTCGAGTACGTTGGTCAATCGCTGTTTGCGGTTGCGGCGAACACGGTCGACGCGGCGCGCCGCGCCGCATTGCTTGCAAACGTCGATTACGAGCGCCTGCCTGCCGTGCTGGATCCGGAGGCTGCCGTTGCCGCCGAGTCGTTTGTGCTGCCCAGCGAGTCCTTGAGCCGCGGATCGCCCAGGGAGGCGATCGAACGAGCTGAACACCGGTTGTCGCGGCGAGTTCGCTGCGGCGGGCAGGACCAGTTTTACCTCGAAGGCCATATTGCGATGGCGCTGCCGCAGGAAGACCGGGGGATGCTCGTGTACAGCTCGACCCAGCATCCCGACGAAGTCCAGACGCTCGTCGCGGCGATCACGAACCGGGACGCCAAAGACGTGGTGGTCGTCTGCCGCCGTATGGGCGGTGCGTTCGGGGGCAAAGAAAGCCAGGCGGCGTTAATCGCGTGTATTGCGGCCATTGCCGCCGATCGCACCGGACAACCCTGCAAGCTCCGGCTCGATCGCGACGTCGACATGGTCATGACCGGCAAGCGTCACGACTTTGTCATCGACTACGACGTGGGCTTTGACGGCAACGGCGTCATTGAGGGTGTGGATTTTGTGCTGGCCTCGCGCTGCGGCATGTCCGCCGACCTGTCGGGCCCGGTCAACGATCGCGCCATGTTTCACTGCGACAACGCTTACTATCTCGACAACGTCCACATACTGTCGCATCGCTGCAAGACCCACACGGTGTCGAACACGGCGTTTCGCGGTTTCGGCGGACCGCAGGGCATGTTTGCGATCGAGTGCCTGATCGACGACGTAGCGCGCCAGCTCGGAGAAGACCCTCTGACGATACGGCAGCGAAATCTCTACGGGCTTGAATCGCGCAACACGACACACTACGGCCAGACTGTGGCGGACAAGGTATTGCCCGAACTCCTGTCGACACTCGCCGAGACCTCGGAATACACGAAGCGGCGCGCGGAGGTTGCCGACTACAACGCGCACAGTCCGCTGCTCCGCAAAGGTCTTGCGCTAACCCCCGTCAAGTTTGGTATTTCGTTTACCTCGACCTTGCTTAACCAGGCCGGCGCGCTTGTCCACGTCTACAAGGACGGCACCATACAGCTCAATCACGGCGGCACCGAAATGGGCCAGGGTCTCTACATCAAGGTGGCGCAGGTCGTGGCTGACGAGTTCGGCGTCGGTGTGGACCGCGTGAAAATCACCGCGGCCGATACGAGCAAAGTACCGAACGCATCGGCGACGGCGGCATCGAGCGGCTCGGACATGAACGGCAAGGCCGCGCAGAACGCGGCGCAAAAGATTGTCGGACGGCTCCGCGAGTTTCTTGCGCGTCGCCACGGCGTCAGCGAAGCCGAGATACGCTTTGCCGGCAACGAAGTTCATGTCGCCGGTGAGCGTCTCGCCTTCGGCGAACTCGTGCGCATGGCCTGGGCGGAGCGGATCTCGCTGTCGGCGACGGGCTACTACAAGACACCGAAGATCCATTACGATCGCGCGACGTTTTCCGGCCGGCCCTTCTTTTATTACGCCTACGGCGCCGCCGTTTCTGAAGTGATTGTCGACACCTTGACGGGCGAACACCGTCTGACCCGCGTCGACATCCTGCACGACTGCGGGGATTCCCTGAACCCGGCCGTCGATCTTGGACAGGTCGAGGGCGGTTTCATTCAGGGCGTGGGCTGGCTCACATCCGAGGAACTGTGCTGGGATTCGGGCGGCCGACTGACGACACATGCGCCGTCCACCTACAAGATACCGACCAGTTCCGATGTCCCCGTCGACTTTCGCGTGACCTTGTGCGAGGGGCTCGCAAACCGCGAAGACACGATCTATCGCTCCAAGGCAGTGGGCGAGCCGCCGCTCATGCTGGCGTTGTCGGCATTCCTGGCCATCCGCGATGCGCTGGCAACCGACGAGAATCCGCACCCGCCGCTGGACGCGCCGGCAACGCCGGAAGCTGTGCTCAAAGCGTGGCAAGGCGGCTTCCTGTGAATGTCTGGGTCGAACAGCTGGCCGATCTCCTGGCGGGCGGCGAGCGGGTCGTGGCGGTGACGGTGGCAGGCGTGCGCGGTTCAGCGCCTCGCGAAGTCGGCGCGCGCATGCTGGTGACCGAGGCGGAGACGATCGGCACAATTGGCGGCGGTCAGCTCGAGCACCAGTGCACCCGGCTTGCCGTGGAGGCGTTACGCGGGGAGTCGCGGCTCCGCCTCGAGCGGTTTCCGCTGGGCGCTTCGATGGGGCAGTGCTGCGGCGGCGTGGTCGAGATTCTGTTCGAGACTTTCGACGGCGGCATTCCGACGTGGCTGAAGGCGCTGTCGGCACTCGACGGTCAGCGCAAGCCGGCCATGCTCGTGCGCGATTTGAAACTGCCGCACGCCGATCCGTGGGTGGTTACGGCGGACGACGTATTCGGCGAGGGGGCCGATGCGTCGCGAACCGCCCGGGCGCGCACCCGCCTCAAATCCCGGGGTCCTGCCGGCGTCGTCGACGAGGCCCTGTTTTTCCCCGTTGTCGGCAGCGATCTCGAGATTACGCTGTTCGGCGCAGGGCATGTCGGCTCCGCGCTGATTGCGATCCTTGCCGGTATCGACTGCTATGTGCGCTGGGTGGACAGTCGTCCCGGGTTCCTGCGTCAGCAAATCAACAACGTTCGCAACGTCGAGACCACGGAGCCGGCGTTCGAGGTGGCCGCCATACCGGCCGACGGTTTTTGCCTGATCATGACGCACAGCCACGCTATGGATTTCGACATAGTGAAGCGTGCGCTCAGACGCAGCGACCTCGGTTACGTCGGATTGATCGGCTCGGAGAGCAAGCGCCGGCGCTTCGTGAAGCGGCTCGGGGCCGAGGGTCTGACGGCCGCGGAGATTGCCAGGCTGACCTGCCCGATCGGGGTAAAGGGTATTAGCGGCAAGAAACCGGCCGAGATAGCCGTGGCGGTCGCGGCGGAGATCCTTCGTGTCCACGAAGCGGCGGCGGCGGACTTGCCGGCCGGAGTCACGAGGCTCAAGCAGCTGACGTGACCGCGTATCTGCTCGAATGGCTGAACCTCCTGGTTCGATGGCTGCACGTGATTGCGGGTATTGCGTGGATCGGCTCGTCGTTCTATTTCATCTGGCTCGACAACCATCTGCGGCCGCCGCGCCGTGACGAAGACGGCGAACGCGGCGTGGCTGGTGAAGTCTGGTCCGTGCACGGCGGCGGCTTCTACCATGCACAGAAGTATGCGGCGGCGCCGCTGCCGTTGCCGGCGCCACTGCACTGGTTCAAGTGGGAGGCCTACACGACCTGGCTGTCCGGCATCTTTCTGACGGGGTTGATCTACTGGTACGGCGCGAGCGTGTACCTTGTCGATCCCTCGGTGTTGCCCCTCTCGCCCGCCGCCGGCGTGGTCATTGCCGTGGCTTTTCTCGTCGGCGGCTGGCTGGTCTACGATCTGCTCTGCCGTTCGCCGCTCGGGAAACGCGAGGGGCCTTTGAGCGCAATACTGTTTGTGCTCGTCGCGTTGCTGGCGTGGGCGCTCTGCCAGCTGTTCGGCGGCCGCGGAGCGTTCATACACTTCGGCGTTGTACTCGGGACGATTATGGTCGCCAACGTCGCCATGGTCATCATTCCCGGTCAGAAGCGCATGGTGGCTGCGGTGGCGCTCGGCAAGCCGATCGATCCGGAGGACGGTATTCGCGCCAAGCAGCGTTCCGTGCACAACACCTACTTTACCCTGCCCGTGCTGTTCACGATGACGAGCAATCACTACGCCGTCGTTTACAGCCATGCGTGGAACTGGCTGCTGTTGATCGGCATTGCGCTCGCCGGTGCGCTGATTCGCGTGTACTTTGTCGCGCGCCACAAGGGCGGTGCAAGCCCGTTACCGCTGGCCGCCGCCGCGGCAATACTGATTGCCGTCATGCTGGCGGCCGCGCCGCGCGCGCCCGCTGCCGCCGAGGCGTCGGGCGGGGTCGACATCGAAGAGTTGCGGAGCGTCATGGAAGCGCGCTGCGCAAACTGTCATGCCGCTGAGCCGACGCACCCCGCGTTTCCCGCGGCACCGGCCGGCGTGCTGCTCGACAGCAATGCGGAAATACTCCGCAACGCGGAGCGGGTCCACCAGCAGACCGTGATATCGCGCGCCATGCCCATCGGTAACCTGACCGGGATGACCGAAGAAGAGCGCGCGCTGGTTGATCGCTGGTACCGGGATCTCGAGCGTGGCGCCGGAGGGTCGGGTCGTGACTGACGGCGGGTATCCGCGAGACTTGCAGGGCTACGGCCGCAATCCGCCGCAGGCGGACTGGCCGGATGGCGCCCGCCTGGCGCTGCAGTTTGTCGTCAACTACGAAGAGGGCGGCGAGAACTGCGTGCTGCACGGCGATGCGTCCTCCGAGGCTTTTCTCTCGGAGATCGTTGGCGCCAAGGGGTATGAAGGCACGCGGCACATGAACATGGAGTCGCTGTACGAATACGGGTCGCGCGCCGGGTTCTGGCGGCTGCATCGTCTGTTCAGCTCACGCGGGCTGCCGGTGACGGTGTTCGGCGTGGCAATGGCGCTCGAGCGCAATCCCGCCGCGGTCGCGGCCATGCGCGAGTCGGAGTGGGAGATTGCCAGCCACGGCTACCGCTGGATCGACTACCAGTTTGTCGATCGCGAAACCGAGCGCCGGCACATCGATGAAGCCGTCCGCATACACACGCAGGTGACCGGCGAGCGGCCGCTCGGTTTCTACCAGGGACGCACGAGTCCAAACACGCTGGCGCTGGTTGCCGAGGAGGGCGGTTTTGTCTATTCGGCGGACTGCTACGCTGACGACGTGCCGTACTGGGATTCCTACACCGGGACACCGGTCCTGATGGTGCCGTACACGCTGGACGCCAACGACATGCGTTTCGCCACGGCGCAGGGTTTCAACAGCGGCGAGCAGTTCTATACCTACCTCAAGGACAGCTTCGACACGCTCTACGCCGAGGGTGGCCGCATGCTGTCGGTCGGGCTGCACTGCCGGCTGGCCGGCCGGCCCGGTCGCAGCGCGGCCCTCGCGCGCTTTCTCGACTACATCGCCGGTTTTGATGATGTCTGGGTGGCGCGTCGCATTGACATTGCACAGCACTGGCGAGCGTTGCATCCTTACCGACCGGCATAAACGCAGACGACACGCCTGGGTCCATGAACGAGACGGAGCAACAAGCCTTCATCGAGCGCTACGGCGGCATCTACGAGCATTCGCCGTGGGTGGCCGAGTGTGCGGCCGGAACGCTGGGAACCGGAGCCGGGATCGACGACGTTGCCTCCGCCATGGCGGCTTGCGTGGACGGCGCCGGTCGCGAGCGACAGCTCCTGCTCATCCGCGCACATCCGGATCTGGCCGGCAAAGCGGGGCTGCGCGGCGAGCTCACGGCGTCGTCGAACGACGAACAGCAAAGCGCCGGGCTCGATCAGTGCACACCGGCTGAGCTCGAACGTTTCCATACGCTGAACGCAGCCTACAAGCGCAAATTCGGCTTTCCGTTTGTCATGGCGGTACGCAACTCGAATCGCCTCGTCATCCTGGAGGCGTTTGCGAAGCGGCTCGACAACACGGCCGAGCAGGAGATCGACACGGCGCTGGTTGAAATTCACCGCATTGCCCGCCTGAGGCTCGAGGCGATGGAGACCGGCTCGTGACTGGCGAGCACCCGTTCAGGAGCTGGATATCGTTGGAGCAGCCGCGGCTGGGCACCCGTGTCGTGTACGCCAACGATGAGTTTTTTGCAGCCAAGGAGCGGCTGATCGAGCCGGCTGCTCCCGTGTTTATTGCCGACAGGTACGACGATCACGGCAAGTGGATGGACGGCTGGGAGAGCCGCCGCAAGCGCGGGCCCGGCCACGACTACTGCGTCATACGCCTTGGCGTGCCGGGGCGGCTGCGCGGCGTCGACATCGATACGAGTCACTTCACGGGCAACTACCCGCCCGAGGCGACCATCGACGTGTGCGCCAGCGAGGACGAAGTACCTGAATCCGGTTGGGTCGAGGTGCTGCCGAAAACGCCTCTCGAAGGCGACAGCCATCACTGGCACGCGATCGACCACGAGCCCGTCGTGACGCACGTGCGTCTCAACATTTACCCTGACGGCGGCGTCGCGCGGCTCAGGCTCTTTGGTGAAGTGATACCCGAGTTCGAGCGTCCCGAAGACGTCGTGGATCTGTTTGCGCTACAGAACGGCGGCCGCGCACTGGCTGCCAGCGACGAGCACTTCGGCAGCATGCACAACCTGAATCTGCCCGGCCGCGGCGTCAACATGGGTGACGGCTGGGAGACGGCGCGCCGGCGCGGCCCCGGCAACGACTGGGTGCTGCTTGCGCTCGGCGCCCGCGGGACCGTGTGCCGCGCGGAGATCGACACGGCGCACTTCAAGGGCAACTACCCGGACACTGCGTCGATCGAAGCGGCGGTGTTCGAACCCGGCGATGCGGTGAGCCACGACAGTGAGCGCTGGCGGCCGCTGCTGCCGCAGGTCAAGCTGGCCATGGACCAGCAGCACTATTTCGAGAGCGAACTCGTAGACACGGGGCCGATTACTCACGCCCGGCTGTCGATCTATCCGGACGGTGGGGTAAGTCGACTGCGTCTGTTCGGCACCGTCGCGGAGGCCGACGATGCCGCGTGAGCTGTACGTCGAACCGCTGCAAGCGGACACGTTTGCGCCGTATGGCGACGTCATCGAGGACCGCGTCGACAGCGAGGCAATGAACGATGCGCGCTTTGCGCGTTTCGACGAGCTGTGTTCGGTCGATACCGACGGTGAGGTCAGCGTCGCGATTGCGCGCTGCGAGCAGGCCAGCCGCCTGCCTTACGAGATCCATTTGCTTGAGCGGCATCCGCTCGGCAGCCAGGCTTTTGTGCCGCTCGACGGGCAGCAGTTTGTTGTCGTCGTGGCGCCGGCCGGTGAGCCGCCGCCGGCGGAATCGCTCCGGGCTTATTTGAGCAACGGCCGCCAGGGCGTCAATTACGCTCGCGGCACCTGGCACATGCCCTTGATTGGCCTCGCGAGCGGCCAGCGCTTCCTGGTCGTCGATCGCGGCGCGGTGGACGGCAACTGCGAGGAGCACCTGCTGACCGATCCCGTGATCCTCAACGTACCGAAATGAACGCGCGGACACTTCACTGCGGCAGCGTCATGCACTGCCTGGGCAATCCGGCGTCCGGCGGCAGGCTCGAACGCTTCGAAAAAGGCGCGTTGCTTGTCTCGGCTGACGGCTATGTCGAAGCCGTCGGACCCGAAGAGGCGCTGTTGCCGGGGCTGGATGCTGAGGTCGTGCGTCACGACGGACACGTCATCGTGCCGGGTTTCATCGACTGCCACGTGCACTTCCCGCAGCTCGACATCATTGCCTCGTTCGGCGAGCAGCTCATGGACTGGCTGGATCGCTACGCCTATCCGGGCGAGATGCGGCTTGCCGACATCGAATACGCACGCGAGCTTGCCGACCTGTTCGTGGACGCGCTGCTGGCTTACGGCACAACCTCGGCGCTCGTGTTTGCGACCGTACATCCGCACTCGGCGGAGGTGCTGTTCGAGGCGGCGCTCGAAAAAGATCTGAGGCTCATTGCGGGCAAGGTGTTGATGGACCGCGGTGCGCCCGAGGCGCTACTCGACACGCCCGAGAGCGCTTATGCCGACAGTCGCGCACTCATTGAGCGCTGGCACGGCCGCGGCCGGCTGGGCTACGCCATTACGCCGCGATTTGCGCTGACGTCGAGCGAGGCGCAGCTCGAACAGGCAGGGCGGCTGGCCGCCGAGTATCCGGACGTGTGGATGCATACACACCTCGCCGAGAACGACCGCGAGATCGAGGCCGTAACGAAAGCGTTTCCCTGGAGTTCGTCCTATCTCGACGTTTACGATCGTTACGGACTCGTTCGCGAGCGGTCGATGTTTGCGCACTGCCTGCATTTGTCGGACGCCGAGCGCCGGCGGATGGCCGAGAGCGGTAGCGCCGCGGCGTTTTGCCCGAGTTCCAACCTGTTTCTCGGCAGCGGCTTGTACGATCTCGAGCGTATGCGCGAGGCGGGCGTCAGGACCGGCCTGGCCACGGACGTCGGCGGCGGTACCTGTTTGTCGATGCTGCGCACGATGGGCGACGCTTACAAGGTGCTGCAACTCAACGGTCAGGTGCTGGCGCCGGCCGAAGCCCTGTATCTCGCCACGCTGGGTGCGGCCGAGGCGCTCGGCGTCGATGCACACGTCGGCAACTTCGTGCCCGGCAAGGAGGCCGACTTCGTCATACTGGATCCGGCGGCGACGCGTTTGTCGGCGCACCGCGATATGCACACGACGTCGCTCGACGAGCGTCTGTTTGTCCTGACAACCCTGGGCGACGACCGCCACGTGGCGGCGACAGCCATCAAGGGCACACTCCATAGTCAGGCCTGATGACTTCATTTGAGAAGTCGTCGTCCGAACAGCCGTCGTTCGATCAATCGTCATTCGATCAGTCGGAGGCACGCGCGCCCCGGCGTCTCAAGGAGCTGCCGACCTACTACTACCACGAGCATTTTCTCGAAATGCTCAAGTTCGTCGGCGAGCACTACGCGCACGTTCTGGGCGAGGAGCACCAGCAGATCGTCCGTGAGTTCCGCGCGCTGACGCAGAACGAGCAGCGACTCTACGTACGCCTCGTCAACCGCAAGGGGCAGGTGTTCGATGCCGCGCGCCTTCGGTACCCGGAGCTTGGCAACACGGCGCCGTTGTTAGCCGCGCTGCGCAGCCGAGGCTGGGTGCGGCGGCCAGCGGCCGAACACTTCGAGTCCGTGCTGACGTTCCTGAAGCGCGCTGAAATTCTCGACGTTCTGAGCAAACGCCTGAGCGGCGTCGGCCGTTCGCTCAAGAAATCCGAACTCGTCGAGCTCGCCCGACGCCACGTGTTACCCGCGGACTTCATGGCGGAAGTGGCGACCGACCGTATTGTCGTGCAGGGCTACTGCCGCGAAATACGTTACTTGCTGTTCCTGTTCTTCGGCCGCCTGCAGGACGGGCTGACGCAGTTTACGATGCGCGACCTGGGCCTCGTGCGGATCAACAACACGCGCGGCAACTACGAGCCGCGGTTCGCCGAACGCGAGGAGGCCGAGGCGCATTTCCGGCTGGCGGAAGTCACCGCGGCCGTAGAGCGCTCGGAGGCGGCCGGCCTGCTGCGGCTGGCCGAAGAGAGTGATGCCTGGCCGGACGATTCGCTGCCGAGCGTCGCCCGCGAGCGCGACATACTCGCGCATCGTCTCGGCAGGGAACTCGAGCGCGCCGGCGAGGCCGCAGCGGCGTTGTCCGTATACCGCCGTGGCGAGTCTGCCGGGTGTGGCGAACGTGTCGTAAGACTGTTGCTGGCCCGCGGCGATCGCGACGCGGCGAGGTTGTACCTCGAGGCGCGCATTGCGGCGCCGCGCAGTGATGAGGAGGCGCTGATAGCCGAGGATCTCTACGCGCGTAAGTTCGGCGGCAAGCGAACCTCGGCGGCTACCGACGAACTGCGCGCCGGCGAGGTCATCGAGCTTGACGAATCGATGTCGGGTGCGCCCGAGCGCGCCGCCGCCGAGTGGTTCGAGGCAAACGGCGCCGCGAGTTACCGGGTCGAAAACTCGCTGTGGCGCACCTTGTTTGGCCTTTTGTTCTGGGATCAGCTGGTCGAAGGCGCCGACAGTCAATCCAGCTCGCCGTTCGACTTCCTGCCCGTGTCGATCCGGGAACGTAGCTTCCGCGCGCGTCACGCGAACGCCGTCGAGCGCGTGTTCGCGCTGTTCGACAAACCCGGTGCACTGCTGGGTGAGCTGCTCAAACAGAGTACCCGGCATTTCGACAAGCCGAACGGCGTGTTCCGCTGGCGGCGGCAGACGCTCGACGCCGTGCTCGCGCTGGCCGGTCAGGCGCCGCCTCAGGCGGTGCGGGCAATGCTCGAGCATTTTGTGGACGATTATCTGAACGCGCGCTACGGCTATCCCGACCTGATGCTGATCGAAGACGGGCAGGTGCGGTTTGTCGAAGTCAAAGCCGAGGGTGACGCGCTACGCCGCAACCAGTTGCTTCGCCTCGAGCAGCTGCGCGCCGCGGGTTTTGCCGCGGACGTCGTGCGGATTCGCTGGGTGCTCGATCCGGATCAGGAGTACGTGGTTGTCGACGTGGAAACGACGGGCGGCCGCGGCGAGCGCCACCGCGTGACGGAAATTGGCGCCGTGCGTGTGAGAAACGGCCGCGTGATCGATACGTTCTCGACGCTCCTGAACCCGCAGCGCACAATTCCGCCGAACATCACCCGGCTGACCGGCATCTCGGCGGCCACGGTGGCGGACGCGCCGTATTTTGCCGACGTTGCCGACGCCCTCGAGCGCTTCCTTGAGGGCGCGATCTTTGTTGCCCACAACGTCGAGTTCGACTACGGCTTCATTACCCGCGAGTTCGAGCGTATCGGCCGGCCGTTTCGCATGCCCAAACTGTGCACTTGCTCGTCGATGCGGCGGCTGTATCCCGGGCATCGGTCGTACAGCCTCGCGAACCTGTGCCGCGAATACGGCATTGCGCTCAATAATCACCACCGGGCGCTGTGTGACGCCGAGGCCGCGGCGGAGTTGCTGCTGCTCGTGAACGAGCGGCGTCGCGAATCGCTCGAGTCGGGTGAACGGCCGTGACCACCGGTACTCCGGCCTTCAGAGTTATACTCCCTGGCGCATCCCTCATCGGAGCTCTCCACAAGTGACAAAACGACAATCCGGCCGGCGCTTTGCCGCCTTTGTGGAGCGTGTCGGGCGCAGGATTCCCGATCCGGTCATCATCTTCATGGCGTTTTATCCGCTGGCGTTTCTTGTCACCGTCCTGATGGGGGGTCACCGTTTCGAGACACCGGGGGCTGGCGGCGAAGCCACTGTCTACGAAATACGCGCCATGTACGAAGCAGAGCACGTACGCTGGATTTTTGACAACGCACTCCTCGATAACTGGCTTGGATTCGGTGGGGGAGTGCTGGGTGTCATTCTGGTTGTCATGCTGGCCATCGGCGTTGCGGAGAACTCGGGCTTGTTCGGAGCCCTGATCAAACGCGCGGGCGCATACATCCCGGTCAAACTGATGCCTTTGCTGTTGATCTTTATCGGTATTCTGAGTTCGATCGCTACGGACGCAGGGTATCTCGTGCTGATACCGTTGGCCGGTCTGCTGTACGCCGGCCTTGGCCGTAATCCGCTCATCGGGATGGCGGCGGCGTTCGCCGGCGTGTCCGCCGGTTTCAGCGCCAACCTCATTCCCGGGCCCGTCGACGTCATCATCGGCATGAATGCCAAGGTTTTCGCCGAGGCTCAGGGAATCGCGTTCGTCGGAGCCGACGGCAATCCGCTCAACCCGGCAACGATGCACTGGCTGTTCATCATCGTATCGACCTTCATCTTGTCGGCAACGGGATTCTGGGTGACGCGACGATACATCGAACCCAAGCTCGCTGATCAGCCGTTCGACACGCCGGACGACATTACACCCGGAGACTTCGAGATCGACGATACGGAACGCAGAGGTTTGCGTGCCGTCATCCCGGGAGCGTTTGTTGCGATCGCACTGATCGTGCTGCTGGCCGTCGGTCCGCTCGCGGGGTTCGAGAGTGCTGACGGACGCGTTGTCCGCCCATACCTCGACAACATCATTCTGCTGATTTCGCTGTTTTTCGTCGTTACCGGCATCTTCTTCGGTGTCGCCACCCGAAAGTTTCGCAATGTCGCGGATGTCGTGCAGGCAATGGTCAGCCAGATGAACACGATGGGCTACATACTCGTGCTCACGTTCTTCTGTTACAACTTCCTGGGGCTCCTGAGCTACAGCGGTCTCGGTTCCTACATTACTTACCTCGGCGCGAACGCTTTGCTGGCGCTGGGGCTTGACCGTTTTCCGGTGTTGCTACTCATCGGTTTCGTTTTCACCACCGCGCTGATCAATCTGTTCATTGGTGGCCTGACGTCGAAATGGATGTTGCTGGGTCCGATCTTCGTACCGATGCTTTACCTCGTGAATCCGGCCATGACACCCGATTTCGTTGCCGCCGCTTTTCGCGTAGCCGATTCGTCGACCAACATCATTACGCCGATGTTGGTGTACGCCGGCGTGATTCTGGCGTTCATGCGCAAGTACCGGCCTGACCTCAGTTTCGGCGAAATGCTGTTGATCATGCTGCCGTATTCCATCGCTTTTCTGCTGGTCTGGACGACGCTGCTCGTGAGTTTCTTCGTATTCGGTATACCGCTGGGCCTGTAAAACGTATGCGACAGGAGCGGCTGGCGGGGCACCGCTGGCTAACGGGTTGTCCGTTGTCCTTCACAACTCGAAACAGACCAGTGCGCGTGATCTATGCAAGCACTTCAACGTAGAGTCTGTCGGCGAAGACGATGAACTGATAAACGGTGCCGCTGCCGGCATAGATCGTCCTAACACATGATGGTGCAGCAGGGATGTCGAACACATCAAGACCGTTCATGTGTTGCTCGGAAAAACCGTTGGTCCCACATAGCAGCAAACCGTTTTCCTCATCCGGCAGAGCGTAAAGGTAAACGGACCAGCTATCAGAGCCCATCTGTGCGCTTTCGTGTCTCTCCTGTAAGCGACTGATGTCCAGACGCGAAAAGCCCAGATCGGCTTTCTCCACAATCGTCCATTCCCGCCAGTAGTCGAACGCGAACAGTGCCGTGCCGATAAGTCCAAATACGAACAGGATCGCGATTGCGGCTCGCTTCATGGCAAGTGTCCTGCATTCACACCGTAGTGAACCAAGAATGGCTTCGCGTTATCACCAAAGAGGTCAGAGGCGTCTTTCCCCGCGCGTGTTCTCGCTTCCTCCCACAGGGCTGAGCAGCACGACTCGGCGGACGCAAGCAGGATGGCTACGGAAAGTCCACCCACAGCCGGTTGATGTAGCAATTCGAGCTGGCGCTGTCGAAGTTGATGCCAACGGTCTTGTTGGCGGCAGCCGCCGCAAGCGCGGTCGACAGCAGGATCTTGAGACCATCGGCCGTAACGCCGTTCTGACCCACCTGGACGTAGTAGTAGTCCGGGGTGCTTGAATGTGTGCACGCGGGCGAGTCGGTATCGAACTGTATGACCACGCTGACGCCGTCGCCCGTCGGGTAGACACGCGTGATCTTGCCGGTGTGCCAGGTGGCGGCTGCGCCGGCGCTCGTGGCGGTTGAGAGCAGTACAAACAAGAGGGTCAGTCTCAGTGTCATGTCGGGTCTCCTTGAGAATCCAGTGCTCGTTGAAGAGGTGGGACGCTGTTGTCTTGCCGGTTTAGTAGTACTCTTATGAATCAAGGTTACCTTATTCGATATTAATATAGGATAAATTCCTTTTATGGGCGTTCTTGGCGGCGGCGCACTTCGCCAATCGCCCTTTTCTGGATGCCCCCCACAACACACCAGGAGAATTCAATGTCTGGAAACACTTGGAGAGGACTCAAAACCGTAGCGCTCGCCGTGTCTTTGTTGCTGATGCAGGGAACCGCGGCCGCCGCGCCGGCATGGTACGGCGGTAAGGTCGAATTCATCTATCTGCACGCCGATGGTTTTTTCGTCGATTTTGTCGGCAGCTCAGTCGATGACTGTCTGTACGATCGCATCTGGATCAAACAGAGTACGCTCGGGAAAGACATTGTGGATCGCGCCTACAGCATGGCGCTTGCCGCGCAGGCTTCTGATCGATCGTTCACGATTGTCGTCGACAAAACCATCAACGGGCCAGAGGGTTTGTGCGAGGCGTTGAACGGCAACATGCTCATCAGGGACTGACTGCGCCAGTCAAACGGCGACAGCGAGTCGGTTGGTTCCGACGAAAGAAGGCGCCCTCGCCACGCAGCAGAACGCAGAACACGCAACCCAACGGAGGCCGTCCATCGGCTTTTTGTCCATCGATTCCGTTAGAGCACTTTTCATGAGTCACTCTGGAGATGTTGTATGAAAACCATCGTTGTTCGGTCTTCCTTTTCGATTCTCGTTTGCTGCCTGTTGTTCTCGACCGCGGCGTTTGCGGATTACGCGCCAGACCGGGAGGTAACTTCGATGCTCGGTGGTGACTTCGTGGAGTTTGCCGTCAGCGTTCCGCCGGGCAACACCTGCTCGTCGTGGGGGTACCACTTTCGTTTTGACGCCACCACACCGGGCGGAAAGAACATGCTGAGCATACTGTTGGCGGCGAAAATGGCGAACAAGAGGGTTAACGTTTGGTACACGCCGAGTTCCGCCCCCGGAACTGACCAAGCCAGCGGTTGCAATGCAGGGACTGCCGCCGTACTGACGTCCATTGGTGTCGACTGACTACCGTAAGACGGTAGCCCCAACTGACGAGCGTTGCGGCGCTTACGCGCGCTCGGCGTGCGGCCGCAGGCGCTCGGCAATGTCGGCGAGTTCCGGCCGGCCGGTTTTGATTTCGTCGACGCTCATGCCCGTCAGCTCGTACGGGAGGACCAGCCAGTCCTGGGTCTCGTGGACGTAGTAGTCCGGCGTTTTCAGGGTCTTCTCGGTCGGCCGGAACCAGACGGTCGCGACGCGGATGTCGTGCGGCAGGTTGCGCCGGGTTTTCTTTTTCAGCTGGTCCATCACGGCTTTGAGGCTCGAACCCGTGCTCAGGACGTCGTCGACGATCAGCAGCGAGTGGTGTGAGCAGAGATTGTCGAGCAGGTACTCGAGGCCGTGCACGCGGATGCGGTTTTTCCGCTTGACCATTTTTTCGTAGCTGTCGGCGCCCGTGTAGGATGTGCGAATTGCAATGTGGTCGGTCTCGACGCCGAAAAACTGCAGACCTTCCTGTACGGCAATGCCGACGGCGCTGCCGCCGCGCCACAGGCCGACCAGGAAATCCGGGCGGAAACCGCCTTCGTAGATCCGTGCAGCGAGTTCGAAGGAGTCCCTCAGGAGGTCGTCGGCGGCAATGATGGTCTTTTTCATGACTTCCTGCATGATGGGGCATGGAGCGTTGCGGTTTGTTCGGGCGCGTATTTACGGTACGGTTCGCGCATGCCGGCATTATAGCGGCAGCCTGCCGGGGGGCGGCAAGCCAATCCACCGCGCCCGGCACACGACAACAACAACACAGCCAGATGGACCCTCGACATGGATAAAACGGTGCTGTCCGCCCAGGACCTGCTCGAAGACTCGTTCCGCCTGGGGCTAAAAGTCCTGGAGGACGGCTTCCGGCCGACGATGATTATCGCAATCTGGCGCGGCGGCACACCCGTGGGCATGGCCGTCCAGGAGATTTTTGCCTACTGCGGCGTCCGGTCCGATCACATCGCGATTCGCACCTCGTCCTACGAAGGTGTCGATCGGCGCGGCAGCGTGGCCGTGCACGGCCTGAACTACATTATCAAGAAGATCTGTCACGACGATCGTGTCCTGATCGTCGATGACGTGTTCGATACGGGCAACACGATCGTCGCCGTCATCGACGAGATCCGCCGGCGAGCGCGCGACAATACGCCCGGGGACATCCGGGTTGCCGTGCCGTGGTTCAAGCCCGAGCGCAACGAAACGTCGATGACGCCGCACTATTATCTGAAGGAAACCGCTGAGTGGCTCGTATTCCCGCACGAGCTGGATGCGCTGGATTCCGGGGAACTGAGGGAGGCGCGGCCCGAAATTGCCGCTATCGTCGAGCGCGTGGCAAACCGCGCGAAAGTCTCCGCCGAGGCATAGCGAACCGTTCGACGATGCGACGAATTTGCGCCTATTGCGGTTCCAACAAGGGGAGCCGGCCGGACTATGCCGCCGCGGCCGTCGAGCTGGCCGACGCCTTGTGTTCCCGCGACATCGAGTTGGTCTACGGTGGCGCGGCCAAGGGCATCATGGGCATTATCGCCGACCGTATGCTCGAGCAGGGCGGTCGCGTGCACGGGGTGATTCCGCAACAGCTGGTCGACAAGGAAATTGCGCACACGGGTTTGAGTGAGCTGCACGTCGTTGCCTCGATGCACGAACGCAAGACCCTGATGGCGGCGCTGGCCGATGCCTTCGTGGCCCTGCCCGGCGGTTTCGGCACGCTCGAGGAGATCATCGAGGTGGTCACGTGGGGGCAGCTCAGGTTTCACGACAAGCCCTGCGGGCTACTCAACGTGGCCGGCTATTTCGACTCGCTGCTTGCGTTTCTCGACACGGCTCGCGACGAGGGTTTTGTGCGCGAATCCAACCGCCGCATGCTCCTGAGTGACGCGAAGGTCAACGGCCTGCTCGCTCAGTTCGAGCATTACGTGCCGCCGAACGAGGATAAGTGGCTGTAAGTTGGCTCTGAGCCGAGGCCCGTTTGCTGCCGTGTAGCCGCTGTTGCTAGCCGCTGTTGTAAGGGTCGAAGCCCCCTCCGGCGTCGTCGTCCGGCGCCTTCTCCGCGTCGCCCGGCTCATCTTCAGCACCGAGCATTTTCCTCAGCATTTGTGTCGACACGAGCGAGAGTTCCTCGGCGTCGTCATTCCCCGTATCGTCGACAACCGGCTCGTAGATGACGTCGGCCACACGGCCGGGGCCGGTGCTGTCCTGGGCAACCGACAGCGCCGCCTTGAGATCGTCGTCGTCGATGACCTCGAACTCCTTCGTGGACGTGTTGCGAGCCAGCACGCCGTCGCGCGCTGAAGATGCCGCCTTCAGCCGCTCCTTGCGCTGTTCGTCGTCGGATTCGAGCATTTGCTGCAGCATCTGCGTGGAGACGAGCTCGAGTTCCGCATCCGCCACGGGTTCCGACCAGACGCTCCGGCCGCGATCGTCCGTTTTTACCTTGCCGCGGCGGACCAGGCGTACTGTTTTGAAGAGTTCGTCATTCATGTCATGCGGCTCACGTGATGCCGTCGAAGGGCCGGGCCCCTCGACCGTTACCGGCAACGGCCGTGGGTGGCGTACATTCTACGTGCTTTTTTCCGGGTAGCCACGCGCCAGCAGCGGTGTTTTTGCGGACCTCCGTGCCACGGGTGGGCGGCTTGGCGCAAAGTCTCTACCGGACGGTAAAAAACGCCGCTGTCCGGCCTGAGAAGCAGTTCCGCGCAAACGCCGTTCGGCAAGCGTAAGCTGCTCTAAGTACCGGTCTACACAGAAGCCTCGTGAATCTCGATATTCTGCTTGCCGTTGTTCTGACTATCGGCGCCGCCTGCTACCTGTTTCTCGGCGGCCGTCTGATCGCGTCGCGCCGGGAGGTCGGTAGCCTGACGGTTGGGCTCGTGTTTTGCCTCATGGGCATCTGGGTGCTCGGGGGCGCCATCGAGCAGATGTCGGGTTCGTTTGTCGTGTTCTCGATCGGCCGCAACGCCCACTTTCTGGCCACAGCCTTGCTGCCGGTCGTCGCTTTCGTCTGCTTCCGCACGTACCGAGGTGAGGTCACGCCGCCGCGCACCCTGGCGCTGCTTCTGCTCGTACCCGTGACCACGATTGCGCTGGCCGCAACCAACGTCTATCACGAACTTATGTGGTACGCGCCGTTTGCCAATCCCGAGGGTGTGTTCCTGACCCGGCCGGCCGAGTGGGGGCCGTGGTTTCTGTTTGCGCACGCCCCGTACAGCTACAGCGTGATAGCGATCGCGATTCTCTCGCTGCTCTTGCACAGTTCGGCCGTTGCGCCCGCGCACCGTCGAGGCCTGTTCCTCCTGACCGGCGCCTGCATGGTTCCCCTGTGCGCAACCCTGGCTTATGACGTGGGCATCGGGCCGGACACGCTGTCCTTCGTGCCGCTTGCCATCGTGGCGATGCTGCCCGTCTACGCCTGGCTCCTTATTGGCGAGCGCGTCATCGAGTTTGCGCCGCTCGCGTACGAAACCGTATTTCAGACCATGCAGGATCCGGTCGTCGTCGTCGATGAGAAACAGCGCATCATCGGTATGAACCGAGGCGCGGAGAATCTGCTCGAAATCACCGAGCGAGACGCGCTGCGAATACCGCTCACGTCCGTCATGAACGACGGCGCAACGGGGGTTTTCGAGGCCATTGCAACCGGCAAGCCGCAGAAGATGATGACCGCAACGGGGCGCTTCATGCACGTGCAGGTCTCGAGCATCGAAACCCGCGGCGCAGCCAGCCGTGGCGGGCAGATTCTGATGTTCCGCGACGTGAGCGATGTCGAGAAGGCCCAAACCGAAGTTCGCAACAGCGAAAAACTCCTGAGGACCCTGATCGATCACTCGGTCAACGGCATCATTCGCATGCGCTGGGTCCGCGGCGACGACTCGGGCAAACGCGAACTGCGCTGCATTTTTGCCAATGCCGCCGCGGGTCGGTTCCTCGACGTCGAGGCCGATGTGCTGGACGGCCGTCCCGGCGTGGACATCGCCCGTCTGGCTTCAGCCGGAATGGACCCGGTGGCCGCCGCGGTCGTGATGCGGCGATTCCAGGCTGCCGTCGAGCTGCCCGAGAGCCTCGATGTCGACGTTCAACAGCGAACGGGTGATCAGGAGCGCTGGCTGCAAATGATTGCGGAACCGGTGGGCGAGGACATAGCGGTGACGCTGGTCGATGTGACCGACCGTAAAGCACGCGAAAACCACATGGCGTCGATTGCCCGTTCGGATCCGTTGACGGGTGTGCTGAATCGCCGCGGCTTCGAGCGCGATGCAGCCCAGAGGCTCCGGGAAAGCGAAGACGATGCAACGGGCGCGCTGCTGTTCATCGACCTCAACGAATTCAAACACATCAACGACGAGTGCGGGCATGAGGTAGGCGACCAGCTGCTGATGATTGCGGCCGAGCGTCTGCAGCAGAGCCTGCGATCCTGCGACATCATTGGCCGCGTGGGCGGCGACGAGTTCGTGGCGCTGGTGCCCGACGTTTCCGCCGAGGTCGTCGATCAGCTAGCGAGTCGCCTGACGGAAGCGCTCGAAGCCCCGTATCACATTGCCGAAGACACTCTGCGCTGCTCGGCCAGCATTGGGCTGGCGCGTTATCCGGAAAATGCCAACACGCTGACCGCTCTCATGCGGGAAGCCGATCACGCCATGTATCGTGCCAAGGCGCGCTGCCGGGGCGTCATCGGCATCAAAGGCTCGGATCTCCTCGAAAAAGCGGTCTGAAGCGGCGAACGCCATCCTCACCCGAAGCCGCGGCGTTGCGTCGCCGTTTGCACGCTACGCCTGTAATAACCCGGGCAGTCGGCCGGTCTTTGACCGCAGATAAGCAAGAATCGTCGCCCCGACATCACCGTTTTTTTGACAAGGAGTTCACCATGTTGACATCCCGGCGCTTTGTGCTCGGCGTTTTTCCGGCCGCGTTGCTCGTGAGCCTGATCTGCAGCGGGTCTATTCAGTACGGACACGCAGATACCCCGATCGCGGAATCCGCCGAGGACGTTCAGCCGGTGGCTGTCGGTGAGACCGCGCCGCGGTTCACGGTACAAACGGTTGATGAGCAAAACTTCGAGTTCGACCCCCGGAAACTCGAGCGGCCGGCCATCCTCATCAGCTTTCGCGGCGGCTGGTGCCCCTACTGCAACCTGCACCTGTCCGAGCTCCGCCACGTGATCCCGCAGATCGAAGAGCTGGACGTGGATTTATTGTTCCTGTCCGGGGATCGGTCCGAGTTGCTCTACGACAGCCTGAGTCAGGAAACCCAGGAAGACATTGACGGGCTGGGCTACACGATACTTTCCGATGCCAACGCCCACGCGGCCGTTGCTCTGGGTATCGCGTTCCGCGCGCCCGAACGTTACCTGACCCTGCTGCCCGAGCATGGCGCCGACATCGAGGCGTCGTCGATGAGCCGCCACGGCGTGCTGCCGGTGCCGGCCGTGTTTGCCGTCGACCGCCAGGGCAAGGTGGCGTATTCGTTCGTCAACGCCAACTACAAGGTACGCCTGCCGGCCGACGAGTTGCTCGACGTGGCCGAGAAGATAGCCACCCCCTGATACCGCCTTCGGACGCCGGGGCCGGGTGTTGAAGTCCGGCCCGGGCGGTCCCGCAGCTCCGATCTGCCGCGCGTCGTGCCGGCATCGAACTATTTTTAAGACCGCTTCTAGTGATAGTCTTCCAGACCGTCCCGGCTTGGAGCGCACCATGGTTACGGCAATTGTTCCGATCGAGGCTGGTTTCGAACTCGGTCTCGACTAACGTGTCGAAGCGGACTGATCAGCGACCGCGGAGAGCCTTGGCCGAATGAATACGCCTCAAACTACGGCGAACCCCCTTGCGCGCTTCCTCGAAGCGGCCTCGAAGATCCATCCCAACGAACTGAAGGCGACGCTGTTGTCGGCGGCCTTCGTGTTCGTTCTGATGACGGCGTATTTCATGCTGAGGTCCGCCCGCGATGCCATGGCCAGCGACTGGTCGGACGCCGAGGTGAGTTTTCTCTGGACTATCAATCTCGGCATTACACTGGCCGCTATTATGGTGTACGGGTTCATTGCGTCGCGGGTTCTCTTTCGCTGGCTCGTGCCCGGAGTGTATGTCTTCTTCTCGGCGTCGTTCGTGGTGTTCTACTCGGGTTCTGCCTGGGTGCCGGACCCGGTGCTGATCGACAAGAGCTTTTACGTCTGGCTAAGCGTTTTTGCGCTGTTCCACGTGTCGGTTTTCTGGAGCTTCATGTCGGATCTCTTCAGCCGTGAGCAGGCGCCCCGGCTGTTCGGGTTCATCGCCTTGGGGGCGAGCATAGGCGCTATCGTCGGCCCGCTCATTGCCGGCTTGACGGCGGACATCATCAGCGAAAAACAACTCATGCTCGTATCGGCGGGCATGCTGTTCATACCGCTGCCGATCATCTTTGCGCTGGAGCGTCTCAAGGTCACTGCACTCGGCAACGCGGGCCATGCGCACGATCCGAGCACCGATACGCTGGGACGCAATCCGTTTTCCGGTTTCATGCTGTTCTTCAAGAGCCCGTTTCTGCTCGGCATCGCCGCGTTCATTCTGCTGTACGTCGCCATTGGATCATTCGTCTACTTCCAGCAGAAGAACCTGCTCGAGGAATTTACCCGCGTCGAGCGCCGCGAGATCCTGGCCTGGGTCGATCTGACGATCAACACGCTCGCGATCCTGACGGCGGCCTTTGTCACGAGCCGCCTGGCGACGAGACTGGGTATGGCAATAACCCTGGCGATCGTGCCGGTGTTTGTCTGTATTGGTCTCCTGGCGCTGGCCTTGTCGCCGATCCTGATTATGGTGCTTGGTCTGCAGGTGATGCGGCGCGCCGGCAACTACGCCGTTACGCGCCCGGGTCGGGAAATGCTGTTCACCGCCGTGAGCCGGGAGGCTCGTTTCAAGGCCAAGCCCCTTATCGACGTCGTGCTTTATCGCGGCGGCGACGCCGTGTGGGCCTGGGCGTTTACCGGCCTGACGACCATTGGCCTCGGGCTGGGCGCCGTGGCGGGTGTTGGCGCCGTGATCGCCGCGATCTGGGCGTTCGTGGGTTATGTGTTGGGGCGCCACTTCGACGGACTCAGCGACGAGCAGCGGGCCGAGTTGCGCGAATTCAGCGGCGATGACGAGGTGCAGGCTGCCCCCGTTCTGGACCCGAGCACCGGAGCGCCGCGTCGTGGCCAATAAGGCGCCAAGCTTCGAGACCGAGGCGCTGCGGGAGTTTGGCGAAGTCCTGAAAGGCCGCCGCACGATCAACCTGTACCTGCAAACGTCCGTACCGGAGCAGCTCGTTCGGGATGCGATCGAAGCGGCCACGTGGGCGCCCAACCACCACGTCACGGAACCGTGGCGATTCCTCATGATGGGTCCGCAGACGATTGCTCGCACGATCGAACGCGTGCGTGTAACGCTCGCCGAACAGAAGGGGCAGGAACTCGCGGACTTCAAGGCAAGATCGTGGGCTGAAAAACCGGGCTGGCTGACTGTTACCTGCCGGCGCTCGGAGGATACGCTCAAAGAGCGTGAGGACTACGCAGCCTGCAGCGTCGCGGTGCAGAACTTCATGCTGTATCTCTGGAAAGCGGGCGTCGGCTCCAAGTGGACGTCCGGCGGCATTACGCGTGACCCCGAATTCTTCGACATACTCGGCGTGAATCCCGAAGAGGAGTTTGTCGTCGGCATGATCTGGTACGGCTACCCCAAGGTCACGCCCACGCAGTCTCGTACCGCGGCTGACGACGTCACGGTCCGACTGCCCTAGCGCGCTGGAAAGCGCGCTCGAAGACGGGCCGTGTCATAGCCACCTCCAGCGGCCATCCCTAACGGACCGGCGGGTGCCGCTCCTGGAGTGTCTCGGGCGGATGCGCGCAGGAGGGTGTCGGTGCAATCAACGGTCGGAGCGCAAAGATCACGAAGGTTGCGATGCCGGTGACGGCTACCGTAACACTGGCGTTACGAATACTGCCGTCGTAGATCGCCGCGCCGAGAATCGCGCCGAACGCACTGAGCGTATTCTGTATGCTGCCGATGATCGAGGAGGCGACGCCGGCCACCTTGGGCAGGGGGTCCAGCGCAATGACCGTTGCGTTCGGGGCGAGGATGCCGACCGCGACAAAGTACACGCACAGGCTGCCCCAGAACCACCACAAAGGCGCTGAGTTCAACACGCAAATGAGCAACAGGTTGGCGGACGCGATCAGCATGATGCTGGCGCCAATGCCAATCAACGTGCCCACTTCGTACCGGGATACGAGCTGCCGGTTCAGCCAGGAACCGAGCATGATGGACAGGCCTGCCGTCGCAAACACGAAGCCGTAGTCCCGTGCCGAGAGCCCGTATTCCTCGATAATCAGCGCGGCCGAAACCGTAATTACCGACATGAACCCGATCGGCGGCGTGACGATCAGTAACAGCCCAAAAATGCTGCGTCGGAATGAGAAAAAAATGCGGATGCTTTCGACGAGCTGCCGCACCGGGTGGCCCTGCGGCTCCGGCGTATGCGTCTCGACCAGGTTCACCCGGATCGCAATCAGCATTATGACGCCGGCTACCGCAACACCCGTAAACGTGGCCCGCCAATCGAACCAGTGCATGAGCAGGGCGCCGAGGCTCGGTGCAATCACCGGCGCCGTCGTAAACAGCATGGCCATGAGCGACATCAGCCGGACACCGTCCTTGCCGCTGGCGATGTCGCGCACGATCGCTCGCGACAAAACAACGGCGGAGGCAGCCCCCATGCCCTGCACGAAGCGCGCGGTCAGCATGACTTCGATGGACGGCGCAAACGACGCCGCGATGGCGGCAAGGGTAAAAACACTCATGCCCATGTACAGAACGGGAAGGCGGCCAAGGCGATCGGCGAACAACCCGGACGGGATCTGCCCGAGCGCCATTCCCAGCATGAACAGGCCGACGATCTTCTGCGCGGTCGGCAGGTCGGTCAGGAGCGCAGCGGCCATTGCCGGAATCGCCGGCAGGCTCAGATCGACCGTCAGTGCTGCCGTCGTCGTCAGAAAGCCCAGCGTAAGAATGAAAGAGGGCTTCGAGGTCAGAGGAGACGGAGTCACGGGGACGGATTACACTAGACGGCGGAGGCGAAGCAGAATAGGCAGGTTGTCGAGCGGAGTAAAGTGTCCCCGACGATCACGCGCTTCGGCGTGACGAACAAGTCAGCAGCAAAGGCTGGTTTTTATGAAGAAGACGGTTGGGCTCCATGCCCTCTATCGCAGCTCTACCGAAATCGCGGATCGCGAGCTGTGGGGCCGTGAGGCGAACCCCCTGACGCGCCGCGGCTTCATCAAGGGTTCGGGTCTGGCGGCGATGTGCGCGGCGCTCGGCGCCAGTATTCCGTTTGCCGAACATATGCCGGCCGGGCTCATACCGGCGGCGCTTGCCGACGACCCGAACGATTTTTCGATCCCCGGCAAGGACGGGCTCGTCGTCTTGAACGATCGCCCGATCAATGCCGAAACGCCGGCGCATCTTCTGGACGATGCCGTCACTCCTGCTTCGCGCGTGTTTGTGCGCAACAACGGCGTGCCGCCGAAGCTCGGCCCAGACGCCGCCGATAACTGGACGCTCCGAATCGAGGGTGAGGCCCTCGATGCGCCGGTGTCGCTGAGTCTCGAATCGCTGAAGAGAGACTACCGGCAGCACACGCTGGCGCTCGTCATCGAGTGTGCCGGCAACGGTCGCGCCGAATTTTATCCCGCGGCCAAAGGCAATCAGTGGACCACCGGAGCCGTGGCTTGCCCCGAGTGGACGGGCGTCCGTCTGGCCGACGTCCTCGAACCGCTGGGAATCGGTGACGACGCTGTCTACGTGGCGTACGAAGGCGCCGACACGCACCTGACGGGCGATCCGTCGAAACGGCCGATATCCCGCGGGATTCCGGTGGCGAAAGCGCTGGAGAAGGAAACCCTGCTCGCTTTTGCCATGAATGGCGAACCGTTGCCGCTATTGCACGGTTTTCCATTGCGTCTCGTCGCGGGCGGCTGGCCAGCCTCGGTGAGCGGTAAGTGGCTCAATCGGCTGCTGATTCGCGATCGCGTGCACGACGGCGAGAAGATGCTCGGACAGTCCTACCGCGTGCCCTGCGAACCGGTGGCGCCCGGCGCCGACGTGAGCGACGACGACATGTGCATTATCGAATCGATGCCGGTCAAGTCGCTCATTACCTCGCCGCGCTCCGGCGTCACCGTGCCGCAGTCGGCGCCGCTTGCGGTTCGCGGTCACGCCTGGGCGGGCGATTTCGACGTTCGCCGCGTGTATACGTCGATCGACTTTGGTGCGAGCTGGCAGCGTGCAAAGCTCGAGCGACCGGCGAACCGGCTTGCCTGGCAGCGTTTTTCCGCGAGCGTCCGGTTTCCGGCGCCGGGCTATTACGAGGTATGGGCGCGTGCCGTGGATTCGAACGGCAAAGCCCAGCCGATGCTGCTGCCCGGGTGGAATCCGCGCGGCTACCTCAACAACGCCTGCCATCGCGTCGCCGTGCGGGTCATGGCGTGAGGCTCGCGGGACTGACGCTCTTGTTGCTCGTGGCTTCGGTCGAAGCCGCGGCGGAAGAAAAAGTGATCGATGCTCAAACGGGCCTGGTCATTGCGCCCGGCTGGCAGGACGTGCGCGCCCATTGCGGGGGCTGTCACTCGCACGCGCTCGTGACCCAGCAGCGCGCCGATCGGGACACATGGCTGGCGATGATTCGCTGGATGCAGGCCACCCAGAACCTCTGGCAGTTTCAGCCGGAAACCGAGCAGTCTATCCTCGATTACCTGAGCGAACAGTATCCGGCACGGCGCGGCCAGCGCCGCCAGCCGTTGGCTGAAGACCTGCTGCCGCCGTAGCTCCCGCAGCCGATTTTGCCTTCGTCCCACGGCGCAGCGATGCGCTATGATGACCCGCGCAGGCCCTGTGAGAGGGCTGCAATGGAGGTGCTCGACAATGATATTCAACGGACTACTCAAACGTATCGGTGCCTGCGCGCTGCTCGGGGTGACGGCACTGTTTGCTTCGACCCACGCGGCCGCCTGGTCGGCGACCAAGATCGATAACGCCTCGAATGAGGCACTCGAGGTGTTTAGCAAAGAGATCAACGGCGCGAACGTATTTCTGGGTCAGGCCGCGGGTTATCTCGTGTTCCCGCGCGTGATCAAAGTCGGCGTGGGCGTGGGTGCGGAGACGGGCGAGGGTGTGTTGCGGATCGGCGGCCGCAGCGTCGAATACTATCGTACGACCAGCGGCTCGATCGGCTTTCAGCTTGGTGCACAGGCGAAGTCGATCGTGATTGCGTTCATGACGCCCGAGTCCCTGAAGAAGTTTCGTGACTCGAACGGCTGGAAGGTCGGCGTGGATGGCTCCGTCGCGCTCATCGATCTCGGCGCCGGGAAGACCATCGACTCGACCAACATCAAGGATCCGGTCGTGGGCTTCGTTTTCGGCTCGAAGGGGCTCATGTACAACCTGACCCTGGAGGGTTCCCGAATAAACCGGCTCAATCCGGACAAGAGGGACTGAGCGGGGCCTCTCGATGAAGCGACAAGAACAACCCCCGACGAAGAAAAGCAGCGGGGCAGAGAACGATGCGGGGAAGAAGGGAAAGCCAAAGAAGGAGCGCCCCAAACGGGACCCCCTGGCGAAACGCGTGAGCGACGGCATCGAGGCTGTCGGCGTGCTGGGACGCACGGCCGTCAACGAGCCGCGGCAGCTGCCGCGTCAGGCAGAGAGCATTTTCAGACGCTGGTTCCGCCACGTCTGGGCCGTGCGCGGCGGCGGGCTGTATGCGGTCGGTTTTGCCGCAGCGTTCATTTACCTCGAAACGATCGAAATCATCACAGACGACATCCCGGGCTTGTTTGCGATCAACCCGCTGAGCAGCGATCTTATCGAGTACATCATTAGCTTCATTGTCGACACGTTCATGAATTTTGTGACGGCGCTGATGTGGCCCTACTTCGTCGCCACTTTTGCGACGCCCTGGGGGGCGATTGGTCTCGGCGTGGCCTTTGTGGTGTTTTCGCGGTTTCTTCAGCCGATCGTGGAACGCTGGCTGGAGCGCGAAGACGACGATTCCTTGTCCGGTGACGGTCCCGCCGCCGGCTGATCGTCGCCGGCCGGCGGGTCCACGCCGAGCCGGCGGGCCGCCTGCTCGGGGGTGCGTGGCGCGAACATTGCGCGGCGGATCGATGCGAGCGGCGCGTCGTCGTCGAACACCACGCGGTTTCTCACAATCTCGATACCCAGCTCGGCGAACAGCGGCTCGTGGTCTGGAAAGCCCGCCCTGTCGCCATAGCGATGATAGAGCGGCATAAAGACCGGTCTACCGGCCAGTTCGTCCAGCTTCTCGAGCAGTTCCGTACCGCGCCACCGCCGCTTTGCGGGCAGGCAGCAGCGCATGAACGCCTCCAGCACGCTATCGAGCGATTGCTCGCCGCCGCTACTACGGCGCAGCTCAACGTCCGCCTCGAGCGCCAGCACGGCGCCGCTCCAGTACACTTTCATCGTCGAGCCGCGCGCGCGGCTGGCCGCCGCCTCGATAGGGGACAGCTCCGGCCGTGACGCTTCGCCGCGCCGGAAACCCTCATACAGCTTCTGCCAGGCGAGCTCCGCCGTGTAGGTGCCGGATCGCGCCAGCAGCACGTTCTGCAGGTATTGCGCAAAACCTTCCGAGATCCATCGATGCCGCGAACCGAGATACGGGAGCATCAGATGCGAAAACTCGTGCGTGGCCGTCCAGTCGGCGCGCAGGCTGGCCATGCTGGCGTTGCGGCGAACGAACAGCTCGACGGACTCCCCACCGTCGCGAATAACCCGCCCGAAAGGGACAGGGGAGCCGTTTCGAGAGCTGTCGATGGGGACAACGACGACGTGCGGTGACGGGTTGGGCAGCCGGCCATAGCTCAAGCTGACGTTGCGAGCGGCCTCCGCTGCCCAGTCGACCAGCTCGTGGCGAACCCCGCCTCTCCACGGCCGCATGACCGCCACCCTCAGCGTGGCGCCTGGGATCTCGGGGTGCGCGTCGACAAACTCGCCGAACGCGACCGCGGCGCTGGCATTCTCCGGCGAAGTGGGGATCCGATACTCGAGCCCGGTTTCGTCCAGCGGCTGCCATGGCGCCGATATGCGAACGGGCGGAGGGACGTCAAAGCGCACGCGCAGGTCCGACCGTTCGTCGAGCGGGGGGCGCCAGAGCCAAATCGACGGTGACGCGAGCAGGTTGTCCCGGTGCAGCGAGCTGTTGCGGCGATCGCGTGCCGCCGCTGCTCTGAGTCTGACCTCGTACCGAAAACAGCGGATGCCACCGGCGGGCAGCTCCAGGTGACGGTAGCGGACGCGCAGCGGTTGGCCGTCGCAGCTTTCGAGGTTCTCGACGTAGTTCCGGGCGTCGCTCGACCGCGCGCGCACTCGATACACCGGGAACGCAAAGTCGGCACGGACCTCGAGCCGGTCCAGATCGGCGTCGACACGCACGCTGTATTCGTGGGTTGGCGGGTCGTTTTTGATGTCGGTTGCGGCCGCGCTACCGGCGCCAAGGCACAGCAGCAGGCAGCCTAATACGCACTCTCTTTTGTTAATGAGAATTATTACTGTTCTTCCTCTCATACCGACCGCGGCGGCGAACTCGGCGGATTTTGGGCCCGCACTGCGTTCGGCGCGCTAAGTCGTTGACATTCAAGAATAAGTCTAAACTGGCAAAGTGCGGTTGTGTATACACTTTGTGGCGCCGCAGCGGCGGCTCGGCGTGCCGGGCACGCCGTTTTGCGGAGGTTCAGTTTTGCTCGCTACACTCCGCCAACCGCAAAGATTCACAACCTTGTTGCAAGCTTTAGAACAGCGTCGCGACGAAGGTTCATATAGCCGGGATTCAGCCACCAGTACTGAGTTCGCTTTTTTGTTTATTGATACATCTATTGTTACACCGTTCAGGAGAGTTCCTTTGAATAAGATCCCACGTCGCAAGTTCATCCAGTTATCCGCCGCCGCCGCGACCGGTGCTGTCGTCCTGTCCGGCCGTCACGCCGTTGCAGAGGATCTTCCGAAACTGGCCGAAGACGATCCGATGGCGCAGGCCATGAAGTACGTTCATGACGCCGGCACGGTCGATGCCGCGTCGCGTCCCAACCCTGCAGCGGAACAGAACTGCGCCAATTGCGCGTTGATTCAGGGTGAGGACGGCGCGGAATGGCGTCCCTGCCAGATTTTCCCGGGCAAACTGGTTGCCGCCAACGGCTGGTGCTCAGTGTGGGCGCCCAAAGGTTAAGCGCGTCTCAAGAAGCGCGCTGAGAAAACGCCGGTCTACGACCGGCGTTTTTTTTGTGTCCAAAAAAGCGGCCGCGTAACCGGTCTGCACTCGTTGCTCGCGCAACGGTTTCACGGGTTTCACGAGTTTCTTGTCGAACTGCGGCCGCCGTGTAGAATCGTGGGTCGACCTCTACGACCTGCCCACGATCCTCAAGGACAAGCCTGTGTTTGAAACACTCGATACGCTGCCGGCCGATGCCATCCTCGGCCTGATCGCCGAACACCGCAACGACCCGCGCGACAACAAGATAGATCTTGGCGTCGGCGTGTACCGAACATCGGCCGGTGAGACGCCTGTGCTGGACGTCGTCAAGGTCGCCGAGCAGCGCCTGCTGGATCAGCAGACCAGCAAGGCTTACATCGGAACAGCGGGTGACCCCGAGTTCAACGCTGCCATGCAGCGCCTCACGTTCGCAAACCCGGCACTCGACGAACGGCTCATGACAATGCAGGCGCCCGGCGGCTCGGGTTCACTGCGCGTCGCGGCGGGTCTTCTGCTCCGAGCCAACCCGGACGCGACCGTCTGGGTCAGCGAGCCGACCTGGGCAAACCATCACCCGCTGCTCGGCGGCGCCGGGCTTAATCTGAAGCCGTACCCGTACTACGACACGGCCAGTCACACAATCCGCCTCGACGCCATGCTCGGGGCGCTGTCGGGCGCGGCTCGAGGCGACGTCGTACTGCTGCATGCCTGCTGCCACAATCCGTCCGGGCTCGATCCTTCTGAAGAGCAGTGGCGGGCGATCGCCGACGTCATCGTCGAGCGCGGCCTGGTGCCGTTCATCGACATGGCGTACCAGGGTTTTGCCGAGGACATCGATCGCGACGCTTTTGTGATCCGCCATCTCGCCGACCGTGTACCCGAAATGCTGGTATGCAATTCCTGCTCGAAGAATTTTGGCCTGTATCGCGACCGTGTGGGTACGGTGTCGGTGCTGGCAGAGGATACGTCGCGCCGCGACGTCGTACACTCGCAGGCCAGCAACGTCGTGCGCACAATGTACTCGGTGCCGCCCGACCACGGCGCGGCCGTCGTGTCGATCATTCTCAGTGACGCATCGCTGCGCGCAAACTGGCTGATCGAACTCGCGGAAATGCGCGATCGCCTCAAGAGTATGCGCAGCCTGCTCAACGATGCCCTCGAGAGCAAGGCGCCGGGCGCGGACTTCTCTCACCTCGTGCGCGCCTCTGGGATGTTCTGTTTCTTGGGCGTCAGCAAAGAACAGGTTGCGAAACTGAAAACAGACTACGGCGTCTACATGGTGGATTCTAGCCGCATCAATGTGGCCGGCATCACCGAGGCGAACGTGGAATACCTCGCGGAATCGATTGCCGCGGTGCTCTGACACGGCCGCGGACCGTATCCCGACGGACGTTATTCTCCCGGCGCCAGCAGCAGGCGGCTGCCAGGCTCGATGCCGAGCGCCTGTGTTGTTCCGGCACCCAGCTCCAGCACGTAGCGTACGGGCTCTTTTGCCGATATGGAACGCAGGGACTGCGGTTCGGTGTTGGTTTCGATCGAAGCGACCGTGCCATCTTCCCGGACGAACAGCATGTCGAGCGAAATGAACGTGTTCTTCATCCACATCGACAGCAGGCCGGGTTTGTCGTAGACGAACAACATGCCGCGCCGCGGCGGCAGGTCGCGAACGAACATAAGTCCGCGGCGCTGCTGGCTGGTCGTCACCGCCAGGTAGATGTCGAAGTGATGACAGGTTCTGCTCGCTACGATGATCAGAGCGCCGCTCTCGAAAGATTCTTCGATCGGGGGCAGCTCCTGTGCGGCCAGGTCGAATGCGCTTGCCATAATCCAGAGAGAGAGCCAGTACCTCATTGCGGTCCCCAGTCGAGGGCGCCGCGAAACTCGGCATCCTCGATCGTGATCGAATCCATGCCGCCGACTTCGGCGAGCGGCGCAATACAATACAGCCGCCCACTGAGCAGGTAGCGGCGGCTGTTGCCCGGCGGCTCGTTAGCGGGCGCGTCCGGGAGGTTGCCGCTCGTTATGTCAGCCCAGCAGGTCTCGAGGCTCTGAGTCGAAAAAAACCGCGCCTCACCCTCCAGAATAACCGTCAGCCTGGCCGGGAGCTCGGCGCCGTCTCTGCCGGGTTCGAGCGTCGGCAGCGCGACAATCACCGCAACACCGCCCGAATCGCCGTCCGGCAGCGCGAAGTACAGGCGTGCTCCCTCGCCGTCAGGACGTGGCCCGCTTTCGCAGCGCAGACGCTCGGCGTCCGCGTCGATCCGGCCTTTGACGACGCCCAGGAGTCGTGCCTTGAAGAATGTGTCTGCGACACAATGGCTCGCTCGCGCATCGCTGTGGAACGGCAGGGCAGGGTTTGCTGCCTCTTCCACAAGGGTGTCGGACGCGCGTGGCGGCTCCGCGGGAACTCCGCAGGCGGGGAGGCCCAGCGCGGCCAGAGAGAGGGCGGCCAGGCTAGAGGCGACCGGGCCCCGGGCAGTCGGACCCAGGGCACGCGATGCCCGGGCGGGAAAAAGTTTTTGCAATGTTATGAACAGGAATTGGTCGATTATGCGGTCATTATTACCGAAAGCCGGTCTCAGGCGAGAAAAAAAGCCCTTGTGGGTCCCTCCGACGCGGTTGGAACCGCCCCCGATCCTCACTAAAATGGCTCGCCTTTTGACCCGCAGACCTCTTGAGGGGAGCTGAATGAGCGTAGTCGAACAATTCCAGCAGCTGGAGGCGCATGCAAGCCGGTTGATCATCGGTCAGGCACATCTGATCAACCGCATGCTGATCGCCCTGCTCTGCGACGGTCATTTGCTCGTCGAAGGCGCGCCCGGTCTGGCCAAGACCCGCGCGATCAAGGTGCTGGCGGAGAGCGTCGAGGGCGATTTCCATCGGCTGCAGTTTACGCCCGACCTGCTCCCCGCCGACCTGACCGGCACCGATATCTACCGGCCGCAGGACGGCAGCTTCGAATTTCGGCAGGGGCCGCTGTTTCACAATCTCATCCTGGCCGACGAGATCAATCGTGCGCCGGCCAAAGTCCAGTCCGCACTGCTCGAGGCCATGGAGGAAAGGCAGATTACCGTGGGCGACAAGAGTTACGCGCTGGACGATCTGTTCCTTGTCATGGCGACACAAAACCCGATCGAACAGGAAGGCACCTACCCGTTGCCCGAAGCACAGCTCGATCGTTTTCTGCTGCACGTGCAGGTGGGCTATCCGACCGCGGAAGACGAGCGGCGCATTCTGGTCCTGAATCGCGACGAAGCGAAGGCCGCAAAGCGCGACGCTTTTCAACCGCCCGAACCGCTGTCCGCTGCCGCGATCATGCAGGCCCGTCAGGATATCCTGCGGCTGCACCTGGCCGACGAACTGGAGGAGTACATCGTCAACGTCGTCATGGCGACCCGCGATCCGGCGAGCGTGGACGCGAGTCTCGACGGGCAGGTGATGTACGGCGCCAGCCCGCGAGCCAGCATGGGTATCGATCGCGCGGCACGGGCACATGCCTGGCTGGAGGGGCGGGACTATGTCGGTCCCGAGGACATTCAGGCCGTTGCGTCCGACGTGCTGCGCCACCGGCTCGTGTTGAGCTTCGAAGCAGAAGCCGACGGCGTCGACGCAAACTCGATCATCGAACGTGTGCTCGACGGCGTGGGGGTGCCGTAGGCGGTGCGGCCGCTGGACCACGTTCCCGAGGACGCCTCGCCGGTGCGCGTGACGCAGGCCGGCCTGATTCGGCTGAACGCGCCGGCGCGCGCGATTGCGCTCGACGTGCTGCGAGTCAACTCGCTGCAGACCGGCGCCTACGTCTCACACTTTCGCGGTCGCGGCATGGAGTTCGATGAATCGCGGCCGTATCAACCGGGCGACGATCCACGCTCCATCGACTGGCGGGTGACGGCGCGCAGCACGACGGCCTATACCAAGCTGTTTCGCGAGGAACGTGAGCGGCCTGTTCTCGTGATGGTGGACCTTCGCAGCAACATGCACTTTGCCACCCGCGGCTGTTTTAAATCGGTGAATGCGGCGCGCGCCGCGGCGCTCCTGGCGTGGGCTGCGCACCACCGCGGCGATCGCCTCGGCGGCCTGATCTTCGGTGACGGCACCCACCGCGAACTCAAACCGAGGCTGGGGCGCCAGGCGGCGCTTCGCTTCGTTCACCAGCTTGTCGAACATCCGGACTGGTCGACCGATAACGAAGCCAGCGCTGCCCGCGAGAAAACGCTGACTCGGGCCATGTCCGCGCTGAGGCGTGTTGCGCGACCCGGCAGCCTCGTGGTTATCCTGAGCGACTTTCAGGGTCTGGAGCGCGCCGCACAGTCCTATCTGTCGAGCGTCGCGCGGCACAGCGAGGTGCTGGCCGTCTATCTCAACGACCCGCTCGAAAGAGCTTTGCCGCCGCCCGGACGCTACCGACTCGTAGCCGGTGACGACGAACTGGCGATCGATACGCACGCGGCGGCCGCAAGACGCGAGTATGCTGATGCCTTCAACGCGCGCTTCCAGAGTTTTGGCGAGTTTTGCAGCCGCTACGGCGTGCATCTGATGCCTCTATCGACCGATCAGGACCCCGTGACCGCCCTGCAAACCGCACTCGGCAGGCGGACCCACTAATGGATCCCGCGGCGCTGCCATTACGCGATATTCGCTTGCCGGACCCGGTGAGCTGGTGGCCGCCCGCGCCGGGCTGGTGGTTGCTCGCCGCCGTGCTGGCCGCGTTGTTGTTCTGGCTGGCCGCTCGGGTCCGGAAGGCGCATCGGCAGGGCCACGCGCGCCGTCATGCGCTCAAACAACTGAAAAAGCTCGAAGCGAAGTACGATCGCGACGGCGACGCCGTGGCGCTCGCCCGCGGGCTGTCCGTGCTGGTTCGGCGAACGATGCTGGCGTACGCGCCGCGCGCCGATGTGGCCGGGCTCGCCGGCGACGCTTGGTTGGACTGGCTCGACAACGGCCTCGCCAATCCGCAGTTCCGGCTGGGCGCCGGGCGGGCGCTGGTTGAACTGCCGTACAGGAAGCCAAACTCGGAACACGGCGACATCGACGTCAATACGCTGTTGTATGCGGTTCGCATGCGCCTGGCGACGCCGGTCACGACGGAAGGAACAGGCTAATGCTCAGTCTTGCCTGGCCGTTTGCGTTGTTGCTGCTGCCGTTGCCGTGGCTCGTGCGCAAGCTCTTGCCCGAAGCGACGGCGCTCAAGGAGGCGGGTCTCAAGGTGCCGAGTTTCCGCGGATTCCGCAGGCTGACCGGTCGTTCGGCGGCCGAGTCGTTCATGAGCTGGCGGTTCTGGATAGCGCTCCTGGCCTGGCTGCTCCTGGTCGTGGCGGCGGCGAGACCCGAGCGAGTCGGCGATGAACTCGACGTCCCGGTTTCGGGTCGGAATCTCATGCTTGCCGTCGATTTGTCCGGCAGCATGGATCAGAAAGATTTTGAGTTGAACGATCGCAAAGTGGATCGACTGACGGCTACCAAGGCGGTGGCCAGCGATTTCATTCGCCGCCGCGAAGGGGATCGCATTGGCCTCATCCTGTTCGGCGAACGCGCCTATTTGCAGGTGCCGCTGACCCTCGACCGCGAAACGGTGCGAATCCTGTTGCTCGAGGCTTTTATTGGCCTCGCAGGCGAAAAAACCGCAATCGGCGATGCCATTACTCTGGCCGTCAAACGCATTCACGAGAGCGATGAGTCGGGCAGCGACCAGGTGCTCGTACTGCTGACCGACGGAGCCAACACGGCAGGGGAAGTGGACCCGCTGAAGGCCGCGGAACTGGCTGAACAGGTTGGGCTCAAGATCTACACGATCGGCATTGGCGCCGATCAGGTGGAGGTGGCGTCAGCGATCGGGGGCAGACGCCGGATCAACCCCTCCGCGGACCTCGACGAAGAAACGCTGACCAACATTGCGGCACTGACGGGTGGCCGTTACTTCCGGGCAACCGACACCGCAACCCTGCAGGATATCTACCGGCTCGTCGACGATCTCGAGCCCGTAGACGAGCCCGAAACGGGCTTTCGGCCCGTGCAGTCGTTGTACTACTGGCCGCTGGGTGGCGCCGTTGTGCTTGTCGGTTTGCTGGTTGCCGTAAGCCTCTTCAAAGGCCTGATGCTCACACGAGCGCCGGGAGCGGTGGATCATGCCGGTTGATCTCGAATTCCTGAGGCCCGCCTGGCTGCTGCTGATACCGCTGGTGCTGTTCGCGGCACTGCTGCTGGCCTACCGCCGGCTGAGTCCGGGAAGCTGGCAGGAGCTTGTCGACCCGGCGCTGGCACCGCACGTACTATCGGGTGCGCGCGTGTCCGGCGGCCGCGATTTTCGCTGGCTCTTGTTTGCCGTTACCGGGGTGCTTGCGGCGCTCGCGCTTGCCGGCCCGGCCTGGGAGCGTATCGAGCAGCCCGTGTTCCGCTCGGATCAGGCACTCGTCGTGGCGCTGGATCTGTCGCGTTCGATGGATGCCGCCGATCTTACGCCGAGCCGTATGCAGCGCGCACGGCTCAAGATCCTTGACCTGCTCGAACGCCGGGACGGGGGTCAAACGGCGCTCGTGGTGTACTCGGCCAACGCGTTTACGGTCACGCCGCTGACCACCGACGCGGATACCATTGCTTCGCTGGTCAACAGTCTGGCCACCGATATCATGCCGAGCCGGGGCAGTTATCCGGTTGCGGCGATCGAAAAGGGCCGGCAGCTTCTGGAGCAAGCCGATGTCCCGGCCGGAGAAGTGCTGCTCGTGACCGACGGCGGCACCTCGCCGGCGGCTGAACGTTACGCCCGCGCACTCAACGAAGCCGGGTTTACGCTGTCGGTGCTCGGAGTCGGCACGCGCGAGGGCGCGCCCATTCCGCGTTCGACCGGCGGTTTCGTGACGGATCAGCGCGGCCGTATTGCCGTGCCGGCGCTCGAGGAGAATGAGTTGAGGAAACTGGCGCGCGCGGGGGGTGGCCGCTACGCAACGCTCAGCGCTGACGGTGGCGATCTGGACCACCTGTTGTCCGGTGAAACCGTCAGCCGCTCGAAAACGGATGACGCGCTTGCCACCGACCAGTGGCGCGAAGAGGGGCCCTGGCTCGTGCTGCTGTTGCTGCCGCTGGCCGCGCTCGCGTTTCGTAAGGGTTGGCTGCTGGTGATCGTAATTGTGGTCCTGCCGGCGGGACAAACGGCAGAAGCATCGATCTGGGAGGATCTGTGGCTGACCCCCGACCAGCAGGCGACCCGCGCGCTCGAGCGCGGCGATGCCGAAGCCGCAACCGAGCTGTTCGAGGACCCCGACTGGTCAGCCGTGGCCGGCTATCGGGCCGGCGCGTATCGCCGGAGCGCGGCGGGTTTTGCCGAGCGAGACGACCTGCGGAACCTCTACAATCTCGGCAATGCGCTGGCGCGTATGGGCGAATTCGAATCAGCAATCGACGCCTACGAGCAGGTGCTCGAAGTCGACCCCGAGGATGCGGACGCCCAGTACAATCGCGATTTGCTGAAGGAGTTGCTCGAGCAGCAGCAACAGGAGCAGCAACAGCAAGAGGGTCAGCAGAACCCCGGAGATGATTCGGCTGGCGAGAGCCAGAATCAGAGTCAGCAGGACTCGGAACGGCAGGGCATGGACGCACAGGCGCAGTCGGACGGCGAGAGCGAATCCGGCGATCCGTCCGACAGCGAAGCGGGTGAGATGAGTGACGAGGAGCTCGAAGCGCTCCAGAAGGCCCTCGAGGAGGCCGCTCAGGCCGCCGAGCAAAACGCCGAAAGCGAGCCTCGCGAGTACTCGGAAGAAGAACTTGCGGCGCTGCGCCGCCTGCAAGCTGAAGAGCAGGCGATGGAGCAGTGGCTGAGACGCATACCCAACGACCCGGGCGGCCTGTTGCGCCGCAAGTTCAGATACCAGTATCAGCGTCTCGGTAAAGACCAGGACGGCAACGATCTGTGGCCGGATGACGAGGTGCAGCCATGGTAGTGCGTGCTTTCCTGTTGCTGGCGTCGATGCTTCTGGTCACGCCGGCGCTGGCCGGCGTCAGCGCAACGGTCGACCGCAGCGTTGTCGAGCAAAACGAATCGTTTGTGCTGGAGATTGTCATCGAGGGCAACATCGGCAGCGAGCCGGACGTCAGCGCGCTCGACGAAGACTTCGTCGTGGGCCAGAGCAGTCAGCTCAGCAACACGAACATCGTCAACGGCCAGCTCAGTCGCAGCATGACCTGGGCGTACACCCTGATGGCGCGTCGATCCGGCACGCTGACGATTCCCGCCATCCGTGTCGGCAACGATCAGAGTGAGCCGATCACAATTGATGTGCGCAAGCCGAGGAATGCGCCGCCAGGCGAGGCGGACGTGTTTGTTACGGCCGAGGTCGACAACAACTCGACCTGGGTGCAGGCTCAGGTGCTGTACACGATCAAGGTGTACCGGGCCGTTGCAACGCGTCAGATGTCCTACCGGCGGCCGGTATTCAGCGGCGCCGAGGTGCTGGTGGAGGCCGCCAGCGAAGAGAAGGTGTATGACGCGTTGCTGAACGGCCGCGTCTATAACGTCATCGAGCAGAACTTTGCGTTGTTTCCGCAGGAAAGCGGAGAGATTTCGATCTCTCCGACCCGCTTCGAAGCCCGGGTCATCGCCAACGGGCGCATTACGGGCCGCAAGGTGTTCGAGTCGGAACCGCAGACGATCACGGTGCTGCCGATACCGGTCGCACCGGCGGCATACGCTGACGCCGCGTGGCTGCCGGCGCGCAATCTCGAACTCAGCGAATCCTGGTCGCGCGAGCCCGATCGGCTGACGGCGGGTGAGCCCATTTCGAGAGACATCGTGGTCAGTGCGCTGGGTCAGCTCGAAACCCAGCTACCCATACTGGATATCGCAGCGCCGGACGGCATCAATCTGTATCCCGACCAGCCCGAACTGTCGCGGCGTCTCGAGGATGGCGGAATACGCGGTATCCGCCGAGACCAGTACGCAATGATTGCCGTGGGCGACGGTGACGTCGCTCTGCCGGCCGTTGAGCTGCCTTGGTTCGATATCGACAGCGAAGAATGGCGCGTAGCGCGCCTGCCCGAACGGACTTTGTCGATCATCGGTGGCGCGCCGGTCACACCCGCTCCGCAGTCCGAACCGGCTGTCGAGCCGGCCGCTGCCGTTCCGGCGATGCCCCTTTCCCAGGCCGTCTCAAGCCCCTTCTGGCAGCAGGTTGCGCTGGGCCTCGGTGTGCTGTGGGTCCTGACCGTGCTGACCTGGTGGTGGTCGTCGCGGCCAAGAGCGGCGCCGAAAGCGCCGGCACCGTTGCCCGCTTACAAGCTTCAAGCCCGCTCGCTCAAAGCGGCGCGGAAAGCGGCACTCGACGGTGACGCCGCCGCCTTGCGCTCGGCGCTGTTCGAATGGGCCAGGCTCGAGTGGCCCGATGCGGCGCCACGCAGCCTGGGCGCACTGGCGGGGCGCCTCGAGGCGCCGCTGGCCGATCAGCTACGCGCAGTGTCGCGGTCGAGTTACGGTCCGGATGCGCCGCATTGGGACGGTCAGGCCATTGCGCGCTCGCTGCGTTCGATTTCAGTCAGATCGCCGGGAGCGGATCCGACGGCGGCCGACACGCTGCCGCCGCTGATGCCCAGCCGCTAATTCCCGCCGCAGGCTTTCCGGGCAGCCACTGCCCTTCGGCCGGCTACCAGTGACCCGAGTTCGGCATGGATGCCCACGGTTCCTCCGGCGGTAGCGCGTCGCCTTTTTGCAGCAATTCGATACTGATGTTGTCCGGCGAGCGCACGAACGCCATGTGACCATCGCGCGGCGGACGGTTGATCGTAACGCCACTGTCCATGAGTTTTTTGCAGAGCGCGTAAATGTCGTCGACGCGATAGGCGAGGTGCCCGAAGTTTCTTCCCTCGCCGTAGTCTTCGGGGTCCCAGTTGTAGGTCAGCTCGACTTGCGCATCGGTATCGCCCGGTGCGGCGAGAAACACCAGCGTAAAGCGTCCACCTTCGTTGTCGTAACGGCGGAGTTCCTCGAGGCCCAGCTGGTTGCAGTAGAACTCAAGCGATGCGTCCAGATCGCTGACCCGAACCATCGTGTGCAAATACTTCATGTCGACTCTTCTCTCCTTGCGATCCGGGAGTGACCCCGCGTCCATCGTTTGCGGTGGGTTTGCGGATGCAGCCACAATGGGGGTCATGGTGGCCGATAGACTATGCGCAGGCAAGACATTGCAGGACATACGCGTCATTACACTCGATCTCGACGATACCTTGTGGGAGATCATGCCCGTCATCCGGCGCGCCGAGGCGGCGCTCGGCGACTGGCTCGCGAAACGTTATCCGAGAATTCCGGAGCGCTGGCCTCGAGACCGGATGCATACGCTCCGCGAGGAACTCGTGGCGCAGCACGCTGACAAGGCACACGACCTGACGTTCCTTCGAAAAGAAATGCTTGCCCTGATGGCGCGGGACGCCGGTTATGATGCGTCCCTCAACGAAGCGGCGTTTGCCGTGTTCGACGAGCATCGCAACGCGCTCGAGACGTTTCCCGATGTCGAACCCGCGCTTTCGAAACTGAAACGCCACTATCGCGTTATCGCCGTCACCAACGGCAATGCTGATCTCAAAAAAATTGGCATCGACCGCTGGTTCGACGGCTTTGTATCAGCGCGCACAGCCGGCGCCGCCAAACCGGATTCGCGGATCTTCAGAGCCGCCGTCCTGACCGGTGGCGCCAGTCCGGCCGAAACACTGCACGTCGGCGATCATCCGCAGCAGGATGTTGCGGGCGCCCTGGCGGCGGGTCTGCGTGCCGTATGGGTCAATCGACGCCGCGCCGAGTGGCCGGCTGAATACGCACCCGCGGACCTGGAGGTTAGCGATCTCGGCGTACTGGCCGATTTCCTGACGAACGGCAGGCCGGGTACCGCGTGAAAGCCGGTGCTCCTTTAATCCTGTACGTGCCCGGCCTCATGCCGAAGCCGCCCGAACGTGTCCATCGCAAGGCGTTGGAAGACAGCCTCGCGGCCGGTATTCGTGCGGTTGGGGAGAGCGTGCCAGATCTCCCCGCGGCATTCGAAGTGTACGCCTGGACCGAAGACTTCTACGGCACGACGCGCGATTTTTCGATCGACGCGAAGTCCGTCGAGCGGCTCATCGAAACGCCCCTCGCGAGTGATCGCGATGTGCGTGAAGCGCAGTCTCTCGGCCGCCGCGTGCAGCGCGCGCTGTTTCTGTTCGGCGATGCCTTACCCTTCCTGATCCCCTATTTTGCGAGCGAGCGGCAGCGCCTGCACATCCGAGACCTGAATCGCTATGCGTCAGGCAGCGACGGCGCCGCGCAGCACATTCGCGACGGGCTGGAGCGGCGACTGGTAGAGGCGGCCGACGCGAAGCGACCGGTGCTGTTGATCGGGCACAGCATGGGTTCGGTGATTTGCTGGGACACGCTCTGGGACTGGGGGCGGCGGGATCCCCACCCGGCGCCGGTCTCGCTGTTCCTGACGATGGGTAGCCCGCTTGGACAGCGCTACGTCCAGCAGCGTCTGCTGAGCCACCGCGGCAGGAACGCGAGCCGCTTCCCGCCGTCCATCAGTCGCTGGGTCAACCTCGCCGCGGTGGGTGACATGACGTCGCTCGACCAGCGTCTGGCCAACGATTTCAGAAGCCGTTTTCCCGATCAGCAGCAGCACATCGAGGATCACTCGCTCGTAAACGCATTTCGCCTGGACGGTGTTCTCAACCCGCACGCGGAATACGGCTACCTCGCCAATACGGTCACTGCGCGCATTATTGTCGACTGGTGGCGGGCACTCGATCGTTAAGGATTGATCGCTCCTACGACGTTTCCAGGTTCGGCCGGATGACGACGTCGATACGTCGGTTGCGTGCTCGGCCCGATTCCGTTTCGTTACTGGAGACCGGGCGCGTTTCACCGTAGCCCGTCGCAATCAGCCGATAGCTCGGAATGCGCATTGCGTTGATCATGTACTGCTGCACCGATTCGGCACGGTCCTGCGAGAGCTTCTGGTTGAAGTCGTCGCCGCCGAACGAATCCGTGTGGCCTTCGATGATCAGCTCACTGCGCGGAAACACGTCGATGGCTTTCTCGACCTTGTTGAGCAAGTCGAAGTTCTGCGGCTTGATGTTCGATTCGCCGCTGTCGAACGTCAGGCCCACGAGCCTCAGAATCACCGTATTGCCCTGGCGAAATACCCGCGCCTCCTCGTTGCCGAACATCTTTTCGACGCGTTCGAACTGCTCCTTCACCCGAGCCTGCGCTTCGAGACGCTGTATGAGAGCCGCACGTTCCTCGGTGGCGCCGCCCAGGCGTTCGTCCAGCGCCCTGAGTTCCTCGCTCATGTCCTCGAGGCGCAACGTGTTCTCTTCCTGCTCCTGCGTCAGCCGCTGCACGTCCACCTGCAGCGTATCGACGTAGTCGGCCAGCTCGTTCGCCAGCTGTTGCGGGCCGGTCTGCATGTTCGGCGGAATGTCCGCGGCGCCCGCGACGAGGCGCATCGCTTCCTCCCATTCGAGCACAAGCTGTTCCGCGGTCAGATCGCGATCGCGCACTTTGCGCACGACCTCCGACAGGTATATGGCGTGTTTGGCCTCGTAGTTCGCCTGCTGCGCGAGCGATCGCGGCAGGTCGGTGTCGTAGCGGTTTTCGCTCAGTTCCTTCTCGGCCTGTGCAAGCAGCTCTTTCGCCTTGCCCAGAGTGATCGGCGCATAGCGGCCGACGCGTGCGCGGTCCGCATCCGCGAGCAGGCGGCGCGTTTCGCTCAGGTACTGATCCTTGATCGCCAGGAGTTCAGCTTCCCTGTACAGGGACGTGGCCTCGATGTCGCGGCGCTTCGAGCCCTTGAGGTCGCCGCGCTCCAGCAGCCGAATCGCGTCGCCGAATTCGCGCTGGGCCTTGGCCCAGATTTCGGGCTGCAGCTCGGGGGCTCGGGCGTTTGCGGCGTCCTGACGGCTCTTCATGACCTGCGCGAGCGCGGTCGCCGCGAGTTCCGCGGCTTCCGCCGCGGTTTTGAAGTGATTGGCCGCGTCGGCGGCATTGCTGCGTACGTATTCGATATTGCTGCCGCGCTCGAGGTACTGCTCCGCGTCGCGGTATTCCTTCATGCCGCGCTCGTAACTGCGCGGCGCCAGCAACTCCGCGTTGGCGGCGTCAGCCGCGGCCTTGGCTGCATCGGCTTCCTTGAAGAACGTGTCGCGAAGCTCATTCTGGGCGAGCGCGCTCGTGGTCAGTACGAGGCCCGCGGCCAGCGCCGCAGCGGTCCGCATTATGACCAATTGCCATGTGGTCGTGTGCCATCTCTTCGTTCGTAAGCGCATTGCGTGTTTCCTGAAGTTTTCAGCGTGTTACACAGGAAGACCCTGCATGTGTCGCAATAGTTTACATAGTCCTGCGCCGGAATCTGTGCGCCGTGTCCCTGACTGGGGGAAAATTCTGCGACATTTCGCGGTGTTGAGCGAGATTTCCCGACAGATTTTTTGCTGGCGGCAGCGCGCTGGGGAGGCCCGCCAACGCCTGTGACCAGGGTCACTGTTTGCGTGACCCGCGTACGGGCAACGGTGTTTTGTGCACCCTTTCACAGTCGCCGGGCAGGGCTGAGGGTAGTCTTTCCAGCATGTCCGCAAAGTACTACACGCAGTTCATCCTGACCGACGCCGACTACCACGGCGGGAACGAGTTCAGCGGCGTGGTGGAGCTCAACCAGCCGATGGACCAGGACTCGGACAGCAAAGACATCGAAGCGGTGCTGGCGCGCAACTTCGATCTCAACAAGAGTGCCGTGCGGCTCGTTAGCTGGTCCAGGCTGCACTAGTTCGAGGCGGCTAGTTCAGCAGTTCCAGGACCCCGATTTCCTCTGGCGCGTGAGGATTGTGCGCCGATAGCGACAGCAACCTCAGATCCCCCTGACTCTCCCGGCGCATGCCGGGATTTTTTTGTCTGCGTCCCGCGGCGCGATCGAGCACAACCCGATCGATGACGTCACCATGGACGCGCGCGGGTTTTCTCGCTCCGATTAGCGACTATTCGCTTGAAACTTCCTAAAATGCGACAATCTCGGGTTACTTCGGGCAACGACGTAAGCACGTTCTGATGAGCAAAGACACCCCTACGCTGAAAGGAATACCCATCGTCCAGTCCGGCGCGAAGTACCAGACGGACGCCGGCTTTTCCGCGATCAAGAACGGCGTCAAGAGCCGCCGTGACCAGGCGCCCGTCGAGCGCGGCCAGAAACCGCGCTGGCTGCGGGCACCCATGCCGGCCGGAAGCGGCTTCTCCAACACCCGGCGTATCGTCAAGGAACACAGCCTGAGCACGGTGTGCGAAGAGTCGATGTGCCCCAACATCGGCGAATGCTGGAACGCCGGGACCGCGACGATCATGGTGCTGGGTTCCGTCTGCACCCGGGCCTGCCGTTTTTGCGCCGTCGATACCGGCAACCCCAAAGGCTGGCTCGACGCGGACGAACCGCGAAACACCGGCCGGGCTGTTGCGCTCATGGGGCTCGAATATGTGGTCATCACGTCGGTCGATCGCGACGATCTCGCGGACGGCGGCGCGAGTCACTACGCCGAGTGCGTCCGGGAGATCAAACGCCAGAATCCGCAGACGGCGGTCGAGGCGCTGACCCCCGACTTCAACGGTGTCGAGGAACACGTGGCGCTGGTGGTCGATTCGGGTCTCGAGGTATTTGCGCAGAACGTCGAAACCGTCAAGCGGCTCACGCACCCCGTGCGCGATCCGCGCGCGAGCTACGAGCAGACCATCGAAGTGCTGCGTTTTGCCAAGGCGCATCGCCCTGACGTGTTGACCAAGACCAGCCTAATGCTGGGCCTGGGCGAGAAAGATCACGAAATTCTCCAGGCCATGGACGATCTGCGCGCGGCGAACGTCGATATCCTGACCTTCGGCCAGTACCTGCGACCCACGCCGAACCATTTGCCCGTCGAACGGTTTGTAACCCCGGACGAGTTTGCGGCTTATCGGCAGGAAGGGCTCGACAAGGGTTTTCTCGAAGTGGTTGCCGGGCCGATGGTGCGTTCCAGCTATCGCGCCGAGCAGGTCTTGAAGAAAAACAACGTCGGCCTGGCCGTCACGTCGTAAGTCCAAAAGCGAGCCCCTATGCTTGAGTTTCTGGCCAACTACGGCCTGTTCCTGTTGAAGACGGCAACCATTGTGCTGGCCGTCGTCGCCGTCATTATCGTCGCGGCGCAGGCCGGCCACCGTGCGCAGGCCAATACGCTCGAGGTCGAGAAACTGAACGACCGCTACCGTGACCTTGCCAATGCGCTGAAAAAGGCCATATCGGGCAAGGCCGCGCAAAAAGAGCTCGACAAGGCGGAGAAACAACGCCAGAAGACCGAGGCGAAGGAAGAAACCGGGCGTCCGCGAAGTTTTGTCATCGACTTCAAGGGCGACCTGAAAGCGACGGCCGTTGCTTCTCTGCGCGAGGAAGTGACCGCCGTGCTGGATGCGGCTGAGGAGGGCGACGAGGTCATTCTGCGCCTGGAGAATTCGGGCGGTGCGGTCAACGAACACGGGCTCGCAGCATCGCAGCTCGCTCGCATTCGAGACCGCGGCCTGACCTTGACCGTGTGTGTCGACAAGGTAGCGGCCAGCGGCGGTTACCTGATGGCCTGCGTCGCCGACCGTCTCGTGGCGGCGCCGTTTGCCATTCTGGGTTCGATCGGCGTGATTACGCAGATTCCCAACTTCAATCGCGCACTCGAGAGTCACGGTGTGGATTTCGAGGAGATCACGGCGGGCAAATACAAGCGCACGGTGACGATGTTCGGCAAGAACACCGACGAAGATCGCGCGAAGCTCAAGGCCGATCTCGAGGACGTACACGAGCTCTTCAAGGATGCCGTGCGGCGCTATCGCCCGCAGCTCGATCTCGAGCGGGTTGCAACCGGTGAGTTCTGGTTCGGGACGCGGGCGCTCGAGCTCAAACTCGCCGACGAACTGCTGACGAGTGACGAGCTGCTTGCCGGGTTGGGCGCCGACCGCGACCTCTATCGGGTGAGCTACCGGGTCAAGCAGCCGCTGCAGAAACGCCTATTCGCGAGCGTCGACAATGCCCTGGAGCGGGTCGACGCGGCCGCCTGGCGGCGGCGTTTCGAGTCACGCCTCCCGCGCTGAACCGGAACCGCAAGGCTGCAAAGCGGTCTGAACAGGCATGAAACACTCGTCTCCAAGGCTATAATACGGCCACGGACGGAGAATTAGGCATGCCAGGTTTTCGAATCCTTTCAATGAGTTTGCTGGCGCTGCTTGTGCTCAGCGCGTGCGCCACGTCGCCCACCGGCCGCAAGCAAGTGATCTTTGCGTCGGATGCGGAGCTCGAGGCTCAGGCCGCGCAGGCCTTTGCGCAGATGAAGGCGTCCACGCCGCTCCTGACCGACCGGGCCACGATCGACTACATTGCCTGCGTTGCCAATGCGATCGTGGACGAACTCGAGCCACCGCATGACGGCCTGAACTGGGAAATGGCGATTTTCGACGAAGACGCCATCAACGCGTTTGCAATGCCCGGCGGCAAGATCGGCGTTTTCAAGGGCATACTCAAGGCGGCGCAGGACCAGGATCAGCTGGCGGCCGTGATTGGTCACGAAATTGCGCACGTGACGGCGCGGCATTCGGCGGAACGGGCTTCGCGGGTCGTGACGACCGGGGTTGGCATTCAGGTCGCTGCGATTCTGCTCGGTGGCGGCCACAGCGGTGCGACGTACACGGCTTACGAGGCGCTGAACGCGGGCGCCTCGCTCGGTATCATGCTGCCGTTCAACCGTGGCCAGGAGTCCGAAGCCGACATCGTGGGACTCGAATATATGGCGCGCGCCGGTTTCGATCCGAGGGCCTCCGTGCCGCTCTGGCAAAACATGGCCAAGGAAAACGAAGGCGGCCCGCCCGAGTTCCTGTCGACGCACCCCTCCAGCGAGCGCCGTATCGATCAGCTCGTCAGCCAGTTCGGTTCCTCGCTGAAGCTGTACAACGAGGCGCAGGCGGCGGGCAAGCGGCCGAACTGCCAGCGCTGAACGGCTGGATCTTGACCCATCGTACGGCGACTGACGCAACGGCGATTCTGGTCGGAATCCGCATTCACGCCGTGCCGGAGCCGTCGTGAGCGGCCAGGCGTTCAAGGACCATTTCTCCGAGCGCTCGGATAACTACGCGCGCTACCGGCCGCAGTACCCCGCTGAGCTGTTTGCCGCTATCCGGACACACTGTCCGGAGCCCGAGCTGGCACTGGACTGCGCAACCGGGAACGGTCAGCTGGCCGTCGACCTTGCGGCCTTTTGCAAGCGCGTCATTGCAACCGACGCGAGCGCCGAGCAGATAGCGGCCGCCGCCCAACACCCGCGCGTGCGTTACCGGGTCGCAACGGCTGAGGAAACGGGGCTGTCCGACAAATCCGTCGATTTGCTGACGGTTGGCCAGGCGCTGCACTGGTTCGATCACGAGCGCTTCGGCCATGAGGCTCGGCGGGTTATTCGCGAGGGCGGGCTTTTGGTCTGTGCGAGTTATGCGGTCTGTAGCGTGACGAAAGAGATCGACCGTATTGTCGATAGCCTGTACACCGGCCTGCTGGACCCGTACTGGCCGCCCGAACGGGTCATGGTGGAGCAGGGCTACGCCGGCATCGAACTGCCCGGTTCGCCGCTCGATCTGGGAACGCTGGCAATGCGCGCCGACTGGGGAGTGGAAGAGATGCTCGGTTATCTCCGGACCTGGTCGGCGACCAAACGCTACCGGAAGGATCGGGGTGTCGATCCCGTGGGCATGATCGCCGAACAGCTGGTCGAGGCCTGGGGGGACGAGACACGCAGCGTGACGTGGCCCCTGGCAGTCCGCGCGAGCCGGCTGGGTTAGGCAGCCGGCCGAATTTTTTGCGACACTTGGCCCCTGGCGCCTGTAAACGGGTTCCAACAATTTGACTGAAGCCGCCAAGCGGAGCCACATTTTGCGCGCGTCCACAAAAACCTCTTTTGCCCTTCTGCCGTTGTTTACGCTCGCGGCCGGCTGTGAGTTGCTTCAGTTGCCGTCCGGCGACGAGACCGCAGTTGTCGAACAGCCGGCGGCAGAGGTCGAGCCCGTCGCAACGGAGCCGCAGCACAACCACCGCTTCGAACTCGAGTACGCCGAACAGTCGGTGGTTGGCGAGCCGCAAATTGTGCGTATCGAAGGCGACAATACGCTGTCGGATCTCGCGCGAGCCTATGGTCTCGGTTACGACGAGATCGTCGCGGCCAACCCGGACGTTGATCCTTGGCTGCCCGGGGAGGGCACGCCCGTGCTGTTGCCGAGCCAGTACGTGCTGCCCGCGGCAGAACGCCGCGGTATTGTGCTGAACATTGCGAGCAAGCGTCTGTTCTATTTCCCCGAGGTCGAGCCGGGTGAAGCCGAGGTCGTTTACACGTTTCCGATCGGCATTGGCCGGGTCGGTTGGGAGACGCCGACCGGGACAACCCAGGTGATCGACAAGGCAAGGGATCCGAACTGGTACGTGCCGTGGTCGGTGCGCAAGGAACACGCCGAGATGGGCAACCCGCTGCCGGCCGTCGTTCCTCCGGGCCCGGACAATCCACTCGGCGCCTACGTGCTGAAGCTCGACATGCCGGGCTACCTGATTCACGGCACCAACCAGCCTTACGGCGTCGGGATGCGCGTCAGTCACGGCTGCGTGCGCCTGTATCCAGAGAACATCGAGTTCCTGTATCCGGAGATCGACAGGGGCGAGACGGTTGCCATCGTGAACCAGCCGTATCTCCTCGGCGAGCGCAACGGCGCACTGTACTTCGAGGCCCACGAGCCGCTCGAAGACGATGCGATCGACGCAGATACACGTTTCGAAGATGCGGTAGCGACATTCGCCGAGGAGCATCGTATTGCGCTACCTGATCGCGCGAGGCGGCACATGGCGGCCGTCGCGGAGCGCTCAGCCGGCGCGCCGGTGGAAGTCTACGCCTACGATGTGGCCGATTACCTGAATCGTGCCACCCCCGTCATCAACGTCGTGACCGCCGACCCCGGTGCGCCGACCCTCGAAGAGGTTCGGGCGATGATGGACGAGGTGCTGGCTGACAACAGCGTTCCGGACGAACAGCAGGAAACGACGCCCGCCACCGGCCTAGAGAGCCACTAGACATGAGTGAATGGCTCGACCTGATGCTCGACGAAGTCGCGCGCAAGCGCCGTGAGCGAGAAGAAGCCATGGCTGAGCTTGAGCGACGCAGCGGCACCGCCGGGAAGCCGTCGACGGCTGAGAAGACCCCGGACGAGGCTGCTCAGTCGGGAGAGTCTTCGCCGGAGGGAAAATAGCGCGCGAAGTCCAGCGGCAGTCCCGTGTCTTCCAGGCGGACGCCAGCCGCTGACGGCAGCGGCACTGCGCTGTAGGTATTCCAGAACGCCAGCGGCACCTGATCTTCGTCGGCCAGCAGCGCGGCAAACGCTTTTGCCGTGTAGGTGGTCTCGAGGATCAGCCCGAGCTCCTCGTCAGCAATACGCGCGGCGCGCTCGGCTTCGGGCGTCGGGCGGGAATAACCTCCACCGACAAAACCGTCCCGGAAGCGGATGTGAACCCGTTCCGTAAGATCGGCGGGAAACCGGCTGTCGATCCGGTGAAGAAGCGTCGCGGTTTTGTGCATCAGGCGAAAAACCCCGTCCCGGCTGGCGTAGTTTTCGGAGGTCACCCGAACGGCGTTGACTTCGACCGGCAGTTCCGCAATCGCCAGGCCCAGAGCAAGGCCCGCGACTGTGCCCATCGTGCCGTTGGCCACGTACAGACGCGCCGGCAGAGCTTGCCCGGCATCATCGAGTTGCGCGGCGAACTCGAGCGCGGCCTCGATGAAACCCACGACGCCGAGCCAGGAAGAGCCGCCGGCCGGCACAACCCAGGTGCGATTTCTGCGCAGGCCGCCTGGCGGCAGCGTGATCGTCTGTTGGCGCGGATCGCCGAATCGGATCAGCTCGGTGCCGTTTGCAACGTGGGCCGCCAGCGTTTCGTAGACATGTTCCACGTTCGGCTGGTGCCCGAGGAAGCAGGTCGCAGCCATACCCAGCCGTTTCGCATACAGAGCGGTCGCCAGCGCATGGTGTGAACCGACCGCGCCAAACGTCACGATGCGCGTGGCAGCCAACTTCTGCGCGCGCGCCAGAATGTAGTCGAGCTTTCTGACTTTGTTGCCGCCGTACAGGACACCCGAACGCTCGTCATGCTTGACGACCACGGTCCGTTCGCCGCGCTCCCGGGTCAATCGGTGGCGGCTCAACGGCGTCGGCGTTTGCGTAAGGCCAGCCACCGGCAGTGCAGCACCAAGACGGACGAAGTGCCGTTCGAGATAACGACGACCGTTTGCCAAACGATTCCCCCTGGGGCAGCTGCTTCTTGCATGTTAACGCCGAACCCGGTTTGTGCAGAAGTCAATGATGCATCTTGCCAAGTACCTGATTAGAATGGCGCATCGAAATCTGACTGACGCGGAGATAGTTTTGTCAGATGCGCCTGACCGTGGGATCACGGTCTCCGAAATCGCGGCGATGGATCAGCCCGTCGACGTCAATCCCGTTACGACCGCCGCTTTTGTCGGTCGCACGCTGCGCGGCCCCCTCAACACTCCTGTCCTTGTCGAAAACACCGCGGAGTTCCGGCGCCGGTTCGGCGATACCGCGTCCGAAGACACGTTGGGCCCGGCCGTGCGCGATTTCTTCGAACACGGCGGCCGGAGGCTCTATGTTGTGCGCGTGGCCAACGGCGCTCGCGGCGCAATGCTCTGTGTGCCGGCCAGTGGCGCTGCGCTCGTCCTGAGGGCGATCGAGCCCGGCGCCGCGGAAACCCTGCGAGCGTCTGTGGATTACGACGCCATCGAAGACGAGACCCGCTTCAACCTGACGATTCAGCGGATCGATAGCGCAAGCGGGCACGTGCTCGACCAGGAGCATCATCGTCGCGTCAGTATCGATCCGGAGTCTGACCGTCGCATTTGCGATGTCCTGCTGTCATCCGAGCTGGCGAGAAGCGAAGCGCCGTACCCCAGCCGCCGCCCCGAGGCGACGACTGGTCTCGGGCTCGGCCGGGCGGAGGCGTACGTCGAGCACGTCCAGGCCGGTTCCGACGGCGCTGAATTGTCGGATTACGATCTGATCGGCTCGAGCGCCGATTTAACGGGTCTGTTTGCGCTCGAGGGCATCGAAGATTTTGATCTTCTGTATCTCCCGCCGATGGGCGCGGGAGTCGAGGCGGGCCCTGCGGCCCTGCTCGCGGCCGAGCTCTATTGCCGCAAACGCGGCGCAATGCTGATTGTCGACCCGCCGCTGGACTGGGAGGATCCCGACGCCGCCGTTGCCGGATTGCGGCAGACGGGTTACGCAAGCCCGAACATGCTGTCGTACTATCCGCGGCTCAGAGACTTGAGGCGGCCGGCCGACGGCAGCGGAGTGCCGGCCGGTGCCGCGCTGGCCGGGTTGTTGTGCAAGCTCGACGAGTCGGAGGGCCCGTGGGCCTCGGCGGATCGTCGGAACCTGAGTCTCCATCGTCACTACCGGCCGCTCGTCGAAATCGACGACGAAGACAGCGCAATGCTGGAGCGTTCGGGCCTCAACTGCCTGAGACTGGATTCGACTCGCCGCCTGCAGCTCTCCGGCAATCGAACGCTGGCGCGCGGCACGGAATCGTTGCCACGCTACTCGGATCTCAGGGTTCGGCGCCTCTGTCTTGCGCTGATCAAAATGGTCGATCGTGCAACCCGCTGGGCCGTATTCGAGCAGCCGGGTCGGCATCTTGCGGCACGCGTGCAGGCACAGGTGCATGCCGGGCTGTGCGCACTTGCCGCGCTGGGCGCGTTCGACGACGACGTCTTCGACGTTCACTGCCGCGTCGATCCCAACCCGCCGGCCGGGTCACACGGCATCGACGTCCTGCTGTCGTTTACGCCGGTAAGCTCGGGCGTGCCGCTCGAATTGAGGCTCCATCAGTCGGCAGCCGGCTGCCAGGTGACGAACACGGCTTTTGCGCCCGTCGCGCGCCGCATAGGGCCCGTGGAAGCTCCGGAGCTACGCGCGCCCGCGGCCTGAGCGGCTGCGAACGGAGATTGGCGCTGGCCGCGGGGCTGTCAAGCTTCCCCTTGCACGGGATTTTCGGCACCCTGAATCACAATGAAACTCGACAGATTCATTCGTACCGCAATTGCCGCCGGCATACTGCTGTTCCTGGTTGTTGCGGTTGCTGCAGTTTTGTTTCTCACCGAGTCGGCGCTGAACGTCTGGGACCGGCTCGTGCAGGGTCCGTCGATTCTGCTGTACGGTTACCTGGCGGCGCTATTGCTGCTGGTGCTGGCTGCGCTCTGGCTGATCTGGAGGCTTGTCGTTCGGCGCCGGATTCGTCCGCAAGCGGTGCGCTCCGAGCCGCTGACTCGCGATCGTATCGAAGACCGATTGCGTGAGGCTGCCGACAGCGGCGTCGAGACCCGGGTCGTGCAGGCGGAACTCGAGGATCTGGCCGCGAGGCGAGGCGATGGCCGGGTCCACCTGTGTTTTTTTGGCGAAGTGTCCACCGGCAAGAGCTCGCTGATTCGCGCGCTCGTGCCGGGCGCGGAAGTCTCGGTCGACGTGCTCGCGGGATCGACGGGCGAGGTCGAGCACTACACCTGGCGCACGCCCGATGATAGCGAACTGCTGCTGACCGACGTGCCCGGTACGGGCGGACACGAAGCGGGTCTCGACGAATCCGCGCTCGATGAAGCGCGTCGCGCGCACGCTGTGCTATTCGTTTGTGACAGCGATTTGACCCGTGACGAAACGGCGGCCCTAAAAACCCTGCTTGCGCTCGGCAAGCCGCTGATCCTCGTGCTCAATAAAGCCGATCGCTATTCCATGAGTGAACGCGCCACGCTTGTCGAACGGTTGCTCACGCGGCTCGAAGAGGCCGGCGGCAACGCGCTCGAGGATCGTGTCGTGACGGCTTCGGCCGGCGGCGAAATCGACGTGCTGGAACGCAGCGCGGATGGCGGCGAGCGACACACGACGCGTCGTCGCGAAGCGGATCTCGGCGTGTTGCTGGTTGCGATCAATCAGCTCCTGGCCGAGGAAGGTGAGGGGCTCGAAAGCAAGCGCGAACGAGCGGTTTTTCGACTGGCCGCCGACAAGCTCGACGAGGCGGAGACGGCATTCCGCGTCGCCCGGGCGGAGCAGATCATTCGAGGCTCGACCAAAAAGGCCGTCATCGGTGCGCTCGCCGCGGTTAGCCCGGGCACGGACATCCTGATACAGGGCTACATCGGCACCACAATGACACAGGCGTTGTGCAAGCTCTACGGCGCCGCGCCCCGCGATCTGGACGTCGAGGAGTTTCTCAATTTGAGCCAGAGCCGCGTCGGCAGGACGCTGCCGCTGACCCTGGCGGTCGCGGGCAATGGCCTGAAGGCGTTTCCCGGCCTCGGCACGGTCGCGGGTGGCGTTGTGCACGCCGTCGCCTACGGGCTCATTTTCGACGCGCTCGGGCGCAGCCTGGTGCTGACGCTGTCGAAACACGGTGAACTCGATCCCGCAGTGGCGGCGAAGGAGTTCGAGGAAGGCATTAGTGAGCATATTGAAGCGGGCGTTAAGCGCGTTGCCAAAATGGCCCTGGAATCGAAGACGGGGCAGCAAAAACGCGGCAACCGCTGACGGCGGCGAGAGCCACCTGAGCCTTGCCGAGGAGTCGCTGCGCGAACTCGTCGACGATTCGCGCCTGCCGGACGGTGTCCGCGAGTCGCTGGCGCACGACTACCAGGCGGTTCGCTCGATGCTCGACAAGCTCGAGCACGGTCACGTGCACCTGTCCGTATTCGGCAGGGTCAGCACCGGCAAGTCCTCGTTGCTCAACGCGCTGGCCGGCCGGCCCGTGTTCTCGACGAGTCCGCTGCACGGCGAGACCAAACTATCCGAGATGACGCCGTGGACGGAGTTCGACGGCGGCGGCGTTTTCCTCATCGACACGCCCGGCATCGAAGAGGCCGGCGGAGAGCAGCGGGAGGCGCTTGCGCGCGAAGTGGCAAATCGCTCCGACCTGATCCTGTTCGTGCTGGACTCGGACGTCACCGAGTCCGAACTGGCAGCGCTCAAAACTCTGCTGGCTGAAGGGCGGCCCGTCATTGTCGTATTGAACAAGACCGATCTCTACGGCGAAGCCGACATCGATCGCCTGCTCGACAGCATTGCCCGTCGTGTGGACGGGCTCGTCGATCGCGCCAACATTGTGCCTGTCGCCGCCGAGCCGCGCCCGCGGCGTTACGTCGAGGTATCCGCGGACGGCGCCGAGACCGAGCGCGAACAGGCGCTCCCGCCGGATGTCGAGGCGCTCAAGCTCAGGCTTTGGGACATCCTCGAAGCCGAGGGCAAAACGCTGGCTGCGTTGAACGCAAGTCTGTTTGCGGCAGATCTGAGCGACCAGGTGGGCAGGCGCATTCTTGCGGCGCGCCAGGAACTCGGTGAAAAACTGATTCGCACCTACTGCATCGGCAAGGGTGTTGCCGTGGCTTTCAACCCGGTGCCCGTCGCGGACCTGTTTGCGGCCGCGTTCATCGACGTGGGCATGGTTGTGCACCTGTCGCGGGTGTACGACCTGCCGCTCAGCAAGTCGGAGGCGGGGTCGCTCGTGCGCGTAATTGTCGCGGAGTCGGCGGCGCTGATGGGTACCGTATGGGCGCTGCACTTCGTTTCGAGCGCGCTGAAGGTCGGCACGCTGGGTTTGTCGACGGTTTTGACGGCAGGAGCACAGGGCGCCATCGCCTACTACAGCACTTATCTCGTCGGGCGGATCGCCGGCGAATATCTTGCGAAAGGCAAGTCGTGGGGAGAGGGTGGCCCGAAACAGGTTGTGCGCACGATTGTCGATAGTCTCGACCGCGAATCGGTGCTGAAGGATGCGCGACGCGAAATTCTCGAGCGCCTGGGCGATCGTGACGTGAAGGCGGGGTGAAAGCTTGAATAGCGAGGAGCGAGCCAGGCGAATTGTGTCGGCCATAGCGGACATTCCACCGGGATGTGTCGCAAGTTACGGCCAGATTGCCGAGATCGCCGGTGTTCCGCGCGGCGCTCGGCAGGTCGGCTACGTTTTGAGAACCTTGCCCGAGGCAAAAGATCTGCCCTGGCATCGTGTCATTACGGCTTCCGGTAAAATCGCGTTTGCGAAGGGTTCCGATCAGTTTCGCGAACAGTCGCGGAGGCTTGCCCGGGAAGACGTTGAGGTCAGGAACGGCAAAGTGGACATGAAGGTTTTCCGCTGGCAGCCGGATCTTGACGAGCTGATCTGGAAGCACGCGATGGATTGGGAGGAGGAATGAGCTTGCGGCTGGCAATTGACGAGACGGCGGAACGTCAGAGGTGTCGATCATGACAACGGTGATCTTTTCGCACGGCCAGGAGAGCGGGCCCTGGGGAACAAAAATTCGCGCTATGGCCGAATTGGCGAAAGGTTTGTCCTGTGAAGTGATGAGCATCGACTATCAGGGTATTGCGGACCCGGCGGAGCGAGTGGAGAAGCTCAAGCGCGAGGCGAGCGGGATCGATGATCGGCTGATACTGGTCGGCTCCAGTATGGGCGGGCACGTTGCAACGGCCGCCGCTGACGAACTCGGCGCCGCCGGCCTGTTTGTGCTGGCGCCCGCCTATTTCATGCCCGGTTTCGAGGGGATGACGCCGGAACCGCCGAGCATGCCCATCGTCATCGTGCACGGCTGGCGCGACGATGTGGTGCCGGTCGACAACAGCATCCGGTTTGCGAGATCGTGTGGCGCTACCCTTCACCTCATCGACGGCGATCATCGGCTTACGGCCAATCTCGACGACATCAATGCGGAGCTCGGCCGGTTCATACAAACGATTGAGGCACTAAATCCCGGACTGCAGACGGGGTAGGCCAAAAACACAACATCAAAAAAGGGGGAGAAAGATGAATCGAATCATGACGATGGGGGCCCTTGCCGTCCTCCTGGCCGCCTGCGGCGGCGATGCGGGTGAGACGACCGACGCTGAAGCGGAATCCCGGGACGCCGATGCCCGGGGTGGCGTGATCGGAGAGGCTTACGTCGAATCGCTCGACAAGGCGGAGGCCGTCGAAGATCTTGCACTCGAACAAAAAGAGCGAATCGACGAGGCGCTCGAAGAAGCTGACGGCCGTGATTAGACTCTGTCTCACACTGGATCGCAGCCGCGCCGGCACTTTTCTGTAGACTGCGGGCGATGGACGTACTCGCGAGACTGACCCGGCCGCTGTACTGGTTTGCCGGCAAGGTGTTTGCACTGTGGGCCCGGCCGGCCGTACAGCCGGAAGTGCCGCTCGATCTGATTGACGGCAACAACGCCGAAGTGGTTTATGTGCTCGAAACCGGCGGTCTCGCGGACATGCTGGCGCTCGAGCGCATATGCCGGAAAAAGGACATGCCGTCTCCGAGCGAGCCGTTCAGTTACGGTGGCCACCGCGAGTCGAGGCGTGTTGTTGTACTGCGCCGCATGCAGGGGCTCCTGTTTCGCCGCTCGACCACGCGCGGTTCACCCAGGCTGCGGCGGCTCGTGGAGAACGCGGGCACGACCGACACCGAACTGCTGCTGATCCCCGTTGCGATCTACTGGGGGCGTTCGCCGGACAAAGACCGTTCTTTCTTCAAACTGCTGTTCTCCGAGAACTGGGAGGTCGTCGGGCGCACGCGGAAGTTTTTTGCCACGCTGTTGGTCGGTCGCGACACGCTGCTGCGCTATTCCGAGGCCCTGCCGTTACGCTCCGCGCTCGCGGAGGAGGTCGAGTCGTCCGTATCGTTTCGCAAGGTGTCGCGCATTCTGCGCGTGCACTTTCGGCAACGACGCGCCGCGACCGTGGGCCCGGACCTCTCCCACAAGCGTACCCTCGTCAACCAGGTGCTGCTCGAGCCGGCGGTGCAGCGCGCGATCGACGCCGAGGCGGCGGGACAGAGCCGCGAGAAAGCCGAGCGCAAGGCGCGCAAGTACGCACTGGAGATCGCCGCCGACATTTCCTACCCCGCAATTCGTATTATCGAAAAGCTGCTCCGCTGGGTATGGAACCAGATTTACGACGGCATCGAATTGAATCACGTCGACGAGCTGCACGATGTCGCCAAAGGCAACGAAATCGTCTACGTGCCCTGTCATCGCAGTCATTTCGACTACCTGTTGCTCGGCTACATCGTCTACGAGGAGGGACTGCACGTCCCACACGTTGCGGCCGGCATTAATCTCAATATGCCGATTGTCGGCAGCATACTGCGTCGTGGCGGAGCGTTCTTCCTGCGCCGCAGCTTCAAAGGCAATCGTCTGTACGCGGCCGTGTTCGACGCCTATTTGCACCTCGTGATACGGCGCGGTCATTCGATGGAGTATTTTATCGAAGGCGGCCGCAGCCGCACCGGCCGCCTGTTGACCCCCAAAGGGGGCATGCTCGTCATGACCGTGCACTCGTTCGTCAAGGACCCGCGCCGGCCGATCGTGTTTGTTCCCGTCTACTTCGGCTACGAGCGCCTGATCGAAGGTGACGCTTTCATTAGCGAACTCGGCGGCGCGAAGAAACAGAAGGAATCCGTGTTCGGTTTGATCCGTTCGGTGCGAGCGCTGCGAGAGAACTTCGGCAAGGTGTACGTCAATTTCGCCAAACCCATCGAGCTTGCGCCCATGCTCGACGAGCTGCACTCCGACTGGCGGCACACTGACAAGGACAGCGACGAGCGGCCGGCATGGTTGGGCGGCGTGATCGACAGCCTCGGCGATCGCATCATGCAGGAGATCAATTCCGCAGCGGCCGTCACGCCGATCAGTCTCCTGGCCTACGTGCTGCTGGCAACGCCCAAGCAGAAGATCGGCGCCGAAGAACTGCATCGCCAGCTGAGTCTCAGCGTCGATCTGCTGAAGCGTTTCCGCTACTCGGAACTGGTGACTATCCCTGACATGGCGCCTGAGGACATCGTCGAGCACGGCCGAAACCTGGGTGTCATTGCGCGTACGACACATGCAACCGGCGACGTCTGGCACATGTCCGAGGATACGGCGGTGCGCATGACCTATTTCCGCAACAATATCCTGCATCTGCTCTCGGTGCCGGCGTCGGTGGCCTGCTGCTTTATCCAGGGGCGCGAGCTCGAGCACTCGGAGCTGTGCCGTCTTATCCGGCTGATCTATCCGTTCATGCAGAAGGAGTTGTGCCTCAAATGGGCGTACGAGCATGTCGACGACGTTACGAGCGAAGCGATCGAGGCGCTGGTCGAGCACGAGCTCCTGCAACGCAGCCGTAACGGCAAGCTGTTGACCCGGCCGCCGGCCGGATCGGCCAAGGCGTATCAGCTGCTAATGCTGGGTCAGGCCATGGTGCCGATGCTGCAGCGTTTCTACCTGGCGATCGCCATCCTGATCCGCAACGGTTCAGGCAGGCTGACGCGAACCCGGCTGGAGCAGCTGTGCCAGCAGAGTGCTGAACGCCTGTCCATGATCTACGGTCTGCATTCGCCCGACTTTTTCAACAAGACCCTGTTTCATGACTTTATTCGCCGCCTGCAGGCGCAAAACGCCGTGCGCAAGAACGCCGAGGGTTTGCTCGAATTCAACGACAACCTCGAGAGCATCGGCGCGGATGCCAGACTCGTGCTGGGCGAGGAAATACGCCACAGTATCCTTTCGCTGACTGTGGTCGAAGGTGAGGGTAAGGGTACATGAAGGTCGCCGCTTTCTACCGGTTTGTCGATGTCGACGATCCGGCCGCGTTTCGCGACGAGTTGTTTCTTCGCTGTGAGCCGCTCGGTTTGCTGGGCACCGTGCTCGTTGCCGGCGAGGGTATCAACGGCTCGCTGGCCGGTGACGAAGACGCAATCCGTGCCGTGTTCAGTTTCATCGAACAAAGCCTCGGGCTCGACGATGCGATCGAGGCCCGCTGGAGCGACGCCGAAGCCGCGCCGTTTCGCCGCCTGCGGATCAAGCAGAAGAAAGAGATCGTCACCCTCGGGCGGCCGGACATACTGCCGCACAAAGGAACGGGTGAACACGTATCGCCCGAACGCTGGAACACATTGCTGGACGATCCCGACGTACTCGTGATCGACACGCGCAATCGCTACGAAATCGAGGTCGGTAGTTTTCCCGGCGCCAGGGATCCCGGTACCGAGAGCTTCCGAGAGTTTCCTGACTACGCGCGCGAATTGGCCAAATCCGGGACCGACAAACCGCTGGCGATGTTCTGCACGGGCGGTATCCGTTGCGAGAAGGCCACCGCGCTAATGATCGAACTCGGCTTCGACCGGGTTTTTCATCTCGAAGGCGGTGTGCTGAATTACCTCGAGTCGATGCCGGAGGAAGACAACCGCTGGAGCGGCGAGTGTTTCGTTTTCGACACGCGGGTGGCCGTGGATCGCGATCTCGCCGAAGGCGGTTACGTGCAATGCCATGCCTGCCGCCGGCCGCTCGGCCGCGAGGATCTCGAATCTCCCGACTACAAAGAGGGTGTGTCCTGTCCACGATGTGTGGGCGAAGCCGGGGAAGACCGGCGCTCGGGGCTTGCCGAGCGCGCCAAACAGGTGCGCCTGGCGGCGGAACGCGGCGAGCAGCACATTGGTGCCGTAAAGGACACTTCGCGGTAGCGGGGCGCGTAAACGCGCAGCTGAAGTAACTCCTTGTTGCTACGCGTCCAGATCCGGAATCAGCGCGGATTCCAACGTTGCAATCATGTCCTTCAGCACAAGTTTGCGCTTTTTCAGGCGCCGAATCCTGAGCTGATCCACCATGGGGTCGTGCTGTAGCTGGTCGATCAGGTAGTCGAGATCGCGGTGACTGACACGCAGTTCGCGCAGACGCTCCATCTGCTTGAAGGATTCTGTGTCAATCTTGTCGGCCATACAGAGGTTCTGATACCCGTGGTGTCTGGGCAAAGCACGGCGAGCGCTATCTGCCCGTCACCATGCTACTCGGCGTTGGCTACGAGCGCCAGCCAGTCGCGATCGCCCGCTCCGAAAACGACGAAGTGCGGATTGAGGATATTGTCTTTCGCATTGTACCGAAGCGGCTGGCCATCCAGTTCGAGCACCGAGCCTCCGGCGTACTCGACCACGGCCTGCGCAGCGGCGGTGTCCCACTCCGACGTGGGGCCGAGCCGCGGATAGACGTCGGCCTTGCCCTCCGCAACCCGGCAAAACTTGAGCGAGC
>JANQPG010000079.1 GCA_028289545.1 Woeseiaceae bacterium
AAGTACGAAGGTACGCCCGAGGGCCTGGACGACGACGACTCGCATCGCATGGACCCGCTGTCGGCAAAGGAAAAACGCGGGCTGTGGAACTCGCTGTGGGCAACCTTGATTTTTGCGGCTGTGCTCGTGCTGCTCGTCTATCCCGAAGGCGCCGTACTGCGGAATCAGGAAACCGGCGCCGTCGCGGGCTCGCCGTTTTTGCGGGGCATCGTCGCGGTCATCTTCGTGTACTTCCTGATGGTCGGCGTCGTCTACGGCCGGACCGTCGGCACAATCAACAACGACCGCGACGTCATCAACGCCATGGCGCACGCCATGAGCACACTGGGCCTGTACATTGCGCTCGTGTTTTTTGCCGCGCAGTTCGTCAAGTTCTTCGGCTGGACGAACCTGGGCTCGATTACGGCCGTGGCGGGCGCCAACTTTCTGCAGGGCATCGGGCTGACCGGACCGATCGTGTTCTTCCTGTTCATCCTCGTCTGTGCGTTCATCAACCTGATGCTCGGCTCGGCGTCCGCGCAGTGGGCCGTGACGGCGCCGATTTTTGTGCCCATGCTCATGCTGCTCGGTTACGCGCCCGAGGTCATCCAGGCGGCTTACCGGATAGGTGATTCGAGTACCAACATCATTACGCCGATGATGAGCTATTTCGGACTGATCATGGCGTTTGTCGCCCGGTATCAACCGAAAGCCGGTGTCGGGACGCTCATTGCAATGATGCTGCCGTATTCGGTGGCGTTCATTACATTGTGGTCGCTGTTCTTCTTCCTGTGGACGTTTGTCATTGGGCTGCCGGTCGGGCCGGCGTCGCCGACGTACTACACTCCGTCGTAGCGCATATAAAGTCGGGGTGCGCATGCAAACGAGAATCACGGAACTGTTCGGCATCGAGCATCCGATCATCCAGGGCGGCATGCACTACGTCGGCTTTGCCGAAATGGCGGCCGCCGTCTCGAACGCCGGCGGTCTGGGTATCGTCACCGGTCTGACCCAGAAGACACCCGCGGACCTCGCAAACGAGATACGCCGCTGTCAGGCGATGACCGACAAACCGTTCGGGGTCAACATTACGTTTCTGCCGACTGTGAAGTCGCCGGACTACCCGGGCTACATAAAGGCGATCATCGACGCGGGTGTTCCCGTCGTGGAAACGGCCGGCAACAACCCGCAGCAGGTACTCCCGCCGCTCAAGGATGCCGGCATCAAGGTCATTCACAAGTGCACGTCGGTTCGGCACGCGCTGAAGGCCCAGAAGATCGGCTGTGACGCCGTGTCGGTCGACGGTTTCGAATGCGCGGGACATCCGGGCGAAGACGACGTGCCGAACTTTGTGCTGCTGCCGCGCGCCGCGGAAGTGCTGGAGATCCCCTTTGTGGCGTCCGGCGGCATGGCCGACGGGCGCAGCCTCGTGGCGGCGCTCGCGCTGGGCGCCGACGGCATCAACATGGGCACGCGCTTCATTGCAACATCCGAAGCGCCGGTACATCCCAACGTCAAGCAGGCGCTTGTCGACGCCGGTGAGCTCGACACGCGTTTGATCATGCGCAGCCTGCGGAACACGGAGCGCGTTTTGAACAACGAAGCGGTGGAGCGCCTGATCGCCAAGGAGCGCGAACTCGGCGACCGCCTGCGTTTCGAGGATATCTTCGACGAGGTCGTCGGGGTCTATCCCAAAGTCATGACCGAAGGCGACATGGACGCCGGCGCATGGTCGTGCGGCATGGTGGCCGGACTCATCCACGATATTCCGAGCGTCAAGGAACTGATCGACCGGATCATGGCGGAAGCGGATACCCTCATTCGCGAGCGGTTGGCGCGCGCTATTGTTTAACGGGCAGCGGTTTGAATTTTCTGCCGGCCGTCAGAGGCTGACGACAAAATCGCGGATGCCGTTCAAGAGCATTTGCGTTGCGAGGATCACGAGTATCATCCCCATGAGCCGCTCGAGGGCCCGCGAACCTTTCGTGCCGAGAAAACGCAGCAGCCACGGAGAAGCCACGAGCAGCAGGGCCGTGACGAGCCAGGCAAGAAACAGCGCAAGGCTCCACTCGAGCATGCGGTCCGGTTGGCTGGAACTCAGCAACAAAAGAATGGCAATGGTGGACGGCCCGGCAACCATTGGAATCGCCAATGGCACCAGGAACGGCTCCTCGTCGTCACCCAGGTCACCATGACTGTTTCGGCCCGGAAAAATCATCCTGAGCGAAATGATGAACAGCAGTATGCCGCCGGCAATGCTCAGCGAGGACTGGGTGAGTCCCAGGAAGCTCAGGATGGCGTTTCCCGCGAACAGGAAACCGAGCAGTATCAGCAGCGCCAGAACGAGTTCGCGAACGATGATGCGGGTCCGTCGCGCGGCGTCGCAGTTTGCCAGCACCGAGTTGAACACTGGCACGTTGCCGAGCGGATCCATAATCAGAAACAGCGTTATCGCGGCTGACGCGAGGTCTTGCCAGTTCACGGTTTGTCCTTGAGCTTGTTTGCAGGCGCCGCCCGGGACGGTCTCGGTGCCGTCGGCGGCTTGCGCTTATTGCGTGCGGTCCGGAGGGACGAACTCTACCCAAAAAACGCCGCGAAGATCACCCACCTCGAAGCCGGTTGCGCGATCGTCGGGATACAGCCGCGAGATCTCGGCTGCGAGATCCGGGTCCGGTGCCGGCCCGTGACAGGCCAGGCACAGAGGTTGAGTTGCGATCGGCTCCACGTAGCCGCGCGCGCCGCCGCCAAGGTCCAGCGACACGGGCTCGCGCGTGGACGGATCCTCGAGATACCGGGCCAGCGTCTGTTCCAGCCACGCCGGCGGCGCGTTTCTGGGGTTACGCAGTCGATGGCTGCTGCGCCCCAGGCGCGTCGTCGGCGTCGAGTGGCGCTCGGCCAGTTCGGGGGCCTCCGTGCTGCAAACCTGGATGGCGTTTGTCGTGCCGCCGGTCAGGCCGTCCTTGAGCGCGGCCATGAGCGCCTTTTTGTACGGTTTTAGCGCGGCGGCACCGGCGGCCATCGTGTCGTCAGCGTCATTTGTCTCCGCGCCGGCCGCCGACGCCAGCAACGCTGCGCACAGGATTGCGGTCAGGGAGACGGCAGTGCGGCTGAACTCCTGCACTACGTTGCGCCGTCTCACGAAGAGTCCTTCACGTGTTTCCACAACAACTCCGAACGCATCCCGGTTCGACAATAGCCCAGTACTCTCCCGCTCGCGCCGCTCAGGACGTCGGCCATACGCACGACGTCGCCCCTGTCGACGCCGCTCGTCAGGGGTATGTGGTGAAACCGCAGCTGGTACTTCGATCCGGCCTCGCTAAGTTGCGCAAACGCAGGCTGCCCGGGATCCTCGTCGTCGGGTCGGTGACAAACGACGTCCGAATAGCCGGACTCGGCGAGGCCGGCCAGGTCCTGCTCGCGGATCTGTTCGGCAATCGAGTAGTTGTCGGAGAGCTTGCGCAGGTTCATGAGTGGGTTCCTCTCATTCCGTTCGGTCCGCACCGGTCAAAGCCGGTTTACCGGTATCTTGAAATAGGACACGCCATCGTCTTCCGCGTCCGGCAGTTCCCCGGCGCGCATGTTGACCTGTAGCGACGGCAGCAGCAGCGCGGGCATACCGAGCTCGGCGTCGCGGCCTTCGCGAAACGCAACGAAGCTGTCTTCGCCGATACCGTCGTGCACGTGGACGTTTGCGGCCCGCTCTTCAGCAACGGTTGTCTCCCAGCTGAATTCGTCGCGGCCGGGCGCCTTGTAGTCGTGGCAGAGAAACAGCCGCGTGTCGTCCGGTAAGGACAGAAGGCGCCGGATGGAGGCGTACAGGGTGCGCGCGCTGCCGCCGGGGAAATCCGTGCGCGCGGTACCAAAATCGGGCATGAACAGCGTGTCGCCGACAAACGCCGCGTCCGCAATGAGATAGCTGACGCAGGCGGGTGTATGTCCGGGCGTATGCCAGACACGCACGGGCAGCTTGCCGATGGTCAGTTCGTCGTCGTCGTCGAACAGCCTGTCGAACTGGCGGCCGTCCGCCGGTACCCCGGGCGTATTGAAGATTTCGCGAAACGTTTCCTGCACTTCGGTGACGTGGCGACCAATGCCGATGCGGCCGCCGAGCGTATTCTTGAGGTACAGCGCCGCCGTCAGATGATCCGCGTGAACGTGCGTTTCGAGTATCCACTCGAGGGTCAGGGAATGGCTGCCGAGGTAGCGAACGATCCGGTCGGCGGAACAGGTGGTCGTGCGGCCCGCGGCTGCGTCGTAGTCGAGTACCGGGTCGATAACCGCGGCAATACGGGTCTCCGGGTCGGCGACGACATAACTCGCCGTGTGCGTGCTCTCATCGAAGAACGCCTGGATGATTGGGCTCTGCATGTGATGTAGGAAGGTGGGTGTCGGCTAATATCCGAATATTATAATTTACTAATATTAACTGTCAATCGGCGGCCAGTGTACTATTCCGACCGTCGATTTCGACCGGGCGCCGCATGCCGGCGGGCACACGGACTCGAAAAACCCGACACGGCAATACGACAACGGAAGTAGAACAAAGAGAGGACACGGGGGATGGCAGGAGCTTCAGGCAACGGACAGACGTGGTCGTCCGGATGGACTTTCATACTCGCGGCGGTAGGTGCTGCGGTCGGACTCGGAAACATCTGGAAGTTCCCGTACATCGTCGGCGTCAGCGGCGGCGGTGCTTTTGTGCTTGTCTACCTGATCTGCGTGCTGCTGATCGCCATACCGATACTCATCGGCGAGCTGTTGATCGGCCGTCTCGGCCACCACAGTCCGCCCGTCGCGGCGCGCCAGGTCGCTGAGGATTCGGGGCGCTCGGCAAACTGGTCGATCATCGGCTGGATGGGTTTGATCGTCGGCTTCCTGATCGCGAGCTACTACAGCGTCATCGCGGGTTGGACGCTCGCCTACATTCTGAAGGCGCTCAACGGATTTGGCGGCGTTGCCGTGACCGAGGTGGCGCAGCAGTTCGATCTTTTGCAGGAAAACCCGCTGTCCATGACGCTGTGGCACACCGTGTTCATTGTCGTGGCGATGCTCATCGTCGCGCGCGGTCTGCATAACGGCATCGAACGAACTGTATCGATCCTGATGCCGACGTTGTTCGTGATGCTGCTCGTCATGATCGGCTACGCAGCCGTCGCCGGCGACTTCGGCGCCGGCATCGAGTTTCTGTTCAGCACCGACTTCTCGAAGATCAACGCCGACACGGTGCTCGTGGCGATTGGCCAGGCGTTCTTTTCAATAGGCGTTGCGATGGGCCTGATGCTCGTCTACGGCGCTTACGTCCCGCGGCGTATCTCGCTGACCCGTTCGGCGACGATCATTGCGCTCGCGGACACCCTGGTAGCGGTGCTGGCTGGCCTCATGATTTTCCCGCTGGTATTCGCCAACGGCCTCGATCCGGCCGACGGTCCGGGACTGATCTTCCGCACCTTACCGACGGCGTTTGCCGGCATGTCGGGCGGTGCTGTTTTTGGCGCCGTGTTTTTTCTGTTGCTCGCGTTCGCCGCGATCACCTCGATCATTGCGTTACTCGAACCCGTGATTGCGTTTGCGGAGGATCGCTGGAACCTGTCGCGGGCCGCGGGCTGCACGGTGTTCGGTTTTCTCGCATGGGCGCTCGGCATCGGCACCGTACTGTCGTTCAACGTCTGGAGCGGCGTGTCGCCGCTCGGCGCGTTTGCGGTGTTCGACGGCAAGACCTTCTTCGATCTGGTCGACTACTTTACGGCCAATATCATGATGCCGCTGGGCGGTATTCTGATTGCGCTGTTCGTCGGCTGGCGGCTGCGCCCGGAGCTGATTCGCGAACACCTGGCGTTCGGCAGCCCCGTGCTGGCAGCCGCTTGGCTATGGCTCCTGCGGGTGATCGCGCCGCTGGCGATTCTCGGGGTCCTGATCAGCAGCCTGAATTAGTCAGCCCGGTCCGTGGTTCCGGCGGGCTTCGGAGTTACGCGCAGCAACCGGCCGTCAGCGCCGTCTGTGAGCAGGTACAGCGCGCCGTCGGGGCCTTCCCTGACGTCGCGAATACGTTCACCAAGATCCGAGAACAGACTCTCCTCGGCCGTGACCGTGTCGTCGACGACCGTTAGCCGGCGAACGTCCCGGCTCTTGAGGGCCGCTACGAACAAACTGCCGCGCCACGCTGGAAACAAGTCGCCCCGGTAGAGCGCCAGGCCCGCGGGCGCAATGCTCGGTGTCCAGCCTGTCTTCGGGTCCTGCATACCGTCGAGCGACACGTACGGCGATACCGAAGCGCCGGTGTAGTCGCGACCGCGGGTGGCCGCTGGCCAGCCGTAGTTTTCCCCGGCCGCAATGAGGTTGACTTCGTCGCCACCGAGCGGCCCGTGTTCGTGCTGCCACAACATCCCGCTTTCAGCGTCGACCGCCAGCCCCTGAGGATTGCGATGTCCGTAGCTCAGGATCAGCGCCGCCGCACCGCCCCTGTCCGCAAAAGGATTGTCCTGCGGCGCGCTGCCATCGCGATTCATGCGCAACAGCTTGCCGAAGTGTGAGTCGAGGTTCTGCGCATCCTTGCGCCGGTCGAATCCGTCGCCGACCGTCAACAGCAGGGTTCCGTCTTCGAGAAACACCATGCGTCCGCCGTAATGATGTGCCGTGCTCTTGTCGGCGGCAGCCTTGAGGATGACCGCGCCGTCGACGAGCGTGTCGCCATCCAGCCGGCCGCGGAACACGGCCGTGCGGTTGTTTTTGCGATCGCCGTCGGCATAAGACAGGTAGACAAGCCCGTTGTCTCTGAACCCGGGGTCGATCACGACATCGAGAAAACCGCCCTGACCGGCAAAATAGGTTTCGGGCACACCCTCGATGCGGGTTGCCGATCGAGAGTTCGCGGCGATGCGCAGGAGGGTGCCCGGGCGTTCGGTCAACAAGAGGTCGCCGTCCGGCAGAAAACAGAAGCTCCACGGATGCTCGAATGGCCCCGCACGTTCTTCGATTTGATAGCCGCCGGTGTCGGCGAGTGACGCGCCCGCGACGAGCGCCCAACCTAACGGCAAGAGTTTCGATAATGCGCGAAGAGCATTCGGCATGCGGCGGTTACCTCCGGTGCTTCTCCGATAACGGAGCAGGCGACTGATCGAACGCCGGCTGTTCTTCACCGCCGGGCCGAGGCAGTATACCGGCACAGCCTTGAGCTTCGAGCGGAGGAACGTCATGAAGCGCCGAGTAATGAGTTGGCTGGCCGCCGTTGCGGCCAGCTTTGTCCTCGGCAGCGCCGCCATGACCCAGGTTGTGCTCAGCGACCTTGCGTCGATGGGCGTTGCAACGGGCATGCGCCTGCGCCTCGCGACGACCCTGGGTGACCTCGTGGGCCTGAGCGGCTCTTACCTGCCGCTGTTGGCCGTGAGCCTGCTGATTGCCTTTGCGATTGCCGGCGCGCTGTTTCGCCTGGTCGGCCGCGGCCGCACGGCTCTGTATCTCGTGGCGGGCGCCGCCGGTGTCGGCGCTCTGCTGTGGGTGCTGGAATGGGTGCTCGGTTTGAACCCGCTGAGCGGAGCGCGTGGCGTCGACGGTTTCCTGCTGCAGGTGCTCGCGGGGCTGGCGGGTGGCTATGTGTTTGCCCGCTTCAGCGCTAAGAAAGCCGCGTTCGTTTGAGCGCCTGCCTGGTAGGTCGATCGTCCGTGGCGCTACGGCAGGCTGCAACATCTACGACAAGCGTAGCGGCAGCCACAGAGCGTAAGTTATTGAATTGAAAGGCGGTGGAATGCAGGACACCGGCTTGTTCAGCGTCTGTGCCCGGCTGCCGCGGCTTGCCTTTGTTGCTTTTTTACGTCTGTTGTACAGCAGCCACAGTTTCCCTTATTCCGTCTTGGAATAAGTGCCCTAAACCATCCCCGGCAGCCGTCCGTGTTCTTCAAGCAAATCTATGCCTGCCGAAGAATATCTATTTTTTCATGTAGTTAGAGATCGTCTCAGCGCGCTTCGCCAGCATTGTTGCGATTGTAATCGGAGCGGTTCCAATGCGTCACTTTTCTGCTACAATCCGCCCCACAAACTGGCAAGCGTCACATAAGAAACGCACGCCATCGAAAGATCAGGGGGACAAACACAACAAGATGTTTGCTCCTTGGGTTTAGACAACGAGACCTAGAACTCGCCATTAAACGAGGACTTAAAATGCATAAGGGAAAACGAGGGCCGCTGGGACGT
>JANQPG010000099.1 GCA_028289545.1 Woeseiaceae bacterium
CTGATCCACTCGTCGCTGGTGTCGACCATCTTCTCGAGGTCAAAGTTGGTCAGCACTTTCTCGGGCAGGTAACGCCCGGTTCCCGCCACGCGTGAATACTTCATGCAGCTTCCTTACGAAGCAGTTTGCCGATCTGCGCCGGCAACTGGTTTTCAACTTCGACCACGGCGGTATCGATCGCGTGCTGAAACGCTATCGCGTCAGCACTGCCGTGACTTTTGATTACGATACCATTAAGCCCAGCCAGTGTCGCTCCGTTGTATTGGCGCGAATCGGTATCACGTGCAAGTTGTTTCAGCACAGGTGACGCAAGCAATGCTTGCAGTTTTGCGAGCCAGTTGCGCGTAAACGCGCGGCGCAGGTAAAAGCGCGTCATCGCCGCCATGCCTTCCATCGACTTCAACGCCACGTTGCCGGTAAAGCCGTCGGTCACGACGACGTCGGCGCGGCCACGATAAAGATCGTTGCCTTCGATAAACCCCGTGTAGTTGAGGGAACTGGCTTCGAGGATTGCCGCTGCTTCTTTGACGGTGTCGTTGCCTTTCGTATCCTCGGCGCCGATGTTCAGGAGCGCCACCTTCGGATTGCTCAATGCGCCGAGGTCAGCAGCAACAATCGAGCCCATAAGCGCGAACTGAAAAAGGTGATCAGCCGTGCAAACGGTGTTCGCGCCGAGGTCGAGCATGTAGAAAGAGCCGTCGACGGCCGGCAGCTCCGCGAGTATTGCCGGGCGGTCGATGCCCGGCAGCATCTTCAGCACAAACTTCGACGTCGCCATCAGCGCACCGGTATTGCCGGCGCTGACGCACGCGGCCGCCTCGCCCGACTGCACGAGGTTAATCGCAACACGCATGGACGAGTCTTTCTTCCGCCGGAGGGCATCTGTCGGCGCTTCCGACATGGCAACGACTTCGCTGGCGGGGACCACCCGCACGCGGTCATCCGCGCCGGCGTGCGGCGCCAGCAGGGGGTCGAGCGCTTCCGGCTTGCCGACCAGCAGCAACTCGAGTTCCGGATGTTTGTCGAGCGACGCCAGCGCCGCACGCACTACCACCTCGGGACCCAGGTCGCCGCTCATGGCATCCAGAGCTATGACGGAACGGTTACCCATTCTATGGCACCCGGCACAGTGCGGGTGTCAGGGTATGGACTAGCTGTCGTCGTCTTCGAATTCGGGCTGAGCAATGACCTGCTCGCCACGATAAAACCCGTCGGGCGTAACGCGGTGCCGAAGGTGCGTCTCACCGCTGGTGGGGTCGACCGAAACGGCCGGCTTCTTCAGCTTGTCGTGTGCGCGACGCATGCCGCGCGTCGACGGTGTTCTGCGACTCTTTTGAACAGCCATGTTGTTTCTCCAAATAAAGACAGCGGCACCGCCGCTGTCGCTGTATTCCGTGTTGTCGAAGCCGGTGCTGCTGCCAGTCCCGCATTCGTCCTGCATTCAACGATCTCGTCAAAGACCGTTCATTCCGCCGGATCGCGTTTCTTGTCCGCTCCGGCCATTAGCGCTTTCAGATCGGCAAACGGCCGAGTCGTATTGCGCTCTTCCTCGTCGGGGGCAAAACTGGCCCCACAACGATCTTCCTGGTGCTTCGCCGCAAACGGCATGGCCATGACCAATGCCTCATCGACGAGCTCCGCGGGCCTGACGCGATCATCGTTCAGTTCCCAGCTTTCGTAGCCTTCCCTGACCGCCACGCCGTCCCCGTCCGCTCCGTCCTGAGCAAACAGCAGTGCCGCCGCGGTTTCGAGCTCAAACTCGAACAACTCGAGGCAGCGCTGGCACACGACCGGCACTTCCGCCGAAACGGCCAGTTCTGCGCTAACCGACCCGCTCCGCTCGTCCGCGTAGCCGAAGCCGATTTTGCCACTGACCGGCAAATCCACCCAGGAAGGTGGCCTTTCAGCCGGCTCGAGCGCATCCATTTCGCGCTCGACGGCTTCTGTCAATCGCGGGAAATCCTTGATTTTCAAAGAAATATCAAAGACTTGCTGCGAATCCGCAAGCTCGTTGAGCGCGTAAGCGTCCGTGAACGACCTCACCATGGCGCGCGCATAATAGAGACCTCCGACAACGAAGTCAAAGCTTTGCAAACCCTTGAGTTTAGTGAAAAATCAGTTCAGTCAAAAATCGGCCAGACAGTCAGTTTCCCGGTACACTGCCGAATTGCCCGACCTGTTCACGTACCTGACATGCAAAATCCCTCCGCCGGCCGAATCTGTCTTGCGTCTTCGTCACCGTACCGCCGCAATCTACTCGACCGTTTCCTGGACGACTACGAGACCATCTCGCCGAACGTCGACGAAAGCAATCCCGACGGTCTGCCGGCGGACGAGCTCGCAACCTTGCTCGCACGCCGCAAGGCCGAGGCGGTATCCGCGTCCGCACGCAATTCGCTGATTATCGGCGCCGACCAGCTTGCGGTCATCGACGACGGCGTTCTCGGCAAACCCGGGGACCATCAGAAAGCCGTCGAGCAGCTGCTCACGGCATCGGGCAAGACCGTCAAATTCCTGACCGCAGTTTGTGTGCTCGATCCGCAGGAGCGCGCGCGTTACGAACATACCGATGTCACGACCGTGCGCTTTCGCCGTTTCGACCGACGGCTCGCCGAAACCTATCTGCGCCACGACGAGCCTTACGATTGCGCCGGCAGCTTTCGAATCGAGGGTGCCGGGTTTGTGTTGTTCGAGTCCGTGCGCACCGACGATCCGACAGCGCTCGTCGGCCTGCCGATGATCTGGGTTGCCGACCGGCTGCTCAAGCTCGGCTACCTGCTGCCCTAGCGCACGCTGCTCCCGCACCGCGGGAACGGCAACGTGGCCTAGCGCCGGCGCTTCTCCCTGACGAGGTGTGGGACGCCGCGCGTCAAAAACCGCTCGAGATCGTCCGCCAGCGGCGCCGTGAAGTGCAGTTCGTTGCCGCTATCGTCGGGAAACGCAATCGACTGCGCATGCAGGAACAGGCGCTTGAGCCCGGCGCGGCGAGCCTGTTCGTTGACGTTCCCGTCTCCGTAGCGCTCGTCACCCAGGATCGGATGGCCGGCATGCTGAAGGTGCACCCGGATCTGATGGGTTCTGCCCGTTTCAGGAGCGCACTGCAGGAGGCTCGCCACGCCGTAGGTGCGGGACAGGCGCACCCGGGTTGCCGCGGCCTTGCCGTCCGGGCTGACGACGACATGCCGCTCGCCGCCTTTACGGTTTCTGACCTTGAGCGGCGCGTCGATTCGCTGATCGCCGAACTGCCAGTCTCCCGCCGCCAGCGCCAGATAGTTTTTTTCGACGAGACCGTCTCGGAACCGCGCGTGCAGTTCGCGCAGCGCGCTGCGGCGCTTGGCGAGCACGAGGCAACCCGAGGTCTCCCGGTCCAGGCGGTGCACGAGACCCAGCTCGCGCAGATCGCCGCGCGCGTGCCGCAGGAGTTCGACGACGCCATGACTGATCCCGCTGCCGCCATGCACGGCCAGCCCGCCCGGTTTGTTGATCACGAGCAGGCGCTTGTCCTCGTAGATGACGGCCTCGAGCAGGCGCTGGCTTCGGCTGGCGTCGGGCGCCGCCGCCTCGGAGCGCTGCCGAACCGGCGGAATCCGTACCTCGTCCCCGGCCGCGAGCTTGTATTCGGCGCGAATCCGGCCGCCGTTGACGCGGACCTCGCCGCGTCGCAAAAGCCGGTAAATCCGCCCGCGGGGGACCCCCGGCAGCATTCGCGAGAGGTAGTTGTCGATCCGCTGGCCCGCCGTGTCGCTGTCGATGCGCTCCTTACGGACCGGGAGTGTGACGCTGCTCTCATCGTGGCGGCCGGCGTTGGCGCCGCCAGCGGACTGTTCTGACTTTTGTCGCATGATCAATGACTTGATGGTGGTCCACTCTGTGCTATATTACCGGCCCATGACGCCCCCGAACCTCTGTGGCGGTCGTCATTCGGGCGTTCCAGCCTTCTCCCACCCCGGGACTCGAGGCGAAAGGTGACGCAATCATAGAGTTTTTGGTCCCGCAACGCGCGCGACCTGATTTCGATGGCAGCAAGCACCCCAAGGCAGGGTGAGCCGCCTCGCGGAAATACCGCAGGGAAATCGACAATGATTTTTGTTTTGAACCTGATCGGCTTCGATCTCGTTCTCAGATTGTTCGCACTCGGCAACCAGGCCGCCCTCCCGGGCCGGCCGCTGTCGACTGTGCGCCCCTGCCCTCGCGAACACGGCCGTCAGGCCCCCTTGCTGCCCCTACACTATCAAGCAGGGCAACATGAAAAGAATGCTAATCAATGCAACTCAGCAAGAAGAGTTGCGCATGGCGATGGTCGACGGCCAGCGCCTTTACGACCTCAACATTGAAGGGCCCGCGAGCGAACG
>JANQPG010000026.1 GCA_028289545.1 Woeseiaceae bacterium
CATGGCAGTAATTGCCAATCGACGCTCAGTAATGACGTTGTTTTCCCGTCCAACCGACATTCACAGTCATCGCACGCGACTGGTGTTGGCCGAGAAAAATATCAACATCGAAATCGCCAACGTCACAGGGCCGGAGTTGCCCGAAGACCTCATGGATCTCAACCCGTACCACACGGTGCCGACGCTCGTGGACCGGGATCTGACGCTGTACGACTCGCGCGTCATTATTGAGTACCTCGATGAGCGCTTCCCGCACCCGCCGCTCATGCCCGTTGATCCGGTGACGCGTGCGCAGTTTCGGTTGGCGCTGTTTCGCATCGAAAAGGACTGGTACTCGCTGGCCGAGGAAGCAGATGCCGCGGACGGCAAGCTGGGCGCCAAGTCGCGCAAGATGCTTCGTGAAAGCATTCTGCAGAGTGCCGAGTTGTTCGGCGCAAGACCCTATTTCCTGAGCGAAGAGTTTTCGCTCGTGGACTGCAGTATTGCACCCATCTTGTGGCGTCTGCCGCTGTACGGCATCGAGCTGGGCAGTCAGGCGGAGCCCATAGAAGAGTACATGAACCGGGTGTTCGAGCGCCGCTCATTCCAGCAGAGCCTGACCGAACTCGAGCACGAGATGCGTATCTAAAGGGTTACACACGCCGCAAACGGCGTGTCGAGAGCGAGGGGCAAGAGAGCTTATGTCATGTTTGGCCGTAGCGGTGCAAACGATGATAAGCTCTCTTTAAACAAGAGGGGCGGTCTTACCAACCACCAGCAATCCTTGACCAATACAACCCGATCCAAGCGTCCTTATCTGATTCGTGCCATGCACGAGTGGATGGGTGACAACGGCAACACCCCGCACATCGTCGTCGACGCGACGTTGGATGGCGTCGACGTCCCTCCGCAGCATGTGAAGGACGGCAAGATCATCCTGAACATCAGCGAATCCGCAGCACACAATCTCAAGATGCAAAACGAAGCGATCAGCTTCAGAGCGCGTTTCGGTGGTGTTCCGTTCGACGTGGTCGTGCCGATGCCGTCTGTTCTGGGTATTTACGCAAGGGAAACCGGGCAGGGCATGATTTTCTCGCACGACAGCGATGAAAACACCGAAGATACAGCGGCAGCCCGTCCGCTCCCGGCCGAACCCCGTCCGTCGAGATCTCACCTCAAGCTCGTGAAGTAGCGCGCCAGTCCGCGCTGACCTGTTCTTCCCGACTTCTTGCGCCGCTAGCCGCCGAGCAGTCGCGTATCGATAAGGTCACACAGGCAGTGAATGACGACCAGGTGCACCTCCTGTATTCGTGCCGTGCGATCTGCAGGTACCCTGATTTCCACGTCGCCTTCCCGATACAAGTCGGCCATTCGACCACCGTCGCGACCGGTTAATGTCACCACCCGCATGTCGCGCTCATGAGCCGCTGCGATTGCGCGACAGACGTTCTCCGAGTTGCCCGAAGTGGAAATCCCGAGCAGTATGTCGGGGGCTCTGCCGAGTGCGCGAACCTGCTTTGAGAAGATTTCCTCGTAGGCATAGTCGTTGCTGATCGAGGTGAGTGTCGAGCTGTCCGTCGTCAGGGCCATCGCGGGCAATCCGGGGCGCTCCATTTCAAAACGATTGAGCAGCTCCGATGAAAAGTGCTGCGAGTCGGCTGCAGAGCCGCCGTTGCCGCAGCTCAAAATTTTACCGTCCGACAACAGCGCTTCACTCATGAGCTGGCCGGCGGAGGCGATACTTTCCGCAATGTTGTCCATGGCGGTTTTCTTGACGGCAATGCTGTCTTCAAAGTGTCCGCGGACACGTTCTAACGAATTCATCCGGATTCCAATGGCACGTTGTCGAGACCGGCGTAGTGTAGCAGCTTGCACGGAGAGGGCGCCCGGCGAAGCGTGCAATCCATCGTGACACTCAAACCCTGATTTTCAATCGGAAGGTCGAAACGCATCGCGTAACCAGCTGACCGCAAACGCACGCCCGCAGGTCCGGTCGATACCGAGTACGTCGAAGCGAGAACCAAACTGGCCGTGCTCTGGGTGCGTGGCGAGAAACACCAGCGCGGTTCGGCTCAACCGTAGCTGCTTACGGTCGTCCACCGTTTGCGCAGCCGGAACCGGAGTCCGTTGGCTGCGGCTTCTGACTTCGACGAAGACAAGGCAGTTGCCTTCACGCATGACCAGGTCGATCTCGCCGTACCGACACCGGAAGTTTCGCGCAATGAGTTCGAGCCCGTGCTGGAGCAGCCACTCCAGTGCCAGCCCTTCGGCGTGCTGACCTAATCGCTTCCGCGATCTCGCGGACGTCGCGGGCTTTCCCGCTCGGGTTCCGGATTCCGGCGATTCCATTCGCGCATCTCTCCAGTATCGATAACGCTGTCCTCGAGCTCGTCAACGTCCGGTTCGGTGTTCGGCGCGGGCAGCGCAACCGGCTTGCCGTCCCTGAACTCCGCCCAAGCCAGGCGCCGGTGCACCCGACCGTCTACGTCGACATAGAGCTCTCCACTGGCGCCTTCCAGGACGTTGTTTTCCACGCTCCGTTGTGAAAACAGGTTGCCGATGAGCTGATAGGCGTCGAACCCCATGGCGTGCAGTCGCGCGAATCGCTTTTCCTGGGGAAAGTATTCGGCAAACGAATCGGGCAGGTGGGCAATCCAGTGTTGTGGCGCGATGAGCCAGGGAGCGTCGGCGAACCGGACTCCATTGAGATCGCTGTCCGACCGCCCGTCCATAGCGTAGATCAGTGAGGTCGAATACACGGGGAGTTCCCCCGAGTAGTGGAACTTGAGCTGAGACTTGATGAGCCTTCCGGTTGCCGCATCCGCCGCGAGAAACACGAACTGCACGTCCTGACGTCGCCTGGGATCGAACTGCAGCGGCCCGCCAATGTTGGCTCTCAACCGCTGATAGCGGCGGACACTGCCCGAAAGCGCCATGAGATCCTCGATGGCTCCAGAGAAATCGGGGTTGCCCGATGCGTACGTTCGGGTGTCCAGCAGCTGTCCGCCGAGTGCTTCAAACTGCGCCGTGAAGCTGGTCAGCAAACGCCGACCCCAAGGGCTGTTGGGCACGAGCGCAACAGCCCGGGTGTAGCCGTCGGCGATAGCGCGCTCCGCGGCTGACACGGCTTCGTCTTCAGGCGCCAGCGCAAACTGAAACAGGCCGGGCGGAGCCACGGTCTGGTCGCTCAGATAGTTCAGCGTCAGGACCGGCACCGGGACAAGGCTGTTGTTGGCGAGTTCGGTGACGTCGCTGCGGCGCACCGGACCGACGACAAACTCGGCTCCGTCCATCACGGCGCTGTCATACGCTGCCGCGGCGCCACCCTCGGCGTTAATGTCGTAGACGCGAACCCCCTGACGATCGTCGAGCCCGCCCGCGTTGGCGTAATAAGCACCGAAAAAGCCGTTTTGAATGGCGCTGCCGATCAGCGCGTCCCTGCCCGACAGCGGCAGCAGCAAGCCGATCTGACGCGGGTACGCGAGCAGCGTCTCACCGGTCTCCGGTAGTCCGGAGAGCAGCGAAACCGCCGGATGTTCCGGGTTACGCTCGCGCCATCGGTAGGCGCCGTTGCTCCAGCCCACACCCTGCTGACCGGTCGCGGACGCGAGCGCCGCCAGGGACAGCCAGCCGCGGGTTTCCGGGTCCAGCACACCGCCCGCGGAATTGCGCAGAACCTCGGCGGGACTCAAGGACAGCGATTGCCACAGCAGCTCGCGATTGCGCCGAATGTCGTCGTCGTTTTGCAGCCACGCTTCGCGCTGTCGCATGATCTCCACGCCGCGGGCGGCCTCGCCGTTGGCAATGTAGGCTTCCGCGCGCAGCGCCTGTACCGCCAGCCGCCGGCTCGTCGGCAGGGGTTGGGCGCCGAGTGTTTCGAGCAACGCGAGCGCCTGTTCGGGCTGCTCGTCGAGAAGCAGGAAGCGGGCGCGCACGGAACGCTCCAGCGCGGCGTTTTCCGCCGGCGGGGGCTGCGCGATGCCGGCGTACGCCGAGTTGGCGCGGCCGTAGTCTCCGGCGATCAACCACTGCTCGACCGCCAGCAGTGACAAACGGTCGCGCTCGGTGCCTACCGCCTCGGCGGCCAGACCGATGTATGCCGCGGCGGCGGCCTCCGCGTTGCCGGCGCTGGCGAGATTCTGGGCGCGCGTCTCGCCGCTCTGCACCACGAGTCCGCCGCCGCCGGGCGTTGCGCAGCCGGCCGCCAACAGCATGATCCACAGAGCGGCCGCGATTCTTGCAGTCAGGTTTGAAACGCGGGCAGGATGGCGAGAGAGCGGCAGTCGGAAGTTCATGAAATGCGATCCAGGCACAACTTGTTGTTCGAAAACCCGTGGTTCGAAAACCGAGGGTTCAGCAGACAGAAGCACCGCTAGCAATGTCCGGTGTTCTGTACGTCCTTGCTACACCCATCGGCAACCTCGAGGATCTGACGCCACGTGCGCGCCGCATCCTGGCCGATGTGGATTGTGTTGCTGCGGAGGATACCCGCCACACCGGCCGATTGCTAACGCATATTGGTGCAAGAACCCCACAAACGGCGCTGCACGATTTCAACGAAAAAGATGCCGCCGCGACGCTGGTCGAGCGGCTGGGCCAGGGAGAGCGCGTCGCGCTGGTCAGCGACGCGGGCACTCCGCTCGTCAGCGATCCCGGTTACCGGCTTGTGCGGGCGGCGCAGGATGCCGGCATTCGGGTGGTCCCCGTGCCCGGACCGTCGGCGGTCACGGCGGCGTTGTCGGTAGCCGGCATCCCGACGGACCGGTTTTGCTTCGAGGGTTTCCTGCCCGCCAAGGCGGTAGCCCGTCGAGCAGCGCTCGAGAGCCTGCGGGGCGAGTCGCGATCGCTGGTTTTCTTCGAATCGGTGCACCGCGTTGCCGATACGCTGGCTGATCTGGCGGACGTGTTCGGCCCGGACCGCGAAGCCTGTCTCGCGCGGGAGCTCACCAAGCTGCACGAAGAAGTCTCGAGAGCGAGCCTCGGAGAACTTGCGGCGGCGACGGCTGCCGGCGACATCAAAAGCAAAGGGGAGTTTGTCATCGTTGTGGCTGGCGCCGAAGCGAATGACGCGGACACGAATGCGGGCGAAGAGGACAAATGGCTTGTCGAACTCGCCGATGCGCTGCCGGGCAAGCAGGCGGCCGCTATCGTTGCGAAAGTGCTCGGCCGGCCCCGCAACAAAGTGTATCGACGCATGCTGGAGCTAAAGGACGGACAATGACGATAAGCCAATGGATGATCTACGGGGCCTACGGGTACAGCGGCAGGCTGATCGCCGAGTGCGCGCGGGAACGGGGCCTGAGCCCGGTGGTAGCGGGTCGCAGCGAGCCCAAAACCCGAGAGCTCGCGGCGGCGCTCGGTGTCGAACACCGAGTCTTTGCGCTCGACGATGCAAGCGCCGTGCGGGACGGGCTTCGAGGGGTCGACGCCGTCGTACATTGCGCGGGACCGTTTTCCAGCACGAGCAGGCCCATGATCGAGGGCTGCCTGGCCACCGGCGCGCACTATTTCGATATCACCGGCGAGGCTTTCGTGTTCGAGTACGCACACAGCGCCGCGATCGACGCACGAGCAAAAGAGGCCAATATCGTCGTGTGTCCCGGCGTCGGTTTCGACGTGGTGCCGACGGACTGTGTCGCCAGGACGCTGGTCGAGGCGCTGCCCGACGCCACCGAACTCGAGCTCGGCTTCGCGAGCGCCGGGCGTTTCAGTCCAGGGACGGCAAAAACGATGGTGGAGGGTCTCGGGCTCGGCACGTTTGCGCGCCGCGACGGCAGGCTCGTGCGCACGGGTGTGCAAACCCGGGAGATCGATTTCGGCAGCGGCCCGCGTACCGCCATGAGCATTTCGTGGGGAGACATCTCGACGGCGTATTACACGACCGGGATCGGCAACATCGTCGTGTACGTGCCGGCAAGTCGGAAAATGATCGCCAATGCGAAGCGCGCCGCGTGGGTGCGGCCGCTCTTCAAACTGGGTTTCGTCCAGAACTTCCTGAAACGCAAGGTCGACACGAGAATCACAGGCCCGGACGAAGCCCAGCGCGCGAAAGCCGACACCGAGGTTTGGGGCGAGGTTGCGAACGCGGCCGGCAAGCGCGTTTCCGCGCGTCTCCGCACCGCGAACGGCTACACGGTCACGCAGCTTGCGCCCGTGGCGATCATCGAGCACCTGCTCGAGCACGACGCGCCGTCGGGCAGCCTGACGCCGTCGAGGCTCATGGGCAAGGACTTCGCGTCCAGCCTCGAGGGAAGCTCAGCCGTCGAACTACGCGAATGAGCGCCGACACACCCAACCCCGGATGGTTTACCATGTACGGTTGGGAAAACCGGAGTTGGCCAGGCGATCGCCGGGGCGCTATCACTATCGTCCCGGAGGAAAGTCCGGGCTCCTTCGGACAGGGCGCCAGGTAACGCCTGGAGGGCGTGAGCCCATGGAAAGTGCCACAGAAAACAAACCGCCGGAAAGACTCGTGAGTCCGCCCGGTAAGGGTGAAAAGGTGCGGTAAGAGCGCACCGCGCGACTGGCAACAGTTCGCGGCACGGTAAACCCCGCCTGGAGCAAGACCAAATAGGGGAGCAGGGCCTCGCGCCCGCCGCCGGTACCGAGCGGGCTCCCGGGTAGGTTGCTAGAGGCGGCCGGCGACGGTCGTCCCAGATGAATGGTCGCCATTGACAGAACCCGGCTTATTGCCGGCTCCGGTTTTCCCTTTTCCTTTTAGAATCAGCAGCTTGAGCAGTTCTTGCTCATTACCTTGCGCAAATGTCCCGAGGCTTGCGCAATTCGACGCCGAGAGGGCCGCCGAAATGGACCTGTCGCCGTTTCCAGACGCTAATTTTACTTAACTTCTAGATAGCCACTTTAAGTCGCTGATTTATATACCTCAGCGGCTGCCACATTTTGCCTTTTTGCGGCCACGCGAGCGCACTTAAGTACCTGTAGAACAACGTAAAAGACGGCGCCTTATTGACGCTAAAAAGTACCGGTCCTATAGTGTTGAAAAGTGGTAAAAAGTGGGAGGAGAGGGGCAGCCAGCCCGGATTTCGCGCCAGAAGAGCGAAACCCGGTCCGTCCAGAGAGTCGTGTTTCGCGGGGCCACCAAAGTCACCCTGGACGCCAAGGGGCGTCTGGCTATGCCGACCCGGTATCGGGAGCGGCTCATGAGCCGTTGTGACGGCCAGATCATCGTGACCGTCGACAAGGACCATTGCCTTCTCGTGTACCCGCTGCCGGATTGGGAGGAGCTCGAGCGCAAGCTCGTGCGTTTGCCCAGCATGAATAAAGCGTCGCGTCGCATATTGAGGATTATGGTCGGTTACGCGACCGAGGTCGACATGGATGCGAATGGGCGCATTCTCATTTCCCGCGAACTCAGAGAATTTGCGGGGCTCGAGAAGCAGGCGATGCTGATCGGGCAGGGCAACAAGTTTGAACTGTGGGACGAAGCGAGCTGGAACGAAAAGCGGGAAGAATGGCTTGCCGAGGAGGATGAGGGCGAGTTGGCGGCCGACCTCGAAACCATTGCTTTCTAGCTCGAAAAACAACTCGACGATCAACCAGTGAACGGCGGTGCACACATACCCGTGATGCTCGAGCCGGTCATAGCAGGGCTAAACATCAGGGAAGACGGTAACTATGTGGATGGAACGTTTGGTCGAGGGGGGCACAGCCGCGCGATTCTCGAACGCCTCGGGCGCGACGGGCGACTCGTTGCGATCGACCGTGATCCGAGCGCCATCGACGGTGCGCCCGAAGAACTCCGGCGCGACAAACGCTTCGAGCTCGTCAGGGGAGAAATCGCAGCGCTGGAAGCGCTTCTTGAGAAGCGCGGCCTCAGCCGTGAGGTCGACGGCATCCTGTTCGATCTCGGCGTTTCGTCCCCACAGCTCGACGAGGCCGAGCGCGGTTTCAGCTTCATGCGGGACGGCCCGCTCGACATGCGTATGGACCCCGATAGAGGGGAGCCGGCCAGTCGCTGGCTGGCTCATGCAGACGAGACGACGTTGATCAGAACTCTCAAAAACTACGGCGAAGAGCGGCACGCGAGGCGAATCGCTAAAGCGATTTGCGCGGCTCGCGACGCGACGCCGATTACCCGGACTCTCGAGCTTGCCGAGATCGTCGCGCGCGCCGTGCCGAAAGACGCGAGCCGCGGCGGCAAAAAAATCCATCCCGCAACCCGCGCGTTCCAGGCGATCCGCATTGCCGTCAACGATGAGCTCGGGCAGCTCGAGGCGGCGCTGTCCGCGGCGGTCAACGTGTTGCGGGCTCGCGGGCGGCTGTGCGTCATCAGTTTCCATTCGCTGGAGGACCGAATCGTCAAACGCTTCATGCGCGATGCATCGAGATCGCCGGAACCGTATCGCGGCATGCCGGACATTCCCGAGGCTTACCGGCCCCGACTGACTTTGATCGGCCGCGCACAGACGGCGAGCGACGAAGAAATAGCCGACAACGTTCGCGCGCGCAGCGCGCGCCTTCGCATCGCGGAGCGGACAGCATGAAGACACTGGATAAACAGCAACCCACCGGACTGCTGATCGCGTTTGCGCTGGTTTGTGTCGTCAGCGCCGTGGCGCTCGTGTACACCAAGCACGAGGCACGCAAGCTGTTTGTCGAGCTCGAGCGCTTGAGCGACGAGCGCGACGAGCTGAATATCGAGTGGGGTCAGCTGCAGATCGAGCAGAGCACCTGGGCCACACACGCGCGGATCGAGACGTTGGCCACGGGCGAGCTTAAGCTTTCGCGCCCGGAAGCGGGCGATGTCTACGTCATCGAGCGGCAATGAAACGCGGCGCCGAAACCAAGCAGCAGACGGCAAATCGCTTTGCCCGGCGCAGCCTGATCATCGTCGTGTTGTTCACGACGGTTGCGGCCACGCTGGTGGCGCGCGCCGTACAGCTGCAGGTGCTCGATAAGGACTTCCTGAATCGCGAGGGCGACACACGGCATTTGCGGGTCGAGTCCATCAATGCACATCGCGGCACGATTACCGACCGCAACGGCGAACCGCTCGCGATCAGCACGCCGGTCGACAGCATCTGGGTGCATCCCGCCACCATTGCGCCGGCCATCGAGCGCGTCAGGGAGCTTGCGGACGCGCTGGATCTCGACGCCGAGTCGCTGGCAAGGCGGATTACGCGCAGCATGGACAAGGAGTTCGTCTACGTGAAGCGCGGCATTGCGCCCGCTTCCACGCAACACGTGCTGGCGCTCGACGTGCCGGGCGTGAACGTGCAGCGCGAATACCGCCGCTACTATCCGCACGCCGAAGTCACCGGCCACCTGCTGGGATTCACCAATATCGACGATCACGGCCAGGAAGGTCTCGAGCTGGCTTACGACTACTGGCTGGCGGGCGAGCCGGGCGCAAAGCGCGTGCTCAAGGATCGCTACGGAAGGTCGGTGGAAAACGTCGCGAGCATCCGGCCGCCGAGGCACGGCAAGGATCTTGTCGCGAGCATCGATCTGCGCGTGCAATACCTCGCGTATCGCACGCTCAAGGCCGCGGTGCAGACCTACAACGCCGAGTCCGGTTCGATTGTGGTGCTCGATGTCGAAAGCGGGGAAGTGCTGGCCATGGTCAACCAGCCGGCGTACAACCCCAACGATCGCGCGCAGCTGTATCCGGAGCGGTATCGCAACCGGGCCGTCACCGACATCTTCGAGCCGGGTTCCAGCATCAAACCGCTGATCGTTGCGGCGGCGCTCGAGAGCGGCCGATTCCGTCCAAGCAGCGTCATCGATACGGCGCCCGGGTTTGTCGAGGTCGGTGCCAAGCGTATCGAAGACAGCCGCAACCTGGGTCGCGTCAGCCTGACGACCATACTGGCCCGTTCGAGCAACGTCGGCGTCACCAAACTGGCGATGGATCTCGAACCCGAGCAGCTCTGGCAGACCATGACGCGCTTCGGGCTCGGCGCGCTCACGAGCTCGACGTTTCCCGGTGAATCGACCGGTTCGCTGTCGCACTTCAGCTACTGGCGGCCAATCAGTCAGGCGACGCTGGCCTACGGTTACGGCGTTTCAGTCACGCCGCTGCAGCTCGCTCATGCGTACGCGGCGCTGAGCGGCGACGGCAGTATCCCGCCAGTTTCTCTGCTGGCGCAGGAACAGCCCGCCGACCCGGAACCGGCGATCAGCGCGGACACTGCCCAGGCCGTGCGGCGTATGCTCGAAGAGGTCGTGCGCCCGGGCGGTACAGGCACCAAGGCATCGGTGACGGGTTATCGCATTGCGGGCAAAACCGGCACGGCGTGGAAGTCGAGCGCCGGCGGTTATTCCGAGGACAAGTACATCTCGATCTTCGCGGGCCTCGCGCCGGCGTCGGAGCCGGAACTCGCCGCGGTCGTCATGATCGACGAGCCGAGCGGCGAGCTGTACTACGGCAGCGATGTCGCCGCGCCGGTGTTCGCGGACGTCATGTCCGAGGCGCTGCGTCTTCTGGCCGTGCCGCCGGACGCGCTGCCGGCGAGGGATGCGGGCAGCGTGATCCAGGCCATGGCGGGTGATCGATGAGCATGCCGGCCGAATCGACAAACACGGGTGTTGAGCTTAGCCGCCTGTTTCCCGGTATCGACGTGCCGGCGGTTGCCGTCACGGGCATTACCGCGGACAGCCGATCCGTCGAACCCGGTTTCCTGTTCCTCGCGGCGGCGGGCAAAACCCATCACGGCCTCCAGTTCGCCGCCGAGGCCGTTCGCCGCGGCGCTGCTGCGGTGGCCTGGGACCCGGTCGGCGATGCGCGGCCCGCCATCGACGTGGCCGTGCCGGTGTTTGCCGTGCCCGGGCTCAGCGAAGCGCTCGGTGACGTAGCCAATCGCTACTATCACAACCCTTCCGAGGCGCTCGACGTCTACGGCGTTACGGGCACCAACGGCAAGACCACCGTTGCATGGTTCATCGCCAGCCTGTCGCAGTCGCTCGGCCGCTCCTGCGGATACGTCGGCACCCTGGGCAGCGGGCTGGGCGCGCTCGAGTCCGGTCCCGGGCTCACGACGCCCGGCGTTGTCGAGCTGCAGGGCCTCCTCGCGGGGTTTCGGGACGACGGTGTCGCCGCCGCCGCCATCGAGGTGTCGTCGCACGCGCTCGATCAGCATCGTGTCGACGGTGTGCGTTTTCGCGGTGCGCTGTTCACGAACCTGAGCCGCGACCATCTCGACTATCACGGCAGCATGCGGGCGTATGCCGATGCCAAGGCCCGCCTGTTTTTCGAACACGCGCCAGAGATCTCGATCGTCAACGTCGACGACAGTTTTGGCGCCGAGATCGCGGAGCGCGCGGGCGACACGGCGGTCACGGTATCGGTCGAGGGGCGACGCCCGGTTGCGTCGGCGCGGTATGTGCTTGTACGTACGCTCGAGGCGATCAGCGGCGGCTACGAGGTGCAGATCGAATCTTCATGGGGCGAGGGTCGCTTCGTGCTGAATGTGCCCGGGCGCTTCAATGTTGCCAATGTGCTGTTGGCGATGGCCGCGCTGCTGTCGGAAGGGTGTTCCTTTACAGAGGTCTGCGAGGCGGCCGCAGCCGTCAGCGCGCCGCCGGGACGCCTCGAGCGCGTGCCGGGCGCGGGGCACAACGCGCTGCCCGAGGTCTACGTCGACTTTGCACACACGCCGGATGCGCTCGGCGCCGTGCTGACGGCACTCAAGCCGCATACGCGCGGCCGCCTGTTTGTCGTCTTCGGAGCCGGCGGCGACCGCGATCCCGGCAAGCGCCCGGAGATGGGTCGGGTGGCCGGGCAACTGGCGGATGTCGCGGTATTGACGAGTGACAACCCGCGAAGCGAAGAGCCCGCGGCCATACTCGCGGACATCCAGAGCGGTTTTTCCGCCGGGGCCGCTCCCGTCGTGATCGAGGACCGCGCCGCCGCCATCGGCTGGGCCGTGCGGAGCGCGCGTCGCGGCGACGTCGTGCTGATTGCCGGTAAGGGCCACGAAAACTATCAGCATGTTGGCGATGAGCGGCGACCGTTTTCGGATCAACTTGTCGCGGCGCGCTGTCTCGCCGCGCCCGGGGCCGCATCGTGAACGCGACGCTCCGGTTCGCGGCGGACGCCATGGGCGGCGCGTTCGAGGGTGCTGATCTGCCGTATGAAGGCGTATGCACCGATACCCGTTCGCTGTCTGCGGGCGACCTGTTCGTTGCGCTGAAAGGTCCCAACTTCGATGGTGCGGACTACCTGGACGCCGCAGCGCGCCTGGGCGCCGCGGCGGCGGTGGTCACTCGGAGGAAAGACACCGATCTGCCGCAGATTGTCGTTGCCGACACCTACGAGGCGCTCGGCAGACTCGGTTCCGCGTGGCGCGATGCGTTCGAACTCGAGGTTGTGGGTCTGACCGGCAGCAACGGCAAAACGACGCTCAAGGAACTCATTAGCGGCATATTGAGTCGTGTGGGTTCGACCTTGGCGACCGAAGGTAACTTCAACAATCACATCGGCGTGCCGCTCATGCTCAGCCGAATCCGCCCCGAGCATCGTTTTGCCGTGATCGAGATGGGCGCAAATCATGCGGGCGAGATCGCGTACCTGACGTCGCTCGTCAAGCCCAACATTGTGGCACTGACCAACGCCGGTCCCGCGCATCTCGAGGGCTTCGGCTCGATCAAAGGAGTCTCGCGCGCCAAGGGGGAAATTCTTTCGGGCAGCCCGCGGCCGCGCGTCGCCGTGCTCAACGCGGACGATCAGTATTTCGACTACTGGTGCGGCCTGGCGAGCGACATCGAGGTGCTGAGTTTTGGTTTGAACCCGGCGGCCAAGGTCACGGCGCGCCGTATCGAACTCGCCGCCGACGGTTCCGACTTCGAACTCGTCACGCCGGGCGGAACCGTCGACGTCCGGCTCGGACTGACCGGCGAGCACAACGTCCGCAACGCCTGCGCGGCGGCGGCCGTTGCGCTTGGCCTGGGTGTGGACGTTGAGGACATCGCCGCCGGACTTGGTTCGGTGGACGCCGTCGGCGGCCGGCTGGCGGCCGTCGAAGGCCGCAACGGCCTGCGGCTGTTCGACGACAGCTACAACGCCAACCCGTCGAGCGTCGTGGCGGCGGCTGCATTCCTTGCATCGCTCGAGGGCCCGCACTGTTTTGTGCTCGGCGACATGGGTGAGCTGGGAGCCGACGAGGCGGAGATCCATGCACGCTGCGGCCGCGACATTCGCGCCGCCGGCGTCGACACGCTGTATACGCTCGGTGAGCTGTCGCGGCACGCCGCGAGCGGATTCGGTAGCGGAGCCCAGAGCTTCGATACGCTCGATGCGCTCGTGGCGGCTCTCGACGAACGCTTGATCGCCGGCACGGCTGTACTCGTCAAGGGCTCGCGGTTCATGGCCATGGAGCGGGTTGTTGCGGCGCTCACGGCCGACGCGCCGGCCGCGGCCAGGGTGAGCTGACATGCTGCTGTATCTCACCAACTACCTGGCGCAGTTCGAGTCCGGTTTCAACGTCTTCAACTACCTGACGATGCGCGCGATCCTCGGTGCCCTCACCGCGCTGGTGCTGTCGTTTGTGATCGGGCCGCGGATGATTGCGCGGCTCAGCGTCAACCAGGTGGGCCAGCCCGTGCGCGAGAACGGCCCGGTCACGCACCTGCCGAAAGCCGGTACGCCCACCATGGGTGGCGCGCTGATACTGACGGCCATTGCGATCAGCACGCTCTTGTGGGCCGATCTCGAAAACCACTTTGTCTGGATAGTCCTGCTCGTAACGCTGGCGTTCGGCGTCATCGGCTATGTGGACGACTACAAAAAACTCGTATTGCAGAATCCGGCCGGGATTTCTGCGAAACAGAAGTTCTTCTGGCAGTCTGCGGCGGCACTGGCCGCTGCGCTTGCTTTGTACGTTACGGCGACGGATGCGACGCAGAACTCGCTGCTCATCCCGTATTTCAAAGATCTTGCGATCTATCTAGGTGTATTCCAGATCGTCGTAACGTACTTTTTTATTGTCGGCTTCTCGAACGCGGTCAACCTGACCGACGGGCTCGATGGCCTTGCAATCATGCCGACCGTACTCGTCGGCGGCGCGCTGGGCGTGTTCGCCTATGTGACGGGCAACGTCAACTTTTCCGGTTACCTCGGTATTCCCTACGTTGCCGGCACCGGCGAAATACTCGTGTTCTGCGCCACCCTGGCGGGGGCGGGGCTCGGCTTTCTCTGGTTCAACACCTATCCGGCTCAGGTGTTCATGGGCGACATTGGTGCGCTGGCGCTCGGCGCCGCGCTGGGCGTCGTTGCAGTTGTCGTCAGGCAGGAACTTGTGCTGGCCATCATGGGGGGCGTGTTTGTTATCGAAACGCTGTCGGTCATGATCCAGGTGGCGTCTTACAAGCTGACCGGCAAGCGCGTGTTCCGGATGGCGCCGCTGCACCACCACTTCGAGCTGAAGGGTTGGGCGGAGCCGAAGGTCATCGTCCGCTTCTGGATCATCACCGTCGTGCTCGTGCTGGTCGGGCTCGCGAGCCTCAAGATCCGATGAGCAGGGTCCAATCCACAGCGGCCGTGAACCTGGTTGCCGGACTCGGCAAGACCGGCCTGTCGATCGCGCGCCACCTCAAAGGCACCGAAGCGGACGTAATCTTCTTCGATAGCCGCACGGAGCCTCCGGGCCTGGACGCGCTTCGCGGTTTGTGGCCGGACGCAAAACTGCTGCTTGGCAGCGCCGGCCTGCCCGAAGGGGTCGATCGCGTCATCGCCTCTCCCGGCATTGAGGAACATCATCCGCTGATTCGCGAGGCCCGCGGCGCCGGCATCGAGGTCGTCTCGGACATCGAGTTGTTTGCCGCCGAGGCCGAAGCGCCGTTTGTCGCAATTACCGGCACGAACGGCAAAAGCACGGTGACGACACTGGTGTACTACATGTGCGTCGCGGACGGCCGCAAGGTCCTGGCCGGAGGCAACCTTGGCGAGCCCGCGCTCGATCTGCTGAAGGCGGGCAAACCCGACGTGTACGTACTCGAGTTGTCGAGCTTCCAGCTCAAGCGTACGCATCATCTGCCCGCCAGCGTGTCCGTGTTGCTGAACATCTCGCCGGATCATCTGGATTGGCACGGCAGCTTCGAGGACTACGAGGCCTCGAAGTACCGGATATTTGCCGAAGCCGAGGCCGCTGTTGTCAACCGCGCCGATCCGCGAGCGGCGGCCGCGGTTCGGCACGTCTCTCGTGTCGTGAGCTTTGGGCTGGACGAGCCCCGTGACGGCCACTTCGGCATTCGGATCGACGAGGGCCGTCGGTACCTGGCGTACGGAGAAACCCTGCTGCTTGCGGTCGACGAGATGGCGCTTTACGGCCTGCACAACCAGGCGAACGCGCTGTCCGCGCTGGCAGCCGGCGAGCTTCTGGGTATCAGGCACAACGCCATGCTGGAAGTGTTGATCGAGTTTCCGGGTCTCTCGCACCGCATGCAGTTTGTGGCCAGGCGACACGGCGTCGACTACGTCAACGATTCGAAGGCGACCAACGTGGCGGCCGCCGTTGCCGCCGTGCGCTCCGTCGAGAATCGGGTTGTGCTGATTGCCGGCGGTGACGGCAAAGGCGGAAATTTCGACGAGTTCGCCACCGCAATCGGCGACAAGCTTGCCGCCGCCGTGTTGATTGGCAAAGACGCCGACGCCATTGCGGCCGCGCTCAACGGCCGTGCGCCGGTACGACGTGCCGGCAACATGGATGCGGCGGTTGCCGAAGCTTCCGATCTGGCCGAGAGCGGTGAAACCGTGCTGCTTGCGCCGGCCTGCGCGAGCCTCGATCAATACGCCAACTACGGCGCACGAGGCGACGCTTTCATCGACGCGGTTCGGGAGCTGCCGGCATGAGCGTCAAGAACATGACGATGCCGTTCCCGGCAAGGTTGCGCGAGCCTCTGAAGATCGATGCGGTCCTCATGAGCCTCTGCATGACCTTGCTGCTCGGCGGGCTGGTTGTACTGACGTCGGCCTCGATAGCCATATCCGATCGCGGCAGCGGCGACCCGTTCTTCTATCTCGAGCGGCAGGTCGTCGCGGCCGTTATTGGCGTGGTTGCCGGCGGCGTGTGCCTGTTCATACCCATGAGCGTATGGCGCTCGCTCGGGCCGCTCATGTTGTTTGCCGGTCTCATGCTGTTGTTTCTCGTGCTGGTGCCGGGTATTGGTTACGAGGTTAACGGCAGCCGGCGCTGGATCCGCTTAGGCGTCATGAACCTGCAGGTCTCGGAACCGGCCAGGCTGTGTTTCATCGTGTATCTCGCGGGTTACCTGGTCCGCCGCGCCAAGTCCGTTCGTGAGGAGTTCCTGGGCTTTTTGCGGCCCATGCTGCTGCTGTCGGTTGCCTGTGTCGCACTGCTCGCGGAGCCGGATTTTGGTGCTGCGGTTGTGCTGCTGGCGACCGCGTTGATCATGCTGTTCGTGGCGGGAGCGCGGTTCCGCGATTTCCTCGTGTTTTCCGGCCTGGCGGTTATCACAATGGCGGCGCTGGCCGTGTCGTCTCCGTACCGCATGCGGCGCCTGACGGGTTTTCTCGATCCCTGGGCTGATCCCTACGACTCCGGCTTTCAGCTTGTGCAGTCTCTGATTGCCATCGGCCGCGGCGAATGGTTCGGGGTCGGGCTCGGCAACAGTGTGCAGAAGCTGTTCTATCTGCCCGACGCGCACACCGATTTTGTGTTTGCGGTGCTGGCAGAGGAGTTCGGTCTGCTCGGGTCAATGATTGTGATCGGCCTGTTCTTCGCGTTGCTGTGGCGCATTCTTACGATCGCCAGGCGTGCCGTTTCGGCCGAGCGCTACTTCGAGGCGTACCTTGCCGTGGGAATCGGCAGCTGGCTCGGCATCCAGGCGTTCATCAACCTCGGGGTGAACATGGGGCTGTTGCCGACCAAGGGACTGACCTTGCCGCTGGTCAGCTACGGCCGCAGCAGCATGATCATCACGATGATTGCGCTCGCGCTGCTGTTCCGGATTCATCACGAACTCTCCGTCGACAGCACGCCCGTGAATCGCAAGCGGAGCAAGAAAAAGCAGCGGAGGCGGGGATCATGACGGCTGACACGATCATGCCTCGTCCGATAATGATCATGGCCGGCGGCACCGGGGGGCACGTGTATCCGGCCCTGGCGGTAGCGAATGCGCTGCGCGCGGCGGAACAGCCGGTCTTCTGGCTTGGCACCGAGCGCGGACTCGAAGCCCGGGTCGTGCCCGAACACGGCATCGAGATCGAATGGGTCAGTGTTGCCGGTCTGCGCGGAAAGGGCGTGCTTGCGCTCGTAGTCGCGCCGCTGAAACTCCTCTGGGCGCTCGGGCAATCCCTGAGCGTGATCGTCCGCCGCCGCCCCGCTGCCGTGCTGGGCATGGGTGGCTTCGCAAGCGGCCCGGGCGGGCTTGCTGCGTGGCTGACCCGCCGCCCGCTCGTTATCCACGAGCAAAACGCGGCGGCCGGACTCACCAACCGACTTCTGGCGCGTCTTGCCCGGGTTGTGCTGCAAGCCTTCCCGGGCAGTTTTTCCGCGCCGCGAAACACGATAACCGTGGGCAACCCGGTGCGCCCGGAAATTGCGGCGGTACCGCCGCCCGCCGGGCGCTATCGCGACCGGCAGGGGCCGCTGCGGCTGCTCGTGCTCGGCGGCAGTCAGGGTGCGCTGGCACTGAACAAAAAGGTGCCTCGGGCGCTGGCCCGGCTGCCCGCCGAAAGCCGGCCGATCGTGCGTCATCAGTGTGGAGAGCGAACCGAGGCTGTGGCCAGAGCGGCCTACGCCGAGGCGGACGTCGACGCGGATGTCGTGGCCTACATCGAGGACATGGCCGAGGCTTACGCGTGGGCGGACATTGTGCTTTGCCGCGCCGGAGCGCTGACCGTCGCCGAGATCTGCGCCGTGGGTCTGCCCGCGGTATACGTGCCTTACCCGGCGGCCGTGGACGATCATCAGACGGCCAACGCGAAGCTGGCGAGCGAACGCGGCGCCGCGGTCATTCTTCAGGAGCGTGATCTCGACGAGCAAAGCCTCGCCGCGTTGCTCGAGGCGCAGCTCGAGAGCCGCGACGTTCTGGCGGATCGTGCGGCACGCGCACGCGAGCTGGCAAACCCGGAGGCGCTGGACCTGATCGCGCGCTATTGCCTTGAGGCAGCGGGGGTGCGCGCATGATTACCCGGATGCGGCGGATTCATTGTGTGCACTTCATCGGCATTGGCGGTTCCGGTATGTCCGGTATTGCAGAAGTCATGCTGAGTCTCGGCTACGCGGTGCAGGGATCCGACCTCAAAGCCAACAAACAGACACGCCGCCTTGAAGAACAGGGCGCAACCGTATTCATCGGCCACGCAAAAGACCACGTATCGAGCGCTGATGCCGTCGTCGTCTCCAGCGCGGTCGATGAAACCAATCCCGAAGTGCTGGCCGCCCGCGAATTGCGGTTGCCCGTTGTCCAGCGGGCGGAAATGCTCGCGGAGCTCATGCGCTTTCGCTACTCCATTGCCGTTGCCGGTACCCACGGCAAAACCACGACGACCAGCCTCGTTGCCAGCGTGCTTGCCGAGGGAGGTCTCGATCCGACGTTTGTCATTGGCGGCCGCCTGAAGAGCGCGGACGCCAACGCGCGGCTCGGGCAAGGTGACTATCTCGTCGCGGAGGCCGACGAATCGGACGCCTCGTTCGTGCATCTGAAACCGATGCTCGCTGTCGTGACCAATATCGACGCGGACCATATGAGTACGTACGAAGGCAGCGTCGATCGCCTGCGCGACGGCTTTGTCGAATTCCTGCACAACCTGCCGTTCTATGGGTTGGCCGTGCTGTGTGTCGACGATCCCGGCGTGCGTGAAGTGCTTGGCCGCGTCGGCCGCTCCGTTGTGACCTATGGCTTCGACAAGACGGCCGACGTGCGTGCCGAGAACCTGGTTTTCGAAGCCGGCGTAACGCGGTTCGACGTCACGCGCGGCGACAAGCCGGCTCTGTCGATCAGCCTGCGGTTGCCCGGCCGGCACAACGTGCAGAACGCACTGGCCGCAGTGGCCGTTGCCGAGGAACTGGCGATTGCCGACGACTCCGTGGTGCAGGCTCTCGAGCGCTTCGAAGGCATCGACCGCCGCTTTCAGTCGCTCGGTGAAATCGACACGGCCGCAGGGAGCGTCCTTCTGGTCGACGACTACGGTCACCACCCGACCGAACTTGCGGCAACCCTTGCCGCGGCGAAGAGCGGCTGGCCCGAGCGTCGTGTCGTATTGGTGTTTCAGCCGCACCGGTACTCTCGCACGCGCGATCTCATGGACGACTTTGCCCAGGTGCTGTCGGATGCGGACGTGCTGATTTTGCTCGACGTGTACGCAGCGGGTGAGGCGCCGATAGCCGGCGCCGACGGTCGCGCCATTGCACGGGCCGTGCGCAGTCGCGGCGCCGTCGAACCCGTGTTCGTGGAAACGCTCGACGAGCTCACGCCGGTCTTGAAGGATCTGCTTCGAGAGGGCGATCTGCTGCTAACGATGGGCGCCGGGGATATCGGTGCGTTTGCGCAGACCTTGCCCGCGCGGCTCGCAGAGCAGCCCAGCCTGAAGGTGCAGCAATGATGGCCGCACCAGCCGATATCCGCATCGACGGCGAACTGCGCCGCAATGAATCGATGAGCCGGCACACGTCGTGGCGCGCCGGCGGCCCGGCCGACTGGTTCTATGTGCCGTCGAGCATCGAAGACCTGCAGCATTTTCTGTCCGAACTTGACGACGCGGAGCCGGTTTTCTGGCACGGCGTCGGCAGCAACCTGCTGGTGCGTGACGGCGGCATTCGTGGTGTCGTCATTTCCGCAGGAAAGATACTCAGGAATCTCGAACGCACCGACAGCCATGCGGTGACGGCCGGCGCCGGGCTTCCCTGCACGCAGCTTGCCCGCCAGTGTGTGCGCTGGGGACTCGGGCCCGCCGAGTTTTTTGCCGGTATTCCAGGCACGGTTGGCGGCGCGCTGGCAATGAACGCGGGCGCCCACGGCGGAGAAACCTGGGAACGGGTTGCCTCGGTGCGGACGATCGACCGGGAGGGCAGGCTTCACGAGCGTCTGCCCGCCGACTACGAGATCGGCTACCGCAGCGTAACCGGCCCCGCGAACGAATGGTTCCTCGAAGCGCATCTTCACTTCGATCCGGCCGGTAGTTCCGACGCCGAAACGATGAACGCCATGCTGGAGCGGCGCAAAGCGACGCAGCCGCTCGGCTTGCCGAGCTGTGGATCGGTGTTTCGGAACCCGCCCGCCGATCACGCCGCGCGGCTGATCGAGGCGGCCGGTCTCAAGGGCTTCATGCTCGGGGGTGCAGAGGTCAGCCAAAAGCACGCCAATTTCATCATCAACCGTGAAGACGCGACGGCAACCGACATCGAAAACCTGATCGAGCACGTGCAGCGCACGGTTCGCGAGGTGCACGCGGTCGAGCTGGTGCACGAAGTCCGCATCGTTGGGGAGCGCGTCACATGAGCGGGCGGGTGATGGCCAACCGGCGGCGGAGCCGCGAAACCCGTTCCGGCGTGAACGATCCCGCGGCGTTTGGGCGTGTGGCCGTGGTGTTTGGCGGCGACTCGAGCGAACGGGCCGTATCGCTCGAGACCGGCGCCGCCGTGCTCGAAGCATTGCGCGCCAAAGGCGTCGACGCCGTCGGCTGGGACCCGGCGGACCGTTCCGTGGCGGAGCTCGCCGCTGCCGACATCGATCGCGCCTGGATTGCCCTGCACGGTTCGGGAGGCGAGGACGGCAAGCTGCAGGGGCTGCTGGAGTACCTCGACGTTCCCTATACGGGCAGCGGCGTCATGGCTTCGGCACTGGCGATGGACAAAGGACGTTCGAAGCACCTGTTCACGGCAGCGGGCATACCGACGCCCGAGTACAGAATTGTCGGCACGGTAGCCGAGGCCGAGCAGGCGGCGAATCTGATCGGCTATCCGCTGGTGGTCAAGCCCTGCCACGAAGGTTCCAGCGTCGGCATGAGCAAGCTCACGGAGCCTGCTGAGCTCGGCGCCGCGGTAACGCTTGCGCTCGAATACGACGATGAGGTGCTGGTCGAGCGCTGCATCGAAGGCCGTGAGCTAACCGTGGCCATACTGCAGGGTGAGGCGCTGCCGAGCATACGCATCGAAACGCCACGCGAGTTTTACGACTACCGAGCCAAGTACGAGTCGGAGCGGACAACCTATCACTGTCCGGGCGCGGCCGACGCGGCGGAAGAAGAGGAGTGCCGTGCACTGGCTCTTGCCGCGTTTACCGAGCTGGGCTGCAGCGGCTGGGGGCGCGTCGATTTCATGGCCGGCCAGAGCGGCGGGCTTCACGTGCTCGAAGTGAACACCGTGCCCGGTATGACGAGCCACAGTCTCGTACCGATGGCCGCGCGCGAAGCCGGTATGGATTTTGGATCGCTGTGCTGGCGCGTACTCGAGACCAGCATGCGTGAGCCGCTGGCATTGACCCCGGCGAGAGGTGTTGCGAATGGCGCGTAAGCAGGCCAGGCGGCGCAAGGCCAAACCGGAGCGGAACTTTTCGCTACCGACAGTTCGCTGGAAACGGCTGCTCACGCCCGTGTTTGCGCTGGCGCTGGTCGTCGCCAGCTACCAGCTGGCGCTGCACGCGCTGGATCGCGAGATCCGCTCGCTCGAGATCAGCGGACCTTTCGAGCGCGTGTCGGCGATGCAGATCGAAGCGGCCATTTCGGCCGAACTCGACGCCGGGTTCCTGGGATCGAATCTTGGACGCATGCGGCAGAAGATCCGGGAGCTGGCCTGGATCGACGATGCCACCGTTGCGCGGCGCTGGCCGGATCGCATTGCCGTCAGCGTAACCGAACAGGTAGCGGCGGCCATCTGGGACGACAGCGGCCTCTTGAACGTGCGCGGCGAACTGTTCGTCCACGACGCAAGGCACATACCGGCGGAGCTGCCGCGCCTGAGCGGCCCGGAAGACCGCGCGGCCGAAGTGGCCGAGCGTTACCTCGAGATCCGTCAGCGGCTCATTCCGCTCGGCCTCGACGTGAAGCGCGTGGATCTGGACAGCCGCGGCGCCTGGGCAATAACGTTGAGCAACGGCGTGGATGTTCGCCTGGGACGGCGCGACGTCGACGAGCGCACGAGTCTGTTCTTCGACGTTGTCGCCAACATCGTGACGGCCAACGCGAAGCAAATCGAATACGTCGACCTGCGTTACAGCAACGGTTTTACGATTGGCTGGAACGCGGATCGCCTGCCGGAAGACGGTGAGACTCCGGGCAGCGATCCGGCAATGCTGGCACATCGAGGTGCGGACTGAATGTCGAAGAAAGCAGACAAGAGTCTTATTGTCGGTCTCGATATCGGGACCTCGAAGGTCGTTGCGATCGTCGGCGAACTGACGGAAGACGGCAACGTCGAGGTCGTGGGTATCGGCTCGCACCCGTCGCGGGGCTTGAAGAAAGGTGTGGTCGTCAATATCGAGTCGACGGTGCACTCGATACAGCGGGCCGTGGAAGAGGCTGAACTCATGGCCGGCTGCGATATCCACTCGGTCTACACCGGTATTGCGGGTAGCCACGTCCGCAGCCTCAACTCGCACGGCATCGTCGCGATTCGTGACAAAGAAGTCTCCGCCGGCGACGTCGATCGAGTGATCGACGCGGCTCGCGCCGTGGCCATACCCGCGGACCAGAAGATCCTGCACATCCTGCCGCAGGAGTTTCTGATCGACAGCCAGGAGGGCATACGCGAACCCGTCGGAATGTCCGGTGTGCGGCTCGAAGCCAAGGTGCACATGGTGACCGGGGCCGAAAGTGCCGCTCAGAACATCGTCAAGTGCGTGCAGCGCTGTGGCCTCGAGGTCGACGACATCGTGTTGGAGCAGCTGGCGTCGAGCTACTCGGTGCTGACGGACGACGAAAAAGAACTCGGTTCCTGCATCGTCGACATTGGCGGCGGAACGACGGATATCGCCGTATTCCTGGGTGGCGCCATTCAGCATACGGCAGTGATCCCGATTGCGGGCGATCAGGTAACCAACGACATCGCCGTGTCGATGCGTACCCCGACGCAATACGCCGAAGAGATCAAGATCAAGTACGCGTGCGCGTTGTCGCAGCTGGCGAACCCCGACGAGACCATCGAGGTGCCCAGCGTGGGCGAGCGCCCGCCGCGGCGGCTTGCCCGGCAGACGCTCGCCGAGATTGTCGAGCCGCGTTACGAAGAACTGTTTGGCCTGGTGCGCGACGAGCTCCGGCGCAGCGGTTTCGAGGAGCTGATTGCGGCAGGGATCGTCATTACCGGCGGCAGCGCAAAAATGGAGGGCGCCGTCGAATTGGCCGAGGAGGTATTCCACATGCCTGTCAGGCTGGGCGCGCCGCAGTACGTCGAGGGACTCAAAGAGGTCGTGCGCAACCCGATCCACGCCACCGGCGTCGGTTTGCTGATCTACGGCTATGAGCACATGGCGCGACGGGACGGACACTCCACGCCTATTGGCGGCGGCATCGGGGATATCTGGGAAAGGATGAAGGGATGGTTTTCAGGGCAGTTCTAGCGCGCGGCAAAACGCCGCGGCCAGTAGTGCAAAGGCAAGTAGTTCAGATTTTGTTTAAGCGGGCAGGTGAGTGCCCGGGTTATTGAAGCGGAGGTTATACATGTTTGAATTAATGGACGCGCACAGCCAGAGTGCTGTGATCAAAGTCATCGGGGTCGGCGGCGGCGGCGGCAATGCCGTGTCGCACATGGTCGACTCCGGGATCGACGGTGTGGAGTTCATCTGCGCCAACACGGACGCGCAGGCGCTCAAGGGCTCGAGCATCCGCAAGTCGCTGCAGATCGGTTGCAACATCACCAAGGGGCTGGGTGCGGGAGCCAACCCCGACGTGGGCCGGCAGGCGGCGATGGAGGATCGTGACCGCATTCACGAGGCGATCGAAGGCGCCGACATGCTGTTCATTACAGCAGGCATGGGCGGCGGCACCGGCACGGGCGCAACGCCGGTCGTCGCGCAGGTGGCGAAGGAACTCGGCATCCTGACGGTTGCCGTCGTGACCAAGCCGTTTGCGATGGAGGGTGGCAAACGCATGATGATTGCCGATCACGGCATCTCCGAGCTCGGCAAATACGTCGATTCGCTGATCACGATTCCCAACGAAAAGCTACTGACGGTACTGGGCGGTGAGACGACGCTTCTGGACGCCTTCCGTTCCGCGAACCAGGTGCTGCAGGGCGCGGTGCAGGGTATTGCCGAACTGATCACGCGGCCCGGGTTGATCAACGTCGACTTCGCCGACGTCCGCACGGTGATGGCGGAAATGGGCATGGCGATGATGGGGTCGGGCTCCTCTTCCGGGGAAGATCGGGCGCGTGAGGCGGCGGAAGCGGCCGTGTCGAGTCCGTTGCTCGAGGACATCAACCTCGCGGGCGCCAACGGCATACTCGTCAACGTTACGGCCGGAATGGACCTGTCGATTGGCGAGTTCCAGGAAGTGGGCAACACCGTCAAGGAGTTTGCGTCCGACGATGCCACAGTGGTCGTGGGTACGGTCATCGATCCCGATATGACGGACCGCATTCGCGTCACCGTGGTTGCCACCGGCCTGGGTCAGACCGCGGCGCAGGCGGATGCACCGATGCGCATCGTGCGACGCCCGGCCGCCCAGGCGGAGCCCAACTACCACGGCCTCGAAAAGCCGACGGTGCAGCGCCAGCGTGCGGTTGGAGACGGCCTTCAGGACGGTGGATTGCAGGAAGAGTTGCTCGACATCCCTGCGTTCCTTCGTCGTCAGGCTGACTGAGCGATACGGCGAGCCGGGGCGCAACAGCGTTTCCGCCGACTCACCCGTTTCGCTCCGGCTGCCGTCAGGCACGCCGGCCCGGTTTACCGGGCCGGCGGCTCTGTGGCGCTAAGCCACTGAAAAATTTGAAGAGTTTTTGCGCCCTGTGATAGCCTTCCTGCCGAGCAAGCGAGAGGAGCTTGCACAGGGGCAAAACCGGCCGCCGCCCGCGGCGAGCCGGATTTGCGGGCCGGCGTCACGAGCGCGACGCAGCAAACGCCGCTTGTATTTTTTGAGCCCGCCCCCAGCAATGGCGCTTCGCGTCGACGACCGCGCGTGGATTTAGGGACAGACAGTACATTGGCAATGCTTCGACAAAGGACCCTGAAGACGGCCATTCGTGCGACGGGCGTCGGTTTGCACACCGGCGAGAAGGTCTACATGACCTTGCGGCCGGCCGCTGAGAACACAGGGATTACCTTCCGGCGGGTCGACCTCGACGAACCCTTCGACATGCCGGCAGACCCGCTGCTGGTGGGCGAGACCATGCTCGGCACGACGCTGGTAAAGGACGGGATCAAAGTCGCGACCGTGGAGCATCTGATGTCCGCGCTTGCCGGTCTCGGCATCGATAACCTGAACGTCGATCTGTCCGCGCCCGAAGTACCGATCATGGACGGCAGCGCCGGTCCGTTCGTCTTCCTGCTGCAGTCAGCCGGTATCGAAGAGCAGAACGCGCCCAAGCGTTTCATTCGGATCAACCGGCCGGTGCGCGTCGAGGACGGTGACAAGTGGGCCGAGCTCGTGCCGTTCAACGGTTTCAAGGTCAACTTCGAGATCTATTTCAATCACCCCGTATTCAACAAGCTTGCGCACAGCGCCAGCATCGATTTCTCGTCGACTTCGTTCCTGAAAGAAGTTAGCCGTGCGCGGACCTTCTGTTTCCTGCGTGACGTCGAGGCACTGCGCGAGCGCAACCTGACGCTCGGCGGTTCCATGGATAACGCGATTGTGCTGGACGACTACCGAATCCTGAACGAGGACGGGCTGCGCTACTCCAACGAATTCCTCATCCACAAGATCCTCGATGCGATAGGCGACATGTACCTGCTCGGGCACTCGCTCATCGGCGAGTATCGCGCCTACAAGTCCGGCCATGATCTCAACAACAAACTCCTGCGAGCGCTGCTTGCGGAAGCGTCAGCGTGGGAAGAGGTGACGTTCGAGGACGATCGCAAGGCGCCGATTTCGTACGCAACACCCGCCTACGCCTGACGGGCTGGATTCGGCCCGATGTATCGCGGGCCCTTTACCGTCGGCCCACCTGAACCTTGAGGCTCGAGACGGACCAGCCGGCCTCGCTGGCGGCCGCAAGCAGCCTGTCCCCGTCGAAGCGCAAACGCGCAGCCCAGGCACTGGAACTTGTTTTGACGTGCAGCACGTGCCGTTCGTCGACCGATGCCGATACGATGCTGCTGCCCGCGTCGCCGCCCAACGCCGCGGATAGCACCGACGTCAGCTCCGCAATCCGCTGAGTGCGCTTGAGCGTTGCGGCTAAGCCCCCGTTATCATTGGGTTTTAGGAGGTCTCCGATGTGTTTGGCGGACATAAAAACTGTGACCGAGTTGGCGTTTTTGAGGGCCGTCGGGTGACCTTGGTCACCGTTCGAAAGCTGTTTTCTTGTAATGAAAATTTAGCTTATGCATATTAGCGCACATCGATAAAGGCAACCCCGCTGAAAAGCGAGGGGCGCAAAACTACCGGTCTAAGGACGTGTCAGAGCGGCAAGCTCGGACTCAGTCTAGGGCAGCGGGGCTACCGAAAGTGAAGATTTACGTAAAATCCAGTACCATCACCGGCTGCCACGTTGGGCAACGGGTCTACCAGACCAAATCCCGCGCGCCCGACAATAACAAATCGAAACATGCGCGGCCCGGGTTAACTCGATGAATATCCTGATCTTTTCCAGGGGGCGAAATAAGCCCCGACAGCTTGATCTGTCTGCAGCATCGCTGGCCCTGATTGGCGTGGCCGGGGCGCTGTCGCTGGGCTTGATCGGTTTTGCCGGAGGGCACTGGTACTCGACCCACAACGGTTCCGGCGTCAGCAATGACGAACTGGCCGTGTTTGCCGAAGCTATTTCGGATCAGCGGGACGAAATCGAGGGTATTCGCCGCGAGAAGGAAGACACCCTCGACGCCATGGCGATACGAATCGCCGAACTGAACGCAAGGATTATCCGTCTCGACGCGCTCGGCCGGCGACTGACCGACATGGCCGACATCGACGACGGCGAATTCGACTTCGACTCCGATCCCGCTCTGGGTGGTCCGGAGGAGCCGATGATGACGGGTTCCAACGTGGCGGTACCCGAGGTGGTTGAAGCGATGCAGGCGTTGAACCGCGATCTCGATAATCGCGAAGCGCAGCTCGGCGTGCTGGAAGGCGTGCTAATGCACCAGAACCTGGAACAGCGCGTCTACCCTCGCGGCCGCCCCGTCAAATCCGGGTGGATCTCTTCCTACTTCGGCAAGCGCACCGACCCGTTTACGGGCAAGCCAGCCAACCACACGGGTATCGACTTCGCCGGCAAGATGGGCGACGAAATTGTCGCTGTCGCCGATGGCGTCGTCACCTGGTCGGGTGACCGCTTTGGCTACGGGATCATGGTGGAACTCAATCACGGCAACGGCTACGTAACCCGCTACGCACACAATTCCGAGAACAAGGTCGATGTGGGCGACGAAGTGCGGAAAGGGCAGGTCGTGGCGCTCATGGGGCGCACAGGACGTGCTACGGGCCCGAACCTGCATTTTGAGGTGGTTCGCAACGGCCGCCGCGTAAATCCCGTCAATTTTATCCGCGAAACCAGCCGATAGGCGCCCCGCCCGCTGAAAAGGGCGATCCGGGCTTCATTCCAGGCTTCATCCAAGCTCCCGGTCGTTTTTGCGCGCGCTCCGCGCTTGGTTTGCGTTGATTCGTCCATAAATAGGGATAACGCCGCCCGAAGGACCTGTCCCGGGCAGCGGCGGCGCGGCCGCCAATTAGGGGTGAGATAGGTTCTAAACTTCCTTAGAATACCCGGCTTTGTGCCGCCCACAGCCCGTCTTGAGGAGTCTTACGTGGCCAATTTCCTAACCAGCCTGTTCGGGAGCCGCAACCAGCGACTCGTCCGCCAGTACGGCCGAATCGTTAAAAAGATCAATGCGCTCGAAGAAGGGCTAAAAGCGCTGTCCGATGAGGATTTTCGCGAGAAAACCGCGGAGTTTCGCCGGCGCTACAAGGACGGCGAGAGCCTCGACGAGCTGTTGCCGGAAGCGTTTGCCGCGGCTCGCGAGGCGGCCTGGCGTACGCTGTCGATGCGGCCGTTCGACGTGCAGCTGATCGGCGGCATGGTGCTGCACGAAGGCAATATTGCGGAAATGCGCACGGGTGAGGGCAAAACGCTGATGGCGACGTTGCCTGCCTATCTGAACGCGATCAGCGGCGACGGCGTGCATGTCGTGACCGTCAACGAATACCTGGCGCAGCGCGACGCCGACTGGATGGGCCCCGTTTACGAGTTTCTGGGCCTTAGCGTTGGCGTTGCAAAAAGCGGCCAGACTCACGAGGAAAAACACGCGGCGTACGCAGCCGATATTACCTACGCAACCAACAACGAGCTGGGATTCGACTACCTTCGCGACAACCTTGCGTTCTCGAGCGACGACAAAGTGCAGCGTGAGCTGAACTTCGCGATCGTTGACGAAGTGGATTCCATCCTGATCGACGAGGCAAGAACGCCGTTAATCATTTCGGGGCCGGCCGACACCAGCACCGAACTGTATGCCGAAATCAACAAACTGATTCCGTCGCTCAAGGCACATAAAGAGCCCGAAGAACCGAGCAACTACGATATAGCCGCGAAGCGCGTTGTTGTGCTCGACGAGTCCGGCAAAACGCTCGAGCCCGACGAAGGCGACAGCTGGCGCCTGGAGGACGCCGTCGATCTGGCCGAGAACCGGCAGGCCGATCTGGTGCTCGCCGACAACGAGGAGACGATTCCGAGCTGCCGGATCGTTCCCCGTGGTGATTTCACGATCGACGAGAAGGCCAAGCAGGCGCATTTGACCGAAGAAGGCCAGGAAAAAATCGAAGGTCTGATGACGCGCTCCGGCCTGCTCGAGGAAGGCGACAGCCTGTACGATGCCGGCAACATACGCCTGCTGCATCACCTGAATGCGGCTATGCGCGCACATGCCATTTACAAGCGCGACGTCGAATATGTCGTCAAGGACGGCAATATCGTCATTGTGGACGAGTTCACCGGGCGCACGATGCCCGGCAGACGCTGGTCGGACGGTCTGCACCAGGCGATCGAGGCAAAAGAGCGTGTGGCGATCAAGCAGGAAAACCAGACGGTCGCGTCGATCACGTTCCAGAATTACTTTCGTCTGTACAACAACCTGTCGGGCATGACCGGTACGGCGGATACCGAGGCCTTCGAGTTTCAGTCGATCTACGGTCTGGAAGTCGTCATCATACCGACACACCGTCCCATGATTCGCGAAGACGCGGCGGATCTCGTGTACCTGACACAGAAGGACAAGTTCGAAGCCATCATCGAAGACATCGCGGATTGCCGGGAGCGAGGCCAACCGGTGCTCGTCGGCACCACGTCGATCGAGACTTCGGAACTGCTGTCCGGCGTGCTCAAGCAACGAAAGATCGAGCACGAGGTCCTCAACGCGAAGCAGCACGAGCGCGAGGCGCATATTGTGCAGAACGCGGGCCGACCCGGAAACATTACGATCGCGACCAACATGGCTGGCCGCGGCACCGACATCGTATTGGGAGGCAGTCTCGAGGCCGACGTCGAAGCAGCCACCGAAGGCGCCGACGAGGAGGCGTTGCGCACGGAATGGGAAGATCGCCACAAGCAGGTGCTCGACGCCGGCGGGCTGCATATCATTGGCACCGAACGCCACGAGTCGCGGCGCATCGACAACCAGTTGCGCGGCCGCTCGGGCCGCCAGGGCGACCCGGGGTCGAGCCGCTTCTACCTGTCTATGGAAGACTCGCTCATGCGAATCTTCGGCGATCCCGAGCGCACCAAGGCACTGCTGTCGCGCGCCGGCATGCGGGAGGGCGAGGCGATCGAATCGAAGCTCCTGTCCCGGCAAATCGAAAAAGCGCAGCGTAAGGTCGAGACGCACAACTTCGATATCCGCAAGAACCTGCTCGAGTACGACGACGTGGCGAACGACCAACGCAAGGTGGTTTACCATCAGCGCACCGACCTCATGGATGCCGATGAAGTGGAGGATGCAGTCGCCGCCATTCGCGAGGAAGTTGTTGCGGGGGAAGTGGCACAGTACATCCCGCCCGAGAGTCTCGAGGACACGTGGGATCCGGCGGGCTTGAGTAAGTCGCTCGAGTCGGACTTCGGAATTACCGTCGACGTGGAGAAGCTGCTCGCCGATGACAAGTCCCTGTCGCCGGACGGCATAGCCGATATCTGCGTTTCGGCGGCGAACGACGCCTACGCGAAGAAACAGGAAGAGGTTGGCGCCGATCTGCTTCGTAACGTCGAGAAGCAGGTCATGTTGCGACAGCTCGACCATCACTGGAAAGAGCACCTGGCGGCAATGGATCACTTGCGTCAGGGTATCGGTTTGCGGTCTTACGCGCAGAAGAACCCGAAGCAGGAGTACAAGCGCGAGGCGTTCGAGATGTTCGGCTCGATGCTGGAGCAGGTGAAGCACGACACGATCAGCATTCTGTCGCGAATCCGCATACAGAGTGAGGAGGATCTTGCCGAGATTGCGCGCCAGCGCCGGGCGGCTGAGCAGCTCAAATACCGCCATGCCGAAGCGTCCGCGCTGGGCCAGGCGGCGCCTGCCGCTGCTGCCGGCGCCGGTGGCGGTCCGGAACGCGCCGCGCCGCCTCCGTCCGCCGCGGCCGCCCAGGGTTCGGCGCAGCCGTTTGTGCGCGACGGCCGAAAGGTTGGCCGCAACGAACCGTGCCCCTGCGGCTCCGGGAAAAAATTCAAGCAGTGTCACGGCCGGCTGAATTGAGGCGCCCTGAATTGAGACGACTGGATGTCGTTGCGGGCATTCTCTGGAATGACGCCGACGAAGTGCTGATCGCGGAACGCCTCGGTGACGGGCCGTTTCACGGCCTTTGGGAGTTCCCCGGCGGTAAGATCGATAGCGGCGAACACCCCGGAGAAGCGCTGGTGCGGGAGCTGAGCGAAGAAATTGGCGTTTCAGTACTGGCCAGCCGACACTTCCTTTCTCTGGAACACCGCTACCCTGATCGCCACGTCGGTATCGAGTTTCACCTCGTGGAGCGTTGGGAAAACGAACCGCAGGGCCTGGAAGGGCAAGCACTCAAGTGGGTGGCCATCCACGATTTGGAGGCCGCGGAGTTATTGCCCGCCGACATGCCCGTGATCGAGGCTCTTCAGTCCAGGCGTCGCGAACGGCTTGACGATTTGCGCGCCGGCTAGGCGGCCGGGGTACTGTTTGTCGGCAGGTGCTCAGCAGATGCTGAGTTTGAATGAAACGTCTTCCGTGGTTTGCACCGCGCGCGCCTCGACGCTGGTCCATTCGAGGAAGCGCACGGTGAAGCGATGCTGGCTGCCGCTGATCTCCGGGAACAGCTTGCTGTTGCTCGCAATGCCGATGCGCAGCAATCGACAGTGTTCGCCTTTCCTGACGTTGTGCTGGTACATGCCGCTGGCTGCGAGCTTGTCGAGCGGTTGAGCGGATTCCCGTATTAGCCACAGGAGCTCCAGTACGGCATCACACAGCGGTCGAATGCTGCTGACCCACAAGTCCAGATCTTCCTGGCGGCGTTGCCAGGACTGTCTAAGCCAGTGACTGTAGACGGGCAAATCGAATTCGCAGGTGCCGCCAGGAATGGCGCTGCGGTGTTTAACCGCGCTCAGGAATTCACTTTCCTTCAGAGGCTGCAAGTACTGCGTGCCGGCGCTCAGCAACGCGCTGCGGCTGTCGTTGAGGTTACGAATCAATGACTCGAGTCGACTGCGATCCACGTCGGGCAGGCTCATGAAGCGTTCGAGCACCGCAAGCTGGTGATCCAGTTCCTTGTGCACGTCGCTGCGGACATCACCACGCGACAGGATGGCCATGATATCGAGCAGGGTGGCAATGGTGGCGCGGCTCGCCCAGTCGCTTTCGCTTTCGCCGTTGTACAGCAATTGCTGGTACAGGAATTCGAGGCGCAGAAACGTACGCATCCGCTCGATGAGAGGCTGCTCGTAGTAGGTCTCGCCGGGGACGGTCCCGGCGACGATATTGCCGGCAGGTTTCGCCATCGCGCTATTCTGCGCCTTGCCCGCGGGGAGGGCAAATCGTGCGTTGGCCGCAAGTCACCCGGGCCGTTGCGGCCAAATTGAGCGGGGCAAATCATGCGTAGTCGCAAGTCACCCGGGCCGCTGCGGGCAGATTGAGTGGGGCAAATCGCGAGTCAGCCCCGTTCCGAGCGGGCCGCTGCAGCCAGATCGAGATACTGTCGGTGCATGGCGACAGTTGCAGCCTCGAGTTCCTCGAGCGTGCCGTCGTTATGGATGACGTCATCCGCGATGGCGAGTCGTTCGTCGCGGCTGGCCTGTGACGCAATGATGCTGCGTGCCTGCTGCTCGGATTCCGAATCGCGCAACAGCAGGCGCTCCAGCTGGGTTTCCTCGCTGCAATCGACGACCAGGATGCGATCCAGTGCCGATGCGAGCGGCGAACCCGTCAGTAGCGGGACAACAAGAACCTGATACGGCCCCGTCGCCGCAGCGGCCTGCTCGAGCGCCATCTCGCGAATGCGCGGGTGCAATATGCCTTCGAGTTTTTTTCGCTGCTCGTCATCCGCGAAGATCAGCTTACGCAAAGCGCGTCGGTCAAGCGTGCCGTCACTTGCGATAAAGGTGTCGCCAAATTGTCGGCGTATCTCTTCAAGCGCCGGTTGTCCCGGTTCCACAGCCGTGCGCGCGATCACGTCGGTGTCGATGATGTCAGCGCCCAGTTCACCCAGTGTGTCCGCTACCGTGCTCTTGCCGCTGGCGATGCCGCCTGTCAGCCCGACGTAAAAAGACGGGCCCTCCGATTTCGACGACAGCTCCATTCAGAACATCAGGGCTACGTAAGCGGCGCGGATTTCTTCGCCGTAGAGCATCGTGATCCAGCCCGCGGCGGCAAGAAACGGCCCGAACGGCATTGGCACTTTGTGATCGCGCCCCCTGAAAACGATGAGCAGGATGCCGACGACCGCGCCGACAAACGCGGACATGATGATGATCGTCGGCAGCGCCTGCCAACCCAGCCACGCGCCCAACGCCGCGAGCAGCTTGAAGTCGCCGTACCCCATGCCTTCTTTGCCGGTCAGTAGCTTGAAGAGCTGATAGACGGTCCAGAAGCTCAGGTATCCCGCAACGGCGCCGATGATCGCGTCATGAGCCGGAATAAACAGCGTCGACGCCGCGTCGAGCGGATGAAACAAACTCATGATGAGCCCAATCCAGAGCAGCGGCAACACGATCGAATCGGGAATGAGCTGCTTGTCGAAATCGATCATCGTAATGGGAATCAGCATGAGTGTTAGAACAACACCCATAATGGCCTCGACTCCGAAGCCAAAATGCCACGCCACAAATCCCGCCAGCAGCGCCGTTACGAACTCGACCAGCGGATAGCGCGCGGGAATGGGAGTCCCGCAGGCCGCACAGCGGCCGCCCAGGGTCAGATAACTGATAATCGGAATGTTCTGCACGGCTGTAATCTGGTGACCGCAAGCGGGGCAGCGTGATCGCGGTCTGACGAGATCGAAGTCTTCCTCGGGCACGTCGGTTATCGGCTCGGCAGCCAGCATGCGACACTGTTCGCGCCATTCGCGCTCCATCATGATCGGCAGGCGGTAAATGACGACGTTGAGGAAGCTGCCGATCAACAGCGTGAAGGCGAAGATCACACCCGTAAAAACCAGTGGCGAATCGGCAAACAGTTCGAGCATGATTGCGGCTCCAATGCTTCCGGCAATAAAAAACGAACGGCGTCCGGAGTGTCCTCCGAACGCCGCTGTTTTGCAATCTGCGGGCTTTGCCGGTCTAGACGACCTGGCCGAGCTTGAAGATCGGCAGGTACATTGCGATAACCAGTCCGCCGACCATGACGCCGAGGATGGCCATGATGATCGGTTCCAGCAGTGAAGACAGGTTATCGACCGCGTTGTCGACGTCTTCTTCATAGAAGTCGGCGACCTTTGCGGACATTTCGTCCAAAGAACCCGATTCCTCGCCGACCGCAATCATCTGAATGACCATGTTCGGGAACAGATCGGTGTTTTCCATGGACTGCTGCAGACGTTGGCCGGTTGCCACCTCGTCGCGCATGGCCTTGACGCCTTCCTCGTAGACGATGTTGCCCGTTGCGCCGGCTACGGAATCGAGCGCTTCCACCAGCGGCACGCCCGCCGCGAACATTGTGGACAACGTTCTCGCATAGCGCGCAATCGAGGCTTTTTCCATGATCGGTCCAATCACCGGTACCTTGAGCGTAACGCGATCGAGGAAATGCTGCATTGGGCGGGAACGCTTCTTGAAGTACAGGAAGCCGCCAATGCCGCCGCCAATGATGACGGCGAGCAGGAGGCCCTGTTCGCGTACGAAGATGGACATGTCGATGACCAGTCGCGTAAATGCCGGCAGATCGGCGCCGAAGCCCTGGAACAGGTCTTCAAAAGCCGGAATTACAAAGATCAACAGGATCGTCATGACGACAAACGCGACAACCAGCACAGCGGCGGGATAGGTCAGCGCTTTCTTGATTTTCTTCTTGATCGCCTCGGTCTTTTCCTTGTACGTGGCGATCTTGTCGAGCAGCGTCTCGAGAGCACCCGCCTGCTCACCGGCCTCGACCAGGTTGATGAACAGGTCGTCGAAGTAGATCGGTTGCTTGGCAAGCGCTTCCGCGAGAGAGCTGCCGCCCTCCACGTCGCTCTTGATCGACAGGATCAGCTTCTGCATGGCCGCGTTCTCGTGGCCGGTTCCGACAATCTCGAACGACTGTACCAGCGGAATACCGGCGGCCAGCATCGTTGCCAACTGTCGCGAGAACAAAGCAATATCGCTCGGCGTTATCTTGCCGCCGCTCGAGAACAGACCTTTGGACTCTTTGCGTATGCGGGACGGGACTACGCCCTGACGGCGGAGATCCGCGCGCACGGCAGCTTCGTCGGCCGCCATGCTTTTGCCTTTGACTTTCTTGCCGTTTCGATCGGTGCCTTCCCACTGGAAGGGCATCTTCATTACTGCTGTTTCAGCCATCGTCGCGTCCGAAAAAAGCGGGTCTTATCTACTCGATTGTAACCCTGTTGACCTCTTCAAGGCTGGTAACCCCGTCCTTGACTTTGTTCAATCCTGCTCTTCGCAGGTCGATGACGCCTTCTTTCTGTGCCTGATCCGCAATCTGCATGGCGTTGCCGCCTTCCATGATGATGCGGCCCATGATTTCCGAGACCTCCATGACCTGAAAGATGCCAACACGGCCTTTGTAGCCGGCGTTGCAGCTCTTGCAGCCTTTCGGTCCGAAAATGGTCAGCCCGGAATCGATCTCGCCCTGGGTGAAACCCTCTTTGAGCAGTGCCTCCGCAGGTATGTCCTTGACTTCCTTGCAGTTATCGCAGAGCCGCCGACCGAGGCGCTGCGCAATGATGAGGCTCACCGACGTCGCGATCGCGTAGGGTTTCACTCCCATGTCGACCATGCGCGTCAGCGTCTTCGGTGCGTCGTTCGTGTGCAGCGTCGACAGCACCAAATGGCCGGTCTGGGCCGCTTTGATCGCAATTTCGGCCGTCTCCAGGTCACGGATCTCACCGACCATGATGACGTCGGGATCCTGTCGCAGGAAAGCCTTGAGGGCCGAGGCGAAGGTCAACCCGACTTTCGGATTGACGTTGACCTGATTGATGCCGCGCAGGTTGATTTCGGCCGGGTCCTCGGCCGTCGAAATGTTGCGATCCTCGGTATTGAGAATGTTGAGGCCGGTATAGAGGGACACGGTCTTGCCCGAGCCCGTGGGTCCGGTCACCAGTATCATTCCGTACGGTTTGTTCAGATGTTTGAGGTACAGCTCTTTCTGCTGGTCCTCGTAGCCGAGGGCGTCGATCCCGAGCTTCGCGCTGGACGGGTCCAGAATACGCAGCACAATTTTTTCGCCGAACAGCGTGGGGCACGTGTTGACGCGAAAATCGATGGCGCGTTTCTTGGACAGACGCATCTTGATGCGGCCATCCTGCGGCACGCGGCGTTCGGCGATGTCCATCCGAGACATGACTTTTATTCGCGCGCAGACTTTGTTGGTCAGGACTGAGGGCGGGCGGGCGACAACGGACAGCACGCCGTCGAGCCGCGTGCGGACCTGGAAATCGTTCTCGTACGGTTCGAAGTGGATATCCGACGCGCCGCGTTTGATGGCGTCGAGCAGGATCTTGTTGACGAATCGCACAACCGGCGCGTCTTCGACGTCGTCGCGGACATCGTCGTCCTGCTCTTCTTCGTCACCGCTGATGTCGAGGTTTTCGAGGTCGAAGTCGTCATCGTCGCCGAGACCCGACATCGAGGTGTCGACGGCCTCGAGCGCTTTGGTGATGCGTTCCTCGAGCTTGTCCTGCTCGACGACGACCGGATCGATTCTCAGACTGGTCTGGAACTTGATGTCGTCGATGGCCTGCAGGTTCGTCGGGTCGGCTATCCCCAGGAACAGGCGCTGCCCGCGCTTGACGAGCGGCAGCACGCGATGTTTTTCGAGCAGGTTCTTATCGACGGCGCGCACGACGTCGTAGTCGTCGTCGAGAGCGTCCAGGTCGAGGAGCGGAACACCGAACTCGTGCGCGGCGGCAACCGCAACGGCGCGAGCGTCGGCGAGGTTCTCCCTGACCAGATACGCCACCAGCGGCGTTCGTTCCTTGCGAGCGGTTTCAGAGGCCTCACTCAGTTGCTCTTCCGCAATAATTCCGTCCTGTACAAGACGGCGCGGCAATCCCGCCAGGTTGGTTTGTGAGGCCGTGGCTGCCATACGCGGTTGGGACTCTGAGAAGTTGCGGTCGACGCTACAGTCTCACCGATCCAAGTGTCCGATTCAACTGGATTTTGTGCGGTTTGTCACAGTTAGGGAATTTGATTAAGTAAAGCGTTGGAAGGAGCCCGGTTTTGCCCGGAATCAGGGCCATGCCGCTGCCGAAATTTACGCACAGCGGCGCTTCGGGAGCATTCAGGTGCGTTTGCCCGCGGACCCCGATCGGCTTCGGGCACCACCCCATCGGGCTGCGGTTCATCGTCGTACTACGTGCTCCGCAGAGCTTGTCGAGGTGTGTCATCGGGTCGGTCCACGGTCCTCCCGGTAATAGATGTCCCGGCCGATGTAATCGCAGACAGCCGTTTCGGCAGCCGGTATCACATGCTTGAGAAAACTGTGTCGGTACGGAAAGAAATGCAGATGGGGATTGAAGGTAAAGCGGTACTCACGTTCCTTCGGAACCACGACGATGAGGCGTTGCTTGCAGACACGCCTGAGTTCCGCGATGGCGTGCCGCAGGTCGAGAACGTGCTCCAGGACGTGGGTGCAAATCACGGTATCGAAGCTTTCGTCTTCGAAAGGCAGCTTCTCGATCGGGCATTCGATCCATTCGACGCCGGGTGTGTTGAGTTGCGCTTCGTCGCCGATCTGGAAATCCACGCCCGTGTATTCGTTCGACTCGCCGTTTCGCGCCGCCATCAGGCGGCGCAGAAGTTCACCCGTGCCGCAGCCCACGTCCAGTATTTTCCCCGGCAGCGCTTCCGACGCGATTCTGGCGATACACGCTTCGGAGTTATCGGTGCCGTCCTGAATCCTGGGCAACGCCGAATAGATGTCGGCGTATTCCTCCTCGGTCACCACGTGCGCTCGTGCGCGGAAGCTTTCCAGGTCGTCGATCAAACCGCCCCAGTACCGGCGGAACAGCCAGCGAAACAGGCGGCTGTCTCTCAGGATCGGCGGAACGAGTTCCTCCAGAACGAAGCGGATGCGATTGGTTGTCTCGCGGTTCATGAGGCCGTGTCCGTGCATGCACTGAGATTGCCGCCACCCTATCTTTTTCGCGCCTTCAAGTCATGTACAATCCGCGCTCATGGAGAGTACCTACGGTCTGTTGACGGAGACCCAGAAGCTGGAGCGAAAACGCCGGTCGTCAGATGGCATCGATGAGCGCCAGCTGCGCATCGCCGTGTTGGTGCCGTGCTACAACGAGGAGGCGACGATCGAGGCAGTGGTCCGCGACTTCCGGAATGCCTTGCCGACTTGTGTGGTTTATGTGTTCGACAACAACTCTGCCGACAACACGATCGAGGTGGCACGGCGAGCCGGAGCGATCGTCCGTGAAGAACACATGCAGGGCAAGGGGCACGTCGTTCGGCGTATGTTTGCCGATATCGAGGCGGACGTATACGTGCTGGTCGACGGCGACGATACCTATGAAGCCGAAGCCGCTCCCGAACTCATCAGCAGATTGTTGCGAGAAGGTCTCGACATGGTGACCGCAAAACGCGTGCACGAGTCCTCGGCTGCGTATCGTCCCGGCCATGTGTTCGGCAACCGCGCGCTGACGAGTCTTGTGGGCGCAATCTTCGGCAGTCGCGTCAGTGACCTTCTGTCCGGGTATCGCATCTTGTCGCGACGTTTCGTCAAGTCGTTTCCCGTGCTGTCGCGAGGATTCGAGATCGAGACCGAGCTTACCGTGCATGCGCTCGAACTCGATATGCCGCAGGCCGAAAGCGCCACGGTATACCGGGAACGGCCACCGGACTCCGAAAGCAAGCTGAACACCTGGCGAGACGGTTTTCGTATTCTGCGCACCATCGTGCAATTGTTGAAAGAAGAAAGGCCGCTCAGGTTTTTCTCGTCGATCTTCTTCGTTCTCGCGGTGTCGTCGGTGATTCTCGCGTGGCCAATAGTGACCGAGTTTCTCGCTACGGGTCTGGTGCCGCGCATTCCGACGGCAATACTGTCGACCGGCATGATGCTGCTGGCATTCCTGTCGCTGGTTTGTGGACTGGTGCTGGACACGGTTACCCGAGGGCGTCGCGAGTTGAAGAAGCTGTTTTACCTTCGCGTGCCGGGTCCGAATACTCGCCGGTTCGGTGAATGACCGGCAGCGGCACTCTCATTCAGTTTGGGCGGTTTTTATCTGTCGGCGGTCTCGGTTTTCTCCTCGACGCGGCGGTCTTTCAGGGGGGCTTGTGGCTCGGGGCCGAGCCCGTGCCCGCCCGCCTGGTTTCCGCGGCCCTGGCAGTGACGCTTACCTGGGCTCTGAACCGCCATCTGGTTTTCGAGACCGCCGGTGTCGCACGTCAAGCGACCGAATACCTCCGCTACGTTGTTGTTCAGGCCCTGGGCTTGTCGATTAACCTGGGCGTCTTTTTCCTGCTCATCGCCGTCAGCGAGCTGGCCGCTCGCATACCGATCTTTGCGCTGTGTGGCGGGGCCGCGGCGGCAATCGTCTTCAACTACCTGGGTGCTCGATACTGCGTGTTTCGTAAGGACGCCAATAGAATATGAACTACAAAACGACCCTGGCATACCTTGCGTTGTGGCTGGCCGGGAGCGGCTTGCTCGCGTTCCTTTCCATGAGCTACCTGTCGGCGACCCTGGTCGACGGCGTGTACATTCCAGCCGGCAACGATGCGTTCTACCACGGACGTCGAATTCTGGACGCAGCCATTGGCGAGCGCGGTTTCTACCAGTTCGATCACATGATTCACGTGCCCGAAGGCAGTTGGCTTACCTGGCCCTGGGGCTACGACTACCTGATGGCACAGGCACTGAAGCTGGCGCTTCTCGTCAATCCTGCAATGGAGCCCATGAAGTTCCTGGTCTACGTTCCGGTCTTCTGGAGCCTCGTCAATACCGGGCTGTTCGTGGGCATCGCGCGCGCCGTGGGCCTGCCGCTTTCACTAACCGCCGTGGCAACGCTGGCATTCACCATCAGCGGCATGTCACTGTACCTCCACGCCGTTGGCAACATCGATCATCACTTCATCGAATTGACGTTTGTGCTGGCGACCGTTCTGTCGGGGCTGCGTTTTTTTCGCGAGGACAGCGGCCGTGGTACGGCGATCCTGCTGGGTGTCGTGCTGGGCATTGCGCCGGCGTTTCACAACAGTCTGTTTATCCTCCAGGTGCCCCTGGTGCTGGCTTGTGGCCTGCTGTGGCTCAAGGGGAATCCGCCGGGTAGAGAGAAGGCGACGTTTCTTGCCGTGTCGCTGTTTCTGTCGTGCCTGCTGTTTGTGCTTCCCTCCGAGACCTTTAGGAATTTTCGCTTCGAGTACGCAACCCATTCGTGGTTCCACCTGTACGTTGCAGCGTGTTCATCCGCGACCGTGCTGACTTTCGCCTACGTTCGATACTCGGTGAAGGCACTGGCGCTGGCGGTTGCAGCCGGCGCGCTGCTCGTATTCCCGTTGATCGTCGAAATTTCGTACGGCATGTCTTTTCTGGGTGGCCAGACCATTCGACTCGATAGTATTGCCGAGGTGAACAGTCCTTTCGAACTGTACTCGCGGTTCGGGCGGAGCGATGAGGTCACACGGCACTATAGCTGGCTCATCGTTCTGACACCGTTGCTGATCGGTTTCTACGGGTGGCGAGCGGCGACGAGGCGCTCCGCTCAGCAGGTTTTCTTCGCCTGTGTCGTCGTTTTTGGCCTGGTCCTGCTGCTTGCGCAGTTCCGTCTGCACGTCTTCGGATTCTGGGCGCTGATCATCTCGCCATTGGTATTGCTGTATGACTTCGTGGCGAAACGACATCTGGCCGTTGCGGCGGTGGCGGCGCTTGGCGTCGTGGCGATTGCGTTTCAGCCGACCTTGAGGAACCAGCATTTCCAGGTGCCTCCGCCCGGGCTCATGAAAGACTATGCTGCGACGCGGGCCCTTTATCGCGTACTTGCGGATGCATGCGAACAGCGCCCGGGTGTGGTCTTGAGCTACGGCGACGAGGGCCACCCGGTCCGCTACCATACCGACTGCAGCGTCATCGCGAACAACTTCCTTCTCACTCCGCTGCACGGTCAAAAGGTGTTGGAGTCCTACCGGTTACTCGATATGACGCCGGAGCAACTGCTGGAATCGGGCGCTGCCGTGGACTATGTATTTGTCAGGTTGAAGGGCGTTTTTTTCGAATCGCCGGAGGGGCTCGAGCCCACGCCGGTACACGAGATCGCCGCCTACAACTCGGCGCTGTTCATGCACCTGGTGATCCGTAAGGAGCTGCCTCCGGAGTTCGAATTGCTGCAGGAGATTCGATTGGATGACGAGCGCGATATCCCTCTCGCGCTGCTGTTTCGAGTGGTGCGAGATCGAAGCTGAGATTTATCCGGTCTTTTTGCAGACCGTCGATTCTCGTCAGTTGCGGCACGTGCTCGGCAGATAGCGACTGTCGAGTGTCGGTGGTGCGTGGTCAGCGCCGCCCTGGAGTATTGACGCGTCGGCCGGTTCCGGTGCGTTACCGCAACGCCACACGATGGTGTTGCCGGTGCTTTCGTAAGGCGTCAGCGACAGCGTTTCGCCAATGATGTCCTGATGCGCTCGCGGGCCGCCAAAAGTCACGTCAATCCGGCCGTCAGTGATATCGACCCTGCTTACGTAGGCGCCTCGCGTCGACGTTGGGTCGGGCGTCAGCCCGGCTGCGGCCCGGTCCGCGGGAGCGACGCCGTCATTCGTAAAGGCGTCGGTTATTGGCGTCTTTGCTCCGGCAGCCATGTTCAGGCCTTCCGCGATCTGAGCGCGCACGGTGTAAGTCTGATAGGCGGACACCGCAATGGACGCCAGTATGCCGATAATCGCTACCACGATCATTAGCTCAATCAGCGTGAAGCCGCCTTCCGCCTGGCGAATGCGCTTTTTGGCGCGCCAGCCGACGCTTTCGCGATGCGGCAGGAGGCTCGATACGGTATGTAAACGGTTTGCGCGCTTCATATCCTTAACCCACCCCTGATCGATAACAGAAACTACGCGAGATTACACAAGCGTTCAAAAAAAAAGCCCCGGGACAAATTCCCGGGGCTTGTATTCCTCGGAAAAGAGGAGTGTCAACAGACGTGTCTGATGACTAGAGCTGCTTAGGTTGCGCCCGTGCCAGCTCCGCGACATGCCGTCGGCAGCCACTTCTGCTCGTCGGTCAGCGTCACGCCGCCCGTGCAGTCCCACTCGATCGAGCCCGTGCGGTCGAAGCCGTTCAGGATCAGAGTAGCGTTCGCGATGTTGTTGTTCGCTTCGCGGCCGTAGTCGACGGTAATCACCGCGTTGGTGGTGCCGTTAGCGGTCACGGTAACCGACTCGACGTACTTACCGATGATTTCGGTTGCGTTGCCGAGTCCGGCGTTGTCGTTGTTTGCCGGCCAGTTGCCCGTGTCCTGGTAGAACTCCGAAATCGAAGCCTTAGCGCCACTGGCAAGGCTCAGGCCTTCAGAAACCTGGGCACGAATGGTGTAGTCCTGGTAAGCCGGAATGGCGATGGCGGCAAGGATGCCGATGATCGCAACGACGATCATG
>JANQPG010000034.1 GCA_028289545.1 Woeseiaceae bacterium
ATGCCGTAGAGAAGAACAGACAGGCGTTTCATAACGGGTCCTCCGTCGGGTTTTCTTTGTTAAGTCATTGAAAATGAATGCTCATTGAGCATGCCGACAGTGTGGGCGGAGGGCCGCGGACAGTCCTGACCAGGGCCTGACCATGCCGTGACGATGTGATGACTAGCGACCAAAATGACGGCACCCGGCTGAGATTCCGGTTCGGCGACTGCGAGCTCGACCTCGCCACCCGTCAGCTCACGCGAGATGGCCAGCCGGTGGCGCTGGAGCCGCGGGTGTTCGACCTGATTGCGTTTCTGCTCGAAGAGCGGCGCCGGGCGGTGGACAAGGACGCGATTCAGGCGGCCGTCTGGCACCCGGCAATCGTGTCGGAAACCGCGCTGACGCGCGCGATCATGAAAGCTCGCCGGGCGGTTGGCGACGACGCCAGCCGGCAGTCCGTGATTCGTACGGTGCACGGCCACGGCTATCAGTTTGTGGCGCCGCTCGCCGATACCGCCAGCGAAGGAGACCGGGAGCCGGCCGCTGAAGATCCGCCTGCCCCGACGTTGTTTATGCGCGTTCGCTGGCTGCTGCCGGCTGCAGCACTTGTACTCGCTGTCGGCACAGCGCTGCTCTGGCGTGCGCCGACACCGGTCGGTGACGTTCGCGTTGCCGTGCTGCCGGTGGTCAACGCCACGGCGGATGCGGAGCTCGACTGGGCGAAGTACGGACTCATGGGTCTCGCCAACGAAATGTTTGCCGAGACGACTGACGTGGACACCGTATCGGCGTCCGACGTTGTGCGCTTCGTCGAGAACACGTCATGGAGCGGCGATCTCGAGTCGCCTGACGCCGAGTCGTATTTTGGCCGCCTCAAAAAAGCCTACGGCGCGAGTCACGTGCTGGCCGCGAGGCTCGAGCGAAGCCCGGGCGGCCTGCGCTTGAGCTACAAGTTGATTGGTAAAGAGGGTCTCGAGAACAACTCGACCATGGTGTCCGAACGCGGTGCGGACCTGGTCCGCGGCATGGTGCACGGCGTCTCGGGCGCCGTCGGCAAACGGCGCCGAACAAACCTCGCCGCGGCGGGCGATGTCGATGACGACCCGTTTATCAACGAGGCGTTTGCGAGAGCCATGGGCCTGGCCATCGAGGGCCGCTGCAACGAAGCGGGCCCGCTGTTCGATGTGGTGCTGGCGAAGAACCCCGAGGTTGTGCGCGCCCTGTTCGAGCGCGCCACCTGTCTGCAACGCTCAGGCGATTCGCAGGCGGCCGAGCAGGCCTTCCTGGCGATACTCGAGCGCGCCGATGTGCAAGACGAGGCGGCGCTCGAGGCCGAAGCGCTCGGCGGGCTGGGCACCGTGTATCACCGCACCGGTCGCCTCGCCGAGGCCGAGCTCCGTTATGTGCGGGGCATTGAGGTGGCGGAGGCGGCCGGGGACAAGCTGGCGTTGGCCCGGCTGCTGACGTCGATGGCCATACTGGCAAAAGACCGTCGCGACTTCGCCAGCGCACGAGCGCTGCTCGCAAGGGCCACGCTTGCCTATCGGCAGCTGGAGTGGGAGCTGTTGCCGGGGCAAATTCCCGCGACGCTTGCGAACGTTGCGATGAACGACGGCAAGTACGACGAGGCGGAAGGTCACCTCGACGATGCGCTCAGGAGCTTTCGCAACGTCGGCGACCGCCGCAACGAAGCGATGATGTTGAACAACTACGGCTTTCTTCGCCGCAAGCAGGGTCGCTACGACGACGCCGAGGATCTGCATCTCAGGTCGTTGGCCATCCGGCGGGATATCGGCGATCGCGTGGGTCAGGGGCGAATACTCGGCATGCTGTCGATCATTTACGCCAACGCAGCCCGGTACGCGGAGGCCAGGGACGCCGCGGCGGAAGCGCTGACCATCGCGCGCGAAGCCAACGACCGTCTGTTTACGGCAACCGGTCTTGCGCAACTGGCGGCTGCCGAGCGTGGTCTCGGTAATCGGGATGCGGCGCGCGCCGCCTTCCTCGAGTCGCGCGACGTTTTCCTCGAGATCGAAGACGTATCGCGCGCGTCACAGGTCGACCTGCGCCTGGCGCGCCTCGACGTCGACGCCGGTCAGCTGGACGCCGCGGCGGCGAGAGTCGACGACGTGCTGGAGCGCACCCTGGCGGCCGGCCTGCCGGAGCCCGCCATCGAAGCCATGGAGTACGCGGGCGATGTCGCCGTGCAGAAGGGCGACACCGCCGCGGCGCTCCGCTACTACGAAGACGCACTGCTGCACATCGAGGAGAGCGGCTTCACGACCGAGCAGATGCCCGTGTCGATCAAGCTTGCGGGCCTGTATCTGGATCAGAAGGATCTGTACGCGGCAGAGCCGCTCCTGGGCTACATCGTCGAGCAGGAGCAGAGCGCCGGCAGCCTGAAGCTCCGGGCGCGCTACGCGCACGTGTCCGGAGACTACGCGCTGGCCGTGTCCCTGATGGAGGAGGCCAGGGTGTTGGCGAAGGACACCTGGAGTCGCGAGGACGCGGACAGGCTGGCATCGTACCGGCAGACGCCCTGAGTCGTTTCGCTTTACCTCGCCGCCGCAACCGCGAGTCGGCGGGCGTCGCTGCGGCCGTGATCGTCGACCGCCAGAACGCGGTACTCTCCGGCCGTCGGCTTCCATATGTAAGGCTCGTTCCTGTCGACTTCGGCGAGGAACTTGTCATTGACAAACCAGTAGAGCGTCTCGACGTCGCTGTCGGTTCGCGCAAGCAGCGCTATGCCGCTGCCGTCCGCCGGTTCAAGCCGCGCGTGGTAGGTGACGCGCGCCGACGGTGAGGTAATGGTCGGCGCGAGGCCGGCGCTGGCCTGCACGTCGAGACTGCACTCCGGCGACCATTTTGGCGGCGACTGTATCGATACGCCGGCCTGGCGGTACAGCGCAAGGATCTCCGACGGCCAGAATTCGTAAACTGCGGCGTGCGTTGTTGCCGGGTCGAAGCTGCAGGCTCTGAGGCCGCTCGAGTTGTCGATGCGAATCATCCGATGCACGTTGGAGACCCGAATCGGCGATACGCCCGGAATGAACCAGGAGCCTTCGGTCCTGGGGCAATAGCGCCCGGGCAGATCCCCCGTGCCTCTGCAGATCTCGACCCTCTGCAGGTTCAGGTCCGGGGCGGGGACTCGGACTTGCGCGTCTTCCGGCAGAGACGCGGTCAGCGCGTCCGCAATGCTGAAGAACAGCGGCGCGGCCGCGCGGCTGCCGACAAACGCCGGGTTTGCCGATCCGTCGAAGTTGCCGACCCAGACGGCCAGCACGTACGGCCCCATGACGCCGACGGTCCACGCATCGCGAAACGCATACGACGTACCGGTTTTCCACGCAACAGAACGTCCGGCCCCTTGCTCGGCCGAGTGGCCAACACTTCGCAGCCGGTCCGGGCGCGGCGTCTTGGCAAGCATGTCGAGCACCAGAAAACTCGCCTCGCGGCTCAGCAGCCGGGGGTTGACGCCGTCCGTTGCGTCACCTTGCACCGTAACGAGCGGTTTGAGGATGCCGCCGTTCGCCAGCATTGCGTACAGGGTCACGAGTTCCCGCATACTGAGTTCGTTGCCGCCGAGTACCATCGCCAGCCCGTAGAAATCCGCCTCACGCAGACCGCTGACGCCTGCGTCGGTCAGGAACTGATGAAAACGATCGTGGCCAACCTCCGACAGCATCTGGATGGCGGGTACGTTGCGGCTGTAGATCAATGCCTCCTCGGCGCTGACCGGGCCCATGAAACCGCGGTCGAAGTTTTCCGGTGTGTAGGCGGCAAAGCGCGTGGGCGCGTCCTTGAGCAGACTGCCCGGATGGATGACGCCGCGGTCCATTGCCAGTCCGTAGACGAATGGTTTGAGGGTGGATCCCGGAGAGCGTTTCGCCGTCGTGCCGTCGACCTGACCGTGTATGGACGCGTCTGAAAAAGTCGCCGATCCCACGCTGGCGAGGACGTGCATCGACCGTGTGTCGACGAGCAGAGCGCTGGCGTTTTGAATGCCCCGCGAGCGCCGGTTGTCGACATAGCGGCCAACGTGCTTTTCGAGCGCCGCTTGCATGTCCAGGTCGATCGTGGAGGTCAGCACGCCCGAGGCGGCGTCAGCAGCCAGCGACAACGACAGATGCGGCGCTTCGAAAGGCAGTTCGCGCGTTGTTCGCACAGCGAGCGGCAGCGCAAACTGTGCCTCGCGTTCGGCATCGTCGCCATGGACCTTGTTCCACGCTTCCAGCAGTCGACCGCGCGCCGCCTGCATGCGGTTCGCGCCGGCTGGCGTCGACGGGTCCCGCGCGACCGGGTTTTGCGGCACCACGGCCAATGCCAGCGCTTCGGCGAGGGTCAGTTCGGACGCCGGTTTGTCGAAGTACACGCGCGCCGCCGTACCGATACCTTCGATGTTGCCGCCGTAGGGCGCCAGGTTCAGGTAAGCCTCGAGGATATCGTCCTTGCTGTAGTGACGCTCGAGCTGCACGGCACGCAGTATCTGCCGGAGCTTGCCGGCGATGCTTCTTGTGTCGAGCGAAAACCGCAGGCGTGCGAGCTGCATCGTAATTGTCGACGCCCCAATGACGCGTTCGCGGCTGACGTATGTAGACCAGGCGGCGCGTGTGAGCGAGCCCGGGTTGAATCCGGGATGCGAGCGGAAGTGACGATCTTCGTACAAGAGCGTCGCCAGAACCGCCGACTCGGCAATATCGTCGAGGCGATGTTCGAGACGATAGCGTTCGTCGTCGGCAAGCGTCAGCCGCATCAGCCGACCGTTGCGGTCGACGATGGCCGTCGAGAAATCGATGTTGCCGTACAGGGACGGTTTCGGGCACAACAGCACTGCCAGCAGAGCCGCGCCGGTGGTGGCGAGCAGGCCCAGCGCAAGCTTGCGTCGCCGGGTCACTGGAGGCCCTCTACCTCGAGGCGCCCCGGGCGAGTGCGCGCCTGGATCGTGCGGTCGTACATCGATCCGGCAAACGCGGCGGGCAGCGTAAAGCTGCCGGCACTCGTCGCTTTCACGCGATAGTTGATTTCGGTCATCCGGTCGCTGAAGTTGCCGTACACGACGACTCGGTCCTCGCGCACGTCGAAGTAGTCGGCGGACCAGCCGCCGTAATGGCGACGTACGCTTTCGGTCAGGATTTCGAAGCCGCCGGGCAGGAGGTCAACCACGGCGACGTTCGAACGCAGCCTACCCGTGGAGCGGACGCGCAGCCGCACGGTCAGCTCTTGGCCGATGGCAAGCTCGGTTACCGGGTTGCCGTCGTCGTCCAGATATTCGCGGTGCAGCTCGATGCCTTCGGAGAGTGCGCTGTCGGGCGGCTGACGATCAAAGCCGGTTTGCGATAGTACGTAGAACGTATGGGCGCCGCCGTCGTGCGTTATTTCGATGTCACGGTTCGCCGTGGCGACGTCGGCCCGCACGTAACCGGCTGCCGCCGCGAGAGCACGTAACGCCGTCCCGTCGTGCGCCGAGATTGTCAGCTGTCCCGCGCTGCCCTGCCGGGCGACGGCGCGCGTGTACTCACCGAGCGCAAGGATCGTGTAGGCCGAGGACAACGTATTGAAACGGTTCTGCATGACGGGTTCGGTCAGGGCCTCCAGCGTGTCGCCGTCGATGTCTTGCACCCGGTCCGGAAAGTGGCGCGACACAACGTAGAGGTACTGAGCGTCGCGGCCCAACCGCGTGTCGAAGTCGCTCAGCATCTCCTGACCGCCGCGGAGCCGGTAACCCCGAATGAGTTCGTCACCGAGCCGCTGTTCCCTGAGCAGCGCATAGCTTGCCGCCATGTAAACGGCCGTGAGATCCGCGCGCCATTCCTGGGGATACTCGCGATCCAGCGTTTCGTGCAGCGCCGTCAGATAGTTTGTGGTGACCTGCCCGCTGCGGGTCAGCAAATAGATGGCGTAAGCTCTGAGCCGGGCTTCGGCCAGTGTGCCGAGGTCCGCCGCCGCGAGTGTCGTCAGGAACGCGAGCCCGGCGTCAAGCACGTCCCTCGGTACGGGCAGTCCGAGTTCGCGCGCATCGGTCAGGAAATGGACAGCGTACGCGCTGGGGAAATGCGCCGGTTCGACCGACGTCATCCAGAAACGAAAGCCCCCTTCGGGTCCCTGCCGGCTGCGCAGGCGATCCACCGTGGCGGCGAACAGGGCGCGAACCTTGGCCTCGTCGATGGGCAGCGAGCGATCGCTTAAGAATCCGATCTGCGGAAATACTTTGCTGACAATCTGTTCAGTGCAGGCATGCGGAAACGCATCGAGGTAATCGATGAGGCCGTCGGCGAACACCAGCGGGCTTGTGGAGGCCGCGGCGGTTTGTTGCCCAAACTCGCTGTACAGCTCACGCTCGAAGCGCAGGCTTATCGTATCCGCACTGCTGGTCCCGGCTTCGACCGTGGAAACATAGGCAACCGGTGGGCGAACGCTGAGAGACGCGCGGATACGGCTCCGTTCTTCGCCGGACGACGCCGTAAAGCTCAGGCTGGCGGGCCCGGGCCGGTCCAGCGCGCGCACTCTGAACGTGGCCCGGGCCTCGTCGCCGGCGACAATGTCGAGGTCCGCCGTTTCACTGCCAAGCACTTCGAGATGCTCGGAGACGGTTGCCGTCAGCGTGATGGCGGCGGTCCTGCCGGGCTGTTCGAGATTGTTGGCGACACCCACGTTGACCTCGAACTCGTCGCCGGGCGCGGCGGCGGTCAGCACGTTGGGCGTAATGACAAACGGCGCGCGCACAATCGTCGAGATCTGTTGCCGGCCGACGGCGGAGTCGGCTGCGGCAACGGCCATGATGCGCAGTTGGCCGTTGAAGTAGTCCGGGATTTCAAACGCCACGGATCGAGCATCCGGCCCGGAGTCGACAACACCCGACCAGAACGCAACGGGTGCGTCCCCTTTGCGCCGGAACGGATTCAGGTTGCTGCCGGCGAGGCCGGCGGCCTCGCCGCCGCCGGGCGCGGCGGTCCGTAGATAAGCGGAGAACTCGGGCAGTATGAGATCGACCAGCTGGTAGGTCGCGACCTGCAGCGCCATTTTGGGGAGGAAAAAGCGGAGCGGGTCGGGCATTTCGTAGCGGGCGACCTGCAGGATACCCTCGTCTATGGCGTACACGATGATGCGGGCCGGTCTAGAAGCGCGGTGTTCGATTTGGAGAGTCGTGCCGGGTCGCACGACGTCGGGCGCCGCGAGTTCGATCTCTACCTGACGCTTGTCCCTGTCGATATTGAAGGGCGCCGCAGCGTAGCTGAGCGGACTCGTGTAGATCTCGGGCGAGTCGAGCGCACGCACGAACGCAACGTTAACGTAGGCGTTGCCTTCGAGGTTTTCCGGCACACGAATGCTGTGCACGCTGGTTGTCGTGTCGCTCTCGATCCACTTGTGTGCGTATACCCGGTCGCGTTCGATCGTAATCAGACCGGCGCCCGTGTACGGCGCCGTGATCTCCAGTTCAATCTCGTCGCCCGGCGCGAACTGCGTTGCGCTGATTTTGAGATCCAGCTCGGCGTTCTCCTCGAGGGTCCCCGCAACGTTGCGGCTGCCGGCGACCGAGAAGTCGACTTTGCTGAGGACGAGACCGTCGGAATTCTCGATTTTGACGGCAAACTGACCGGGTGTTGTCGTCGGCAGCACAAATCGACCGCCGCTTTCCTCGAGCGCAAAGTCCCGCGACGACGCTGTCGTTTCCTTGCGAATCGATTCGTAGGCAAACGTCCCGTCGGGTCTCTGCACGAGGCTCGAGACAAACTGGTACTCCATCAGCGATAGCGTCAGGTTGCCGAGGGCCGCGGCGCTGCCGTTGCTGTCGACGGCAACGTATTCGATGCTGTGCTCGGAGTCTTTTTTCAGGTAGCCGAGTTCGGCGTTTGCCTTGTGGCCCAGCAAATGGTCGAGCGGGGAGACGATCACGCTGGCTCTCGCTTTGACGCTGCGCCCACCGCCCTGTTCGAAGCCCTCGCTCAACACGTTCAGCCGATAGACGCCTTCCGTGTACTGATCGAGTGGCAGCGGTACACGGGCAATACCGGCCTTGTCGGTGCTGGTGTCGGGCAGGGGTTCTCTGATGGGCTGAACGGCGGTCCCGTCGCGCCGCAGGGGGTCCTCGAAAACGAAGCCTTCAAAACCCGGGAAGTGCAGGCTGGTCGGTAAAAGCTCAAATTGCGCGCTGATCCGCCGTCCCTGCGCGGGGGTGCCGAACAGGTTCTCGAGCCGAACCTCGTTCTCGAGTTGCTCAGGTTTGAGCCAGCCAACCGGCTTTGAGCCTTTACCGGGTTCGACAATACGACTCTGGATGCGCAATCGATCCGGCTGGAACTCCTCCACCCTGAAACCGGTGCTGCCGATCGAGCGTCGGCGCTCGTCGTCGTCGATCAGGAACAGGGTGGCGCCGTAGTTGCCCGTCGGCGACGCGGCAAGCGTCTCGAACCGCTCATCGAGCAATCCTCCTTCCGGCAGCCGGAGTCTCCGATCAAGTACAACCTGTCCTCTGGGGTCGACGATTCTGAGCAACAGCGGCACTCCCGCCAGAGGCTGCCAGTCGTCCCGCTTGACGATCGCGGCGAGATTGACGGCGTCACCGGGGCGATAGATGCCGCGGTCGCTGAACACCTGCGCGCTGAGCCTTTCCTGCTCCGGCCGAGCGTACGAATAGATGCCCCCGGTATCGAAGCGCGAATATTGCAGCATGCGGCTGTGCCGTCCGTAGGGCATGAACACGGAGTCATTGCCGTTGCGGACGACAAACACCGTCGGTGTCTGCTCACGGTCGAAGCCGTCGGTCGAGGGGAAAGCCGCGTGGCCGTCGGCAGATGACGTGCGCGAGGCAATGGCAATGCCGTTTTTGCCGAGCAGCTCGATGCTGGCGCCCGCCAGCGGCTGGCCACTCGCAATCGAGTGCACAAACACGTCCTGCGTGCTGTCGGCATTCGCCTTCACGAGCAGGCCAATGTCCGTAATCAGCACAAAACGGCGGTCCGAGCTGCCGATCGGCCGCTTGCGCTGCCGATCCCACCCCTGCACGTTGATAAAGTAGTAGCCGCCGTCGCTCAAGTATTCGCTCAGGTCGAGGCTTGCATACACCGCCTTCCGCGGGTGCTCACTCGCAAGGTCGATATATCGGGTGACGCGGCTGCTCAGGTTGTCCTGGCCAAACTGATAACTGTTGAAGTATGGATTGGCAATGTCTCCGCCGGTCTGGCTCGCGAGGTGATTGACGTCTTTTTTGAGCAGGCGCCCTATCTCAACCTTGAGCGTGTTGACGCCGCGCGAAAGGAAAGTGAGTTCGTGCGAGCCGCTGAGCGGCAACAGGGCGCCGGACTGCGCAATCCGGGCCTCTTTCGGATAGTCCGGCAACCGGACCAGCGTGTCGTACGCACGGCTCAGTACAAACTCGCCCTCCGAGGTCAGGCCGCTGTCGACTTTTACATAGAGCAGACGGCCGGCGGGCAGATCGACGACAGCGCTGTGTATCGAGGCATTGTCACCCTCGACGGGCGCAAGGTCGAACGCCACGGTGTCCGACATGGCAAGCGCCTCCGGCGTCACTTCGCGAGGTGATCGCCAGCGCTCCCGGGTTTCCCGGCCGTTCCTGACGAGGTAACGCGGAAGCAAATAGGCCGTAATACGCTCCTGGAGAGCCGAGGTCTGCACCCGGTCCGTGAACGTCAGCATCACGGACTGCACGGGATCGTCGTCCTTGTCCCTCGCAATGAGACCCTCCACCCGGCTGACCCGGAAGTAGCTGCCGACGTCGGGAATGCGCACGTTGCCCACGAGCGCTTCGTCGAGACGTGACGGGCCGCTGGCCGCTGCCAGCCCTTTCGCGACCGTCAGGGTCATGAAATTCTCATCGGGCGGCAGCTCGATCGGGTCGGAGTGCACGTAGGCGTGCCTGCCTACCTCGTCGTAGCGAATCTCGTAGCCCACGTCTTCGGCGGCGGTCCTGATCGTCGCTCCGGATGGGCGCATCGCATAGCTTAAGTTTTCGCCCAGACGCTCGCGGTCGATCGGGTGGCTGAATTCAAGTGTGGCAACCACTTTGCGGAGCTTCGTGTCGACCGGGTCCTGATAGAACTCGAGGCTGCGGATACCCGCGTGGAAAGCTTCGGTCGTGAACTCGGCGCTGAAACCGTCGAAGCGAAGATTCGGCGCAAAGATCGACGCGTCGTAGCGCACGACGTAGCGCTGCCCCGCCGGCCAGTCTTCAGCGGGTGTAAACACGAGCCGCCGCTCGTCGGCCCAGCGCCATTCGCCTTCGAGGGCGGGGATCAGGGACACGCCCTGCGTCAAAACCTGGCCCACGCGGTCGAGGGCCGCCACCGAATCCACGGTATCCGTGGGGAAGCGCGGATCGGGCGTGACTTTGAAGTGTAAGGTCAGCGGCTCGGGTCGGAGTTCGTCGTCCACAATGGGCGTCAGCCCCGGCGCGTCGACCGTAGCAACAACCGTGGCGGGCTTGGGCAGGGACTCGTAGTAGGACAGTCCCCATGCGACCGCTGCCGCGGCGGCGATCGCGGCGACGGCAAAACCCAGGAACCGTCGCCACCCGAGGCGCCGCAACCAGCCCGGCGGTGTCCAGTGAAATTGACCAAAAACCGTCCGTAACATACCCGTTCCCCAATGTGCCCGCTGAAGTCCCTTGGCTACACGCGATTCTACCGTGCCCACACGGTGGACAATGTGGGCAAATACTGGCGAATCGTGTCACCCTGTTTCGGGACACGGAACCGGCGGTTGGCCAATTCGCGCGTGTTGCGTGGGTTCCAAAACAGTGCGCCCGTGGCGGATGCAACGCGCAAACAGGACCGGTACAGTAGCGACAGCCCCGGGGGCCCATCGATACCGCCGATCTTTAAGAAGATCGCCAAGAAAAACCGCGAAAAAGCGAATCAAAACGAAGAAGGTAAGCATCATGCGAACATCAGGTCGCGCGCTGGCGCACTTGTCCCTGTTGTCGGCCACATTGCTGACGATTACGGCCTGTGGCGGCGGCGAAACCGAAGTGGCCCGCGAACCGGCGGTAAGGCCGGTCAAGCTGATTACGCTCGAGAGCGCCTCGAACGTCGAGACGGTTCGTTTCCCGGCTGTCGTCGACGCGGCGCAGCGCTCGGAGCTGAGCTTTCAGGTTGGCGGGCTCATCGAGACCGTCGCGGTTGCCGAGGCTGAAGACGTCGAGCAAGGTGCCGTGATTGCCCGGCTCGATCAGCGCGATTTCGAAAGCCAGGCGGATTCCGCCCGCTCCCAGTACAACAACGCCGAGGAGGAGTACCAGCGGGCCGTGCGGCTGTCCGCCGAGGACGCCATTGCTCGCAGCGTGCTCGAACAGCGCGAGTCGCAGCGCGACGTGACCCGCGCAGCCCTCGATCGCGCGGAGAAGGCGCTGGAGGACACCGTGCTGCGGGCGCCGTTTGCCGGCGTCGTGGCGCAGATACCGGTTCGCGAGAGCCAGACCGTCGCAGCCGGCCAGCTGGTTGCCGCGCTGATTGCCGTGGGTTCGCTCGAAGTCACGATCAACATGCCGGCGAGGCTCGTGGCCTTGTCGCCGGAAGTCGAGAATCGCGGCGCGTTCGTGTTTCTCGACGCGGCGCCCGATAATCGGATCAACGCCGAGTTCAAGGAAGCGGACCTGCTCGCCGACACGGCGTCACAGACCTATCGCGTCACGTTTGCGTTTACGCCGCCCGACAACCTGTTGATCCTGCCGGGGATGAACGCAACCGTCGAGCTGAATGCCGCAAGGCAATCGACCGGCGAGGCGGCGAACCGCGTGTCGGTGCCGCTGTCCGCAATCTTAAGCGACGGCAGCGACAATTACGTCTGGGTCGTCGACCAGGATTCGATGACGGTCTCCAAAAGAGCCGTGACCGTCGCGGGCGGTATTGGCGAGACCGCGGTCGTAACCGAAGGCCTGACAGTGGGCGATACGATCGCCACCGCCGGCGCCTCCTTCCTCGCCGACGGCATGCAAGTCCGGCCCTGGACTGACTAAGGCCCTCGCTGATGAATCTCGCAGAGTTTGCGATAAGGAACAAAGTCCTTAGCGTCATTGTCATCCTGATCACCCTGGTCGGCGGCTGGTCGGCCTACACGGACATGCCGCGCTTCGAGGATCCCGAATTTACGATCCGCACGGCGCAGATCATCGTCGAGTACCCGGGCGCAAGCCCGCTCGAAGTGGCTGAAGAAGTGACCGAAGCGCTGGAGCGCCAGATCCAGCAGCTGCAGGAAGTCGACGATATCGAGTCGGTATCCTCGGCCGGTGTGGCCGAGATCAAGGTCAACATCAAGTACGAGTTTTCGAAGTCGAAAGACGACCTGCAGCTCATCTGGACGAAGCTGCGCAACAAGGTCAACGACGCGGTGATGTATCTGCCGCCGGGCGCCGGCACGCCGATGGTGTATGACGATTTCGGCGACGTCTACGGGCTCTACTATTTCCTGACCGGCGAAGGCTACACGCCGGCCGAGCTGCGCCGTTACGCGAAGGATCTGCAGAGCGACATCCTGACCGTCGAAGGCGTCGCCAAGGTGTCGATCGACGGTGCCCGGTCGGAAGCGATCTACGTTGAGATTTCCCGGGAGAACGCGGCGGCGCTCGGCGTTTCCATTTCCAACATCTACAACGCGCTCGCGCAGCAAAACGCTTCAGTGTCCGCGGGCGACGTTGTGGTCGGCGATCGCCGTCTGGTCATCGATCCGAGCGGCGCGATCGACTCGGTGGAGGCGATCGAAAACCTGCTGGTGTCGACGGCGACTGACGGCGGGGTCATTTACCTGAGCGATATTGCGCGTGTCTGGCGCGGCTACCAGACGCCGCCCAGAAAACTGTATCGCTACAACGGCGAGCCCGCCGTCGCGATCGGGGTAGCCGGCGTGCTCGGCAGCAACATCGTCAAGATCGGCCAGGCGGTCGACGCCAAGATCGCGGAGTCCGAGAGCCGCAGGCCGATCGGCATGCAGCTCAACGAGTTCTACCATCAGGGAACGATTGTCGACGTTTCGGTGCAGGACTTCGTCGTCAACGTCATCATTGCGCTGGCAATCGTCGTTACGACATTGCTGATTTTCATGGGGCCCAAGTCGGCGGCAATCATCGGTTCGATCCTGCTGCTGACTATCTTCGCCACGCTCGCGACCATGAACGTCGGCGGCATTCCGATGCACCGGATTTCGCTGGGCGCGCTGATCATTGCGCTCGGCATGATGGTGGATAACGCCATTGTCGTGACCGAAGGCATCCTCGTGGGCGTGCGGCGCGGCGAGAAAAAGCTCGACATAGCAAAAGCCATCGTCGATCAGACCAAGTGGCCGCTGTTGGGCGGTACCTTGGTCGGCATTATCGCCTTTGCGCCGATCGGTTTTGCACCCGGCGACACGGCGGAATACACGGGCCATCTGTTCTGGGTCATTCTGATTTCGCTGGGTTTCAGCTGGCTGTTCGCCGTGACCCTGACGCCGCTGTTCTGCTTCTGGCTGTTCAAGGAGCGGTCTTCCGGTGACGAGCAGGCGGTAAAAGAAAGCGCGGCGATCGGGGCTTACAAGAGCGTGATGAGGGCGGCGCTCAGTGCCCGACCGCTCGTCGTCGCCATTGTCGTTGGCCTGTTCCTGACCTCCGTGTGGGCTTTTCAGTTCGTCAAGTCCGGCTTTTTCCCGGCGTCGACGACGCCGCAGCTGGTCGTCGACTACTGGTTGCCCCAGGGCACGGACATCAACAAGACCGAGAACGATATTGTCGAAATCGAGGCTTTCGTGGCGGGTCTCGACGGCGTCAACGCCGTCCAGACTTCCATCGGCGGCGGCGGCATCCGCTACATGCTCGTGTATCCGCCGGAGTCGGCGAATTCCTCGTATGCGCAGTTGCTCGTGCGTGTGGACGACTACCAGCTGATCGACGGTCTGATGCCGCAGGTCCAGCAGTACATCGACGAACGCTATGTCGATGCACAGGCCAAGGTCTGGCGCTTTGTCCTGGGCCCGGGCGGCGGGTCGAAAATCGAGGCCGAGTTTTCCGGTCCTGACCCCGGCGTACTGAGAAATCTCGCCGATCAGGCCAAGCGCATCATGGCGGACGACGGCGGCGCGCTGTCGATCAAGGACGACTGGCGGCAACCGGTCGGTGTGATCGAGCCGGTTTATTCGTCGAGCAAGGGGCGGCGCGCGGGCGTCTCGCGCGAAGACCTGGCGATTGCGCTGGAAACTGTGTACTCCGGAAGAACGGTGGGCGTCTATCGCGAAGACGACGATCTGCTGCCGATCATTTCGCGCGCACCCGAACGCGAACGGCAGAGCGTGACGGACATGCGCAACATCCAGATTTTGAGTTCGGCAACGGGCGTTACGGTTCCCATTGGCCAGGTAACCGATGGGTTCAGAACCGTGTGGCGGGATGGGCAGCTGCGCCGCGAAGACCGCGTCTGGACAATCAAGGCGCAGAGCGACCCTTATCCGGACGAGCTGGCATCCGAGCTGCAAGCGCGAATTCGGCCTGCCATCGAGGCGATCGACTTGCCGGACGGTTACGCGCTCGACTGGGGCGGCGAATACGGTGATTCCGCGGAGGCGAACGAGAACCTCGCGGCGACGATCCCCCTCGGGTTTACGGCAATGGTGCTCACCGTGTTTGTCTTGTTCGGCGCCGTGCGCCAGCCGATCGTGATCTGGCTGGTCGTGCCGCTGGCGCTGATCGGCGTTGTCGTTGGCCTCCTGGTGACGGGCTTTCCGCTCGAGTTTATGGGTATCCTTGGATTGCTGTCGCTCTCCGGGCTGCTGATCAAGAATGCCATTGTGCTGGTCGATCAGACCGACTTCGAGATCGAGGCCGGCAAGCCGCGCTTCGACGCGGTCGTCGAGGCCGCCGCCAGCCGCGTCCGGCCCGTCATGATGGGGGCGCTGACGACCGTACTGGGCGTGTTACCGCTGTTCTTCGACGCGTTCTTCCAGTCGATGGCCGTGGTGCTGGTGTTTGGCCTGTCGTTTGCGACCGTGTTGACCCTTGTCATCGTGCCGGTGCTTTATGCCATGTTCTTCAAAGTCGGTTCCGAGGAGATCGCTCATGCACATAACTAGAGTCGGCGCCTTTGTTGCTTTGCTGGCCGCGGGCGGGTGCGCAACGTCGCCGGCCGTCATCGAAGGCCGAGTCGACGAAGGGGTTGCGGCACAGACGCCGGACGTGCCCGGGCAGTGGGACGAGGCGACGGCGCGCGGCGAGATCGAGGACGGCTGGATCGGCTCGTTCGACGACCCTGCGCTCACCGCGCTCGTCTACGAGGCGCAGCAGAACAACCGCGATCTGGCGATTGCGGCGAGTAACGTGGACCGGTCCTGGGCCCTGGCCCGTCAGGCGGGTGCGGCGCTGACGCCGGACGTCAACGTCGTTACGTCCGGTGCGCGCGGCGGACGCTCCAGCGGCAGCGCCTCGAACTCACTGAGTCTGGGTGCGCAGGTGTCCTGGGAAGCGGATCTCTGGGGTCGTGTTCGTTCCGGCCAGCGCGGCGCCGTTGCGAGCGCACAAGCCGCGGAGGCGGATCTCAGGTTTGCGCAGCAGTCGCTCGCCGCCGCGACCGCCAAAGCCTACTTCACCGCTATCGAGGCAAAAACGCAGGCTGAAATTGCGCGTGAGGCGCTCGGTATCCTCGAAGAAACCCAGCGGATCGTCGACGTCAAGTTCGAAAACGGCGTGGCATCGGCTCAGGATGTATCGCTGAACCGCTCCGATCTCGCCGCGGCCCGGGAACGGCTGACGACCATCGAAGCATCGTACCGCTCAGCCGTTCGTGCGCTGGAAGCGCTGCTCGGCCGTTATCCCGGAGCCGATCTCGAAGTGCGCGAATCGCTGCCGGAACCGCCCCCCGCGCCGGCAGCGGGGCTGCCCTCCGAACTGCTGGAGCGCCGCCCCGACATGGTGGCTGCGGAGCGCCGCGTCGCGGCCGCGTTCAACGCGACGGAACAGGCGCGCGCGGCACGCCTGCCGACGTTGAGCCTGACCGGCGAGGTGGGCGGCGCCTCCGACTCGCTGTCCAATCTGCTCGACCCGGCCAACGTCGCCTGGTCGGCCGGGGCCAATCTGCTGGCGCCGCTGTTCGACGGCGGTCGCCGCCGCGAAGCCGTTCGTGTTGCCACGGCCGATCAGGAACAGGCATTGGCGGCTTACGGCCAGGCCGCGATTACGGCGTTCGGCGAGGTGGAGAGCGGCCTGGATGACGGTGTGGTGATCGACCGCCGCATCGACGACCTCGAAGAGGCGTCCGCGGAAGCCGACAACGCGTTCCGGATCGCGCGGCTGCGCTACGAGGAAGGTGAGGAAGACCTGTTGGGTGTGCTGACAATCCAGCAGCGCGTCATCAGCAACAAGAGTTCTTTGTCGAGCGTCCGGCGTCTCCTGCTCGAGCAGCGGATCAATCTGAATCTCGCGCTGGGCGGCGGCTGGGAGGGCTAAGGCAAATGGGTCACATGCTCTCTTTGAAGAATTGCCGGTACGTCAAGGCCGCCTGTTTCGATTCCGTTTCGATACGCCCGCGGGTGGTTTCGTCAGTTTGACATATCACGGTTTTTACATAACCCGCCGTTAGTGCGGGTTGTTTTCACGCCACGCAACGTCGAACGTGTCCGCAGCGGCTGCGTACTTGTCGAGCTTGTTTCTATTAGGCTATTGAATCAAAAAAAATTTTCCCACCTGCGGGACCTGACTCCCACGAGCGGCGGAATAGATACGATTGTCTCGCTTGCAACTGCTCTGTGGATGACGGATATTAGACCGCGTCAATTCAGTCGGCGCCAAACGAGGCCTGAACCATTAAAACAAGACCTGACGCGCTGACTTAATAAGTAACAAAACTGACATTTCATGGCGTTTTCCTGATCGAGGCTTGCTCGCGAGGCACTGCCGTTTGGGGGATGTCGTTAGCATAGGGGTTAAATACATGTCGATACGAGTCGCGCTACTTCTCGGTCTGTCGATCGCGTGCGCCGGTGCCAATGCGAACAGCATAAACGCACCCGCACAGATCCCGGACGGAGTCACTATCGTCGATGCGGATGCCGCGTTGACGCAATCAGCTGCGCAGCGAACCTACATTGTGCAAATGACCGGGGATCCCGGACTGCGCTATGAGGGCGGTGTGGCTGGATTTGCGGCAACGGCGCCGGCCGCCGACGGCGAATACGCTGCAGACGCAAGCCACGTACAGCAGTACGCCAGTCATCTGACTGCGAGGCACGATGCGCTCCTGAACGCGCTGGGTGCCACTGATCGCAAGATCTACAGCTATTCGCACACGATGAACGGTTTTGCGGCGCGCCTCACGGCGGACGAAGTGGCGGCGCTGCGCAAGCATTCGGACGTCGTCAAGATCTTCGAAGACTTCGCTTACACGATCAACACGAACAACACGTCCGACTTCCTCGGTCTCAACGACCGCAAGAACGGCCTCAGAAAACGGCTGCGCCTGAAGGGCGAGGACATCGTCATCGGTGTGATCGACACGGGCGCGGTACCGCAGCACCCGAGTTTTGCGGAGACGCGCGATTTTGATCTGCCGGAGTTCTGCGACGATCCGCACTACCGCTGGCAGAAGCGTATCTGCAAACGCCTCGAGAAAATTCGCGACAAAGTCGTTTACGACGAGCCGGAAGACTGGAACGGCATTTGCCAGGTCGGTGAAGGCTGGACCGAAGACGACTGCAACAACAAGCTGATCGGCGCGCGCTTCTACGTCAACGGCTTCACAAACCCCGACGGCACGCTGAACCTCGTCGAAGGTGAATTCGTTTCGCCGCGGGATTCCTCGGGACACGGCAGCCACACGGCTAGCACTGCCGGCGGCAACAACGTGGTTGCACGCCTCAACGGCCAGCGCGTTGCACGTATCAGCGGCATGGCGCCGCGCGCACGCATCGCGGTCTACAAGGCCTGCTGGCTCGCGCCGGGCGCAGACAACTTCAGCTGCTTCTTCTCAGACAGTGCCGCAGCAACCGAAGATGCCGTGCTCGACGGCGTGGACGTCATCAACTTCTCGGTAGGCACGGCGCCGACCTTCGTCGACACGCAGGATCTTGCGTTCCTCGACGCAACCTCGGCCGGCGTATTCGTCGCCCGCTCCGCGGGTAACGACGGTCCGGGCTTCGGCACGACCAACGCGGGTGAGCCCTGGGTGACGTCGGTGGCGGCTTCCACCACGGACGGCACCAACTTTACGCTGGGCGCACAGGTCAATTCGCCGGATTCGGTAGCCGGCAGCTATCCGGCGCTCGAAGGTGCTATCACCCAGTCGCTGGCCGATTCCGGCGTTGTTTCCGGCGACCTCGTGGCGGCCGACCCGATCGACGCCTGCGGCGCCGGTCTCAACAACACGATCGACGGCAACTTCGCGCTGATCGCGCGCGGCTCCTGCTCGTTCGTCGAGAAGGTCGAGAACGCCGTCAACGCAGGCGCTACGGCGATCTTCATGTACAGCGACGATCGTCCGAAGACGATCATGGGCGGCACGGCCACTCCGATCACGTCGAGTGTTCCGGGCGTCATGATCGACAACGACGCCGGCCTGGCCATTCTGGCCGTCGTCGAAGGCGGCGAAACGGTCAACGTGACGCTCGATGGCGACGCGCTGGCCACCGAGGAGCTGGAAGGCAACATCATGGCCGACTTCTCCTCGCGCGGTCCGTATCTCTTCGAGCAGGACTGGCTGAAGCCGGACATTACGGCGCCGGGCGTTCGTATCCTTGCGGCTGACTCCCCGGATCAGGCGGACGGCAGCGCCGGCGGCCTGTTCGGTTACAAGCAGGGTACGTCCATGTCGAGTCCGCACATTGCGGGCCTCGCTGCTCTCGTTCGCGAGGCGCGTCCCGACTGGAGTCCCGCGCAGATCAAGTCCGCGCTCATGACGACGGCTCGTCAGGACGTCGTCAAGGAAGACGGTACAACCGCCGCCGATCCGTTCGACTACGGTGCCGGTCACGTCGATCCGAACTTCGCGGTCAGCCCGCGCCTCACTTACGACGCAGGCGTCCTCGACTACCTCGTTGCGAGTTGTGGCACAAACGCGCTGATCCCGCCGCTCACCAACGAGCTGTGCGAGTTCTTCGCCGACAGCGGCCTCTCGACGAGCCCGGCTGATCTGAACCTGCCGTCGGTTGCCATTGGCGCGCTGCCGGGTTCACAGACGGTCACGCGTACGGTCACGGCCGTCGGGGATTACCGCCGGAAGAGTCATGGCTGGTGGCACAAGCCGAAGAAAGACACCAAGCCGCGTTACTACACGGCCGAGGTCGAAGCGCCTCCGGGCTTTACGGTCGAAGTCACGCCGTCGCACCTGTACCTCGCGCCCGGCCAGTCCGCATCGTACGATCTGACGATCACCAACGAGACGGCTGCGCCCAACTCCTGGCAGTTCGGTGCGGTAACGTGGACCAGCAAGAAGGGCAACGACGTTCGCAGCCCGATTGCGGTCAACGCCGCGGCGTTCGTGACGGCTGAGGAAGTCGACGGTGCGGGCACCGACGGCAGCGCGTCGTTCGATCTGACCTTCGGCTACACGGGCGACTACACCGCCGGTGTGCACGGTCTCAACGATGCCGGCGGGCTGACGTTGGCGACCCTGGCTGACGGTGGAGGCGCGTCCTTCAGCTTCGGCGCAGGCGTCGGGGGCGATCCGTCCTACGCGCTGGCGTTCTTCGACGCACCGCCGGGAACGGCTGCGCTCCGCTACTCGACGTACAACGAGTACACGGCGGGCGGCGCCGGTGACGACATCGACCTGTATCTCTACTACTGCCCAGGGTTCTCGTGCACGCTCGTCGACTCGAGCGCGCAGGCAGGCTCCAACGAAGTGGTCGAGGTGCAGTTCCCGATTCCGGCTACACCGGCGGGTGACAACCCGTACCTGCTGTTCATCCATGCCTTCGACATGGCGAGCCCGGCGACCGACACGATCACGTTCGAGCACTCGTTTGGCGTGGTCGACGACGCGGGCAACCTGACCGTAACGGCGCCGACCTTCGGCAATGTGGGTGAGACCGTATCGATCGGCGTGGACTGGACCGGCCTGGCGACTGGCCTGTTCGGCAAGCAGCTGGGTGCGATCTCGCACAGCGACCCGAACGGTGTACAGGCGCTCACGATTCTGGATATCCAGAACGACGCGGGCATCGACATCTGCACGGGTGGACTGGACGCACTGATCGGACGTCCGGTTGAGGGCTGCCCGACGCCGTAAGGCTTAAGGAGCAGTCTGCCAAAGACGAGGCCGCCGGGCGGAAACGCCCGGCGGCCTTTTTTTGTGGGTTGGGAACCTGAGCTAACGCTTGGCGCGTCGCGCGCCTTTGCTAGTCCTCAGAAAACGCCGGGCAGGCAAACACCCGCTCGAGGTCCGTGTGATAGGTGTAGTCGCGGCTGCCGTGACGCAGCCGGATGATGTAGCCCTGCACACGTTGCGGCGTGTAGACGACGCCTGGCTCCGGGCAGCCCAGCGAGAGATCCGGCCAGGCGCTTTCCGTCGCGCCGGCAACGACAACGAAGTTTTCGTCGACGCCTAAGCGCGCTGCCAGATCCTTGCGGGCTTCGATGCTTTTCCTCGCCCAGGCAATGTCGAGATCGCGGGTCAGCGTGGTTGTTGCCTTCTTCTGCTGGCAGACGAACGCACGGCCGTTGGCTTCATGAACCGCGTAGGTGCGTTTGTCGACGCGCAGCAGGATCTTGTGGCCCGGCGTAATGACCTGCGGGTATGCGCGGTCCGGCTGCGGGCATCCGGCGCTGCCGTCGCGCCACTCCACCGGGCGCACCGAGTCCACCGCAATATCCGTCACGGGGATGTCCAGAAAATCGGCGAGTACACGTTTGGCCTGTTCGGCCAGCGGTTCATCTTCGGCGGTCAAGGCGGCAACGGTCCCGTCAGCCTGTATCTTTTTGGGCGGCGGCTCACTCGCGCCGCAGGCCGAGCCCGCCAGCGCAATCGTCAGCAACGCTGCGGTTTTCATACGCTTCAAAGCGTTTCTCCTTGTTCTGTAAGCCTTCCATTGGAGCAAGTTATAACGCCGGAAGCCACTGCAACGGGTTAACGATCGCCCATTTCGGCGGCTTCGGGGTACCGCGATTTCAGATACTCGACCAGGAAACGCAGCCCGAAGCTCGTGCCGATGTCGCGCTGATACATGGCAACCCCGCCGTCGGTCCGCCGCACGCGCGTGTTCAGGAAGGCGCCGCGCAGATTGGCATCGGGGTGGTAGGCATCGAACTGGTTGTCGAGTAGCCAGCCGGCCGAGCGCTCGATGTTGTCGCTGAACTCGTCGTAGCCCGCCGCCTCGAGGCGCAGCCACAGGAGGCCCGAAAAAGCGACGGCGCTGCCCGTGTAGTCAGTTTTTTGTGTCCGGCCGTCGGCGAAGTTGCGGTAGAAAATGGCGCCCTCGCGATCCTGCAGGCGGGCCATCGCCCGGCCGGTGGCCAGCGCGCTTTTGAGGTACTTCTTTTTCCCCGTCAGCTCCCAGGCTTCCAGCTGCGCCTCCGCGAGCCAGATGTTGAAGCGCGGATGTATCTTGCCGCTGTCGGGGTCGTTCGGCTCGAAGTCCATCCAAAGGCCGTTGGCATGCTGCCGTTCGATTTTCTTGTCTGCCACCGCAAGGAACACGTCGCAGTACCGCTTGTTTCCCGTAAACCGGCACATGTCGGCGTACAGGTAACCCTCCGAGTTTGGCCGCGCGACCTGTGTAACCTTGATGTCTTCGGGGCCTACCCCCGGGTGGTGCGGACTGCGATCCGTCCAGACTTCGCCGGTGTCGGGATCGAAGATGTTGTAGAACAGACCCTCCTCGGGCAGATAGGCGTTTTCGAGCAGCCAGTCTCCGGAACGGACGGCGGATTGCGCGTACTTCGGGTCGCCCGTAACGCGGCTGAGTTCGAAGATGCCGTTGGTACCGTCCGTAATGGTTGTCATGTTGATCAGCGTACCGAGCCGGTCGCCGTGCGCGGCGTTGACGAGGCCCGCAAACGGGTGCGGCGGCTCGAATTCGGTGGAGATCCACCAGTCGCCGGCGCGGGTCGCGGCCGCAAGGTAGTTGGGTTCGCCCGTGAGTTCGTATGCCGCGAGCAGCCCGAACGCCGTTTGTGCCGTGTGCCAGTGCACTTCGTAGTCGCGCCAGCGGCCGGCAATCAGGTCGTACTCGATGCGGCCTTTGCCGTCGGGCTGAATCAGCGTTGTTGCCGCATAATCGGCGGCGTCACGCACAGCGTTGACGATGCGCTTGTGTTCGGGCAATTCCTGGGGTGCTGCTTCCGCCAGCCGGCCACACAGAACAAGTGCGGCCACGCTGATGCCCATCAGGCGGCCTGCGCGCGGTGCTGCTGTCATGGGTTTGCTCCTTAGACGGTGGCGCCAATCTGCCACGGGACAAACTCGAGGTCACCAAAACCCAGTGATTCCGACTTGGATGACTTGCCCGAGGCCGTGTCGAGCATGAGCTTGAAGAGTGCCTCGCCGATATCCGCCGGGGTTGCCCCGCCGCCGGCGATTGGGCCGGCGTCGAGGTCGATATCCTCATCGAGATGCGCCGCGAGCGCCGAGTTCGACGCGATTTTTAACGACGGCACGGGTCTTGCGCCGAACACGGAACCGCGTCCGGTCGTAAAACAGACCAGGTTGGCGCCGGCCGCAATCTCGCCCGTGACCGAGCAGGGGTCGTAGCCGGGGCTGTCCATAAAAACAAACCCTCTGGACGTTGCGGGCTCCGCGTAGCGCAGCACCTGTTCGAGCGGTGAGGTCCCGGATTTGGCAACGGCGCCGAGCGATTTTTCGAGTATGGTGCTCAAGCCCCCCGCAAGGTTACCCGGACTCGGGTTGTTGTTGAGCGTCTGGCCGTTGCGCGCTACGTAGTCCTCCCACCACGCAATCCGTTCGAGCAGCGCCGTTACGACATCGGGAGAAGCGGCGCGACGTATCAGCAGTTGCTCGGCGCCATAGATTTCCGGCGTTTCACCGAGGATCACCGTGCCGCCGGCTCGAACAACGAGATCGGCAGCGGCGCCAAGCGCCGGGTTTGCCGTGACGCCCGACCAGGCGTCGGAGCCGCCGCACTGCAAACCGATGGTCAGTGCCGATGCGGAACAGGCCGAGCGCGTCGCCGCGTTTGCCTGCTCGGCGAGTTCGACGACGGCCTTGACGCCGGCGTCGATGGTCTTGAGGGTTCCGCCACTTTCCTGAATGCCGATCGTACGAAGCGCTTCCCCGGGGACGAGACCCTCCGCGTCGAGCAGGCGGCCGAGCTGGTTGGCTTCGCAACCGAGCGCGACGATCAGCACACCCCCGAAGTTTGGATGCCGGGCAAAGCCGCCCAGCGTGCGGCGCAAATTGTCCATGCCTTCGCCTTCGGATGCCGTGCCGCAGCCCGTCGTATGCGTCAGCGCAACGACGCCGTCCACGGCGGAGTACGGCGCAAGCGCAGGTTTGGCGCGTTCGGCGATCTGCCGCGCAACCGTGGCCGAGCAGTTGACGGTCGTCAGCACGCCGACGTAATTACGTGTGCCCACCCGCCCGCTGTCGCGTCGGTACCCCATGAACTCCGGCACCGGCACGAGCGGCGGCAGCGTTTCAGGCGGCGACCAGCCGGCTTGTGAAGCCCGATCGGCAACGGCGAGGTTGTGCGTGTGGACGTGCTCGCCCGCCTCGATGTCCGAGCTGGCGTGTCCGATCGGCTGGCCGAATTTCAATACGGCTTCGCCGGCCTGAACGGCGCGGAGCGCAAGCTTGTGGCCGCTCGGCACCGCTTGCTTTACGGCCACGTCGTGATCGATCGGTGTGCCGGCCGCCAGCGGCTCGCGGGCAACGGCCACCGTGTCCTCGGGGTGCAGCACAATGAGCGCCGGGTTCACGCCGCTTGCTCCAGCGTGTCGAGAATGCCGTGTTCGAGAAGCCTGCCTGCTTGCTGTTCCAGCGTTCGAGCAAAGTCACGATTCTCGACCAGGTCGTCGCCAAACACGGTCTTCAAGGTCAGGAACCGCTCGACGAGTACGGTTGCACTGCCGTTTGCGGTCTTGCCGAAGCCGGCCGTGGTTTCGGCCAACGGGTCGCGGACATCGATCGCTTTGCCGTCGAGGCCAGTGCCCGCCGCGTATACGAGCCAGGCGGCGACCGCGAGCGCCAGGCGTTCGTAGTCTTGTCCTTCGCGAATACGGCGGCGTATCGTGTTCAAGAGCCGCTGCGGCAGCTTCTGGCTGCCGTCCATGGCGATCTGCCAGGTGCGGTGCTCCAGCGCCGGATTTTCGAAGCGTTGGCGGAGTTCGCGTGCGTAACGCTCGAGATCGAGGCCGGGCGGAGGATCGACGGCCGGCATGATCTCCACCGACATCAGCTCTTCGACGTAGCGCTTGAGCGCAGGGTTTGCCATGACTTCGTGAACGTATTCAAAGCCCGCAAGATAACCGAGATAGGCGATGGCGGAGTGCGGCCCGTTCAGGAGTCTGAGCTTGGCCGTCTCGAACGGACCCACCGCCGGGACAATCAAAGCGCCCGCCTTGTCCCAGGCCGGTACGTCCGCCGAAAAGCGATCTTCGATGACCCATTGAGAAAACGGTTCGGTCTTCACATAGCCGGCATCACGATAGCCGAGCAAAGCCTCGATGCGCTCGAGGTCGTTTGGTGTTGTGGCGGGCACAATGCGGTCGACCATCGTTTCGGGACAGGCAATATCGGTATCGATATGGTGTGCCAGCGGTTCGTCCGAGCGGGCGGCATACTGGGTCAATGCTCTGTGCAGGCGCGAGCCGTTCGACGGCAGGTTGTCGCAGGAGACGACGGTGAACGGCGCCGTCCCGGCCGCGCGGCGCGCACGAATGGCGTCGACGAGATAGCCAATGGCGCTCTGCGGCGGCAAGGCCGGGTCGTCGGCATGGCGCAGATCCTCGTGGCCTTCGAGTAAATCGCCGGTTGCGGGATCGAGGCAGTAGCCCTTTTCTGTAATCGTGAGTGTCACGACCCGGACCCGGGGATCGGCCAGCACCGATCTGGCTTTCGCCGGGTCGAGCGGCGCCGTAATGACGTGTTTGAGGTTGCCGATGGCGCGCAGTTTCTCGCCGGTTCCGTCGCGTGAGCCGACGCAGAACAGTCCGTCCTGGGCATTGAGCTGTTTCGCCGCGGTATCGCTGCGAAGAGAAATGCCCACGGTGCCCCACTGGCCGCCCGCCGCCTCGATCGCATCGTCGGTGTATACCGCCTGATGGGCGCGGTGAAACGCGCCAACGCCCACGTGCACGATGCCGGGCTCGAGTGCAGCCCGGTCGTAGGCCGGCAGCCTGCATTTGTCGGTCAAGGTCGGCAGCGCAGCATTGCCGAGCCTCATGACAGCAGTCCGGGCAAGGTCAGGCTAATCGCCGGAATGTAAGCGATCAGCAGGAGTGCCACGAGCAATGCCAGGTAGAACGGCCATATTGTGCGCACGGCCTCTTCGATACGGATTTTGCCGATTGCCGAACCGACAAACAGCACGGACCCCACGGGAGGCGTCACCAGGCCAATGCCGAGCGCTAGCATGAGCACAATGCCAAAGTGCACAGGGTCCATGCCGAACGACATGACAAGCGGCAGAAAGATGGGCGTCGTAATGATAATGAGCGGCGCCATGTCCATGAACGTGCCGAGCAACAGCAGGATAACAATGACAATCAGCAGTACGAGTATCGGCGAGTCCGTCATCCGGCCGACGAGTTCGGCCAGCTGCGAAGGCCCTTCGAGCACCGCCAGCGCCCAGCCGAACACGGCGGCCGAGCCTATGATCAGCATAACCATGGCGGTCGTGCGCACGGCGCCCGTAACGGCCAGCCCAAAACCCTTGAGGCCCAGGCTGCGATAGCCGAATACGGCCACGAGCACGGTATAGGCAACCGCGACGGCCGCGCTCTCGGTCGGCGTAAACACGCCGCCCACGATTCCCACGATGATGATCAGCGCCGATACGAGTCCCGGTATGGCGGCCAGCAGGGCGCGCAGAAACGCGTACCAGCCCGGGAACTCGCCGCGCGGGTAGTTGCGACGACGTGCAACCAGCCAGGCCGTAACCGCCAGCATACTGCCGGCCAGGATTCCGGGCAGCACGCCGGCGAGGAACAGATCGCCGATCGAAACGCCGATGCCCGCCGAGGCCGTATAGATAATCATGTTGTGCGACGGCGGAATGATGAGGCCAAGTATGGCAGCCGTGCAGGTGACGTTGACGGCGTAGTCCGGGTGATATCCTTTTTTCGCCATCATGGGCATCAGCGCGGAGCCGAGCGCCGAGACGCTCGCGACGGCCGAACCCGATACGGCGCCGAACATCATGGAGGCGCCGACGTTGACCTGTCCGAGGCCGCCGCGCGTGCGCCCAAGCGCTGCGTCCGCCACGCGCACGAGCCGCTCGGCAATGCCGGCGCGGTACATGAGATCGCCCGCAAACACAAAAAACGGAATGGCCATCAGGCTGAACACGTTGATGCCGGAGGCAAGTCTCTGGACGCCGACGACCAGGTCGACGTCGAGCACCATAAAAGTCAGGAGTGACGCCGCAAGCAGCGCCATCGCGACGGGCACGCCGAGTACGAGTAGCGCGAGCAGCGAGAGCAGCAGTACGGTCAGTCCCATGCCGGCTTCACCTGGCGCCGTCGGAACAGCGCTACGCTGTGCTCGAGGGAGAACGCAACAAACAGGATACCCGCGAGCGGCATGCAGGCAAACGCGGAGCCGCGCGGCAAACCCAGGGTCGGGATTGGATAGGCCCAGAGGGCGACGACCAGCTCGCTGCCGAACACGATGAGGCACACACCCATGATCGCAGTGACGCCATGCGTCGCAAGCTGCATACGACGACGAGGCGTTTCCGCGACTCGTTGCTGTAGCGCCGTAATGCGGATGTGGTATTGCTCGCGGACGCCGGCAGCTGCGGCCAGCAACACGGTCCAGACGAGCAGGTACAGCGCGAGCTGTTCCGACCAGGCCGGGCTTGCGTTGAGTACATAGCGCGCAAAGACCTGCCACAGGATGATCAGCGACATCAGCACAAGCCCGCCGCCCGCGAGCCAGAGACAGGCCAGGGAAATGCGCCGAGACCAGTCTGCGAGCGGACCGTCGGTAAAGCTTTGCGGCCGTTCGGGGGTGTCGCTCACGACGTGCCCTCCGTATCCGTGCTCATTGTCAGGATGTAGCTGACGAGTTCGAGTAGCTCGGGATTCAGATATTGCTCGTACACGGGGGCGACACGCTCCTGAAATGCGCTCTTGTCCGTAATGGTCGTCAAGGTAATGCCCGCGGCGATCAGTCGCTCACGCGCGGCGGCCACCCGCGCATCCCAGAGCTCGCGCATGACCGGCACCGATGCGCGCGCGGCGTTCTGTACGGCTTCCTGCTGGTCGTCGGTGAGGCGCCGCCACCGGCGCATCGACATGAGCAGGACTTCGGGCGCCATGACGTGTTCGGTTGTCGAATAGTAGGGCGCCGCCTCGAAGTGCCGCGTCCTGTCGTACGACGGCCAGTTGTTTTCCGCGCCGTCGATTACGCCCTGCACCAGGGCCTGATACACCTCGCCGAAACTCATGGGTGTGGCATCCGCACCCAATGCCTCGACCAGCGCAACGTACAGGTCGGAGTTCTGCACGCGGATTTTCAAACCGGCCATGTCGGCGGGCTCGCGGATGGGCCGCTTCGTGTTGTAGAAGCTTCGCGCGCCCGAATCGTAGAAACACAGCCCTTTGAAGCCGTGCGCTTCGAGCGAGTCCAGTATCGTCCGGCCCGGTGCGCCATCCATTGCGGCGCGCATGTGCTCAATCGAGCGAAACAGGAACGGCAGCGCCGGCACGAGCGTCGCCGGCGCAATCGGATTCAGCGGCGCAAGGTTGACCCGATTGAGATCGAGGCCCCCGAACATCGTGATCTCGAGCGTGTCGCGTTCGGAGCCGAGTTGGCCGCCCGAGTAAATGCGGATATCGAGTTCACCGTCCGTGGCCTCGCGCAGTTGTTTTGCCATGTAATCGACGGCGCGCACCGTGGGGTAATCCTGAGGGTGTGTGTCCGCCGACCACATCGGTCGCTCGGCCGCTTCGCAGCCCAAAAGGCAGCTGCCGGCCAAACCCCAGGTAAATTCGCGGCGAGTGAAAGGCATCAGAGTTTGTACGCCTGTTTGGCAAGGTCGTAGGTCAGCGCCCGCGCCAGTTCGGAAGCCGCGGTTTCGTCGAGGCGGTGGTCCGCAACGAGTTTTGCCAGCCACGCGCAGTCCATACGGCGAGCCACGTCGTGGCGCGCGGGGATCGACAGGAAGGCTCGCGTATCGTCGTTGAATCCGACGGTGTTGTAGAAGCCGGCCGTTTCGGAAATGCGTTCCCGGTAGCGCCGCATGCCCTCGGGACTGTCGTGGAACCACCAGGGCGGCCCGAGGCGCAGCGCCGGGTAGTGCCCTGCCAGCGGAGCGAGCTCGCGGCTGTAGCTGTCTTCGTCCAGGGTAAACAGGATGACGGTTAGTGCGGGGTTGTTGCCGAACTCGTCGAGCAAAGGCTTGAGCGCTTCGACGTATTCGGTTGCGCTCGGTATGTCGGCGCCTTTGTCGCGGCCGAAGCGCGCGAATACGTGTTCGTTGTGGTTGCGGCGGGCCCCCGGGTGAATTTGCATGGCCATGCCGTCCTCGAGGCTCATGCGCGCCATTTCGGTGAGCATCTGCGCTCGGAAGGTTTCGGCGTCACCGTCTTCGAGTCGGCCCTCGACAACTCGTGCAAACAGCTTTTCGCAGTTGCGCTCCGACAGGTTGGCCGTGCGCGCGGTGGGGTGACCGTGATCGGTCGCGGTGGCGCGGCCCACGTCGCGGAAATAGGCCCGGCGCTTGCGATGGGCATTGAGATAACCCTTCCAGCTGCCCACGTCTTCATCCGTGAGTTCGCCGAAGCGTGCGAGTTCGTCGCGAAAACCCTCGTAGTCCGGATCGACGACCGAGTCCGGGCGATACGTACTGACGACGCGGCCGGTCCAATCGTCTTCTCCCAGCGCCCGATGCGCCGGGAGTTCGTCGAGCGCACCCTCCGTCGTTGCAATCACCTCGATGCCGAAGCGCTCGAACAGCGCGCGCGGCCTGAATGCCGGCGACGAGAGTTGCTCGGCAATCGTGTCGTAGTAAAGATCGGCCGTGTCTGGAGTGAGTGTCGTGTCGAGGCCAAAGACCTCGGCAAACACCCAGTTCAACCAGAGTTCGGACGGTGTGCCGCGAAACAGGTGATAGTGCGCGGCGAAGCGTTGCCAGATCCTCCGGCCGTCACTTTCCACCGGGCTGCCGTCCAGTGTCGGTACGCCGAGGTCCTCGAGCGCTACGCCCTGGCTGTACAGCATCCGGAACACATAGTGATCGGGCACGATCAGAAGCTCGGCGGGGTTCGGGAACGCCTCGTTATGCGCAAACCAGGCCGGGTCGGTATGGCCGTGCGGACTAACGATCGGCAGGTCCTTGATGTCCTTGTAGAGCGCGCGCGCAATGCCGCGCTCGCCAGGGTCGGCACTGAACAACCGATCCGGGTGCAGCGTCAGTGTAGCCATGTGGGTTGGTCTCTTCTGGTTGCGCTTTCCGCTGGTCCGGCTAGCCGTTCTTGCCGCTCTGGTACTGTTCCCTGAGCGCTTCGGTCTCGCGTCGCGCACGCTCGACGGCGTCGGCTTCGGTTCCCTCGAGCAGGGCGTCGATGACGCGGGAGAGATGCGAGTGCATGGCGGCGTGGGCGCCGTCCGGGTCGCGCTCGCGCAGCGCGTCGACAATAGCGCGATGGTCCTCGATCAAAGGCTGTATGCCGTAAGCGCGAGCCTTGTTGAGCATGGCGATCAGCATGGGGCTGGTCTCGCGGACCGACCACAGGTGATCGACGGTGGCCACCAGCGCCGAGTTGCGCGTGGCGCGCGCAATCGCGTTGTGAAACTCGCGGTCGGCGCGCTCACCCACGGCGCCGATCTCGTTTTCGTGCTCCATTTCTTCAAGGAGGCGCTCCAGCCTTGCGACCTGGGTATCGTCGATACGCCGGGCGGCCAGGGCGGCCAGATCGCTCTCGATGATCCGCCGGGCCTCCAGCAGCTCGAACGGGCCGATGTCGAGTTCCAGCGGGGCTTTTGTGTCGCCCGTGCGGCTAATGACATAGACGCCGGAGCCCACGCGGACTTCGACAAAGCCCCGAATCTCGAGCGCAATGATGGCTTCTCGAATCGTCGGGCGGGACACGTCGAAGCGTTCGGCGAGGAGTCGCTCCGCCGGCAGCCTCGCGTTTTCTTCGTAGCGGCCCTCGGCAATTTCGGCGCGGAGCTGGTCCGCCACCTGTTGATACAGTCTTCTCATGCTCAGTCCTTAACTGCGGCAGAAATCAGGGCTCTTAGCTGCCCCTGCACCACATTTTCGCAAATTTTTGCTTGAGTCTGAAAATTGGTCAGTTAGGATTGGTCAATTAAGTCGATCGGGACCGGCTTGTCAAGGAGTTCCTTGACGCGAATTGCCGATTCTTCTGGAGATGGGGATGACAGACGACGCACTGGCCGTGGGTGAAATCACGGAAGGCATTGAAAAAGAAAGAATTATTACTGCTGCCAGAGTGGTGGTGTGCTCGCCGGGGCGGAATTTTGTGACTCTCGTCGTCGAGACCCGCGGTGGGGTCGTCGGGATCGGTGACGCCACGCTCAACGGCCGCGAGCTGGCTGTGGCGACCTACCTCGAGGAACACGTCTGTCCCAATCTCGTGGGCCGCGACGCGGCCAATATCGAGGATATCTGGCAGTTTCTGTACCGCGGCGCGTACTGGCGCCGCGGCGCAGTGACCATGTCGGCCATTGCGGCCGTGGATACGGCGTTGTGGGACATCAAGGGCAAGATGGCCGGCATGCCGCTGTATCAGCTGTTGGGCGGGCGCAGCCGGGACCGGGTGCTGGTCTACGGCCACGCCAACGGCCGTGACATCGAGCATACGGTCGACGAGGTGGAGCGTTATATCGGGCTGGGCTACAAGGCGATCCGCGCGCAGACCGGCGTACCGGGGCTCGAGTCAGCCTACGGCGTGTCGGGGGATAAGATGTTTTACGAACCGGCGGATGCCGCGCTGCCCTCCGAGCAGCGCTGGGATACGCGCGCCTATCTGAATCACATACCCCGGCTGTTTGCCGCGCTGAGAGAGCGGATCGGCTTCGGCCCTGCGCTGCTGCACGACGGACACCACCGCATGACCCCTCTGGAGGCAGGGCGTCTCGGCAAGGCGCTCGAACCTTTCGACCTGTTCTGGCTCGAGGACGCCACGCCGGCGGAGAACCAGGAATCGTTCCGGCTGATCCGGGAGCACACGACGACGCCGCTGGCTGTCGGCGAGATTTTCAACTCCATCCACGACTGCCGGGAACTCATTCAGAATCAGCTGATCGACTACATTCGCGCGACCGTCGTGCACGCGGGCGGCATAACCCATCTGCGCCGGATCGCCGATCTTGCGGGGCTATACCAGGTGCGCACCGGCTGCCACGGAGCAACCGATCTGTCGCCGGTCTGTATGGGTGCCGCGCTGCATTTCGACACCTGGGTGCCGAACTTCGGCATACAGGAATACATGCGGCATACCGAAGCGACCGACGACGTGTTCCCGCACGACTACGCGTTCGAGGACGGCTATCTGTATTGCGGCGAGTCGCCGGGGCACGGCGTCACGTTCGACGAGAAGCTTGCGGCCCGCTACCCCTATGAGCCGAGGCAGCTGCCCATCGCGAGGCTCGAGGACGGCACGGTTTGGAACTGGTAGTTCACGTCGAACCAATGGCCTCATGCATACCAAAATTGGTTAGGCCAATATCCCGGTCCGGCGCATTAATCGAAGTGCAATGACGCGGTGCTATGAAACGGAGTAGTGAGAAGATGGGTTACCCGATCTGGACGCGACGCCGTTTCGTCGGCGCAGTGGCGGCGGGCGGTGCGCTGAGTGCCTGCTCCATGACGCCGTTTGAGCTCGCATCCGCCGACACGGGGCAGCCGTGGGCGCGGGCACGTGCCATTGCCGACGGCGTGCGGCCGGCCGAGATCCCGCCGCGGCGGTTTCCGGTCGACGTCCGGGGTGAGGCGGACGAGAACATCCGCCCCGCCATACTCGCGGCAATCGAGGCGGCGTCCGCAAGCGGCGGCGGCAGTGTCGTCATCCCGCCGGGCCGCTGGTACTCCGAAGGGCCGATACATTTGCGGAGCAACTGCGCGCTGCACGTATCGGACGGCGCCGAACTCGTGTTCTCGGGCGACGGCAACGCTTACCTGCCGCTCGTGTTCACGCGTTGGGAGGGCACTGAAGCCTACAACTACTCGCCGATGATCTACGCGCGAGGGGCGCGCAACGTGGCCGTGACGGGCAAGGGCACCATCGACGGTCAGGGTGAAGCCAACTTCTTGCCCTGGCGCAAGCAGCAGAAACCCGATCAGAACCGGCTGCGCCAGATGGGCGCGGACGGTGTGCCCGTCGAGCAGCGTGTATTCGGCAGCGGTCACTGGCTGAGGCCGCAGTTTCTGCAGTTCGTCGACTGCGAGCAGGTGACTGTAGAAGGCGTTACCTTGCTCGATTCGCCATTCTGGTGCATCCATCCGGTCTACTGCCGGCACGTGACGGTCAGGGACGTCACCGTCATCAGCCGCCACATCAACTCGGACGGCGTGGACCCCGACAGCTCGGAAGACGTGCTGATCGAACGCTGCCGGTTCGATACCGGTGACGACGGCGTGGCCATCAAGGCGGGCCGCGACGCGGACGGCTGGCGCGTGGGCAGGTCTACCCGGCGTGTTGTCGTGCGCGACTGCCAGTTCACCGGCCAGCGCGGCGGCGGCATGGCGATCGGTTCGGAGATGTCCGGTGGTGTAGAAGACGTGTTCGTCGAGCGCTACTCGATGAATTCGGTCAACCACGGTTTGTATTTCAAGGCCAATCTCGATCGCGGTGGCGTGATCCGCAACGTCTTCATACGCGATATCGACATCGGTAAGGCGGAGACCGTGCTGATCTTCACCAACGACTATCATTCTTATCGCGGCGGCAATGCGCCGACCCGCTTCGAGGATGTGCTGGTTGAAAACGTCCGCTGCGGACAGGCGGAACTCGGCATGAGCATTATCGGGCATCCGTCTGCCCCCGTGCGCCGCGTGACCGTCACAAATTTTGAGGTTGGACGCGCAGCCAATACGCTCGACATGCGCTACGTCGAGGACGTTCTTTTCGACGATGTCCGCATGAACGGCGAGCCGGTCTCGCCGGAAGAGACCTCACCCGACGACGTCGACCACACGCTCCGGCACTAAGCAGTCGACAAATAGAAAGCGGCGGACCCGAGAGAGTAGAGTCCGCCGCTTGCCGTTCCTGACCCGTGTTTTTCCGCCTGATGTCCGGGTTGCCGGACGCCGGATCAGAAGCTGCTGACCACACCCAGCTGGAAGGTGCGGCCGAAGTCCTCGAATCGCGAATAGAGCGGCACGTTGTTCAGCCCGCGGAAGTAACGCGACTCGGTTTCCTCGTTGATGTTAATGGCGTCGAAGAACACCTGGAAGTTGTCCGTAAAGTTGTAGCGGACCGTTGCATCGAGCGAGAAGAACGATTCCTGGAACTGGTCTTCCTCGGGGTCGTCGCCCAGCGAGCGCAGCTGGTCGCCTCGATAGTTCATTGCGAAGCGTACGAGCAGGTTGTCGGTTTCGTAACCCAGCGACAGGTTGCCCGCCTCTTCCGAGGAGCCGGGCAGCCTGAACGCCTCGCCGTCGCGCACGGACGGATCCGAGCTTTCGGCGTCGATCAAGGTTATGTTGCCGCTGACGAACAGGCCCGACAGAGGCCCGTCGAGATAGTCGAAGAAGTGATTGACCGCAATCTCGACACCCAGCACCTCCCCGTCTCCGCCGTTGATCGTTGTGTCCAGTTCGCCAATGGGTGCACCGCTGACGGGATCGACATTGAAGCCCAGGATGCGCTCGATCGAATCCGGGTCGTCGAACTCGACGCCGATAAACGTATTGGTGAGGTCCTTGTAGAACGCCGCCACGGTCAGCACCGTATTGTCCGCCGGGTACCAGCCGAAGGTGGCGTCGATCTGGTCGGCAGTCAACGCCTCGAGATTCGGGTTGCCGCCGCCAAACTCCGATTCGACGATGGCTACCTGTGTTGGCGTGCCGCCGAGGTTGATCGTCGTTAACTCCGCACCCGGGTCCGCATCGGCGGGGAGCAGATAGTCGACCGACAGCGTGCGCAGCGCGCCGGCGTCGCCGTAGCTCGGCCGGACCTGGCCGCGCGAATACCCGAAGCGGACCAAGGTTTCCTCGCTGGGCTCCCAGCGCAGCGACAGATTGGGCAGCACTTCGCGGTAATCGCTGTCGAAGGTCTCAATTGTCTCGAAATCGAAACCCGCGTTGTCCTCGTCTTCAGAGAACGACCGGCTGAACGTGCCCGTTGTCGAGAAGTCGGTTTCCTCGATGCGAACACCGCCAACAATGCTTAGTGTGTCGCTGAGTTCGAACTGCATCGAGACGTAGCCGGCCAGTGTTTGTTCCTCGGCTGTAAAATCGCGGCGACGGTCGCCCGCGGTCAGGCCCGTGGCGCTGCGGATATCCCCAAGAAGTGCCCGGAACGGGTCCAGTTGCGGGAAGACACCACCGTCGGCGAGTCCGCCGTCGATGGGCAGGCCCGAGTCCGGTCGGAAGCTCGGCACGTCGGCCAGGGTCAAGTCGAAACCGGCGTCCTCGATGGCGTCGTCGTCGGCTTCGCGCTCGCCGCGCAGGAACGAACGTTCGCGGTCGCGGTGTTTGATACCGAACTTGATTGCGGCGTCACGTCCGTTGAACTCGAAGACCCGCTCGAGGTCCACGTTGCCCGACCAGATATCGTCCTCGCGATCTTCGTCGATGATCAGCACCTGGTTGAGCGGGAAGTCGTCGAGATCCGGTCGGAAGGCGAGATCGAAGCTGCTCTTGTCGTCGTTGTCGCCGCGACCGACGACGGTGAATCCCGCACTCTCCTGACCCCAGTTGGCGTCGACGATTAGGTCGCGTTCGCGGAACTGGCCGCGCAGGCCGTTCTCGATTGTGAAACGGTTCCGCGAGTAGTCGACGGCATAGGACAGCGTCCAGTCGTCGTTGGCAAACGGATTCTTGCCCTCGAAATGCAGCGCAAGCGTCTCTTCCTCACGCGGCTGGAAGAAAATCTGCCGATCGATGTCGACGTCCGAGAACTGTCCCGAGCTGTTTCCGATGGCGACAATTTCGTCGAAGTTCGCGTCGCGCAGCTCCACTTCCTGCTGCAGGCGGACGTCGTCGTCGTCGAGTCGACCGTACAGGGCGCTAAAGCCGTACTCGGCGCCGTTGTCGCCGCGGAAGTCGAGCGACAGCGTAGCGCCAATGCGGTCGCGCCGGCCGAGTTCGAGTCGCTGGTCAAGCTCCTGCGGGATCAGCGCCCGAGTGAAGCCCGGTTCGATGATGGCCTCCTCGTCGCCGGTGCCTTCGTCCAGATCGTCGCGCTCGATCACGCGCACCGCGCCGCCCGAATCCGTCTGCAGGCGGTCGAGCTGGATTTCGCGCTCGAAATAGTTGGCCGCGGCGGCAATGCCGAACTCACCGTTAGCCGTGTTGAAGCGTCTTGTCACATCGACCGTAATTTTTGGCCGTGCTTCGTCCGCCATTTCGGTGTAGGTGGCCTGACCGAGAATCCTCGCGGTGAACGGGTCGCCGCGATCGAACGCCGACAGCGGCCGCAGGTCGATCTTCGCGCCGAGCGAGTCGTGATCCTGATCTGCGAGCAGCGACTTGTTGACCTCTACTTTCGACAACAGGTCGGACGGGATCACGTCGAGCGCCGTCGAGCGGTTGCCGCCGTCGTCGGACGAGCCGATCTGGGCGTTGTTGACCGTGACCTGGACGAAGTCGGATGGCAGACCGCGGACGCTGACGAAGCGGCCCTCACCTTCGTCGCGAACGATGATCAGACCCGGCAGCCGCTGCAGCGACTCGGCAATGTTCTGATCGGGAAACTGTCCAATGTCGTCCGCCGTAATGACGGACTGAACGTTGATGGCATCACGCTCGATCTGCGTCGCTTCCTGAATCTGCTGGCGTACGCCGCGAACGACAATTTCCTCGAGAACCGTGCCTTCGGCATCGGAGCCGTCGGTCTGGGCGTAAGTTGGGTTGAGCCACGCGATGACAGTGAGTGCAAACACTGCTGTGGCTCGGGTAGCGAGACGATTCTCCCGGGCAGGAGTAATTTCCCTAGCTAAATGGCTCATCAGATTCCCCCCTGTACTTGACCTTGATTGGTCAGTTAAGCTTCAGCTAATTGGCATGACAACATATATATGACCAATTCGGTCCGTGTCAAGAAAGACGCGATCGGGAGGGGGTTTCTTGCGGTTCATTCGCGGCAAAAACTTGGGCGCCGGGCTGGTCCTCGCCTGTATTTACACGGGCCTGGCGGGAGCCGCCGGTAATGACGTATCCACCGTAGCGACCTGCGATCCGGCGCGATTTGGCGGCGAGGCGGACGATAATCGGCCTGATACCGCGGCGCTGCAGGCTGCCATAGCGAGCTGCGCCGGGCGCGGCACGGTGGTGATCGGGCCCGGCGTGTGGCTGACCGGCGGGCTGGCCCTGGGCTCGGACATGACGCTGCGTCTGGAAGCCGGGGCGGTGCTGCGGCTGATTCCCGACATGAGCCTGTATCCGGCGATCGATGCCGCGACCGGCGCCGCCGATCGGGCGACCTATGCGGCCCTGTTCGCGCCGTCTGTCCAGAATCTCCGTATCGAGGGGCCGGGGTTGATCGACGGCTCCGGGCCCCAGTTCTGGGACGAGAACTTTTACGAGCTCGGTATTCCGCGGCCCACCTTGCCGAGGCCCGGCCCGGTCATCGAACTGGCCGACTGCGAGAACGTCGTCGTGAGTGGCCTCAAGATGCGGAACCTGCCGGCTTACGCCATACGCTTCAATCGTTGCCGGCATTCCAGCGTTAATGACGTGCACATCGAGAACGACCCGAGAAGCCCGAACACCGACGGCATCCAGATTCGCGACAGCTCGGACATCCACATCCGCCGCGCCGATATTCGCACGGGTGACGATGCCGTTGTGCTCAAATCCGGCGGGCGCGCCGTCGAGCGTATCGTCGTCGAGGACAGTTACCTCGAAAGTGACGATGCGGCGATCAAGTTCGGCACGGGCAGCCGCTACGGCGTCAAGGATTCGGTGTTCCGACACAACGTGATCGACAAATCCCGCTACGGCATTGCGCTATTTGCGATCGACGGCGGTACCCACGAACGCAACGTCTTCGAGGACACGCGGATTACGACGGGCGGCCGCCACCAGCGTACCTACCCGGTGTTCGTCGATGTGGATCGGCGGGAAATCGATCGGGGTTGGGGCGGCGTTTCGGGGTTGACCTTACGCAATCTCGAGATCGTGAGCGACGGCGCTTCGCTGATTGCGGGCAATCCGAACGGCCTCATCGAAGACATCAGGCTCGAAGGCATTACGGTCAGCCGCGCCGACCAACCGGAGGACCTCGAGCGCCGATCGAGCAAACCGCGCGGCAGCGTGCTCATCGGCACGCAACCCGAGAGTGTCGACTATTCGCAGCGCGCGGCGGAGATCGTCATTGCGCACGCTCGCGGCGTCAGCATCGATTCACTGTCGCTGCCGCCGTGCGCCAAGCTCGGCGTGCGCCAGCCCGTGGAGCTGATCGACGTTGAGTTCGGTAGCGGGAGCGACCCGCTGCCAACTGCTTGCCCGTAGCCCACGCGGGCTATTCGCCCAAAAGGCCCCGATAGAATCCGGCGAGTCGGATGACTCGCCGGACTCATCTCGGCTGTGCGTCCGGCTTCACTAAGAGCCGATGACGCCGCCGTCTTTGCGCGTGATCACGAACGTGGCATCGCGCGGTATCGTCTCACCGTCCGGCACCTCGTTCAGCACCGGGAAGTTGGTCAGGTTCGGGTTGCCGTTGCCGGGGTGCTGCGTGTTGATGAACAACGTGCGGCGGTCCGGCGTCAGCGTGAGACCCGTGATTTCGTCACCGGCCACACCTTCGAGCAGGCGGCGAATCTCACCCGTGCGCGTGTCGGCCACGAGGATCTGGTTGTTGAGGCCGTCCTTCTGGCCGCCGTCCGTCTGGATGAACAGCCGGCCGTCCGGGTCGGCCCAGATACCGTCGGGATCCGAGAACGATTCGGGCGTGCCGTGCGTCGTCTCTGAAATGATGAAGATGTCCCAGTTGAAGAACGTGCCCGTCAGGTTGTTGCTGTCGCGGAAGCGGATGATGTGGCCGTCGGCGTTCGGCGCGAGCGGGTTCGCGGCGTCGGCCACTTCGCGGCGACTGTTGTTGGTCAGCGTGCAGTAGACGTCACCGTTCGGCGCAATTGTCGTCCACTCCGGGCGGTCCATCGGCGTGGCGCCAAGGGCGTCCGCCGCGAGCCGCGCGTAGGTGAGGACTTCGGCCTGATTCTTGAAGCGCGCCTTCAGGACCGGGTTGTCGATCGTCAACTCCATCCACTCACCCGTGCCGTCGCTGTCGAAGCGCGCCACGTACAGGCTGCCCCAGTCGAGCGGGCTGGCGCCGCGATCGTAGTACAGGTAACGCCAGTCGGCGGCGGATACGAACTTGTAGATGTAGTCGAAGCGCTGATCGTCGCCCATGTAGCAGACGACGCGATTGCCGGCGCCGACACCCAGCGCCACACCCTCGTGCTTGAAGCGGCCGAGCGCGGTGCGTTTGACGGGGATCTGCCGGCCGTCGTTCGGATCGATCTCGACCACCCAGCCGAAGCGGTTTTCTTCGTTCTTGAAGTCGTCGAGCGACAGGTCGAAGCGCGGGTCGAAGTCTTCCCAGCCGTAGCCAAAACCGTTCTCGGTAAAGCCGTAGCGCTCCTGCGCCTCGGTCGGCTCCCAGTTTTCCGGATTGGTGGCGCCGAAGTAGCCGTTAAAGTTCTCTTCGCAGGTCAGGTAGGTGCCCCAGGGCGTGTAGCCGTTCGAGCAGTTGTTGACCGTGCCGAGCGGCGCGTTGCCGGCCGGCGTCTCGAGCAGCCTGGTGCCCGCGGCGGGGCCGCTGAACTTGACCGGCGTGTTGACGTGAATGCGGCGGGCGGCGTCGCACTCGTAGGTTTGCCATTTGCCGTCGATTTTCTTGATGCCGACGATGGACACGCCGTGCGCAAATTGCGAGACGAGTACGTCGTTGATGTTTTCGGGCGCGGACTTGCCGTACACGTGCGTGTTGCGGCCAAACTCGTGGTTGATCGCCAGCATACCTTCGGTGCTGCTGCCGGAGACGCGGAAGTTGCCGGTGCGGAAACCGTTGGCGTCGTATTCGTCACCGTCTTTGGGTCCGCCGTAGAAGCCCCAGCGCGCGTTGTAGTAGTACTCGTCGCTGGTCTGCTTCGGGAAGAACCACATGCCGTCGTGACCGATGCCGATCTGTTGAATCTGATTTTCCGGCGTCGGCGGGTAGCTGTATGCCGGTCCGTCCGGGCTGATCGGATCACCCCAGGGAATGAGGACTTCAAACTGGTAGTCCTCGGAGATCCGGGGTACCGCCCGGCTTTCGCCTTGGGGCAAAGGCACCGGCGTGAAGTTCATGAGTGGTCCCTCGGGGGCGCCGCCGTTATAGTCGTTGCTCGCCTGAACGATGCTCGGCGCAAAAAACGCAGTGGTTGCAAGACCAATGCCGCCGGCCAGCACGTCGCGGCGGGTCTGGTGTTCCTTAAGTATGTCGGCAAACGGACGATTGCCGGATGGGTTGGAGACAATATCGTCGTGACTCATCGTGGGTAGATCCCCTTTCGTTAGCGTTTGTAGGGAAAGAACCGAGCCACGGTAGTAACGTCACTTATCAGCTTTGTGACATCAGGAATACGGTTATGTAAGGAAAAGGCCGGCGCCGCCGGCACGTGTTTCGACATTATTTCGGTCGTGTTTCCTGTGAGAAACGACCGTTGATGACGCCGTATTGTCGTAAGGAAAATCGACCGAAATAGATTTGTGTATCCGCGCGAGATCTTCGGCCGACTCGTGTCGAGTGTTTTGCTTGCCATGAGGCGCGGTGGAGGACTGAAGCCCCTCAAGAGACCTGTAAGGAGTGCCCGATATGTTCAGAAGACTAATGAGCTACGTTTTCGTCGCCCTGTTGTTTGCCTCCGCATCGCCCGCCTTTGCGGCAGGCTGGTCACAGCCCTTGAATATCGATCGCCTGATGACCGAGGGTACGACGGATTTGATCGTCATCTACACGACGGGTGGTGCTGAATACACCACCGGGTGCACGATCGACGCGTGGATCTTCGAGGCGGACACGGATCACCGCAGAAACCGCGTTTACAGCACACTACTGGCTGCGTTCGCGGGCGGTAAGCAGGTATCGCTGTGGTACACGGATACGTGCGCCAGCTGGTCTTTCCACAATGCCACGTCGGTCAGGATTCACAACTAGACACTCGAGCGGCTCTAGCGGGCGGATTGCGGAAACGTGGGCAGCTTCTCGATATCCGCCGGGTCGTGCTGCACGACCACTATCGGTTCGAGCGTAGCGATGATGCCTTCGAAACGTTCGAGCGACGCGAGCGTGTCCGCGCGGCTCGTATTCCAGCGCGAAACCGTGCGCTTACCGATCTCGCTGCTGAAGTGATACAGGTCGCCGCTCAGCAGCACGTAGCCGGTCTCCGGCAGCCGGACGAGCAGTCCTGTATGTCCCGGTGCGTGCCCGGGTAAGACGAGTATGCTGACGCTGCCGTCGCCGAACACGTCGTGGTCACGATCGAAACCCGTCATTGCCGAGTCGCCGTCGAACCAGGCAGCGAGCTTCGAGCGCGCATTGCGGGGCGGGTTGTTGCGTATCCATTCGATAGCGGCGTTGTGCATGAGCAGCGTGGCGCCCGCAAACTCTGGCGCCTGTCCAATGTGGTCGCCGTGAAAATGGCTGATGCCCAAAAAGTCGACGTCCGAGGTTTTGTAGCCGATCTCCTCGAGCTGGGCTTCGATCGTCACACGGATTCTGGACAGCCAGCCGTCCCTCGACTCGGTGTTGCCGAGGTAGTCGCGGGCGATGCCGGCGTCCCACAGCAACAGCCGGTCGCCGTTTTTGATCAGGTAACAGCCATTGCTAATGGTGGCGGACTGGCCGTCGTAGGTGTGCGTGTCCGAGAAGTAGCTGACGTCGTCGATGACCATTTCACCGCAGTCGAGCCGCCATAGCTCGAGGTCGGCGGCGGTTGCGGATTTTGCTAACAGCGACAACAACAGCACCAAACCGAGGTAGCTGCGGTCTACACAACGAGAATACGACATGGGTTACCTGTTCGGGTGCTGAGTCGCTGGCTACTATAGCCACAGACCGCCGCACAATTTGTCGAAAATCGCGGCTCCAGACGCACAAAAAACGCAAGAGAGAAAACCATCATGACTGCCGTTCGCCCACTCGACGAGAAAGACCACGAGATCTTGAGGCAGCTTCAACAAGACGCATGGATCACCCACACGGCGCTTGGCGAGATCGTCCATCTTTCCGCCAGTGCCGTGCAGCGTCGTATCCATCGGCTGCGGGAGGACGGCGTCATTACCGGCGCGCGGGCGACCGTCGACGAAGCGAGGGCCGGGCGGGGATTGCGCGTGTACCTGCTGCTCGAACTCGACAACGACAGTGCGCTCAGTCTGGAGTCCCTCACGCGCGAATTGCAGGCTTATCCCGAGATCACTCGCGTCGATCTCCTGAGCGGCAAGTTCGACGTTGTCGTAATGCTCGACTGCCGCGACATGGACAGCTTCACCGATATTGCGATGACGACGATCAACAAAAACAGCAACGTCCGTCACTGCTGGACTTTGATGCGTCTGAAGACGCTCGTCGAAGAATAGTTTGCGGTTGCGCGGCGGTCCGCAACTGTATACTATTTAATTCTAGGTATAAGGCTCGGCAAAAGCCGCGACTTTTTCAGGCGGGAAGCTTAGAAAGAGAGCGCCATGCAACGCAGCATTGTCCCCGCTACGAGCGACGACACGCAAAACGACGTCAACCTGACCCCAATGCTCGACGTCGTCTTTATCCTGTTGATCTTCTTTATCGTCGTCGCTTCATTTGTCCAGGAAGTGGGGCTGGACCTGAATCGTTCCGAAAATGATCGAGAGCCGGTGTCTGCCGAGGAGAGTATTCTCGTCGCCATCGAAGAGGACAACGGCATTTGGATCGAAGGCCGGAATATCGATCCTCGCGCCGTCAAAGCCAACATTGCACGGCTGCATGCGGAACGGCCCGAATCGACGCTAGTCGTGCGGGCCGACAGGCGTTCATCGAACAAGACGCTGGTTCAGGTGATGGACGCTTCGCGGCAGGCGGGTGTGTACGATATTGCGCTTGCCGCCAATGAGGATTGACGTTGCGGTTCAAGCGGGAGCATGTGCCCGCAGCATTGACCGCACACCTTCCCGTATCTCGCCAATTGCCGGCGCGGCATAGCCGACAATCAGCGCGTCGTCGCGAATGGAACGGCTCGCTGCATAACGTAGTATCGACGGCACGAGCACGCCGTCTTTTCTGGCGGCGGCCGCAACCGTTCGGCCTCTGAGTTTCTCCGGCAGCCGGACCATGGCGTTCAGTCCGGAATCGATACCGACGAGATCGGCGCCGACTCCCAGTTCGTCAACGGCCTTTGCCAGAGCCGCCCTCTTTTCGCCGTACACGCGCCGCATGCGGTGAATATGCCGCTCGTAGTGATTGTTCTCGATAAAGTGCGCGAGCGCTCTCTGATTGAGATCGTTCGGCGCGTATTCCGAGAACGTACGCAACGCCGCCATGGCGTCGATAAGTGATCGGGGACCGACGGCGAAGCCGATCCTCAGTCCAGGGAACATCGTCTTCGAAAACGTCCCGAAATAGATGACGCAGTGGTTGTCCATGGCGGCCATGGGCACCAGCGGCGGCACGTCGTAGCGAAACTCGCCGTCATAGTCGTCCTCGAGGATCAGCACGCCGCACCGTTCCGCCCAGTCGATCAGCGCGCGACGGCGGGCAAGCGAAAGCCGGCTGCCCGTCGGAAACTGGTGAGAGGGCGTGACGTACACAAACTTGAGTTTCCCGGTCTTTCGGGGCAGCTCCTCGGTGATGAGTCCATGTTCGTCGACCGGGCATGTGAGGACTTCAGCACCGGCATTTTCGAACATCTGTCGGGCCAGCGGGTAACCCGGGTTTTCGACGACAACGCGTGAACCCCGCTCGAGGTAGAGCGTGGTAGCGAGATGCATCGCGTGCAGCGCACCGTTGGTGACAATGACGTTGTTCGGGGATGTGTTCAGGCCGCGGGCGCGCCGCAGGTAGTCACAAACGGCTTCCCGCAGGGCCAGCTGTCCTTTTGCGTCGCCGTAGTCCGGCGACGGCAGGGATGCGCTGGCGAACGACACCGAGCGCCGCCAGGTTTTGAGCGGGAACTCGGCCAGCGAGGGCCGGCACGGCCGAAAGTCGATCTTCGCGGTCGCCGGTCCGTCGATGTCCGGACTGACCAGCCGTCGTGGCTCTTGTTTGAATGCCGGGCGTTTTCGATTCGCGACCGGCCGGCCGAGGCAGGCTGCCGCCTCGGCAACAAACGTGCCGGCACCCACTCGCGTCTCCAGCAGTCCTTCGGCCACCAGCGTGTCGATTGCGTTGCCCACGGTGCCGCGCGCAATCCCCAGGTCGGCGGCAAGCTTGCGTGACGGCGGCAGCCGTTCGCCGGGAGAAACGTCGCCCCGGGCAACGGCCCGCCGGATCAGCATCGTCAGGTTGTGGGTGATTCCGTCGGTGTCCTCCGCGAGGCCTCTGCGCAAGACCAGCGTAATGTCGACACGCTGTGCAGTCATAAATTGGTCCAGCGTTTTTTCCAGAAAGTGGATCTACAGTAGTACCAAATTCGTCGGTACAAAGTAACCCGTTAGCCAAAGCCGCTCAACGGACAGCGGTTTTTGCTCCGTATTCCGGCGAGGTCAAAACGTGAAACTGATTATCGGCAACAAGAACTACTCGTCATGGTCGCTGCGCGTGTGGCTGACGATGAAAGTCAAAGCAATTGAGTTCGAAGAGGACTTGAGACCTTTCGACGTCGAGAACAACTACGCAGATTTCTTCGAGTTCGCGCCGCACGGCAAGGTCCCCGTCCTTCAGGACAAGGGGGAAACAGTCTACGAAACGCTCGCCATACTCGAATACCTGGCAGAACGTTTCCCCGGCCTGGGGCTCTGGCCAACAGGGAGCAAGCGGCGCAGCGCCGCCCGCTGCATTGCCAACGAAATGCACGCCGGTTTTGCGGCGCTGAGGCAGGCATGCCCAATGAACATGCGCCGCGAGCCGTCAAGGCTGGAAGTGAGTGCTGCCGTTGGGAAAGACGTGCGTCGCATCGAAGCAATCTGGGATGAATGCCTCCAGGCGTCGGGTGGCCCTTTCCTGTTCGGCGAATTCACGAACGCGGACGGCATGTACGCACCGGTCGTCAATCGTCTCGCGGTTTACCAACTCAGCGACACCGATGCGGTGCGCCGATACAGCCGGGCAATGACCGGCCTTCCCGCATGGCAAGCATGGCTTGAAGCTTCACGCCGCGAGCCGTGGGTTGTCGACATCGACGAAGTGTAGGCGTGAACTCGTGACCGACATCCCACAAGGCGGCGCTCGCGACTTCGATTTTCTGCACGGCAAATGGCGTGTCCGCCATCAGCGCCTTCGGGAGCGGCTCGCCGGCTGCGGCGACTGGGAGGTTGCCGACGCCATCGACGTCGTGCGTCACTCGTTCAACGGGCTGGGCAACATTGGCCGCTTCATCCGTTATGTCGACGGCCGGCCTTACGAAGGCATGTCCATCCGGCTTTTTGACCCGAGAGAGCAAGTCTGGCGCATCTACTGGATCGACTCGACGGACCAGCGCATGGAGCCGCCCGTCACAGGCGGCTTCCGAAACGGGGTTGGAGAGTTTGTTGGCGACGACGTGTTTCACGGCCAACCCATTCGGGTCCGCTTTCGCTGGTCGGAGATTACACCCGAGTCCGCGCGCTGGGAGCGGGCGTACTCCGTTGATGGCGGCAAGCACTGGGAAGTCAACTCGATCATGGAATTCCGGCGTGACGATTCGCTGCCGGACGAACCGTTACCCACATTACTGCTGGAAGGACAAAACTCGTGACATACCGTCTTTACGATTCATCGACAACCGTTACAGGCCGTTTTCGAGCGATTGTCGTTGGGCTTGCGGCCCTCGTGCTGACCGCGGCGATTCCGTCCCAGGCCGCCGACGAGGCCGCTAAACTGCATCGCATCGCCGACGCGCATGCCTCCGTCATTTTGTCGATCTATCCCGAGTGGGCTACTCAGCTTGGTGTTTCCGAAGACGTTGCCGGCGTCGGTTTCTCGAGTCGCCTGTCGGAGCTCGGTCCCGATGCGAACGAAAAAATCCGTGCCGCGTTGACGGGTTTTGTGGACGAACTCGGCGACATCGATCCCGCTGAGCTCGAAGGTCAGGATCGGATTACCTACGCCGTCATGAACCACGCCTATTCATTGGCTGAGCGGCACAATCGCTTCAGCGTTGGGCAGGCATCGTTGCTGTCGGCATCGCCTCCCTATGTCGTCAACCAGTTGTTCGGCCCCCAGGTCGACTTACCGCGCTTGCTGATAGCCCAGCAGCCGCTCAACACGAAACGGGACGTCGAGGCATGGCAAAGCCGTCTCGCCGACGTCGACCGCGTGCTCGATGAGCTGGCAACCCTCACCGAGGCAGATGCCAACCGCGCAGTGACGCCGCCGTATTTTGTGCTGGAAGCAATCGTCAATTCGGCGGCAACGTTTACCGCGGGGAAACCCGAGGCGCACCCCATCGCCAGCGCATTCGAAAGCCGCCTACAGGGCGTTGCGCGTACCGGAGCCGCGTACAGAGAACGCGAGCTCAGGAAAGCGATCGCAACCCTCGAGGAACAGGTGTACCCCGCCTACCGCGATTTTGCCGAGCGGATGAAAGCGCTCATACCGGCGGCAGGCCGGGACGCCGGACTCTGGCGCGTCGAAGACGGAGCTGCGCTGTACCAGCTTGCGCTCGACGCCTGGGGAGCGGACGGCATGACGCCGGATGAAATTCACCGGATCGGTCTGGATGACGTCGAACGCATACACCGCGAGATGGACGCGATTCTCAAGGCCGCGGGCTATCGGAACGGGCCCGTTGGCGAGCGTATGCGTGCGCTTGCCAGCGACCCGCGTCACCTGATCGCCAATACCGACGCCGCGAAAGCCGAACTCGTCGAGTCTCTGCAGGCGCACGTCGACGCCGTGCTGAAGATGGCGCCGCAATGGTTTACGGGGATCCCGGAACATCCCATCGAAGTACGCCGGATTCCCGCTCATGAAGAAGGGGCCGCTCCGGGCGGGTACTACACGCCGCCGCCACTGGATGGCTCCCGCCCGGGGATTTTCTGGATCAACCTCAAGGACTCAGCCGACGTGCCGGTCTATACCCTCAAGTCGCTCGTGTATCACGAGTCGGTGCCGGGTCACCATTTCCAGGCGGCGAAGGCGCTATCGATCGAGGGGCTGCCGCTCTTGCAGAACATGCTGTGGTTTGGTGACTACGGTGAGGGCTGGGCGCTGTACGCCGAGGAGCTGGCCAAGGAAATGGGTCTCTACGAAGGTGATCCCCTCGGCGATCTCGGGCGGCTAAGGATGGAGCTGTATCGTGCGGCAAGACTTGTCGTCGACACGGGTCTGCACCACAAGCGCTGGAGCCGCGAGCGCGCGATCGAATACATGGTCGACGTGACCGGTGAGAGCGAGGCGTCGATTACCCGCGAGGTCGAACGTTATGCCGTGTGGCCGGGACAGGCGGCGTCGTACAAGCTCGGCATGATCCGTTTTCAGCGGCTGCGCAAGGAAGCTGAGTTACGGCTCGGCGACGCATTCGATATCCGCGAGTTCCACGACGTCGTGCTGCGAGACGGCGCCGTGCCAATGTCCGTGCTCACGAGGGTCGTGCACGAGTGGCTGGATGGCAAGCAAGCGGTCGTTACGCTATGAGCGCTTCGGGGACACTCAACGAGTGCTGTCCGTGGTCGGGCAAACCGGTGCAGGAGGATTCGACGACACACTATCGCGGTCGCCGGGTTGGATTTTGCAATCCGGGTTGTCGGGACAAGTTCGAAGCGGCCGTCACTTCGTTCGACAGTCTGCTCGACGTCGAAGCGGAGGCCGCCGAACCGGTTTTCACACCCTACCGGCCTCGCCGTATGCGTTTTGCGGGCTATTGGCGCGCGGGTCACATTGACGTGAAGGCGTATTCGATTCAGCAAGTTGATGATCCGGCAAACCTGGCAAAACTCGTGTCGAGCGCCGAGCGCTATACACAAACCGTGCTGCCCGGGGCCGCAACGGAGTCCGGCGACGATCATGGTGCGGCGTACGCCATCGTGCACAAAGGCGAGGCTGGCTGCTGGCTCTTGATCCACTGGTGGGCGCATCAGGATATTGCGATGGCCCTGCTGGCATTCGCGGAGCACGACTCGACCGCGTTCTCGAGCCAGGCAGGCCGGCACTTCCATGCCTGCGTCTGGGAGCATGTGCTGATTCACCACGAGCGCAATGCCTGGGTGCGGCATGTGCTTGGCGGACGGCACAGCGTCCAGAACTACCTGGCGGACGTGATGGAACATGGCGACTACTGAGGCCGTCGTCGTCAGGCAGTTCCGGCGCGACGACGCTTGCGAGCTACTGTCGTTAATGAAGCGCCTCGCGACATTCGAGCGCTACATCGACGACTTTCGCGTATCGGAAGACGACCTGTGCCGGCACGGCCTCGGTGATCAGGCTCTGTTTCAGGCGTTCGTGGCCGAAGAGGTTGCAACGCAGCGACTGGTGGGTATGGCCGTGACCTACGTCATACCGTGGACCTACGACCGGCGGCCGACACTGGTGCTGAAGGAGCTCTACGTCAGTGAGGATGCTCGCGGCCTCGGCGTTGGCCGGCGTCTAATGACCGTTGTGGCGCAGCGCGCGGAGTCGATCGGCGCCGGACAGCTCAAATGGACCGTGTTGCCGGACAACACGGTGGCTCAGCAGTTCTACCGGTCGCTCGGTGGCCGCCCCGATGCCGACTGGATGCCGTGGCAAATGGATGCCGCTGAGCTCAAGAGGCTAGCCGGCTAAGGTGCCGCAGGCTGCAGGATTCAGGGCTGTTCCCAGAAGATCGAATAGGCCAGACCGAGCGTCGGGTTTCTGACTGCCATACTGTAGAAGTAGTAAGCATCGGGGAGTGCCAGGCCGCTATATCGTTTCTCGTCGAGCCTCAGCAGTTCGGTTCGCATGCCGGCAAAAAGACTTCGTGCCTCGCGTATAGCATTACGGTATCCCTTGTCGCCAAGGACGTCGTCACCGGGAGAGTAATGTCCACTGATCTTGTCGACGATGTTGTCCGTGAGGCTCGAGCTGTGGTCCTGAAAATCGGCAAGCTTGACCTCCTCGAGCGTGCGAAGCTGGCCTTGCAGGCGGGCGGGTACGGTTGACGGCGAGAAGTAGTCGGCGTCTACGAGCACGACGATCCGCAGCATCCGCGTCGGCAACTCCGTAAATACATCGACCCGGCCCGACCCCGGGCTATCGGAACTGACTCCGCGCATGTAGCTGCGGATGATAAAGCAGCCGTCGCGATGCCATTTTTCGCGGCTCCGGCACGCCTGATGAAGGCGTACCCTCTTTCGCGTGTAGCCTTTGTTGTCGGTGGCATGTGCTTCGGGACGTTCGTGTTCCGCCTTGCGCAAGGCAAAATGGTTCAACTCCCATTCAGGCATGTGTTCGCCGGGAAGCATGTCGTGCTTGATCCTCAGCGAGGCCGGGATCGACTGAACGTGGCGGTTGAAGTAAAGACGCTCCGCCGGGCGGTAATACAGCGACCCGTACGGGTCTACGTAAGCAAAGTGTGTCGCTGTCTCGGCGACATACGGGAACTTTGCCCAGAGATCCATCTGGTTCTCGACCGCACGCCGAATAATCTTGCTGCGATGGCCTTTTTTGGGCAGACGGAGGGCGGCCGCCAGTCGATCCAGGCGGCTCAAAAAGCGCGCGTTGCAGCGCAGAGAGACGTTGGCCATCGAACTTCACCTTAAAGCCATTTGTACTACATATTGTAATACATATTTCCGTAAATACCTGTTTTAAATAAATAATATCTTTTAGTTACATAATATACTAAGTGTTATTCTGGGCGCGTGTAAAACAAAAGGAGCAGTTCCATGAGACCAACCAGTCTCGCAGAAGAAGACAGGCACGCGTCGTTTCGCTTGCCGGCAAACCTGCTACTTACAACAGGCGTCGAGAGGGGCGCGCACACCGCAATCAGGAGGGTAAAGCTCGGGGATGACGGCATCTGGTAGCCGGATTTTTTCAAGGTTCGCCAGATTTTGGAGAAGGAAGGTCACCTTCATGGCATCACCCCCAGGTCACGGATCGGCCTGAAACAGAGCAAAGAGATCCATTCCGTTTGTGGCATTTGCGCGTTTGCCTTTCGTCGCCCGAGAGGGGATGAAACATGCAATACCACATTAACCGCTTGCTAGTCGTCCTTGCACTCATGGTGACGGCGACAACCACATCGATGGTTTCCGTCTTTTTGGAAACCGGTAGCTACCAACTCGACAGTACAACAGTCCTGTTGATTTCCGTCATTGCACTCGCAATCTCCAAAGTCATCTCGGTTCTTGCAGGTCTTCTGTCCTGTAGCCGCACGTTTCGCCGTTTGACCGATCCGCGCGCTGTTGCCGAGGGCTTCTGGATCGAGCGCGTGGAGGAGGAGTCGGGAGCTACGACGTTTTCGGTGCTGTCCATCGACTACAACCCTTTCAGCGAGGGTTACACAATCGATATCAGCAGTTTCGATCGCGACGGCAACGACATACGGTCCATAAAAGCCTCCAACCTCGACTTCCGTTCGGGTTTCAAGAAGGTCGTGTACGACTTCAAGGGTACCGACAAGTCGACTGCGGGCCTGCACGTTCGAGGGTACGGCAGCCTCGAGTTCAAGGATCGGCACTTCGGCCGCTACAACTTCGCCAGCGGTTCGTTTATCGATTCGGCCACCGGCGAAATTCGCTCGGTAACCCTGCGCCGTCTGCGCCCGGACGAAATTGCAGAGGTTCTGACCGAGGATGAGCTTGTGAGAGACCCGCTGCCGCGCGTGACGAACCCGTGGGGCCGCATCAAGCGCCAACCCTATAAAAACCACGACTTTCCGCGTATTGCGCTCGCGTTCTGGAAACACTCGGAGTCGCAACGCGCCAACCTCGAGGCTGTACTGGACGAAGCCGCCGTCTGACGCCCCGCCCGGGTTGGGCTGCTTTCACCTGCCGCCGGTCGCCCGGCGGCTTTTTTTTGCCGCCCGCTGTGGCCTGCGATAACGTGCCGTCCGCGGGACTGCGTTATGCTCCTTCCTCCCGCGGGAGCGAGCGGTTCCCCGGCTGCAAGCGAGGGCGCAATGACGGTACAAAAAACACTCTTTTCGCTGATCTTCCTGCTCGGCAGCACTCTGTCGGCGGCGCAGGCGCCTGACGATGGAAACGGCGACGGACTCGATGAGCGCCTTGTCGAATTCGGGGAATTTGTCAGGGAATTTCGCCGCGAGAAAAAAATACTTAGCCTGTCGGTTGCGGTCGTCAAGAACGGCGAAATCGTGTTTGCTGAAGGGATTGGCTGGCAGGACCATGACGCCGAGGAGCCGACGACGGCCAGGACCTCCTACCTGGTTGCGTCGATCAGCAAGACGTTCGCCGCTGCCACCCTGCTTGCGATGGACGCCGACGGGCATATCGATCTGGATGATGATTTCACGACCCTGAGCGACTGGTCCGGACGTTGCGAATGGCTTGCGGGTAGCGGCATCATTTTCGGCGGTGGCGCCCTCGACGACGGTACCGTGGTCGAGCCCGTACGCTGCGACGTCCCGATCAGCCTGCGCGAGGTTCTGCAGCACCGCGTGCAGGGTGAGCCCGGCAGCAGCTTTCTTTACAACCCGGTCGTGTTCGGCCGCCTGTCGAACTGGGTCGAGGAAAACACCGAGCAGAGCTATCGCGACTGGATGTATCGATACGTCATCGATCCGGGAGGGCTCGACTCGCTGGCGGCCGGCTGGCGCGATCCCGGCAAAGGCATCGCATTGACGCAGCTGGCGCCGCCCTTCCGCTTCGATCCCGACGACAACGACGGGATTGCGCCGTCGCCGCTGCCCAACCCGGAACTCAACGCCAGCTCCGGCGTGATTGCCAGTGTGCTGGATCTGGCCCGGTACTCCATTGCGCTCGACGAGGGCAGGATTCTGCCGGCCGAACTTCGCGAGCGTATGTGGACGCCGCCCGAGGATTCAGACGGGAGCCCCGCCCCCTATGCGTACGGTTGGTACGTGCAGAACTGGCAGGGCCATCGGCTCGTCTGGCACGGGGGCTGGTGGCCGGATGCGTATGCCGGAATGCTCCTCAAAGCGCCCGACGACGGAGTTGCGCTCATCGCACTGGGCAATACGGATGGTCTGCACTGGGGTAATGCGCTGAACCGGGCCGAAGTCGAAAAATCGGCGCTGGCGGAGAAGTTTCTGGAGCTGTTCGTCGCAGAACGCTAGCGCACAGCGACTCACGGCGTTGTGTGTCGTTGCCGGAATGGGGGCTCAAAAAAAGGGCCCCTGACGGAGCCCTTTCATTGTGTGTCCGTAACGGACTCGAGTCTGGTCTGCTTGCCTAGAAGCCGGCCGCGTAGTCGACACCCACGTAGAAGAACCGTCCGACGGCACTGACCGGGTAGAAGGTGGCGCCAATGTCCGGCTCCCGGTCGGCAATGTTGTTGACGCCGCCGTAGAACGACCAGGTCTCGTTCGGATCGAAGCGGAACTGGATGTTCTGCACCAGCTGCTCCTCGAACTCGAGGAACTGGGGATCGGCGATGTCCGGACTGGCCTCGATCGTCTCGCGGCTGTAGCGCAGCGTCTTGTCGAACCAGTTGAGCGCGTAGTTCACCGAAATCGGGCCGCGGTTCCACAGCACGTTGAAGGCGGCCTGGTATTCCGGCACCTGTACACCGTTCGACGGATTCGCTTCGCCCAGATCCTGATCGGGATCCGCGCCCGGCAGGTTGACGAAGGTCAGGTCCTCGAGCTTGTTACCGATGATGCGGAAGTTGAATGTGCCAATGTCCGCTGATGCCCCGAAGTTCGCCGGGTCGAGCAGGTAGTTCAAGGTAATGTCGAAACCTTCGGTTCTGAACTCCGCGACGTTGACCGACTGCTGCGTAAAGCTCGTAATGCCGCCCGCGGTCTGGTCGCGCTCGATCAGGCCACAGAACTGGTTGTCGAGCGTCGGCAGGTCGACACACAGGTCCGCTGCGACCTGAGGCAGCGCCGTGTTGATGGCGTCGATCAACTCGATCTCGTACCAGTCAACCGCAATCGTAAAGTTTTCGATAAACCGCGGTCGCAGGATGACGCCGATGGTCAGCGTGTCGGCCACTTCTTCCGTCAGGTTCTCGTTGCCTCTGACCGTGCCGGCAACATTGGAGGAGTTCGGGTCGACAAACGTGGTCGGGTCGACGCCGAAGCTGTTCAGGAGTTGAGCGCAGTTAGCCGCGCGAAACTCCGTGCCTTCGTCGAGTTCCGCAATGTCGCAGGGGTCGGTGATGAACTGAAAGGTCTGGCCACCCGGATCGAACAGCTCGCTAATGTTCGGCGCACGCGTGGCCTCCGCTATGGTTGCCCTGAACGTAATGTCGTCGATGGGCGACCATACCGAACCAATCTTCCAGGTCGTCGCTTCGCCGATCGTCGAATAATCGGAGTAGCGGATGGCGGCATCCAGTGAGAGTACCTCCGCGCCGGGTGCACCCAGCAAGAGCGGCACGTCGATTTCGGCGAACACCTCACTGACGTCGTAGTCGCCGCCTTCGGGCACCAGGTCGTTGCCGAAAGTGAGTCCCAGCTGATCTTCGATCGGCGGATTGCTTCGGCTCTCTTCTTCGCGCCACTCGAACCCGGCCGCGTAGCCTATCGACCCGGCGGGGAGCTCCAGCCAGTTGTCCGAGTCGCCGGAAACGTAGGCCTGAAACACATGCTGGGTCACCTTCGCCTGCGACAGACTGTCGGTCATGATCCATGCCGCCGCCTCAGGCGACACGGCGCCGTTGCCGAGGATGTTGAGCGGGACGCAGCCGCTGTTGGGTCCAGGGGTGAACGAACCCGCCCAGGTGCCCGGCAGCGGGTCGTAATCGCCGACGGGCAGATTCGCAGGTTGCGCGCTCGGGTCGAGATTGGAGCGGCAGACGGGTTGATTGGTTGCCGGGTCGATCACAGCGTCCAGCGCTGCCGCGAAGCGGTCGTTGTAGCGGTTGTTGCCGATGTTATTGTCGACCTCGGACTCACCGTACACATACGATGCTTCGTAGCGGAGATTGCTGGAGATATCGCCTTCGATGCCGACGACCGTGCGAAACGTGTCGCGAGTAATGTCCTCGCTGCGCACGCCCAGATCGACGTGATCGCGCGAGACGAAGTAGGCGCCGCCAAAATCGTTACCGGTCGTGGCCGCCAATATGTTCGGGGGCGTAAACGCGTAGTCGTTTTCCAGCTGCAGGAAAAAATCGAAGGTCGGGCTCGATTCCGTAAACGCCTCCGTCCGCGAGAACTTCACTTCGCCGAATAGATTCAACGCGCTGCTGAACTCGTAACTTGCAAACAGGTTGGCCGTGTAGCGCTCTTCCTCGGGCAGCAGGTCGCCCACGTAGACGTCCAGCGGTGTGCCGTCGCCACCCTGCGAGTTGAACGGTATGATGAATGGGATCGTGCCCGGGTCCCAGGCTGTATCGTCACCGTTGAAACTGATGATGCCGTTGATGGCGTCGTCGAGGCCGGTGTAGACCGCGCCGGCGAGCGAGGAATCGTTGAAGCGAATATCCCGCAGTGGTATCTCGTCCGGTACGTTGGGATCGTCACCGTTCAATTCGGCGGGGTTGTTGACGAAGATCTGGCGCCCACCGCCGGCCGCGAAGTCACGGTCGACCCCTCTCAAGCGATCTTCCTTGTTGTATTCGAAAGAGCCCGTAATGTTGCCGCGCCCTCCGGCGAAGTTCGTTCCCGCCAGAATGCTGAAACGGACGTTGTCGGTATCCGAATCGCCCGACTGGCCGGCGCGGACCTTGGCTCGAATGCCCTCGAAGTCTTTTTTGAGAATGAAGTTGACGACGCCCGATACCCCGTCGGCACCGTAAATGGCGGACGCGCCGCCGGTTTGTACTTCGACGCGCTCGATCAGGTCGATCGGGATCGTGTCCACGTCGACCGCGGCGGTACCCGGCAACGCGCCAACGTGGCGGCGGCCGTCGACCAGGATAAGTGTTCGGTCGACCCCCAGGTTGCGAAGGTCGAGCAGCGACAATCCCGTGCCGCCGATAAAAGCGTTGGTGCCCGCGGCGTCGTTGCCGTCGAGCGATCCGGTGAGCGCCGGCAGCTCCTTCAGGAAGTCCGTCACGTTGGTGGAGCCGGCAAACGCAATGGCCTCCGAGTCGACCGAGATCACCGGGTTTGAAAACGCATAGTCCGGTTTCTGGATACGCGAACTCGTGACGATAATTTCTTCCAGCTGTTGTTCGTCCCCGTCCTGCTGAGCGTAGACGGGGCCGGCGATCAACGGCAGCGCCGCAAAGAGCGGCACGCCGTAATGCCATCGTTTACGACTAGTTGATTCCATCATGGGTCTGTTCCCTTGTTTAAGCATCGGAGGTGGGCCGGCACAGCACAGCGGGTCGACGAGAGGCGCTCGACGACCGACAGCAGCTATCCCACAGGCTCCCCCGCTTGCAGGTGTGTGTGACTACTAAGCCACATGTGATAAGACAAATCTGACGCTATCAACGCTAATTCGGCGAGGGAAAGACGGGTTGGTTATTTTCGGCTGTAAGTATTCCGTTCGGAATGTGCCGGAAGAACCCAACCAAATGATTGGAACTTTCTTCTTACAACCGTAAGGGTATGCTTGGGGCTGCACGCAGATGGTGCGCGCGCGTATGTCGACAAAAAGCGTGATATCGGGGAGGGTGAGCCCATGAAGAAAAGCTCATATGTCGTATTGGTCGTTATGTTATCCGGCGGCAACCGCCGATGACTGAACTTGCAAACATTGTGGCGCTGTTCTGGCCCCTGCTGACGACGATGGCTGCGGTGACGCTCGTATTGAGCTTCCTGCACTGGTACTTGCGACGCCGCTGGAAAAACGACCCCGAAGCACAGTTTCGCTTCCAGCTCATCATGCTCGCCATGAGCTTTGCGGGCCTGCTTGCACTGGTCGTTGCTTTGCCCATCACCGATGCGATGCGCGGGCAACTCCTCAGTCTCATCGGCATTCTGCTGAGTGCGGCGATTGCACTGTCTTCGACGACCTTTATCGGCAACATCATGGCGGGCATCATGATGAAGATTGTCAGGAATGCCCGCCCCGGCGACTTCATTACGGTGGCGGAACTGACGGGCAGGATTACCGAAATGGATCTCCTGCACACCGAGATACAGACCGAGTTCCGCGATCTCGTGACCGTCCCCAACCTCTATATGGTGACGCAACCGCTAAAGGTCGTACGCGCATCCGGCACGATCATTACGGCCGAAGTGTCTCTGGGCTATGACGTTCCGCATTCGGAAGTCCGGGCAATCCTGCGGCAGGCGGCTGCCAACGCGGGTCTCAAGGACAGTTTCTGCCAGGTACGTGAGCTCGGCGACTACTCCATTATGTATCGTGTCGCCGGACTGCTTGAGGAAGTGACGAGTCTGATATCGGCGAGAGCCGGCCTGCGAGCCGCAATGCTCGATGCGCTGCACGAGGCGGGCATCGAAATCGTTTCGCCGAGCTTCATGAATACACGCGCGATCGCGGACGACGTGCAGTTCATACCCGAGCGCGCAGTGCCGCGATTTCGCCGCCGCGAAGTCAAGGCGGAGGAGATTGCCTTCGACAAAGCCGAGCAGGCGGCAAACGCCGAGAAACTCCGCTCGGCTATCGAAGATTGCAACCGGGCACTGGCCGAGGCGGGCGCTTCCAGCGACGAACTGCAGGAGCCTGACCGGGTCGCCGAGCTCGAGATCCGGCGCGACGAGTTGCTGGGCCGCCTGAGCGATCTCGAGGAGAAGATTCGCGAGGTCGAGAAGCGCGACAAAGCCGGGCCGGGGGTCGACCCTTGAGGCCCGGCTGCAAGGTCTGAGGCCGTTCCGCGCGACGGGATCACACGTTTTCCTGTGAACCATGCCCGCGTCGGGTTTTCGGCCGATTGCTAAAATTTGGATTTTGTTAACTTGCGCGCCCTGTTTTGAAACGCTGCCTGAGCCTGTTCACCGCCGTCCTGTCGATCCTGTTCGCACCGTCCGCTTTCGGTTGGTGGGATTGTGCGTGGGACTACCGCGTTGCGGTGGACATTGCGAGCCCGCCGGGCCCGCCGCTGACTGACTACCAGGTACGGCTCGACCTCGATGCCGGCAACGTACCGGCCACGTTCGACTGGGGAAGCGCGGGTGACGATTTACGCGTGGTGGACGAGGACAACCTGACCGAACTCGAGTTTTTTATCGAGAGTTGGGACGCGGTGGCGAGCGTCGCCGAGGTCTGGGTGCGGATTCCCGCATTGCCGGCTGCCGGACGGCGTATTTTTCTTTACTACGGCGGACCGCCCGGTACGAGCAGCAACTCGACACTGTTTACGTTTACCGAAGCCGGCCTGAGATTCCATACCCGAAACTCCGGGGCAAACCCGACGAGCCTGGCAACCGCCGAGGCGGCATTTGCGGCGGCGCCCGTCAGTACGCCGGGTTACGGCTGCGCGATCATCAATTCGTACACGGGGGTCAACAACCGCAATCAATTTTCGCCGCCGAGTCGCAGCACGAACATTGCTTTGTTCGCGGAGGCGTTCTTCGAGGTCGACGCCGCGCAAGCGGGCGTCTGGGAGTTTCGTTACGGCGCCGACTTCGGCCGCGGCGGAGGGCTGTATGTCGACGACGTCCCGCTCGAGGAAGACTGGAACACCGATTTGTGGTGGGCAAATAACTGGAACAACGCGAGCGAAGTGCTGCAAGGTTCGATCAACCTGGGGCCTGGCGCACACAGCATTCGCATTATTGGGTTTGAAGGCTGTTGTGACGGCGGGCTAACGGCGCAGTTCCGGCCTCCCGGCGGAAACTGGCAAGCGTTGTCGGTGGCGAATCTCGATCTCGTCAGCCGTCAATGTCCGGCGCCCGGCGAACCCGCCGTGAGTTTTGGGCCCGGCGAGACCGCAGCCTGCGCGGCGCTGGATCTCGCGCGCTCGTCGCAAACGCTTTCGGACCCGATAAACGCCACGAGCAACCCAAAGGCGGTGCCCGGCGCCACAATGCTGAACCGGATTGTCGTTAGCAATACGGGCACCGGCGCGGCGGACGCGAGTACGGTAATCATCACCGAGCCGATCGCGGCGGAATCCCGGCTTCGCGTAGTCGATTTCGACGTGGCGACAAGTGGACCGCTGCGCTTCGAGGACGGCGCCGTTGCAAGCGGACTCAGTTACACCTTCATTTCTCTGGGCGACGCCACGGACGACGTAGCGTTTTCGGACGACGGCGGACTGACTTTCAATTACGTCCCTGTTGCGGACGCCGCGGGAATCGATGCCGCCGTTACGCATATACAAATCACGCCGCAGGGCGCCTTTCAGGGGTCGGGTGCGGCGGGTGTGCCGTCCGCCACATTCCTGTTTCAGACAGGTGTCCAGTAAGTCTCGGGCGCGGCCCCTCGGTCCTTTTTGAGCGGGCGTTCAGTCAGCAGGCAAGCGGTTCACCGCGCCATCTATCCGTACAGCATTGCTTCGCGATCGTTTTGCCACCGACTGTGGATGGCCCGGAAACCGCCCGCCTGTTTTATGCCTCGGCCAATCGCATCCAGGCTGAGCAAATCCAGATCGAGCTGTGCGAGCGACCATGCCAGCGCCGACTCCCGCCGACGTCGACGCGATTTGTCGAGTTCAGGCCAGAGCAGCAGCGCAAGCACGTGCAGCGGGCGCCTGCTCGCGGCTTCCTCGAGTTCATGGTCCCGAAGGACCTGCCGCCACGACTCGGGGTTACGGCAAACGGCCTTGTAAAGGCGCGCCGCGTCGGCAAGTTGTTGGCGCGCCGAACGGCTCTCCGTGGCCCGAATGGCCGTCAGCAGCTCGGCAGGATTGCTGTCGAGATCATCCCCGGCTTCAGGATCGTACTGAGCCTCGCCCGCCGGCAGCAGATCGAAAATCATATGGATTCGTGCGGTATCCGAGCGATTCCTGGCGCTGTGAATCGCTTTGTTGTCGAACCACCATAACTCGGCCGCCTGCATGTGCACCTGCTCGTCGCCGGCACTGAGCTCGCTGCCGCCGTCGCTCCGCAACACGAGATGATAGCGGTTCCTGATGCGGTAATACTCTCCCCGGTCCGAGTGGGGCTGCACCTCCATACCGGGCGGCAGCAGTGCCAGTTTTGCCCTGCCGAGCGTGCCGCCCAGCCGGTTCGCCAGCTCATCGAGGGTCGAGACGGTAGCGGGGAAGCGGGTCGATAGTGACGTGGGCCGGCTTTCGTGCACGTCACGCCGTCGGCGCCCCATGATTTTTGAGCGTCTGAGGCCGCGCAGCGGTATCGACTGCGTGTCGGCCTGCACGCGCGCTCGTGCCTGTCGGCCGGTCATCAGGTGCCACGCCGAGTGTTGTCGGTAAATCTCGTCGAGGATAGGTTCGACTTCGTAGCCGGACTCAAGTTTTTCGAAATACCTCATGCTTCACGTCCCGGGCTCGGCCCCGTGATTCCTGTACGAAAAGCGTAAATGCTGGGATGCCTGCCGTCACATCGAAAAAAACGATGTTGCGCCTACAAAAAACGACGGACGGAACAGGAGAACGCAGTGTGTTGTCGAGTGTCGCGTCAGCGCAAGAGGGACTTCATCTGTTCGTCGAAAGACGGCGTGGCGCCGTCTTCGTTGGTTTGCTGTAACTCCATCGTGACGATACGCATGACCCGGCTAATGTAGTCCTTGCGTTGCCTGTCCCGTTCGCTGGTGGCGTCGTCGTCGAACTGGATCGCGTCGAGCTGTTGCCGCGACAGCGAGCCGTTGGTTTCGAGCAAGCGCTCAAGCGCGTCCAGACGATCGCGCGTGACGGACAACTCGCCAACCAGGCTCACGACGATGGCCATGAGTTTATCCGTCGCCGGGTCCGCGAAATACTGCGGGCGCTTGCCCTTGGCGACCCGCGGCACTCGACGCTCGGTCATTTTATGGCCACCAGCGTGGGCCACTTGAAGCCCTGGGTATTGTACGCATGGTTAATACCCGTGTAGGGGGGTGCACCGTCCATCCAGGCTTTGCCGGGTTCGAATCCGGCGGCAACGGCCAGAGCCGCCAGATCGACGTCCGTCAGATAGGCGGCAAATACCTCGTTGTTGTTGTACACCTCCCATTGCGACATGAACTGGCCGAACGGGTCCTGTCCGCGCGGCACGTCGAGGTGCAGCATGACGCCGCCGGGTTTGAGCAGGCGGTAACTTTCGCCAATCAGATTCTTGAGCGCGGCTTTTGAGGTTTCGTGAATCATGATGTGCGATAACACGACGTCGAAGGACTCGGCGTCGAAGCCAGTGCATTCGGCATTCCTTTGCGCGTAGTGCACCGGTACCCCCGCGAGTTCGGCCTTTGCGTGCGCGTAGCGCAGACACGGCGCCGCAACGTCGATGGCGTGTACCTCCGCATCCGGATAGTGGGTTGCCCAGGGCAAAGTGCTGTTGCCGACGGTGCAGCCCATGTCGAGTATTCGTTTTGGCCTGGCGTCCGCGAATTTCCCCTCGTAGAACTTGATCAACGCCATCCCGATGCGGTCGTTGTCGGGACCAAGCTCGCCGTCGATATAGATCGGCAAGCCGGCTTCGTAAATCGCACCGGCCGCTACGTCGTTTTCGGTGAACTCCGTGTGATAGGCGCCCGGCTGCAAATGAATGTCATGCGCCGTGTGATAGCGCGGAATCGGCAGCTCGGGATCGAGTTCAAGTGAACCGCCGGCGGGACGTTCGGCGGCCAGCCGCTCAGCGCGCGCAATCAATTCGTCGAGCTGCCGCTCGGCGGGTTCCGCGACCGATTCCCACATCATTTCCTGGCTGCGCCGCTGCATGGCGCTCCAGAATTGATAGTAGTCGTTGGCGATCATCGTGCGGCGAACCTCGTGGTAATTCTCGAAGGGTCTGCCGTTGTCGCGCTCGTAGTCCGGTGACACCTGTTTGTCGAACACCTGCCGGATACCCGGCATGACGTCCTGTTTCAGGTAGCGGCGGAAGTCGCGCACAAAATCCTGCATCGACTGTTCGCCGAGCCTGGTCTTAAGGAGAAGAGAGTGATCGGACATGCTGACAGCTCGCCGTGCCGGTAGCGGAGAATGCTAACACGGGCGCGCCGCGCGCAATCCTTGCGGGCGTTGCGCCGTTATGTCGCGACAACTTGTGACCGGTCTGTCGTCAGGTCGTGTCGGCTGCGATTCGCTAGCGCCTCCAGATGCTCCGTATCTGGGCGAAACAGCCTTGCTCCGTCACCTAAAAATTATGTCAAGTTTGCCCTTCAACTGCTTGTTGGGCATGCGCTTGTCAGCTCGCTGCGTTGTCCTTTAGTCTTTTTGCCAGGATGACCGGCGACAGCGACATCACGCGCCTCTTGAGTGATTGGCAAGGTGGCGACACGCAGGCGCTGGAGCGGGCGTCGACGCTCGTCTACAAGGAATTGCGTCGCCTCGCGCAAGGCCATGCGGCAAGCGAATCCCCAGCGTACGCACTCAAACCGGCCGTGCTGACTGACGAAGCACTCGCCCGTCTGGCCGAAGGCGGCATCGACGACCAACATCGCAGGCAATTCCGAGTCGTAGCGGCCCGCACGATGCGGCGCGCGCTGGTCGATCACGCGCGCAGCCAGCGCCGCTTGAAACACAGTAGCGGAGTCATTGGCGTTAGCCCGTTCGCGGAACAGGGTACCGTCGGCGGCGCGTTCGATGCGCTGAACATTCTCGAGCTTCATGAAGCGCTGAGGAGGCTGGCGGGTGTCGACCCCCGCATGGCCGAGTCCGTTGAGCTGGTTTACTTCGGCGCCTTGTCCGTTGGCGAGACAGCCGGCCTGGTCAAAATCTCCGAAAGCACATTATCGGAAGACCTGCGTTTCGCCAGGGCCTGGCTGGCGAACGAAATGGGCGCAAACGAAACGGAGGAGTAGCCGACGGAAAGGTAGCAAACGGACAGGTCGTCGCTCCGGGAGGTCGCTACGGGCCTACGCGATATCTTGCGTTATTGCTCGTCGTCATTGGCTTCGACCCTCACGTACAAACCTTCGAACCAGATCGTCCACTCCTCCTGCTCGGGATCGTAGATGTCGAAATGCTGCACGACGTCGCCATTTTTGAGCGGTGTCCAGATGCCGCGAAAAGGTGTCGATCGTTGCTCGGCGTAATTATAGATGTGTCCCTCGAGGCGCATGGCGCCCGCATCCGTCAGACCGCCTGTGTAGTCAATCGAATAGCCGTCAGCTACCCAAACTTGACGCCACTCGTTCGTCACGTTGTTGTAGTAGTTGATCGAAAAGCCCGTGTTGCCGCCCGCGCTTCGCCAGTTCTCCCTGAGCAGGCAGCCGCCGTGGTGTTTGCTGATCGAGTTGTTGCCAAAAAACTGGCGCTCCTCGTCGTTCGAGTACACCGCCCAGTCGCCGACCCAGAAGTCGAAGTCGCCGAAGCCGGACGACTCGGCGCAGGGCTGTGCGCTGTTTTGTGCGCTTGCGGTTGCCGAGAGGCCGATAAAGAGTAGAGCTAAAAACACTGGTGCGATTCGATACATCATCGACCCCGTTTGCTGTGACTGTGGGATGAGGCTGTCGGTCCCGGCCATATTAACGCAGCGCTACCGACATAGAGAGTAGCGGCAATCGGTAGCTCCGATACGGCAACAAGCCTGGGTAAGCCGTTCAAGCCGCGCGCTTCATTGAGCACAGTCGTGGCGGCCTGCAACAGGAAAAAAGCGGCAGGGCGGCCTGTAGCTTTCCAATAGAATCAAACTGCATAAGGGAAATGTTTGTTTAAATCAGTAAAGCTGAACAAGGGTAAGGGTGACCGCCCTGCCGAAACGACAGTGTACTGAATCCTTCTCGAGCTACCGTTGCCAGAGTGTGCGTAAGCAGGACTTACCGCGCTCTTTTCGAGCGTTTCTGCAAAGAAGTGACTCACAACTCGGTTTGGCGTCTTTTTGAGGAGCATCAAGAAACCAATACTGATGAATGTGGTCCGATGTTGTGAAGACGACATGAGGGAATAACGCCATGCGGAATCCAGACCACAAGGCGGCAGGGGCGATCGACAACTACGACATGGCGATTCTGGCCGCGTTGTCGGACAACGCCGAGCTGACCACAATTGAACTCTCGAAGCTCGTCCATCTCTCGCGAACCGCGGTTTCACGGCGAATCACCGGACTCAAGGACCGCGGCGTCCTGGCGGCGCCTCGTTACGACGTGCATTACGACAAGCTGGGTTTTGCCATTCGCGCCTACGTTTCGGTCTCGGCGCCGGACACGGATTCGTTCGAGGTGCTGGAGCGGCTACTGGAGAAGCCGGAAGTGCTCGACGTGTCGGTTGTGCTGGGCGAGGAACTGCTGCTCGTCGAAGTTGTTGCCCTGGACACCGCGCATCTGCATCAGTTTCTCACCTGGATAAACGACATCGGTCACACCGAAACCAAAGTCATCCTCAAGAAGCACCGGTCACCGATCGACTTCAGGACGCGCATGCGTATGGTCGAGGACGAGCTCGCAAACCCCGATCCGCGACTGGTTTCGGCAGCGGAGTGAAGGCGGCACAGCAGCCGTTGCACGGCGTGCGCGTCGACCGGTAAATCTGCACACTCGGGGCGTGTCGAGCGCCGCATAAGCCCGCTTCGCAATCGTTATCGTCAGCGCGGCTCCCTACGATGAACACGTTACAAACAGCGTGGGGAGCACGTAATGAAACGACTACGAAAGTACGGCGTTTTCGCGCCGTTGTCCGTGGCTGTGTGCCTGTTTATGGCGCCACCGCTACAGGCCCAGCAAACCGACTCGGCGGAAGCCGGGGAACTCGAAGAAGTCATCGTTACCGGCAGCCGCATCCGGCGTGACGGTTTTCAATATTCGGCGCCGGTCGAGATCATCGGCGAAGAACGGATGGATGCCATCGGTACGACCAATATTGGCGACTTCATACAAACCATTCCGCAGAGTGTGGCTTCGGTCAACAACGCGAACTCCGCCTTCACTATTTCGGTGGCAGGGCAAAACCTGACGAGTCTCAGGAACCTCGGCACGGCGCGCACGCTCGTGCTGGTCAATGGCCGGCGCTTCGTGTCGGGCGTCACTCCGAGCGTCGGCTACGGCGTCGACCTCAACGCCATTCCGACGGCAATGATCGATCGCATCGAAGTGCTGACCGGCGGTGCGTCTGCCGTGTACGGTTCGGATGCGGTTTCGGGTGTCGTCAACATCGTCCTCAAAGACGACTTCGAAGGCATCATGATCGAAGGTCAGGTGGGCGCGTCGACCGAAAGCGACATGAACAAGGAGGACATCTACATTACCTTCGGCGGTGAAATGGGCGACGGCGGCAATGCCTGGATGTCGCTTGGCTACTCGAGCGCCGATTCGCTGCTTGCTCGCGACCGGGAGTTCTCCAACACCGATCTTGCGGGCGCAGATCTGGACGGCGACGGTATTGCCGAGTCGCAGGTCTGGCTGGGTTCGAGTTTTCCGCCGGGCGGTCGCTTCGGTAGTTCGACGTTCGGCCAGTTCAACGGCGACGGCACACCGTTTGTGTTTGGCGTTGCTGACCGTCCGAATTCGCAGCTGTTCAACCGCGCCGACTTCCGTATGATCTTTTCGCCGGTAGACCGGCGCTTTGCGAGTGGCGGACTGACCTTTCCGGTGGCGGAGCGCACTTCGCTGTTCGGCGAGTTTACGTTTGCCGTGGTCGAAACCGAGTCGGAACTCGAGCCTTTTGCGCTCGATCTGAATACCAATGTCTGGCTAACCGATCGCGGTGGACAAGGCGGTCTCGACGTTGCGACGCACCCGCTGGTACCGCAGCTCCTGAGGGATAACCTGCTCGCGGCGGGTGTCACCAATCTCAATCAGCTCGGTTCCAGCGGTACGGCGCGCCGCCTCGTCGAATTCGGTGAACGTTTCTCTAACTTCCAGCGTTCGACCCTCCGGGGATTGGTCGGGCTCGAACACGAGTTCGAAAACGGTTGGTTCCTGTCGGGCTACTACAGCTACGGCCGCACGGACTCCGATATTGCGGCCAACGGCCAGATCAACGTCGAGCGCGCGGCGCTGGCGCTCGACGTCGAGCAGCTCGCTGACGGCACGATCCAGTGCCGCAATGAGCTGGCCCGCCTGCAGGGCTGCGTGCCTTTCAATCCGTTCGGCGTGGGTACGATCGACGCGGCGCAGGTGGCCTACCTCGAGCTACCGACGAACCGCAAGAGCCTCGTCGAGCAGGAGGTCGTCAACATAACAGTTTCTGGCGATACCGGCCTCGAGCTGCCCGGCGGCGACGTTGCCGTGGCGTTTGGTGCGGAATACCGCGAAGAACGCGGCGCCGACACGCCGGGCGACAGTGTGCAGCAGGGTATTACGGCCGGCAACGCGGCTGCGCCCACCGACGGTAGTTTCGACGTGATGGAAGTGTTTGCCGAGGTGCAGCTGCCGCTGCACGATCGTATTAACGTCGATGCGGCGGCCCGCCTCGGAGACTATTCGACCGTGGGTAACGAGTTCACCTGGAAGTTGGGCACCGACATTGCGTTGCTCGATTCGCTGCGTTTCAGAGGGACCGTTTCGACGTCGGTTCGCGCCCCCAACGTTGCTGACCTGTTCAGGGGTGCCGGGGAAACCTTCCTCACGATAACGGACCCGTGTGATGGCATCGACGCAACCACTACCGGAAACGTTGCGGAAAACTGCCGCTCGATTCCGGTCATTGCGCAGCGTATCGCCGATCAGGGTTCATTTACGCTGACCCAGGTAGAGGCGCAGAGCACGGGCGGTTTCCTCGTCGGCAACCCGGACGTCGACAGTGAAACGGCGGATTCGTTTACGGCGGGCCTTGTCTGGCAGCCTGAATTTGCCAATACGCTGTCGGTGTCGCTCGACTACTACAATATCGAGATCGACGACGGCATCGCAACGACACCTCGGACGGTTGTACTGCAGCGCTGCTTCGATGTTGCCCCAACCGAGTTCGATCCTACCTGCGGCGGCCGCGCGCGCCGGGACTTTGGGCCGAACGCGGGCGCACTCATCGAGGTGGATTCAGGGGTCAACAACGAAAATCGCTTCGAGACCTCCGGTGTCGATCTGCAGGTCAGCTACGGAATGCCGATTGGCCCGGGCGATCTGAGCGCCACGATGTTCTATAACTACCTGATCGACTTCGACACGATTGGCATATTTTCGGGTGATGTCGACGAAGATGCGGGCGAAGTGCTGTTCCCCGAGAATCGCATCGTTGTGAACATGTCCTACTCGCTCGATAACTGGCAGGCCTCGTGGCGGGCACGGCTGTGGGATAGCGTTAAAGATTCGAACCAGGCCGCGGAAGGTGAAAACACCCAGCTTGGAGGAACGATCGCAGGTCCGGCGCTGAACGATATACCGACCTATGTCTATCACGACCTTTCGGTTGCTTACGAGGCGGAAAACTTTACGGTCCGCCTGGGGCTGAACAACGCCTTCGACAAGCAGCCGCCGCAGCTCACGCAGTTCTCGCAGTACGGCAACACGGGCACCAACGTTGCCGCCGAGGCTTACGACCCGGTGGGACGGTCCTGGTTCGTGTCGTTCACGTACACGCCCTGACGGTGAATCAGTACATCAAGTAGCAGGGCAGGGGGTCACTGACCCCCTGCTCTTATTAGCTGTCCCGCATCTGGCGGATGAAACGGTCCGCTTCGTCGATCGCCAGCTGCATGTCCTTGATGAGGGCATCGACCTTGCCCTCGAGTGCGGTGGCTTCGCCGCGCAGCGCGTCCAGCGCCCGGGCGTTCAGGCTGTGTTTCAGGTACAGCACGTTGTCGTTCAGCACAGCCATGACGGGATCGACGCGTTCGCGTGCGGTCTGCATGCGCGCCCGCAAGGCCGTGAACTGCCGCCGCGATTCGGCAAGCTTCTGTTCCTGATCGCGACGCAAGGTTGTGCTGTTGTACTGCCCGAGTTCCTTCTGCCATTCCTCGAACAGGTCCTCGCTGACCGTATCGATGGCGTCGAGGTGGTCGTCGAGCTCATCGATGGCATCCCGCGATCGTCCCACCTTCTTGTCGAGGGCTCTGTACTGGCGTTCGAGATCGCCGCCTTCCACGCCGATCAGCGTGTTGAGCTCGGCGTACGCCTCGACAAGCTCCTCCTTGGTCTCTTCCTGCGAATCGCGAGCGTCTTCCACCCGGTCGACGAGAATGTCGCGTTTGTAGATGCCGACCTTTTCGAGCGCCTGGTATTTGACCGTACTGCAGGCCGTGAGCGAAAGGCTCAAAGTAATGCCCAGCAGGATGCTGTGCAGGGAGGCTCGGTAACTGCTCATGTCTCTCTCAATGTTGCGTTTTCGAAAACGGCCTTACCGTATAGTCTTTGCCGGCCCTGCGCTACCGCGGGCGGCTGCCCCGCCGCCGAGCGCTACGGTGCCAGAGGTTTGTTCGCGCCGCCTGCGCGGCATCGATTGCTGCTTGCAGAGAGAGTGCGGCGAATACGCGGTCGACCGCCAGGCGCCAGGGGAGATTGAAGTGCTCGGGTACCCCGCCAATTCTCAGTGTGGTTTGCATGAGCCTCTGCTCTCGGATTGCGGCACGACGGTTAACTGGTACAGTGTCGCGAGCCTGAGGAGTTTGCAATGGATTTCGAGTTTTCGGCGAAGGTTGAGGGACTCCGTGAGACCCTCGTGCGTTTCATGGACGAACACGTGTACCCCAACGAAGCGGCGTTCTGGGAGCAGGTGGAAAGTGGCGATCGCTGGGAGCCGCCGGCGATACTGGAGGCGCTCAAGTCGAAGGCGCAGCAGGCAGGGTTATGGAATCTGTTTCTGCCAAAGACCTACGGAGAGTTCAGCCCGGGATTGAGCAACCTGGAGTATGCACCGCTTGCCGAAATCATGGGCCGCGTGACCTGGGCCCCGGAGGTGTTCAACTGCAGCGCGCCCGACACGGGCAACATGGAGGTGCTGGCGCGCTACGGGTCGCCCGCACAGCAGGAGAAGTGGCTGGTCCCCCTGCTCAACGGCGAGATCCGCTCCGCGTTCGCAATGACCGAGCCGGGCGTGGCGTCTTCCGACGCGACCAACATCGAGACTTCGATCGTCCGCGACGGCGACGATTACGTGCTGAACGGCCGCAAATGGTGGACCAGTGGCGCCTGCGGCAACCACGCAAAAATCCTCATCGTCATGGGTAAGACCGATCCCGACGGCGCCAGCCGACACCGGCAGCAGTCGATGATCCTCGTACCGCTGGCGACGGAGGGCGTCAACGTGCTTCGGCCCATGCGGGTCTTCGGCTACGACGACGCGCCCGAAGGTCATGCCGAGGTCGAGTTCGACAACGTGCGCGTGCCGGCCGACAACCTGTTGCTCGGCGAGGGCCGCGGTTTCGAAATTGCGCAGGGGCGTCTCGGTCCTGGACGGATTCACCATTGCATGCGCCTCATCGGCGTCGCACAACGCGCGCTCGAAGCAATGTGTGTACGCGCGGAGTCACGCGTTGCGTTTGGTCGTACCCTCGCGAAACAGCAGTCGGTCAGGGAAGACATTGCGCGGTCCGCGTGCGAAATCGAGCAGGCGCGTCTGCTCACGCTGAAAGCGGCTGATCGCATGGACAAAGGCGGCAACAAAGCAGCCAAGGACCTTATTGCAATGATCAAGATTGTCGCGCCGGCCATGGCCTGCCGCGTACTCGATCGGGCCATACAGATCCACGGCGGCGCCGGCGTCAGCCAGGACTTTTTCCTTGCCCGCGCCTATGCACATGCGCGGACGCTGCGGCTGGCCGACGGTCCCGACGAGGTGCACATGATGCAGCTCGGGCGCAATCTCGCCGCCATGCACGCCTGATCGGGGCAGGACGGTCACATGAGCGACGCAATGATTGACGACCCGCAGCAGCTGGATACGGCCGGCCTGCGCGCCTACCTCGAGAAACACGTCGACGGCTTTGACGGACCGCTGACGGCAGAAAAATTTGCCGGCGGGCAATCGAACCCGACCTTCAGGCTCAGCGCCGCATCCGGCACTTATGTATTACGTCGTCAACCGGCCGGCAAGCTCTTGAAGTCGGCTCACGCCGTCGACCGCGAATACCGGGTGCTTCGGGCGCTCGAGGGTTCCGAGGTCCCTGTGCCGAAGGCGCTGCATCTGTGTGAGGATCGCGACGTCATCGGCTCGATGTTCTACATCATGGAGCACTGCGAAGGCCGTATCTTCTGGGATGCCGCCTTGCCTGAACTCAGCAAGGCGGAGCGCGGAGAGCTGTATGCCGAGATGATCGACGTGCTCGCCCGCTTGCATCGGATCGACATCGAGGATGCGGGGCTCGCCGATTTTGGCCGCCCCGGCAACTATTTCGAGCGTCAGTACCAGCGCTGGAGCAGCCAGTATCGGGCGTCGGAGCTCCGACGTATCGAACCGATGGAAACCCTGATCGGCTGGCTTGCCGATGCGCTTCCGGCGGACGATGGCCGCGTTGCGCTTGTGCACGGCGATTATCGTCTCGACAACCTGATTTTCGATTTTGAGCGTCCCAGGGCCGTGGCCCTGCTCGACTGGGAACTGTCCACGCTGGGCCATCCGTACGCCGACGTCGGCTATCTCTGTATGCAGCTCAGGTTGCCGCAAGGCGTCGGCAACATGTCCGGCCTGCGAGGCAAGGATCTCGCGGCGCTCGGGATACCGGACCAGCAGGCTTATCTCGAAGCCTATTGCGAACGTATGGGTATCGAACGCATCGACAATTTCAGCTTTTACGTCGCGTTCAGCTTCTTCCGGCTCGCGGCGATCGTTCAGGGCGTGGCAAAACGGGCCGTGGACGGCAACGCATCCAACGCCGACGCTGCCGCGCTCGGCGCGTTTGTCGAGCCGCTCGCGGACCTCGCCCTCGAAGCGATCGCATAGTGTCCTGTCCCGCAAATAGGTTGCCCAAGTCGCGCGCAGATTCTTGTGCCTGGCAAGGCGCGGCGACTAGGCATATCGGGAATATGCCGAGGAGGTGCAACGTAGCTAGGCGCAAAAAGATGCCGCGAATTGACCGGCTTATTTGCGGGACAGGACACTAGTGTCCACGCATCGCATCTATCGCTATACGGCCATTGCGCGTCCGGTCGATCCACGTTTCCCGACCAACAAAGCCGTGCTGCTGATCGTGCCGGTGGTTGCAATCCTGACGGCCCTGCTGGCGATGTTGGGTTTCGGGGGCGGAGCAGCGCCCGGTTCGGCGGCGCTCGGCGCCGCGCTGGCGGCATTCGGCGCCTGGGCCGTCACCCGCGAACTGGCGCCGGACGATAATCCGGCTGCCTTCGTTGCGATGGGCCTGGCCGTTGCGGCCACGCTTTGGCTCGGTCCGCACAGCGCGCTGCCGCTGTTTGTTGCGCTGTTTCTGACCCGGATCGTCAACCGCAGCACGGGTACGCATGCCCGCTGGACCGACTCGGTGCTCGTGACCGCATTTGTCCTGTGGGCCTCCGTGACGCTTCAGGATCCGCTGCTTGGACTTGCCGCCTGCATTGCGTTTTTCCTCGACGCGTCCCTGGATCGGCCGGCGCGCTTCCAGCTCGCGTTCGGCATGGTTTGCCTGCTCGGCTCGATGCTGCTTGTCGTGCGTGACGGCGTCGCGATGCCGGCGTTGGCCGAACTGGAGGGGCCTTTGCTCTGGCTCGGTCTGCTGGTTCTCACGGCATTCCTGTTTGTCCTGTTCACAACGTCGAAGCTCGCGTCGGTGGGCGACGTTTCGGGACAACCGCTGAATACGCCACGCGTACGCAGCGGCATGTTCGTGGCGGGCCTGCTCGCGGCCCAGGCGCCCGTGCTGAGCGGCGAGGCGGGCGTCAACCCCCTGCTCTGGGCCTGCCTGGCGAGTGTTGCGCTCGGCCGGACGTTTACGCCCAAATAAGGTCTCTAATCCAGTCCGTTGCGGCGCGGCAGTGGCGATATTCTTCCGCTTGCTCTAGCATGCGCGGCTGGCGAATCCGTCTGTAAGAGGAAAATGATGAAAAAAATTGCCTTGTGGGTATCGGTTCTGGGGGTTTTGTCGATTGCCGCATGCGACCAAAATGGTGGCGCCGAGCAGGCTGACGATGCGGTCGAAGAGGTTGTAGAACAGGCGGCGGACGCCGTTGACGCTGCCGGCGATGCGATCGATGCAGCGGCGGACGACGCTGCCGACATGGCCGATGCGGCAATGGAAAAAGCAGACGAAGTGATGAACGAGGCGGAAGTGGCTGCCGAAGACCTCGAAAAAGAGGCAAGCGAGGCCGCCGACGCCGCTATGGAGAAAGCCGAGGAACTCAAAGAGGACGTATCGGACGCCTTGTCCGAAGGTACGTAATCCAATCGTTTCGCGGCAGTGCCGGCGCAATCCGGCCGGAGCAGCGGGTTTGCGCTGCCGCGTAGAGCAACGGCGACCCGCGTGATCGATAACCCGTGTAATCGATAAGTGGCGCGATCAATACAGGCCCTGCCGGGTGTCCGGCGGGGCCTTTTTTGTATGAACGGTCTCGTTACGACCTGAAAGGTTATTGCCGCGCGTCACTGGTCCGAATAGGCTGTGAGCGTACCGGCTCGGGCGGGATCGCAGCCGCAAAGCCGCCGCTACTTATAAGTTCCTGTTATATCGATTTATTTTCCGGTTGGGAAGATACGCTTTGTCACAAATTTTTCATTTTATCTATACAAAACGTTCTGTATAGTTTGCGCGATGGGCAGACAACCGACAGCTCGGCAGAAAGTGATCGACGCTTCCCGGCACATTGTCATGGAGCGAGGCGCCGGTGCGCTCACCTATGACGAACTGACGCAGGTCAGCGGCGTGACGCGCGGCGGAATCACTTACCACTTCCCCACCAAAGCGTCGCTCTTGCGTGCGCTGGTCGAGCAGGATCTGGAACAGTGGCAGACCATCGAGGAGGAGCTCTGTCCGGCGCAGTGTTCGGCCGATGCGGAGCTGATCGCTTTTATTCGTGCGCACACTAACGAGGAGCCTGAACGGCGGCGGTTTGTGGGCGGCATGTTGAGTGCCGTGACTCACGACCCACCGATTCTGGATCCGGTGCGCGCGCATGAGAACGAGCGGCTCGAGAACGTCGAGTGGACGGACCAGAACCTGAAATGTGAGCTGCTGCGCATGGCCGCAATGGGACTGTTCTGGGCTGACGTTTTCGGCTGTCCACAGATGGACCCCGGGTTGCGCAGACAACTCGTCGAAAAATTGGAAGAACTGGCGGTCGAATGGTCAGAGACCGGGAGCGACAAAGAGTCCTGACGGGCTCGCGCCAACGTAAGAATCACTTAAGAAAAGGCAAATCTGATGCAGTACCAACAACATCGCCTCGCCGTTTGGCCGAGGCTTTCAGTCGCGTGTCTTGCCGCGCTGGCGCTGTCCGCCTGCGGCGGGGGTGGCGGCGGGCCCAACGGCCAGTTTCCGCCGGCGGGCGTAGGGGTTGCCGAGGTCATCGTGGAACCGATCGTGGAATGGGACGACTTCTCGGGCCGTATCCAGGCGGTCAACACAGTCCAGCTGCAGCCGCGTATTACCGGCTATCTGGAAGACGTGCACTTCGAGGAAGGTGCGGTCGTTGCCGAGGGAGATCTCTTGTTTACGATCGACGATCGCGAATACCGCGCGACGGTCGCGTCGCAGCGTGCCGACGTGGCGCGAGCAAAAACGCGCGTCGATCTTGCGGAGCAGGATCTTGCCCGCTCCGAGAAGCTGGTGTCCGCGCGCGCCGTTTCGGTCGAGGAGCTGGAGCAGCGGCGCGGCGAGGTTGAGCAGGCCCAGGCCGATCTGCGCGCGGCCGAAGCGGCGCTCGATGTTGCGTTGCTGAATCTCGAGTTTACGCGCGTGACTTCGCCGATCGACGGCCGGGTGGGTGCGGCGCTGGTTCGACCGGGTAATCTCGTAACGCCCAACGGCTCGATACTGACCACCGTTGTATCGATCGATCCGATTCACGTCGTGTTCGAAGGCGACGAAAGTATTTATCTCAAGTACCAGGCGAAAGCCCTGACCGGCGAGCGGCCGAGTTCACGCGACGCGCGCAACCCGGTACAGGTGGGTCTCGCCGGCGGTCAGGACTTTCCGTTTCGAGGTGAGATGGACTTCGTCGATAACAGCATCGATCCGGGAACCGGCACCATCCAGGGTCGCGCGCTCATCCCAAACCCCGACGGGTTCCTGATTCCGGGATTGTTCGCGCGCGTCAGGCTGCTGGGCAGTGGCGAGTACGAAGCTGTGCTGATTCACGAATCGGCGGTGATGACGGATCAAAACCGCAAGTTTGTTTACGTAGTCACCGAGGACAACGTGGCGTTACGTCGCGACGTCGTGCTGGGCCGCGAAGTCGAGAGCCTGCGCGTCGTCGAACAAGGATTGACCGCAGGCGAACGAGTTGTGGTCAACGGCGTGCGGAAGATCTTCTTCTCCGGTGCGCCGGTTGCGCCCACCGTCGACAACATGCGGAGCCCGGGCTCGGCCCCGCAGGTTCAGGCGGGTAGCGAATAATGAATCTGTCACGCGTTTTTGTCGATCGCCCGATTTTTGCGGGTGTGCTGTCGGTTTTCATCCTGATCGCGGGCCTGATTGCGATTCCGAATCTGCCGGTGGGTGAGTATCCGGAAGTCGTGCCGCCGACGATCCAGGTCACGGCAAGTTACCCCGGAGCCAACCCGAAGACCATTTCCGAAACCGTGGCGGCGCCGCTCGAAGAGGCCATCAACGGCGTCGAGAACATGATCTATATGAAGTCGGTGGCGAGTTCCGACGGTCAGCTGCAGGTGCAGGTGACGTTCAAAGGCGGAACCGATATCGATCTGGCTTCGGTACAGGTTCAGAATCGCGTGGCGACGGCGTTGCCGCGACTGCCGGAGGCCGTCAGAGAGCTCGGGGTGTCGACGGCCAAGTCCTCGCCGAACCTGACGATGGTTGTGCATTTGACATCGCCGGACGGTGAATACGACGCTTCGTATCTCTCCAACTACGCCAACATCAACGTGAAGGACGAGTTGGCCCGCCTGACGGGCGTGGGGCAGGCGCTGATCTTCGGCGCCGGCAACTACTCGATGCGGATCTGGCTGGATCCGAAGAAGGTGGCGTCTCGAGATCTGACGGCGGGTGACGTCATCGCCTCTATACGTGAACAGAACGTCCAGGTGTCGGCCGGGATCATTGGCGGACCGCCGCAGCCGGGGGCCAGCACTACACAGTACTCGTTGAGTGCGCAGGGGCGTTTGAGAACCGTTGCCGAGTTCGAAGAGATTGTGCTCAAGACCGGCAGTTCGCCGGGTTCGGTGACGACGCTCGGCGACGTGGCGCGCGTGGAACTCGGTTCGCAAACCTATTCGCTGCGTTCCTACCTCAACAACAAGGAAGCGGCAGCGATACCGATCTTCCAGTCGCCGGGCGCCAACGCCATTGCGTTGTCGAACTCGGTTCGCGAGACCATGGAGGCATTGGCCGAGGACTTTCCACCGGGCATGGATTGGGAGGTGGCCTACGACCCCACGGTGTTCGTCCGCCAGTCGATCCAGTCGGTCGTAACCACCTTGCTCGAAGCCGTCCTGCTCGTCGTCATCGTGGTTGTACTGTTCCTGCAGACCTGGCGAGCGTCAATTATCCCTTTGCTGGCCGTGCCCGTGTCGATCATTGGCGCGTTCGCCGTGCTCCTCATGCTCGGGTTTTCGATCAACGTACTGACACTGTTCGGGCTCGTGCTCGCTATCGGTATTGTCGTCGACGATGCGATTGTCGTCGTCGAGAACGTCGAGCGGCACATTGAAATGGGCAAGTCGCCGCGCGACGCGGCGCAGGACGCCATGAAAGAGGTATCGGGTCCCATCGTGGCCATTACTCTCGTTCTGGCCGCCGTGTTCGTGCCGCTGGCGTTCCTCGAAGGCGTCACCGGCGAGTTCTACCGGCAGTTCGCCGTGTCGATTGCCGCCGCAGTGCTGATCTCGGGCTTCAACTCACTCACGCTCTCGCCCGCCATGGCGGCCGTCTTGCTGAAACCGCAGGGTGCGCCCCTCAACACGACCGGGAAGATCATCAATTTCCTGTGTGGCTGGATATTCCGCCCGTTCAACCGGGTCTTCGATCGCGGCGCCAAATCCTATGCAAGGAGCACCGAGAAAAACCTGGGTCGCGGCGGCCGGCTCACGGTGATCTACCTCTTGCTCATCGGCGTTGCGATCATGGGTTTCCGTTCGGTGCCGGGCGGCTTTATCCCGACGCAGGACAAACAGTACCTGTTCGGCGTCGCGCTCCTGCCGGAAGGTGCGACGATCGATCGCACCGACGCCATGCTAAAAGAGATGAGCGCGATAGCGCTGGCCACACCCGGCGTGCGCAATTCGGTGGCGTTTCCGGGCCTGAACGGCGTCCATTTTGTGAACACTCCCAATATCGGCACGATGTTCATGGGCATCGACCCGCCCGGCGACCGCGACAGCACCGCCGCCGAGATTGCGGCACAGCTGTCCGGAGCGTTCTCGACGTTGGAGGAGGGCTTGGCTTTCGCGCTGATGCCGCCGCCGATACTGGGGCTCGGTAACGCTTCCGGCGTCGAAATGTACATCCAGGACAAGCGAGCGCTGGGTTTTGGTGAGCTCAACCAGCAGACCCAGGCGATTGCCGGTGCGCTGCGGCAGACGCCCGGTTTCGATCCGTACTCGGTGCTGAGTTCGTTCCAGTCCAATGTGCCGCAGCTCGAGGCGGTCGTCGATCGCCGCAAGGTGAAAGAGCAGAATCTCAATCTCAACGACGTGTACACGGCGCTACAGGCTTATCTCGGTTCCGCCTACGTCAACGACTTCAACCTGTTCGGCCGCACCTACAGCGTGTACGTGCAGGCGGATGCGCAGTTCCGCGATGAGGTCAGCGACGTGTCGTTGCTGAAGGTACGCAACGCGGACGGGCGCATGATTCCCGTCACCAGCGTGCTCAGCGTGGAGGAGAGTTTCGGGCCGGATCCGGTCATACGCTACAACGGCTATCCCGCCGCGGACCTGTCAGCAGGGATCGATCCGGCGCAGATGTCCTCGCAGGAAGCGCTTGCCGTTGCGGCACAACTCTCGGATTCGGTGCTGCCGCAGGGCATGGGCTTCGAGTGGACCGGGCTGACGTACCAGGAGGCCACACAGGGCAATACCGCGCTGCTTGTGTTCCCGCTTTGTATCCTGTTCGTGTTCCTGATACTTGCAGCGCTTTATGAAAGCCTGTCGCTGCCGCTGGTCGTCATCCTGATCGTGCCTCTGTGCCTGTTGTCGGCAATTGCCGGTATCTGGACCATCAACGAGGTACGCGGGCTGCTGTTCGGCCTGCAGATTGCGTCGGGGGCAATACCGCCGCCGCCAATGTCGGTGCCGCCCGTCGTGATCGACAACAACATCTTTACGCAAATTGGCCTGGTTGTGCTCATGGGGCTGGCCTGCAAGAACGCGATTCTCATCGTCGAGTTTGCCCGGGATCTCGAACTGGCCGGGCGCAGCATACTGGAGGCGGCCATTGAGTCCTGCCGCATTCGTCTGCGTCCCATCCTGATGACGAGTTTTGCGTTCATCGCCGGGGTTGTGCCGCTCGTATTTGCGTCGGGGCCAGGTTCCGAGGTGCGTCACGTCATGGGCGTCACGGTGTTCTTCGGCATGCTGGGCGTTACCTTCTTTGGACTGATCTTTACACCGGTTTTTTATGTGCTCATTCGGAATTTCGAAGAACGCAGAAAAGCCCGCAAGCAGGAGGTATCCCATGCGCTGGCTTAGTCTGTCACTTTCGTCAGTCTTGCTGGCTGGTTGCGCCGTCGGGCCCGATTACGAGCCCGCCGAAACGGCCCTGCCCGAGTCGTTTGTACACGCGAAGGCGGACGAAGCCGACACGCCGGTGCCGGTCAAGGGTCTCTGGCAGAGCCTGGGCAACGAGGAGCTGACGAACCTCATCGACCTGGCGCTAGACAACAACACGACGATCGCCCAGGCGGTCGCCACGATGAACGAGACCCGTGCGTTGAGCGGTCAGGCCGTTTACAGCCTGCTGCCGACCGTGACGCTGAACGGTGAGCTCGAGCGCAGCCGGCCTGCGAACGAGGATCCGTTTGCGTTTCCGGACTTAGGCGTCGTCGAGCGCTACAGGGCCGGCTTCGACGCCGAATGGGAGATCGACTTGTTCGGCAGCCTGCGGCGGCGGTCCGAGTCGTTTTTCTACCTGGTCGATGCGGACGAGGCGACGGTGTACGCCGTGCAGCTATCCATTGTCGCCGAGGTAGCCCAGACCTACTTCCAGTGGCTGGGTGAGAGTCTGCGTCTCGACATCCTCAAGGCCAATCTCGAGAATCAGTCGGAGAACGTTGCGATTCTCGAAGCCGGCCTTGAGGCGGGTCGTGGCACGGCATTCGACGTAGCGCGCGCCCGCGCGATCGAGCGTCAGATCGCGGCCAACGTGCCGAACGCCGAGGCTGCCGTGTACCGGGCGGAACAGCGCTTGAGCGCCCTGACTCGCGTTCCGGTTGCGACCCTGCGCAACGACCTCGAAGCGCCCCGCGGTTTTCCCGCCTTGCCGCGACTCATCGCTGTCGGTACGCCCGCCGACTGGCTGGCGCGGCGACCGGATGTGTACGCCGCGGAGCGGCGGCTCGCCTCAGCGACCGCGGACATTGGGGTTGCGACCGCCGAGTTTTACCCGAAGCTGAACCTCGTAGGCGATTTCGGCTGGACCGGCACGGAATCGTCCTCCATTGGCGACGACAACGCGGAACGCTGGCGCGTCGCGCCGGCTATTTCGTGGCGCATCCTCGACGTTGGCCGCGTCAGGCAGGAGCTGAAAGCGGCGGAGGCACGGGCTGAGGGCGCACTCGCGGCGTTCGACGAGGCGTGGCTGACGGCGCTCGAGGAAACCGAGAACGCCATGGCCAACTATCGCGCGGCCACCGAGCGCGAAGCGCGCCTCGAAGAAGCCGCGCTTGAAGCGCGCGAAGCATCGCGGCTTGCGGAGCTGCGTTACGATGCCGGGGCGGACAGCTTTCTTGCCGTACTCGATGCCGATCGGACACGTATTGATCTGGACGACCAGCTCGCGCAGGGCCGCACGGACAGGGCGACGGCGTTGGCCGCGCTATACAAGGCGTTGGGCGGCGACTTTGCGGTAGCGGCGGATACGCGCTGAGCAAGTCGGTTGCCGCCCATGCGGCCGCGGGTATGTCCGTTAACCCGCGGCCGTTTCGGCAAGCAGCCGGGAGATTGCGTAACCGAGGTAGATCGTAAGCAGCAGCGCGCCGGCTGCCCGGCCGAGCTGAGCTTTACCGAACGCAAAAAACGGGATCAGCAGCACAACCAGTCCCCACGAAACCAGGAGATCGGTTACGCCGCCGGCCGGAATACGAACCTCCGTAATGACGGCGCTGCTCGGCAGGACTAACAGCGAGTTGAAGATGTTCGAGCCGACCACGTTGCCGAGCGCAAGGTCGGGCTCTTTGCGCAGCGCGGCCACTACCGAGGTGACAAGCTCCGGCATACTCGTGCCGATGGCCACGACGAACAGACCCACAACCGTGGCCGACAGACCCAGCGCATTCGCGAGCGATACGCTGTTTCTGATCGTGAGTTCACCGCCTAGAAACAAGAGTCCGAACCCGGCGAGCACAAAAAGCCAGCGCAACGGCGAAGCGGCAGGCGGCCGAGCCAGTGGGTTTTCCTCGATTTCCGCCGCAATCGGGTCTCCGCTCGGCATTCGGAAAACGTCCATTGCGTTGATGTAGAAGAAAATGCAAAACAAGAGCATCAGGACGATGCCCTCCGAACGGCCGATCATGGGCGGCGAGCCTTCCAGCAGTCCATCCAGCGCCATGACGGTCATGATGCTCGTCACGAGAATGAGAAGCGGGATCTCGCGCCTGACGAGCTGACTTTGTATGGCAATGGGCGCAATCAGCGCGGTGATGCCCAGCACCAGTCCGAAGTTGCTGATGTTCGAGCCGACCACGTTGCCGAATGCAATGTCGGTTTCGCCTTTGATGGCGCCGAAGACGTTGATCGCCAGTTCCGGCGAACTCGTGCCGAAACCAACGACCGTCAGGCCCACTACCAGCGGCGACACACCCAGTTTGGCAGCGATCTCGGATGCGCCGCGGACCAACAGTGCGCCGCCGAAAACCAGCACGACAATGCCGGTGACGAGCCCCAGAAAAGCCAGCATCAAGAAACCACCTCAACAACCACCGACGAGAGACTAACCGCTCCGCGCGGAACAGTTAAGCGCCCGTGACGAAACGATGCCGGGCAACCCTGCCGCGACTTGCAGCCGCGAGTGCGCACATGCACATTGAACACACATACGCCGAGCTTCAAGGAGTAAGCCTATGGCAACGCCAGCCGAGGATCTCGAACCCTGGAAACAGCTTCACGACTGCATCGAACAAAATGATCGCAGCGCCGCGGAGGCATTGCTCGACGCCCTGCCGCCGGAACAAACCGTGCGCGTGCTGTTTCGCTTGTCGTCCGACGATCAGCAGCGGCTGCTTGCACTGATACCGCCCGAAAACGCCGCCGATCTCCTGCACGAGTTCCCGGATCAGCACGCCGCCGACCTGATCGACCACCTCGATACCGAAGCGGCGGCACACATTGTCGACGAGCTGCCGAGTGACGATGGCGCCGATATTCTGGGTTCACTGGATCGCGAACACGCCGAGGCCATTCTCGGAGAAATGGACCCCGAGGCGGCCGGCGAAGTTCGGGAGCTGATCAACTACCCGACCGACGTCGCCGGCGGTCTGATGGAACTCGAACAGTTCGCCTATCCGGAGACGATCCGCGCGCGCGACTTCATTCGCGACGTGCGCGAGCGGCGCAAGGACATCGAACAGCTGCCCGCGCGCCTGCTTTTGCTCGACCCGCTGGGCCGACCGACCGGCGCCGTGCATATCGAAGACGTGCTGCTGGCGAATCCGGAGTCCGCCCTTGGCACGGTTTCGGAGGCTGTGCCCACCTTGCCGGTGACGGCGAGCCTCGATCAACTCGAAGACTATTTCGACGAGTACGAAACACCCGGCGCGCCTATTGTGGACGAACTGGGACACCTGTTAGGCCGAGTACGTCGCCAGGATTTCCAGGAGGCGCTGGCCGATCGCGCGTCCAGCGACCAGCTAAAGGTGCAGGGTATCGTCAGCGGCGAGGAGCTGCGCGCCATGCCCGTCGTGGATCGTTCCCGGCGGCGACTATCGTGGTTGAGTGTCAATATTGTGTTGAATATTATCGCCGCCAGCGTCATTGCGATGTTTCAGGACACGCTGGCCGCCGTCATTGCGTTGGCCGTGTTCCTGCCCATTGTCTCGGACATGAGCGGCTGTTCGGGTAACCAGGCCGTCGCCGTCAGTATGCGCGAGCTCACGCTCGGCATCGTGCAGCCGCGCGACGTGTTGCGTGTCTGGTGGCAGGAGGTGTCGGTTGGGCTCATGAACGGCGTGGCGCTCGGCAGTCTGCTGGCCTTCGCGGCTTACCTGTGGCAGGGCAGCGCGGTGCTCGGACTCGTCGTGGGCGCGGCGCTGGCGGTCAATACCGTCGTGGCCGTGTCGATCGGCGGTTGCGTGCCGCTGCTCCTGAAACACGTCAAGGTCGATCCGGCCGTGGCGTCAGGGCCCGTGCTGACCACCGTGACGGACATGTGCGGGTTCTTCCTGGTGCTTGGCCTCGCCACGCTGGCGCTGCCGTACATCGCCTAAATCGGCGACTTGTCCGACAATGGGTTGGACAAGTCGTCGGACGAACTATCGGGCGATGCGTCGGAGCTCGCGATTTCGATCAGGAGTTCACCCTCCGCCACCTGTTTGCCGGGCGGGCACAGTATGCGCTGCACAACTCCGTCTTCCGGCGCGTGCACCTTGTGCTCCATTTTCATCGCCTCGAGTATCAGCAGCGTATCGCCAGCGGCCACGCGATCGCCGACGGTCACGTTCACGGCAATGACCGCGCCCGGCATGGGCGCTTCGAGCGAACCTTCTGCGCTCTTGTGCCGGCCGGCAACTGACGCAAGTTCGACGACCTCGACGTCCGCGGAGTCGACACCGAGCCACACGCGATAGCCTTCCCGATGTGGTGCGACGACGGCGTGGTGGTTCGTTCCGTCGACCGCAAACTCGAGAGTCGGGGGTGACAGCTCGTTCAGGGAGACCGTGTGACTCGCCGCGGCGCCCGGCTCGGCGTTGGCCCGGCGCTCGGCGGCGCTTGCGCCGCGCTCGATGCGAGCACTAAAGCCCTCTTCGTGTTTTGCCAGCGTTACCACCGACAGCATATTGCCCTCGCGCAGTCCGATGCTCCGCTGAGCGGGCTGGTTGCTGCGCCAGTTCGCGAGTACGGTCCAGGGATCGGCGCTCTGATCGTCAGCGGTCGCAGGTATCTCGAACTCGAGCAGGGCAACGGCCATGAGCGCAAGGTCGCCAACGTCGACGCGGGCGAACAGCGTATCCGTGTGTTCGTCGATAAAGGCCGTCGACACTTTGCCCGCGGCGAAATCGGGTTCACGCGTCAACGCATGCAGGAACCGCGTGTTGGTTTCGAGTCCGGCCACGCGGGTTTGTTCGAGCGCGCGCGTAAGCGCGAGCAGGGCGTTACCGCGGTCCTCTCCATGGGTAATGATCTTGGCGATCATCGGGTCGTAATGCGGCGACAGTACCTGCCCTTCTGCAATGCCGCTGTCGACACGAGCGCTACCCGGCAGCTCGAGGTGGCTCAGCGTTCCGACGGACGGCGCAAACTGCCGGTCGGGGTCTTCGGCATACAGCCGGGCTTCGAAGGCGTGGCCGGTCCCGGCAATGTCTTCCTGCGCGAGCGGCAGTCCCTTGCCGGCGGCGATCCTCAACTGCCACTCGACAAAATCCAGTCCGGAGATGGCTTCCGACACCGGGTGTTCGACCTGCAGGCGGGTGTTCATCTCCATGAAGTAGACCCCGTCCGCGCCGTCATAGAGAAACTCGACCGTGCCGGCGCCCCGGTAGAGCACGGCTTCGCCGGCGCGTACACCGGCCTCGAGCAACGCCTTGCGGACCTTGCTGTCGAGCTTGGGGGCGGGCGCCTCCTCGATGATCTTCTGGTGACGGCGCTGCACCGAGCAGTCGCGCTCGAAGACGTGCACGACGTTGCCGTTGCCGTCGCCGAATATCTGCACTTCCAGGTGCCTGGACCGCTCCAGGTATTTTTCCAGCAGGAATCGATCGTCGCCGAAAGCCGAAGCGGCCTCACGTTTCCCGGACTCAAGCGCTTCGCCCAGCTCGTCGGCATTCTGCACGAGTCGCATGCCTTTGCCGCCGCCGCCTGCCGACGCTTTGAGCAATACCGGGTAACCGATGCGGTCAGCGGCTTCGGCAAAGCGGTCGAGGGACTGTTCGTCACCTTCGTAGCCCGGCGCCACGGGAACGCCGGCTGCCTGCATGAGTTGCTTGGCGGCCGATTTGGAGCCCATCGAGCGGATCGTTTCGGCGGTGGGTCCGACAAAGCAGATGCCGGCGGCGTCGAGCGCGTCACAGAACTCGGCGTTCTCGGACAGGAAGCCGTAGCCGGGGTGAACTGCCTCGGCGCCGCTTTTCTCCGCGGCCTCGAGCAGCCTGTCGATACGGAGGTAGCTCTCACTGGCCGGCGCGGCGCCAATATGTATGGCCTCATCGGCAGCGTGTACGTGCGGCGCGTCCCGGTCGGCGTCGGAATACACCGCCACCGTTCGTATGCCGAGTCGCCTTGCGGACCGCGCAATGCGCACCGCAATTTCGCCACGGTTGGCAATCAGGAGTTTTCGGAACAGGCGGTCCTTAAGCTTTGGCATTGGCTACGTCCGGCCCCCGCTACATGCGGAACAGGCCAAAGCGCGTCGGCTCGATGGGCGCGTTGAGGCTGGCTGACAGTGCAAGGCCGAGCACCTTGCGCGTATCGGCCGGATCGATGATGCCGTCGTCCCAGAGCCGCGCCGTTGCGTAGTAGGGGTTGCCCTGCGCTTCGTAGTCGGCGCGGGTATTTGCCTTGAACTGGTCCTCTTCCTCGGCTGACCATTCGCCGCCCTTGGCCTCGGTGGCGTCACGCCGGACCGTCGCAAGAACGTTGGCCGCCTGTTCACCACCCATGACGGAAATGCGTGAGTTTGGCCACGTGAACAGAAACCGCGGGCCGTAAGCCCGTCCGCACATGCCGTAGTTGCCGGCGCCGTAGGAGCCCCCAATTATCACCGTAAACTTGGGCACGTTGGCGGTCGACACGGCCGTGACCAGTTTGGCGCCGTCTTTGGCGATGCCGCCGGCTTCGGCCGACTGGCCCACCATGAAGCCCGTGATGTTCTGCAGGAACACGATCGGGATACCGCGCTGGCAGCACAGCTCGATGAAGTGAGCGCCTTTCTTGGCGCTTTCCGAAAACAGAATACCGTTGTTGGCAATAATCCCGACCGGGTAACCGTAAAGCCGCGCAAAGCCCGTCACGAGGGTTGCGCCGTACAGCGGCTTGAATTCGTCGAATACCGAGCCGTCGACCACCCGCGCAATAATCTCGCGGACGTCGTAAGGCTTGCGGATATCGGCCTCCACGATGCCGTAGAGTTCTTTTGCGTCGTAGACGGGCGGCACGGTCTCGTCGCGAGTGAGGCGGCCTTGTTTGTGCCAGTTCAGATTGGCGACGAGCCGGCGCGCTATGCCGAGCGCATGGTCGTCGTCGTCGGCCAGGTAGTCGGCAACGCCGGAGCGCCGCGTGTGCAGGTCGCCACCGCCGAGGTCCTCGGCATCGACGATTTCCCCGGTCGCCGCCTTGACCAACGGCGGTCCGGCGAGAAAGATGGTGCCCTGGTTTCTAACGATCACGGCTTCGTCGGCCATGGCCGGCACGTAGGCGCCCCCGGCCGTGCAGGAGCCGTGCACGACGGCAATCTGCGGAATACCGGCGGCCGACAGCTGCGCCTGATTGTAGAAAATCCGTCCGAAATGCCGTTCGTCGGGAAATATCTCGTCCTGCATCGGCAGGAACGCGCCACCCGATTCGACGAGGTAAACGCAGGGCAGGCGGTTTTCGAGCGCAACGGTTTGCGCTCTCAGGTGCTTCTTCACGGTAAGCGGGTGATAGGTGCCGCCCTTGACCGTGGCGTCATTGGCAACGATGACGCACTCCACCCCTTCGATCCGCCCGATGCCCGCGACAACGCCCGCCGAATGCAGCGGGCTTTCGTACACCTCCCAGGCGGCGAGCTGACCAATTTCGAGAAACGGCGAGCCCGGATCGAGCAACCGGTCGACACGCTCCCTTGCCAGGAGCTTGCCGCGCGCCTTGTGCCGCTCCGTATACCGTTTGCCGCCGTGTTCACACACGCGCGCGACGCGCGCCTCGAGTTCGTCGACGAGCGCCTGCATGGCCTTGCGGTTCGCCGCAAACCCGGCTGACGACGTGTCGATTTGCGAATTGTAGGGGGCTGGCTGGCCGTTGTTCGGCATGCTGTGTTGTCCGGCTATTGACCGCTCAGAGCATCGTAGATAACGCCCTCGGCAGGGTACATACCATAAGGTGTATATCCACAACGGTACAGGTCTGTGCGACCTTTAGGTGCGAGTTTCTTCGCGCCATCTACATTACGACGATACAGGAATCAGCATGCGACGGACTGCCGCCGGATTGACGATGAACTTCGGGTTGCCCGAGGAAGTCGAGGCGATGCGCGATGTCATTGCCCGCTGGGTTGCCGATCGGCTCGACCCGCGTGCGGGGGAGATCGACGAGCAGAACGAGTTTCCGCGGGACCTCTGGCCGGAGCTCGGGGAGTTGGGTCTGCTCGGCATTACGGCGGGTGAAGACTATGGCGGCAGTGGCCTGGGCTACCTCGCTCATTGTGTCGCCATGGAGGAGATTTCCCGCGGTTCCGGTTCCGTGGGCTTGTCGTACGCTGCGCATTCGAACCTCTGCGTCAACCAGATCGAACTCAACGGCAGCGATGCACAGAAAGCCCGGTATCTGCCGGCTCTTTGCAGCGGCGAGCACCTCGGTGCACTCGCAATGTCCGAACCGGGCTCCGGGTCGGATGTCGTATCGATGCGCCTGTCGGCAAGAAGGGACGGCGACGTCTACGTGCTCAACGGCAGCAAAATGTGGATTACGAACGGCCCCGGCGCGGACGTGCTGGTGGTCTACGCCAAGACCGACCCGAGTGCGGGTTCGCGCGGGATTACGGCGTTTATTGTCGAAAAGGGCTTCGGCGGCTTTTCGACGGCACAAAAGCTCGACAAACTCGGCATGCGCGGTTCGGACACCTGCGAGCTGGTTTTCGAAGATTGCGAGGTGCCGGTCGATAACGTGCTGGGAACGGAAGGCGGCGGAGCGCGGATTCTGATGAGTGGCCTCGACTACGAGCGCGCCGTGCTCGCGGCGGGCCCTGTCGGCATCATGGAAGCCTGCGTGGACGCAGTTATTCCTTACGTGCATGACCGGCAACAGTTCGGCAGTCCCATTGGCCGCTTCCAGCTCGTACAGGGCAAAGTGGCCGACATGTATTCCACGATGAACGCCTGCAAGGCTTACGTGTACGCAGTGGCGGCCGCGTGCGATCGCGGCGAGACGACCCGCCAGGACGCGGCGGCCTGCATACTTTATGCCGCCGAAAAGGCGACGCTCGTGGCGCTCGACGCCATCCAGCTCCTGGGCGGGAACGGCTATATCAACGAGTATCCGACCGGCCGTTTCCTGCGCGACGCAAAGCTCTACGAAATCGGCGCAGGCACCAGCGAGATACGCCGCATGCTGATCGGCCGCGAGCTGTTCGAGAACAGCGCCTGATTCGTATCGCGTTCACGCGCGTCTTGTTGCGGTTTCGCGATACACTCGTTCGCGTTCGTTTGAGGAGTTTGTGTCATGCCCGGTCTGTATTTCGAGGAATTCACCGAGGGCCAGGAGTTCGAGCATGCGATACGCCGGACCGTGACCGAGACCGACAATCTCCTGTTCACGACCATGACGCACAATCCGGCCGCGCTGCATCTCGACGCCGAGTACTGCAAGGATACGGAGTTCGGGCAAATACTCGTCAACAGCCTGTTTACGCTGTCGCTGGTTGTTGGCATCTCCGTCAACGAGACGACCCTGGGCACCACGGTTGCGAACCTGGGTTTCGGCGCCGTCCGTTTCCCCAAGCCCGTGTTCATTGGCGATACGCTGACCGTGCGCTCGGTCGTCAAAGCGCTCAAGGCGTCGAAATCCCGCCCGGGGCAAGGCATCGTGACGTTCGAGCATTCGGCAAGCAACCAGCACGGCGACGTTGTGATCGTGGCTGAACGCGCTGCGCTCATGCTGGGCCGGCCCACCCCCTAGGCCCGGCGCCGATCGTAGCGGCGCGAAAGGCGCTGGATGGCAATGGTGCCGATGACCGGGGCGACCACCCAGGAAACCACCTGCCATTGACCGGGCAGCAGTTCGGCGAACAGTCGCGAGCCGCCAAAAGCGAAGAATGCGGTGTATGCGCCAATACCCGAGCCGATCAGCCCGCTCAGATGCGCCTTCAGCTGCTGGCCCCGCGTGAACTGCTCGATCCGCGTTTCACGGAACATGCTGATCGCTCCGGAGATCGAAATGCCGCCAAAGATCATGAGCAGCCACTGGGTCCTGGCGAGGCCAATGCCGAGTACGGCAATACCCAGCACGCCCAGGGTGACCAGCATGCCGCGGTGCAGGTGCGTCTTGATGGCATCCGGTTGCTGACGGACCGCAAGGGCCTTCAGGCCGTGGCGCACGCTCGCGAACACCAGCACCGACAGCATCAGCAGGAACAGGCTGAACATCCGAAATATCTCGGCCAGTTCGACGGCGTCCTCCGGGTCGATTTCCAGTCCGGGCCGGCGAATGCCAATCGGGTCGGCCAGCACCATGACCGAGGACAGGAACGCCGAGACGCTCACGAAGTACATTGCGTAGGCATAGAATCGGCCGCTCTGAACATGCAGCGTACTGCCCTTGCGGCTGAAAGCGGGTATCCAGAATAGGACCAGCGCAAAGGCGCCAACCACAATGTGTGCGTTTACTAAAAGGGTGTGCAGGGTAGTCATGTCGGGCTCCGGTTAAGCTTCCCGTTCAGACTACGAGGGACCGCCCGACCCCATAAGTGCCGGCCGTCACCTGATCAATCCATGACTTTTGGCATATAGCGCCGCTGGCCGGCAGCCGACACAATGCCCGTATGACCAAACGTATGCGAACCGACTTCATGTACCGCGGGGCCGGAATCCTGACGTGGGCGCTGATCTCGGGGCTGGCGCTGTACCTGGCCGCGCGCAACCCGGAGACGACGCAGGCGCAAATATCGATTTATGTCGCATTGATCGTGGCCAATCTCGTGGGGATGCAGTTCGCCATGCAGCACTCGAGACTGGGCATGCCCGCGCGCCGGGTCGCACACGGGATTCAGGCCGTCAGCGCACTGTCGCTGGCGTGGCTGCTGCCGGTCGACTTCACGCCGATCTACACGATCATCTGGATCGCTCTCGCGCCGGCGCTGTACTCAGTGACCGCGGGCTGGTTGCTGCTGATCGGGGTCATGCTGAGCTGGTACGTCGTCATGAGCATGGCCTGGGGCTACAACAACCCGGTGATAAGCGTGTCGCTGTACGGCACCTTCCACCTGTTTGCACTCCTCTCGGCGAGAACCGCCATCGAGGCCGAGTCGGCGCGCGACAAGGTCGAGCTCCTGAACAGCGAACTCATGGCCACACAGCATCTCCTGTCGGAAGCCTCCCGGCAGTCCGAACGTACGAGGATTGCGCGCGATCTGCACGACCTGCTGGGCCATCACATGACCGCGCTGACCATCAAGCTGCAGATTGCCGAACGACTGACCGACGGCGATGCCAGAACTCATATCGCCGAATGCCGCGCGTTGTCGCGCCTGTTGCTGGCGGATGTGCGCGACGCTGTCAGCGCCATGCGCGACGAGAGCGGCGTCGACTTCCGGCGGGCGATTGCCCTTCTTGTCGCGAAGATACCGCAGCTCGATATCTCGCTGGATATCGAGCCGGGCCTCGAAATCGACGACGTCGAGATCGCCGAGTCGCTGCTGCGGTGCATACAGGAAGCGATCACCAACACCCTGCGGCATGCCGGCGCACGGCAGAGCTGGGTTCGCGTCTGGCGAAGCGGCGATCACGTCAACCTGGAGATCCACGATGACGGTAAAAGCAAGGGTGAGCTGGTCGAAGGCAACGGATTGACCGGGATGCGCGAGCGTATCGATCACCTGCGCGGCACGCTTACCCTCGGGAAACTGAACGACGGCCTCAAGCTCAACATATCGATACCTTACGGGAGCGCGGCATGACGCTTTGCGTGGCACTCATCGACGATCAGACCCTGGTGCGCAAGGGCATACGCGGGCTGCTCGAGCTGTCGGAGAAAGTGGAGGTGGTGGCGGAGGCTGACGACGGCGACCAGGCCATCGAGCTGGTCGCGCAGCATGGTCCGGACGTGGTGCTCATGGACATGCGCATGCCGCGCATGAACGGCGCGGAGGCCACCGCCGCACTGGCGGCCGCGGGCCACGACGTGCCCGTGATTATCCTGACAACCTTCGACGACCACGAGCACGTGCTCGAAGGCATCAAAGCCGGCGCAAAAGGCTACTTGCTGAAGGACGTGTCGCTGGAGAACCTGATTCGCGCCATCGAGTCGGTGGCCGCCGGTGAAACGATGATCCAACCGGCTATTACCGAGGCGCTCTTGAAGGGGTTATCGCGCCAGGGTGGTGAGTTCGAGAGCGCCGATATGCCCGAACCGTTGACCCCCAAGGAGACCGAGGTCATCCGGCTGATGGCCGGCGGCTACAGCAACCGGGAGATCTCCGAGGCGTTGCACAAGTCCGAGGGTACGATCAAGAACCACGTCTCGAACATACTCGCGAAGTTCGGCGTGCGGGACCGCACGCGCGCCGTGCTGAAGGCGATAGAGATGGGGGCTATCTAAAGCCCGCTTCAAACCCGCCCGGTTACCGGAATCAAAGCGCCCGTGACGCCGCTCGCTTTCTCGGAAATCAGGAAGGTAATGACTTCGGCGAGCTCGTCCGCTGTAACCCACTCGGAATAATCGGCGTCCGGCATGTCCTGGCGGTTTGCTAGTGTATCGATGATCGACGGCAGAATGGCGTTGACGCGGATCCCGCGAGGTTTGAGTTCATCCGCCAGCGCTTCGGTGAGCCGCATGACGCCGGACTTGGCGGCCGTATAGGCGCCCATTCCGGCACCGGCTTTGAGCGCGGCGGCGGCACCGACGTTGACGATCGACGCGGCCGTCGGTGCAAGGTGATCCAGTGCGGCGCGCGTGGCATTGAGTGTTGCGAGTACGTTGATGTCGAACATGCGCTGCCAGCTTGCCGGGTCGCCGTCGGCAACGGTCTCCCAGACGAAACCGCCCGCAATGTTGACGAGTGCACCGAGCGGCCCGGCGGCTGCCGTGGCTCTTTCGAGCGCCGCGCGCACCTGATCGGGGGACCCGAGGTCCACGCCGCCCAGCGCGCGTCCGAGTCCGGTCAGGCCATCGAAGCCTTCGGCAATATCGATGCCGGTCACGTCGTGTCCCGCTTCGGCCAGCACGGCGACGGCGGTGCGGCCCAGCGCCCCCGCGGCGCCCGTTACGACAACGTGCAAACCGCTATTCCTCGCCGTAGCCGCGCCGCGCGAGCGCGCTCGCAATTCGCTTGGCCAGCGCCACGTCGCGAACGGTCAATCCGCTCGCGTCATGGGTAGTCAGGGTAATGGCCACACGGTTGTAGACGTTGCTCCATTCCGGGTGATGATCGAGTTTGTCCGCTTCGATCGCAATTTCACTCATGAAGCCCCACGCATCGGCAAAACTCGAAAACGTGAGTTCGGCGCTGACGGAGCGGCCGTCGTCCGAGAGCGACCAGCCGGGACGGCTCCGGACGAGTTGTTCGACGTCCGAAGGGTCGAGGGTATCGGGCATGTGCGCTCCTTTCAGAAGATGGCGGTTTAGCGTTTGTCGAGGAAATACCGCCGCGAGCCCTCATTGAGTATGAGGTCGCCCGCAACAATTTCGTGCGCTTCGTAGTCGGGCTGGCCCCTGACTTCGGCGTAGACGTTGGCGAAGTCCTTATAACAGGTTTCGAGCAGCTGTTCGAAGCTGTCGATGACAAAGTAGGTTTGCTGGAAGTCGTCGATGATGTGCTTTGTGCGCATGATGCGCGGGAGATCGAACGCCACGCGGTTGGGGGAGTCGTCTTCCAGGGAAAACACGCTCTCGCGCGGCGACGAGAGTATGCCGGCGCCGTAGATCCTCAAGCCGTCGCCGCTTCTGATGAGCCCGAACTCGACCGTATACCAGTAGAGTCTTGCGAGGTTCTTGAGCTGGCCGAGCTCCAGCGCCCGGTTGCCGCCCTTGCCGTAGGCTTCCATGAAGTCTGCGAATACGGGGTTGGCGAGCAGCGGCACGTGCCCAAAGATGTCGTGGAAGATGTCCGGTTCCTCGAGGTAGTCGAACTCTTCTTCCGGCCGTATGAACGCGCCGGCCGGAAAGCGGCGGTTGGCGAGGTGATCGAAGAAAATGTCGTCAGGGACGAGGTCGGTGACCGGGACGACGCGCCAGCCGGTCATTTTTTCCAGCCGGTCCGAGAGCTTTTCCATGTCCGGGATGCCCGCTTCGGACAGCCGCAGGTCGAGCATGGCCCGCGTGAACTCGTCCGCGGCACGTCCCGGGAGTATTGCCGTCTGGTTCTTGAACAGGCGGTCCCAGCGGTCATGCTCCTCGCGCGTGTAGCTGTGCCAGCGCTGGTCGATCGTATAGTCCGCGTTGCGCGGCGAATCAGCGTAGCGGTTCTTGCTGTTGGCGACCTCAGCGGGCAGAGCGTTCATCGTAGTCCTCCCAAGCGAATCGTCCCGGGCCTGTCCTCCCGCGGATGCAGGCAGACAGTAAACTGAAAGGATACGCCGGAAATGGCGCAACAGGGGTTCATTCTGTGCTTCCATGCGGTAATATTTGGGACAAATCGCTATCTGGAGCGCTTTGAATGATACAAACGAATCAGGAACTACGCCTAACCGACAGCGATCGATCGGTGCTGCGTGCGATTCAAAGTGATGCGTCGAAAACCGTACGGGAACTCGCTGACGAACTCGGTATGTCCTCGTCGACCGTGTCCCGGCGCCTGTCGGAACTCGAACAGGCCGGCGCCATCGAGCGCCGGGTTGCGTTGCTCGACGCGGAGCGGGTCGGTTTTCCGGTCTGCGTGTTCGTACTCGTGGACCTTGTCGACCATGCAAAGGAAACGCGGCGGCAGTTCGAGTCACTCGTCAAAAGCACGCCGGAGATCCTCGAATGTTTTTCGGTGACCGGAACTCACGACTACACGCTTATCCTGAGAACGCGCAGCGTTGGCGAGTTTGAGCACATCTTGATGGAACGTGTACTGGCGCACGCGTCGGTGGCGCAGGCGTCTTCTCAGATTGCGCTCAGGCAGCACAAGTACACGACGGCACTGCCGCTGTAGGACCCGCATGCACGGCCCACAAGCCCTTTGAGTTGCAAGGAATACAACGATGAAAGAGAAGCTCAAGATTACGGCCTACGAAGTGATCGAAGAACCGATGCCGCTCAAGACAGGCGATCGCCGGCGAGCCTGGATGGACAATTTGCCGGAGCGTTTCGCCTACCGGTGCCTGCCGCTGGCGATTGCCAACCAGATGGGCTGGGAGATTCTGAACCCCGTCGGGTTTACCGCCCGCTGGAATGGCAGAGACGGACTCGACGCCATTCGGATTCGCTTCGATGACGCGCCGTCCCCACTGGTCGGATCGCACTTCGGTCACGGCGTGCTCACGTTTTCGCTGGGTTACCTGTTCCGCACCAGCAAGGCGCACAATCTCTGGGTCAAAGGCCCCGCCAACGCGCCCAAGGACGGCATCGCCGCACTGGAAGGTGTGATCGAAACGGACTGGGCGCCGTTCAGTTTCACGATGAACTGGCAGTTCACGCGCAAGCGACACAAGGTCCGCTTCGAACGCGATGAGCCGATTGCGACCGTGCTGCCGTATCCGCGCCACTACCTCGGCAAGTTCGATCCGCAGATACGCAATTTGAACGAAGACGCCGGGCTTTACCGGCAATACACCCAGTGGCGCGAGGATCGCCTCGCCTTTAACGAAGATCTCGGCAAGCCCGATTCAGAGGCAGCCAGAGAGGGTTGGCAACGAAGCTACATGAAGGGAGAGGACGGCGCCGGCCAGTCGTTTGCCGGCCACGAAACCAAGCTCCGGATCCAGGATTTCAGGCGCCCCTGATATCGAGTGATGCAATGTTGTGATCGTCGTCGAGCTCGATGAGCACGTCGGCAATCGCAGGCAGGCTGTCGATGCAAACGCGGGTCAGTCTTTCGTAGTGGCTAATGAACGTCACGACTTGCGTATCTGTCATGCCTCGGCCCGTTGCCGCGATCAACTTGTGCTCCTGCAGCGTACGCCAGCCCAGCACCGCCTCGAATGCCGGCGGTTTCAGCAGCAGCAAGGCGTCGAGGCTGTCGAAAATGGGGGCGTAGTCGCGCGCGAGCTGCTCGTTGACCCAGTGCCGCCAGCGGCCGTCCGGGTCTTGTTCCGCCTCCAGCGCGTTGATCGGCTCCGCCAGTTCCCGAGCCGTTTGTGCGCGCGCACCAATACACCAGCCTTCGAGCAACACGAGATCCGGCGCGGCCGGCGCGGGCCGGTCCTCCGGCGATCGATCGTCCAAACCTTTGTCGAACACCGGCAGCCGGACGGACGCTGAGCCCTCGAGCAGTTCTCGCAGGGTGTTTGCAAGTCTCGCGACGTCGTGTGTGCCGGGTACGCCGCGTGTGGCCAGCAATGGATGCACCTCGTCGGCCAGCGTTTCGCGCTCGGTTCTGGTCCGATAAAAATCGTCGAGAGAAAGGATGCAGGCGCGCTTGCCGTGCGAGCGCTCGAGTGCTTCGCAGAGATATTCGGCGAGGCTCGACTTGCCCGTGCCCTGAGCGCCGCTAATGCCTATCAGCCGTCGGCCCGTTTGCGCAAGTTGCACAAGCCACTCGGCCAGCAGGTCGAAGTGGGTGCCGGCACGATCGTGCCAGTCCTCGGGCAGCGACCGCTCGCGAATAAATTGGTCGACCCAATGCTGCTGCGGCGGCATGCCCGCGAGTCTCAGTCCAGACCCTTGGCCAGCCCCGGCGCCCCGCAACCCGGGTAGCGTGTCGAGGCAAACGTGATTTCGACTTCGTGCGAATGATAGTTGCCCGTACTGTCGTAGCACGGCACTTCAGAAAAGCGAGCCGTGAGCTTGTCGGGCAGTTCCCCAAATTCGAAGATTCGCATGCTGATGCGGGTGCCGCCCACGTACTCGTCGGTCTCTTGCGTCACGGGCGATACAAAACGTGCGCCGTCGCGCCGGATCTCGAGCTGCCAGTCCGGCTCCTCGCCGGCTGCGACGAATACGGTATCCGAGAGCAGCCGGTCGCAGCCGGGGCCTTCGCGCTCGATCCGCACCAGGCCAGCGATTTCCAGCGTGTTTTCGAAGCTAACGCCGGCGGCCGTGCCCGGCTCGTTCAACCAGCGCCCCTCGACGTCGATGAACAGCGGCCCATCGGCGTCGCCTGCCACCTGTGCGACAACGTCGGCGACGGATTGCCGTTTGATGCCGTCGACGGTCAGTGCATCGCCGGAGCCGTCACTGTTTGCGGTGCAGCTTCGGAATCGCTGCACCTCGCCGTCCCGGAACAGCTGTCCGGCAATCCGCTCGAGGGGCCCGGAGCGAAGCTCGTGCTGTAAGCTCAGTTGATCCCCGGCCAGCGTGTACTCGCGTCGCACGAGCCTCGTCGGGCAGCAAGCAGGATCGCCCGCGTCGAGAATCAGCAGCGTGGCGTCGATAATCCCGTCTCGCACTTCCAGTGTACGCAGTCGCACGCTTTCGCCCAGCGTGGCCGTAGCAACATGTTCGAGTGCCCCGTTTCGAGGCTCAAGCAGCGCGAGGTGCTGGACAATGCGGCTGTCGCCCGCGTCGGTGACCAGCACCACGACGGTCTCGTCCACACCGTCGTTGTCCAGGTCTCCGGACTCGGCGAACTGGGTCGACAGCACAACGGTCCGCGGGCCGCCCGCGGCGCCGGCCTCTCCCCGGTATCTGCCGTTGGTCAGGGCGACCGGATCCGGGAAGCCTTCCAGGCCACCGTAGCTCAGGTTTTCGGGGGTCGACTGTTCCGCAACACCGGTCGGCGAGTCGGCGGCATTGCAGCCGGCAAGCAGCAGCGGGAGAAGGCAGGGCAACGGATTCCGCCTTTTGCGCGGGCGCGGGTGGCGGCTATGTTCGACGACGGGCATGCTCTAAACTCCGATGTACGGACAAAAGTACGGAACGGACAAATGCAACATGGGTTTGCGGCGGCCAAAAGAGCCGCGGACTTGTGCCCCGAGTGATTCGGGGAGTCGTAATCCTAAAGCGAAACGGCCTTGACGAAAACTGCTGGGGGGATTCATGAGCAAACCGTGGTTCGAGCATTACGGCGATCACATTCCACACGAGATCGATGCGGATCGCTATCCGAACGTCGTTGCGATGCTCGACGAGGCAGCCGGCAAGTACGGCGATCAACCGGCGTATGCCAGCTTCGGCGCAACCCTCGACTACTCCACGGTGCGCAAACTCGGGCTCTGTTTTGCCGCCTATCTTCAGCATCGACTCGGCGTGGTCAAGGGCGATCGCGTTGCGGTCATGCTGCCGAATATGATGGCGTTTCCCGTGGCGCTGCAGGGTATCGTTCGCGCGGGCGCCGTGCAGGTGAACGTCAATCCGATGTACACGGCCCGCGAACTCGAACATCAGCTCGTGGATGCCGACGTTGAAACCATCGTCGTGTTTGCCGGTTCGACGCCGACCCTGGCCGAAGTGCTGGAGCGAACACCCGTCAAAAACGTCATCGTGGCGGAGCTCGACAATTTTGTCGGCCGCGGTCTCCCGGGTCCGCCGCGGGCGCCCGGCCTCGAGTCGGCGCCGGGATTTGCGGACGTCGTGGCCGAGGGGGCGGCGCTGGAGTTTGCCGCCCCGGACATTGGGTCCGACGACCTGATATTCCTGCAGTACACGGGCGGTACGACGGGTTTGTCGAAAGGCGCCATGCTGACTCACCGGAACCTGATGGCAAACGTCCTGCAGTTCGAGGCGTTTGCGGGAGATAACATCAACTACGGCAACGAGGTCGTCATTACGGCGATCCCGATGTATCACATCTTTGCGCTGATGGTGAACACACTCTCCTACCACCATTTTGGCGGCACGTCCGTGCTGATCACAAACCCGGCCGACATGCCGGCGTTTGTTGAAGAGTGGTCGAAGTGGCCGGTGACCGTGTTTACAGGCGTCAACACGCTGTACAACGGGCTGTTGCACACGCCAGGTTTCGACGCGCTGGATTTCAGCCGCCTTTCGCTCTCGGTCGGCGGCGGCGCCCCCGTGCAGAAAGCGGTATCCGATAAATGGAAGTCCGTGACGGGCAAGCACATCAAGGAGGGTTATGGGCTCTCCGAGACGTCTCCCGTGCTGACGATGAATCCGTTCGGCATGAGAGAGTTTCTGAGCAGCATCGGCATACCGTGGCCCTCCACCGACGTTTCGCTGCGCGACGAAGACGGCCGCGAGGTGGCGGTGGGTGAAGAAGGCGAACTCTGCGCGCGCGGGCCGCAGGTCATGAAAGGTTACTGGCGACGGGACGACGCCACGGCAGAGGTGACAACCGACGACGGTTACTTCCGCACGGGCGACGTAGCGGTGATGGAGCCGAACGGTTTTTTCCGCATCGTGGATCGCAAGAAAGACATGATTCTCGTGTCCGGCTTCAACGTCTTTCCGAACGAAATCGAGGCGATTGTTGCCGCCCTCGACGGCGTGCTGGAGTGCGCTTGCGTCGGCGTGCCCGACGAGCGCACCGGCGAGGCCGTGAAGCTTTATGTCGTCAAATCCGATCCTGACCTGACCGCCGAGGCCGTGGAGCAGCACTGCCGGGATTCGCTGACGGCTTACAAGGTGCCCAAACAGATTGTGTTCATCGACGCGCTGCCCAAGTCGACGGTCGGCAAAATCCTGCGCCGCGAACTCAGGGATCGGTAACGCCGTTGTCGGTACCGCAGTTTGCTAAACTGCGGCCTCTTGTCTTCCGGACACCTTCGTGCTGATCAACAACAACAAGAGCGGGCGGCTGTTTGTCGTTCTCGCCGGTTTTTTCCTGACCAACGCCCTGCTTGCCGAGTTTGTCGGTATCAAGATATTTGCGCTGGAGCCGACACTGGGTTTCGACCCGCTCGACTGGCAGCTGTTTGGGCAAACCGGCACTTTGAACTTCACGGCCGGCGTGCTGCTTTGGCCGTTCGTGTTTGTGATGACCGACGTCATCAACGAATACTTCGGCAGGCGTGGCGTGCGCTTCATCTCGTATCTGACCATTGCCTTTATTGTCTACGCATTCCTGTTTGCGTTTCTGGCCATCAACGTCGTGCCGGCGGACTGGTGGATAGGCGCCTACAGCGAACAGGGTATTCCCGACATGCAGGCGGCCTTCGCCGGCGTCTTCGGACAGGGGCTCTGGGTCATTGGCGGTTCGCTCGTCGCGTTTCTGGTCGGGCAGCTCCTCGACGTGGCCGTCTATCATCGCGTGCGCAAGGTCACGGGCGAAAAACTCATCTGGCTGAGAGCCACGGGGTCGACGCTCGTGTCCCAGCTCGTCGACAGCTTTATTGTCCTCTACATTGCGTTTGTGCTGGGGCCGCAGAAATGGAGCATGGACCTGTTTCTGGCCGTGGGCACGCTCAACTACGCGTACAAGTTTGCCATGGCAGTCGCAATGACACCGCTGATCTATCTGGCGCACGCGCTGATCGATCGCTACCTCGGCGCTGATGCCGAGGCGGTCAAAGCCGCGGCGGCGGCCGACCGTTGACGGGGCGTTGGCCGCTCGATGCTCGCCGCATATCGTCCCTCGGCCCGTGCGTTTTGCGGTAGCCTTCGTGTCTTGCTGATCGAGTTACGGGAGAGCTGGTGACAACAGGCATCGAGTTAGCCGATCCGTCCCTGTTGCGGGCGGAAGCCTTTATTGGCGGCGAGTGGGTGGCAGCGGACGACGGTGACCGCTTTGACGTGGACAACCCGGCGACGGGCGAGATCCTGGCGCAGGTTGCCCGATGTGGCCAGGCGGAGACGGCTCGCGCAATCCGGAGCGCCGAAGAGGCGCTTGAAGACTGGCGGGCAGAGCCCGCAAAAATCCGCTCGGCCAGCCTTCGCCGCTGGTACGAGCTGTGTATCGCCCATCAGGAGGATCTGGCACGGCTGCTGACGGCCGAGATGGGTAAACCGCTGGCCGAGGCGCGAGGTGAAATTGCCTACGGTTGCGGTTACATCGAATGGTTTGCCGAAGAGGCCAAGCGGGTCTACGGAGACACGATTCCGGCGCCGTCCGGCGACAAGCGCGTGGTCTGCATCAAGCAGCCGGTGGGTGTCGTGGCCTGCATTACGCCCTGGAACTTCCCGAACGCGATGCTCACACGCAAGATTGCGCCTGCGCTCGCCGCGGGTTGTACGGTGGTGTGTAAACCCGCCAACGCGACGCCGCTGTCTGCACTGGCGCTTGCCGAGCTGGCGTCGCGCGCCGGGATACCGCCGGGCGTCATCAATGTGCTTGCCGGCAAAACGCGGGCGATTGGTGAAGAACTGACGAGCAACCCGACGGTACGCAAGCTGACCTTTACGGGTTCAACCGAGGTTGGCAAGCAGCTCATGGAGCAGTGCGCTGGGACCGTAAAGCGAACTTCGATGGAACTCGGCGGTAACGCGCCGTTTATCATATTCGACGACGCCGACCTCGACGCGGCCGTGACCGGGGCCATGATCTGCAAATTTCGCAACGCGGGGCAGACCTGCGTATGCGCGAACCGGATCTTCGTGCAGGACGGCATCCACGATGCATTCGTCGCAAAACTCGAAGCTGCCATTGCGGGACTTCGCCTCGGCAACGGCGCCGATGAAGGAGTGGACATCGGTCCGCTCATTACGGCGGATGCGGCGAGCGACGTGCTGGAGTTCGTGGCTGATGCCGAAGCAAAAGGCGCCGCCGTGCAGGTCGGCGGCAACAGGGCTGCCGGCGGCGATCGTTTTGTCGAGCCCACCTTGCTGACCGGCGCCTCGACCGGCATGCGCGTGTTCAGCGAAGAGATCTTCGGACCCGTGGCGCCCGTGTTTCGGTTCAGCACGGAAGAGGAGGTCATTCGGCTTGCCAACGACACCAACGTGGGGCTGGCGTCGTACTTTTATACGCGCGACATCGGCCGGGTATGGCGCGTGGCCGAGGCGCTCGAATACGGGATCGTCGGCATCAACGAGGGCATTATTTCCAACGAAGCCGCGCCCTTCGGCGGGATCAAAGAATCCGGCCAGGGCCGCGAGGGATCAAAATACGGGCTCGACGACTATCTCGAGATCAAGTACCTGTGCATGGGCGGCATTTGAAGTATGGTCATGCAGACGATCCTGCTGGGTAACAGCGACGAGCGGGTGTCGCGCCTGATCTACGGCTGCATGCGCATCGTCGGCGACGGCAGCAGCGACGCGCGGGCGCGCGGCAAGCGCGCCGTGCAGACGGCTGTCGACAGCGGTTACACGGTGTTCGACCATGCCGACATCTATGGCGACGGCGCCTGCGAGGCGTTGTTCGGCGAGCTACTCCAGGAGTCTCCCGGGCTGCGCGAGCAGCTGACCGTCGTCAGCAAGTGCGGCATACGCTTTGCCGGCGATCCGGACGGCAACGCGCCCAAGCGCTACGACTTTTCCCCGCAGCACATCCGTCACAGCGTCGACGGCTCGCTGTCGCGGCTCGGTATCGAACAGCTCGACGTCCTGCTGCTGCACCGCCCGGACTACCTGTTCGATCCTCACGAACTCGCCGCCGTGCTGTCGGAACTCAGGAAGGCGGGCAAGGTAAGACACTTCGGCGTCAGCAATTTCTCGCCGAGTCAGGTGGCGTTGCTCAACGCCGTCTGCGATGTTCCGATCCAGGCGAATCAGGTCGAAATCAACCTGCACCGCCCGGACGCGTTGACCGATGGGACGCTGGATCAATGCCAGGAATTGGGGATAACGCCACAGGCCTGGGCACCGCTGGCAGGGGCCGTGCCCCAGGCCGGGCGGACACACTTTTCCGATGTCGACGCCGCGCGCGTGCAGGCAGAGCTGTCGGCACAGGCGGCGCACTACGACGTCGAGGACTGGCTTATTGCGCTGGCTTGGCTGCTCCGGCACCCGGCCGGCATATCGCCCGTGATCGGCACGACGACGCCGGAGCGTATACGCTCGGCCGTAACCGCGCTCGACGTCGAGTACACCCGCGAGGACTGGTACCGGCTATGGGAGGCGCGCAATGGCGCTGCCGTCGCCTAGCCGGACCGCGCGAGAATGGGACCAGAATATAACGAACAAGAATATACCCGGGATTTCCGGTCGCAGGCGATGCAACACTCAATGAACATTACGCATTTGACGCGAGCGCCCGATTCCCGTTTCCTTATGGGCCGTCAACAGACCCTCAACCAGCCGCCACCCGGACTCCTATGACCGACAAACCTGCCCGTCAGCCGGGTGAATCACGCATCACACGCTTCCTGCACGTCGTCGAGTGGCTCGGCAACGCGCTGCCGCATCCAGTGACCTTGTTCGCCCTGTTCGCCGCCGGCGTTGTGGTTCTGAGCGGGATCCTCGGTTTCTTCGAGGTGTCGGTCATCGACCCGCGTCCGGAGGGCGCCAAAGGGCGGGCCGACAACGGGCTGATCGAAGTCGTAAGCCTGATGAACGCCGAAGGCCTGCGGATGATCGTGCTCAACCTGGTCAGGAACTTCGTGGAGTTCGCCCCGCTGGGTACCGTGCTCGTCGCGCTACTGGGTGTTGGGGTTGCGGAGCGCTCGGGATGGCTGACGGCACTCATTCGCGGCATGGTGCTGAACGCGCCGCCGAGCCTCGTGACGGTCATCGTCGTCTTTGCCGGCGTGTTGTCGAATACGGCGTCCGAGATGGGCTATGTCGTACTCGTGCCGCTGGCCGCCGTCGTGTTCTACTCGCTTGGACGGCATCCGCTGGCGGGACTGGCCGCGGCGTTTGCGGGCGTATCGGGCGGTTATAGCGCGAACCTGCTCATCGGGACCGTCGATCCGCTGCTGTCGGGCATTACCGAGGAGGCGGCCAGGTTGATCGATCCGGACTACACGGTCGACGTCAGCGCCAACTGGTTTTTCATGATTGCAAGTACGTTTCTGATTACGGCCGTCGGCAGTTTTATCAGCCTCAAGGTCGTCGAGCCGTCGCTCGGTAAGTACGAAGGTACGCCCGAGGGCCTGGACGACGACGACTCGCATCGCATGGACCCGCTGTCGGCAAAGGAAAAACGCGGGCTGTGGAACTCGCTGTGG
>JANQPG010000041.1 GCA_028289545.1 Woeseiaceae bacterium
GATGGGCTCGCTCCGTTTGCTCTTCAGCCTTCGTGCAACGCAGTTTTTTTATGCTCGGTTTGGAACCTGTTAGATTTGCAGCAGGCCCGCCCGGACGTCAGGATGACGGCTGCCGGGGCTGAGGTGCTGTGAGCGCGAAGTATACACGGGGCCTTGCGGTATTGGCTAGAACCTTGCGGTATTGGCTGGAAAGTATTGGGAAAAGCCCGAAGGTAGTCCCGTTTGAAACGTCTCAAGTCAGCGCTGGTTTTTCTCCTGCAGTCGATCGTCGTTGGGCTGGCCGTCGCGTTCCTGGTGGTGCTCGTCCGCCCGGATCTCATGCCCCTCGTGGCTCGCGACGGCGGCAGCGAGCCGGTGACCTATGCCGATGCCATCGACAGGAGCGCGGCCTCGGTGGCCAACGTCTACATCAAGCGGCTCGTCGCAGATGCCGACACGGCGGCTGGACGCACGCGGTTCCAGGTCAACACGAGCTTCGCCTCGGCGGTGGTCATCGATTCGGACGGCTATCTCGTGACCAATTATCACGTTGTCGCACAGGCCGCCGAAATCCGGGTGCAGCTGGCTGACGGGCGGCTTGCCGAACCGGAAATTGTCGGCGTCGACCGCGAAACCGACCTGGCGCTGTTGAGAATTGGTCTCGACTCGCTGACGCCAATAGCGATGGGAAATTCCAGCGACCTCCGAATCGGGGACGTCGTACTGGCCATCGGCAACCCTTACGGACTCACAAAATCAGTGACGCTCGGTATCGTCAGCGCCACCGGCCGCGGTGTCCTCAACCTCGCCACGTTCGAGAACTTCATCCAGACCGATGCCGCCATCAACGCAGGCAACTCCGGCGGCGCCCTCGTCAACAGCCTCGGGGAACTGGTGGGCATCAATACCGCCGTACTCGCCCAGGACCCGGGAACCGAAGGCATCGGCTTTGCAATTCCGGTTGATCTGGTCCGCGGTGTGGTTGCGCAGATTCGGGAAAACGGTCGCGTCGTGCGCGGCTGGATGGGTCTTGAACCCGACGATCTCACGGCCGCCGAACAGGCGGCCCTGGGGCTCGAGGCGAGCCAGGGCATTCTGCTGGTGGACGTGTACGAGGACAGTCCAGCCGCCAGCGCGGGTCTCCGGCGCGGCGACATCATCCTGTCGATCAACGGCGAGGACATCGTATCGTCCAGACAGGCCCGGCTCCTGGTCGCCGCCAACAAACCGGGTGACGCCGTGACGATCGTCGTGATTCGCGACGGCGTTCGTATCGAGATTACGGTTGTTGCCGGGGAACGGCCCGAGGAAGCGCCGGTTTTCGTTCGGCCTTAGTGGAGTCAGTCCCTCAATTCGGCCCCGATTTATCCGGTGCCGAACCTGGTCCGGCGCCGGACCGTCCGCGGGCGCAAACCGCCGCGCGCACTGCCCGGGCTTACTGCTCCCCGGGCGTCAGCGCACGAATCGACAGCGCATGAATCTCGTTGCCAACCAGCGAACCCAGCGTTTTGTAAACCAGCTGGTGCCGCGCCAGAGGGCGGACGCCCTCGAACTCCTCGGTCACTACGACGGCTTCGAAGTGCGTATTGTCATCGCTTCTCACCTCAACCTGGGCATCGGCAAAACCGGCTTCGATGAGACGCGCTATCTCGTCGGGATTCATGTCGTTTGTTCACCCTCGATCGGCGATTGTAGGCGACGCTAGTCTACCCGGAAGACGGCCTCACCCCAACGACTCCCGCCCTTTGCCGGCTCTTTGTGTATGATTGTCGGCTAATCGGGCCCGCTGATCGGGCCGGCTAGTCGGGCCCGCTGATCGGGCCGGCCGATCGGGCTGGCTGATCGGACGGTATTGACCTGAAGAGATCAGCCGAGAAGAACAACACTCTCCCAACATATGCTAATCGACAGTATTGAAGTGATTGGCGGCCTGGTGCTGCTCATCTGGGGCGCGGACCGTTTTGTGCTGGGCGCCGGCGCCGGCGCAAGGAACCTGGGTGTCGCACCCCTCCTGGTTGGCCTGACAGTCGTCGCCTTCGCCACGTCGGCGCCGGAAATCCTCGTGTCGATGGTCGCCGCGCTCAGAGGCGAGCCCGGGTTGGCTTTCGGCAACGCCATTGGCTCCAATATTGTCAACATTGGCCTCGTGCTTGGGGTGGTAGCGGCCATAAAGCCCATACGGCTGGCGTCGGCGACGTTGCGCCGCGAGATGCCCGCGCTACTCGCCGTGACCCTGCTCACGGTATCGTTGTTCCTCGACACGTTCATGTCCCGTATCGACGGCATCGTCATGCTGATTGGTCTTATCATCGTTATGATCTGGCTGACGCGGCTGGGCCTCAGATCCTCGGCCAACGACCCCATCGTCGCCGAATTCGAGGCCGAAATTCCCGACAAGCTGAGCATGAAGCTGGCGATATTCTGGTTCATCGTGGGCCTCGGCACCTTGCTCCTGGGCGCGGAACTGTTGGTGGACGGCGCCATCGGCATTGCCCGGGAAATTGGCGTCAGCGACGTCGTGATCGGCATTACGCTGGTGGCCCTCGGCACGAGCCTCCCCGAGCTTGCCGTGTCGCTGGTCAGCGCCCTGAAAGACGAGCACGGCATGGCCATCGGCAACATCGTCGGCTCCAATATTTTCAACCTGCTCGCCGTAATCGGCGTCGCCGCAGCCATTCAGCCCAGCGCCATTGCGCCGTCGGTGCTTTCGCTGCACTTGTTCGTGATGGTGGCGTTTACGCTGGTGCTGTTTGCGATGACCTATGACTACGACGGCAAGAGTGAACTGTCGCGCGTGGAAGGACTCTCACTGGTTTTTGCGTTTCTCGGCTATCAGAGCTATGTACTGCACAGTTCGCTCTAGAAAGCGCGGCTTACGCTTCCCGATCGGAGCCGCCAGCTAGCGCCGTTCACAGGCCCTGGCCGGGCGAAACGCGCGATGGCCCCCGACGGCAGGCCGCAGGGGATGAGCAAAACGATTAAAATCCCCGAAACCCTTGATCAAACGGCGGCCGGACCGCCTGCGAGTTGACGGATTGAGCAAGAATTACACTGACGACGAACTGCTGACCCTGGCTCGGCGGGTGCTCGACATCGAATCGCGAGCGGTGAGCACCCTGGCCGCCCGGCTCGACGGCGAATTCGCCAAAGCCTGCCGGATTTGCCTTGCCACCGAGGGCCGGGTCGTCGTGACGGGCATGGGCAAATCGGGCCATGTCAGCTCGAAAATTGCGGCCACATTGGCCAGCACCGGCACCCCGGCGTTTTTTATGCACCCTGCCGAAGCCAGTCACGGCGACCTGGGTATGATCACCGCCAACGACACCCTGCTCGCCATATCGTACTCCGGCGAAACGGCGGAGGTGCTGACCATACTCCCCGTCGTCAAGCGCATGGGCGCCAACCTGGTGTCGATCACGGGCAAACCGGGCTCGACGCTCGCCAAAGCCGCCGACGTGCATCTGAACGTGGCGGTCGACGAGGAAGCCTGCCCCTTGAACCTTGCGCCCACCGCCAGCACGACGGCAACCCTTGCGATGGGTGACGCCCTGGCGGTGGCGCTGCTGGAAACCCGCGGCTTTACTGCCGAAGACTTTGCGCGTTCTCATCCGAGCGGCAGCCTCGGCAAACGGCTGTTGCTGACGGTCAGCGACATCATGCACAGCGGCGACGCCATCCCGGCGGTCACGACCGACGTCAAGCTGCGCGAGGGCCTTATGGAAATGACCGCCAAGGGCCTGGGGATGACAGCCGTCGTCGACGAACGCTTTCGCGCCATTGGTGTGTTTACGGACGGCGACTTACGGCGCGCACTCGACGATGGCGCGGACGTGCACACGACGCAAATGAGCGAGGTCGTCAAGGCCGGCTGCAAGACCATTAGCGAAGACGTTCTCGCGATCGAAGCCGTGCGCAAGCTCGAGGAAAACCGCATTACGGCGCTCCTTGTGGTGGACGCCGGCGGCACGCTTGTGGGTGCGCTGAACATCCACGACCTGTTCCGCGCGGGAATCATGTGATGAGCGACGATATGTACGACAACCTGTCGGACGACCTGCTGGCGCGCATTGCCCAAATCGGGCTGATCGGCTTCGATGTCGACGGCGTGTTTACCGACGGCCGCTTTTACCTGGCGGACGACGGCACCGAGAGCAAGGCGTTTCACACCCAGGACGGCTATGGCGTTCGCTCACTGCTTCGCGCGGGCGTCGAGGTGGCGATCATTAGCGGTCGGCGTTCGGAAGCCGTCTCCCGCCGGATGCGGGAACTGGACGTGCGGCACGTCGTACTCGGCAGCAAGAACAAAACCGGCGACTTCGCGGGAATTCGCGAGCGCCTCGGACTCGAGGCCGCGCGGACCGCGTTTGTGGGCGACGATCTGCCGGACCTTCCGCTGCTCGAAGCCGTCGGCGTATCGTTCGCGGTTGCCAACGCCGTCGACGCGGTGAAAACAAAAACCGACTGCACGACGCGCCGAAGCGGCGGCGGCGGCGCCGTTCGCGAGATTTGCGACCTGCTTCTTCGCGCGCGCGCGGAGACGGCGCCGTGAGCGTAAGGACAATCATCGTTTACGTATTGCTCGTGCTTGCCGCGGCAGGCAGCTGGCACCTCGCACGCGAGCAAAGCGACGAAACGGAAATGCAGGCCGGCGCCGCGTCGGCAGAACGCGGCTTCTACTTGAGAAACGCACGCATTTTCGGCACGGGCGAGAACGGTGAGCTGGTCTACCGAATCGAAGCCGAACACGCTGAACAGGTGCAGGACGAGCGCATCGATCTGAGTAACGTGACGCTCTTGTATGCCCCCGACGGCGCGGTCCCCTGGACGGTCGACGCGGACAGCGCCAGCATCCGCAACGACGAGCGCCGTGTGTTGTTGAAGGGGCACGTGCGGGCACTCAACCAGGGTGACGAAAACGGGCCTGACACCGAGATCCGCACGGACTATCTTGAACTCGATCCCGACGCCTACACGGCAGAGACCGACGAGCGCGTGCAGATCCGTATAGGTGAACGCAGCCTGACGGCAACGGGCATGCTAGCATCGCTGGACACCAACCGGCTCGAACTCAAGTCCAACGTCAGCGGCAAATTTTTCCCGTGAGCATTCTGAATCAACTGTCCCGAATTCTGACGATCGCGCTGTTGCTCGCGTTGTCCACGGCGGCCCGCGCACAGTTCAACGATTTGCGCCTGCCGATATCGCTGGATGCCGAGTCGACCTACTACGACGGCAAGCTGTCGATGATCATGTTCCGGCAGCTCAAGCTCAGTCAGGGCAGTATCGGCGTGGTAGCGGATCTCGGCCAGGCCAGCGAACTCGATTTCGAGGCCAGCACGTGGCAATTCTCCGGTAACGTGCGCATCGATGTGGAAGGCGGCGTTATCGAGTGCGATGCGGCCGATCTGCAATTCCAGGACCACGTTTTGACGCTGGCCACGATCAAGGGACAGCCGGCCACGTTCGAGATGCAAAGACCCGACAGCGAGCAGATCACCTACGCGGAAGCCGAACTCCTGCGGTACAACCTCGAGAGCGGCGTGATCGAGTTTTCGGGCAACGCAAGGATTGCGGAAGGCGGCAACGAAATCGCGTCGAACACGCTGGTGTACGACATTCTGGAACGACGCATCAACGCACAGTCCACAGGCGAGGACGGTGATCGCGTCAAGATCACCTATACGCCGCCGGCCGCCGACGGTGTATCGGAGAACCTGCCGGACGAGTTGCCGGACGAGTTGCCGGAGCAATTATCGGACGACTTGTTGGACGAGTTATCGAACGATAGTCCGGACGGCACAGCCGAGAGCAGCGGTCCGGAGAGCCCATGAGCATCCTGAGCGTCCAGGACATCTCGAAAAGTTACAAACTCCGCAAAGTCGTCAAAAACCTGTCGGTCGAGATCAAAAGCGGCGAGGTCGTGGGGCTGCTCGGCCCGAACGGCGCCGGCAAGACCACCGCCTTCTACATGATCGTGGGCCTGGTGGCGGCCGATTCGGGCAACATTCTGCTCGACGGTCAGGATCTCACGGCGCTGCCGATGCATCGTCGCGCCAAGCTCGGACTCGGCTACCTGCCGCAGGAGGCGTCGATCTTCCGCAAGCTGTCGGTAGAGGACAACATACTCGCCATACTCGAGAACCGTCCGGACCTGAGCCGCGCCGGGCGTGAGGAAGAACTCGAAAAACTCCTCGACGAACTGCACGTCGGCCACGTGCGCACGAGCCTCGGTATTAGCCTGTCCGGCGGCGAGCGTCGGCGCGTCGAAATCGCCCGGGCTCTGGCCGCCGATCCGCTGTTCGTATTGCTCGACGAACCCTTCGCCGGCGTCGATCCAATCTCGGTGCTCGATATTCAACGCATCATCAAGCACTTGTGCGCACGCGACATTGGCGTACTGATCACCGACCACAATGTGCGCGAAACACTGGGGATTTGCGAACGAGCCTATATACTGAGTGATGGTAGTCTGATCGCGTCCGGCGCACCGGATCAGATCATCGAAAACCACCATGTCCGAGAAGTGTATCTCGGACAGGAGTTTCGCCTGTAGGGCATACTGGGACCTGTTATCGGGCCTTAAACCTGGACTTCATGCTTAAACCGTCGCTGCAGCTAAAACTTGGGCAAACGCTGACGATGACCCCTCAGCTCCAGCAGGCCATCCGCCTGCTGCAGTTGCCGGTCCTCGATCTGAACGCGCAGATCCAGGATGCTCTCGAAGAGAACATCATGCTGGAGATGGAAGACCTGCCCGATGTGCCGCGTACCAGCAGCGAGTCCACGGCCGAAGTCGAGGCCATCAAAGTCGACGACACGTGGCAGTCGCGTGCCGGCGAGCGCTCAACGGATTCGGGCTACTCCGGCGAAGGCCGGCCAATCAGCGAATTTGCGGACGAATCCGGCAAGACGCTCAGGGATCACTTGCTCTGGCAGCTCGAGATGGAGCACTTCACAGCGCGTGAAGCCGTCATTGGTGAGGCCATTGTCGATTCGATCAACGATGACGGCTACCTGACCGACGAGCTCGACGGCATCCTCGACGGCATTGATGCGGAACCCGCCGTCAGCTACGAAGAAATCGAACGTGTGCTGGCCAAAGTGCAGAACCTCGATCCCGTCGGCGTCGGCGCACGCTCGATCGGAGAGTGCGTCATTCTCCAGCTCCGCCAGCTCGACCACGACACGCCGGGGTTGGACCTCGCGATTCGCCTTGCCAGCGACCATCTGGATCTGGTTGCAACCCGCCAGCACGGCGAACTTCGACGGAGCCTTCGGGCGTCGGAAGAAGAACTCCACTCGGCGCTGGCGCTGGTCAAAGGCTGCAACCCCAAGCCCGGGCTTGCGGTCAGTCCGGCCGCGGCGGAATACGTCGTGCCCGACGTGTTTGTCCGCAAGGTCGACAAACGCTGGCAGGTGGAAATCAGTCCGACCGGCGTGCCGCGTCTGTCCGTCAACCAGACCTACGCCAACCTGCTGCGCGGCTCGGGCGACCACGCCGTCCTCAAATCGCAGCTGCAGGAAGCGCGCTGGCTGATCCGCAGCCTCGAGATTCGCAACGAAACCCTGCTCAAGGTGGCCACCTGCATCGTGTCACGACAAACCGGCTTTCTCGAGCATGGCGACGAACACATGAAACCCATGGTATTGCGTGACGTGGCCGAAGAGATCGGCATGCACGAGTCGACGATTTCGCGAGTGACAACCAACAAGTACATGCACACACCGCGCGGCGTGTTTGAATTCAAGTACTTCTTTTCCTCACATCTTTCATCGGCCAGCGGCGAAGACCAATCGTCTACGTCGGTTCGCGCAAAAATCCGCAAATATATTGCCGCCGAGAACGCCCGGAAACCGCTAAGTGACAGCAAGATCGCCAGTTTATTGGCCGAGGAAGGCATCAAGGTTGCGAGACGCACGGTGGCGAAGTACCGTGAGGGTATGAACATTGCGTCTTCGAGCGAACGGCGGCAGAGACCGGCGCGCTGATGCACACGGTCCAGCAGCGACGACTCGCCGATCGCCGCAATTTACCGCCGCCGGCAGCGGCAGACTCCAGGCACGCACCGTGCCGGCAGAGCACCGTACAACCCGCAAAGGAGGATTCGCCCAAAACGATCCCCTTGGAAGGCACCTCATCCGCGGCACCACCGGATGCGTCGGCTCAGACCGCCGCGTCCGGAGCCGTCAGCCCACGCAGCACGGGAGAACAACATGCAGCTAAACGTTTCTGGCCATCACATTGACGTCACCGACTCCCTCAGAGGTTATGTCGAACAAAAAGTCCAGCGAATTGAACGCCACTTCGACCTTGTGTCTGGCGTCCATTGCATCCTGACGGTGGAGAAGTCGCGTCACAAGGCCGAAGCGAAAGTGAACGTAAACGGTGGTACGATTTACGCAGAGACGACCGAAGACGACATGTACGCCGCGATCGACGGCCTGGTCGACAAGCTCGACAGAAAGGTCAGAAAGCACAAGGAAAAGCTGTCCGACCACCATGCGAGAGACGCGGACAAGCGTAAATTCATCTAAAATCCTGCGGGCCGCCATACTGAGTGGCGGCCCGCTCTTCTCACTCACGCCCATCTACGACGATGCTATTCCAAGAAATCATCCAGCCCGATCGAGTGCTTTGCAACGCGCACGCGCGCAGCAAAAAACACTGTCTCGAGATATTAAGTGAACTGCTGGTTCGCTCCAGCCCGGACATCCCGAGCGACACAATTTTCGAGGCGCTGATCGAACGGGAACGACTCGGATGCACAAGCCTCAAGAAGGGGCTGGCGTTTCCGCACTGTCGAATCGACGGTCTGGACGACAGCTTTGCGGCGATGATCAAACTCTCTGAGCCCATCGACTTCGACGCCCCGGACGGTGAGCCGGTCGACCTCATTTTCGGCATGATGGTTCCGGCCATGCTCAGCGACGAAGACTATGCGGATGTCAAAGCAATGACCGGCATCCTCGCCGACGAGGGTCTGCGCGGACGGCTGCGCTCGACGAACTCGAGCTCGACGCTCTACGAAGCGCTGGTCGACGGCACCGATCTGTTCTCGAGCAACGAGCCCCGGACCGCCACAGGCGGTTAGTCTCCCTACGTGTCCGCCGGAGCAGACGCGCCGTCTGACGAAAAGCGCCTGATTATCGTCAGCGGCCTTTCGGGCGCCGGCAAGAGCGTGGCATTGCACACGCTGGAAGACCTCGGCTACTACTGCATCGACAACCTTCCGGCGGGCTTCCTCAAAGCCGTCGTCGACGATATCGTGATGGCCGGTGACCGGCCCAACCATTTGCTGGCCGTGGGCATCGATGCACGTAACCGCGCTGCCGATCTGGAGGCTTTACCGGAGCTCATTGCGGAGTTCCGGGAGCGAGAGATTACAACGGACGTGCTGTTCATCCAGGCCAGTCAGAGCATACTCCTCAAACGCTACAGCGAAACCCGCCGCCGTCACCCGATGGCGGAGGAAACGTCCCGCATTCGCGAGGCTATCGCGGCGGAACGCGGCATCCTCTCCGAAGTCATCAACTCCGCGGATCTGATTATCGACACGTCGCAGACGTCGATATACGAACTCGCCGACCTCATTCGCAAGCGCGTCGATCGCCGCAAGCGAGACAACCTGTCTGTGCTGATCGAGTCTTTCGGCTTCAAACACGGCATTCCGGCGGACGCCGATTTTGTTTTCGACCTGCGCTCCCTGCCCAACCCGTACTGGACCCTGGAACTGCGCGGTCTTACGGGACTCGATCCGGAAGTGGAAGAGTTTCTGGATGCGGCCGACAACGTGCAGAAAATGCACGACGATATCTTTACGTTTCTCGAAAGCTGGATACCCGAATGGCAGAAAGCGGGTCGCGGCTACCTGACGATTGCTCTGGGCTGTACCGGCGGCCAGCATCGCAGCGTGTATATGACCGAACGGCTCGCGCGGTCACTGCGCACCGTGCACACGCCGGTGGCCGTACGGCATCGCTCGCTGAAACGCTATGAGACTGCGGCAATAGAGGGTGTCGCCGACGCGCTCAGACCTTGAGCGGGCTGAGATCCCGTTTAATCCAGTCCGGCGCGAACAGGCGCGGCACGGGCTCGCCGGTCGCGAACGCCAGCAGCTCGTCTTTGACCTGCATGGCGTCCCGGTAGCCAAGGCGGATCAGCTCTTCGGTGTACGCCCGCTCGAAGAGCAGGAAGCTCAAGAGCCGGCTCTCGCCGCTGCTCTTGCCGCCTACACCCCGGAGCAGCATGCGAATCGCAAACGGCAGTTCCTGCTGATAGCGGCTCGCCACCTCGCGCAGGTCCTCGCTCGGCACGATCAGCATCGTGTCGATCGGGCGCATGGAGGAAAAGCGGCCACGGTCCTGGCCGTCGGGCACGGAATCCAGCAGCTGGTTAACGCGGGTCAGGCGTTCGAGGTCCGAATACAGACCGTCCATGAACAACGTGTCGAGCATGTAGCCGGCAATCTGCGCAAAACTCGGAAACGGATCAGGCTCCCTGGGATCAGACGACGGCTCGACCAGCTTCTCGTCGCGAATACCGATCACCAGAATCCGGTCCGCTCCGAGGTGCACTGCGGGACTCAGCGGCGTAGCCTGGCGCATGGCGCCATCGCCGAAGTATTCAGCGCCAATGCGCACGGGCGGAAACACCATCGGCACGGCCACCGATGCCATGACGTGATCGAGATTGATCCGGGTTGCCTTGCCGTGTCGGCGGGTCCTCGACCACTCACCGTGCTGCTCGGCCGCTTCAAAAAAAGCAATCGATCGCGCGGAGCCGTAGCCCGCGGCCGTCACCGCAAGCGCCTCGACCCAGCCGTTGTCGATGGCATGGGCAATGCGCGGAAACCGCACGTTGCGCGACAGCAGCGACCGTAACGGTGAGTTATCCAGCAGGGACCGCGGCATCCCGACCAGCAACCCGCCCAACGCCAGCGCGGTCATCCAGTGCGCGCTGCTCTTGAGCATCGTCCAATGATCGGTGCGATACACGTGGTGGCAGCGAAACGCCCCCCAGACCCGCTCGAGCTCGGCGATGGCGAGTTTGAAACGGCGCGCTTTCGAAGCCAGCACAACGGAGTTGACGGCGCCCGCGGAAGTACCGGAGATCACGCCGAAGGGATTCGGTGTGCCTTTGGGCAGCAGTTCGGCAATCGCTTTCAGAACGCCAACCTGAAACGCACCACGGGCACCGCCTCCGGGCAACACGAGCGCTGTTTTCGCACGAAGCGGGTTGTCGTTGAGGCGCGTTTTCATACTGTGCTGCGGCTAACCCCGCGGTATCGGACTGGCGGGACATCGCCTGCCTGCCTATTATAGGACGCAACGCGCCATCATTCTGCAGTCCTTCGCACGCCGCGTGCATCAACCCGCGAGTAGCTCATGCCGTTTCGCTGTCTGGCCCGGATCACGATGCTTTTGCTGCTTGTCACGGACGTGGCTGCCCAGCCGGTGCCCGGCCAGCCGGCACCCGACTTCGAACTCGCCGATCAGCACGGCAGACTGCACGCGCTCGAGGATTATCGGCAGCGCTGGGTAGTGCTGTACTTCTATCCGGAAAGCGGCGCCCCGGAATGCACGGTGGAGGCTTGCGCGTTTCGCGATGCCGTTGACGAGTTCCGTCAACTGAACGCTCAGATTCTGGGTATCAGCCTCGATTCCTCTGACCGGCAACAGGCTTTCGCCGAACACCACCGACTGCCCTTCCCTCTGCTCGCCGATCGCGACGGGGCAGTTGCCATAGCTTACGGGGTCAGGACACATCGGCACGGCAGGACCGTCGCCAGGCGCCAGACCTTCCTGATTTCTCCTGCGGGCAAGCTGATCAAAACCTACACGGACATCGTAGTGGAAGCGCACAGCCAGGAGGTCCTGGCCGACCTCGAGGCGCTGGTGCGTGCGGGAGCGACCGAGCCCGAGGATTGAGCGGCCCAGAGCAGGCTGGCAGCTTGTAGCGTGACGGCTGCGGCTTTTTCAACCCGCTGCTAGTGGAGAGCGCGGATACCCTCGTCCAACCCGGCTAGGGTCAGCGGATACATGCGATCGTCCATGAGTTCGCGGGTCAGTTTGATCGACGGCGCGTAGTCCCAGCGGTTCCTCGGTTCGGGATTCAGCCAGATCGCTTTGGGGTAGGTGTTCAGCAGGCGCTTGATCCACACAGCGCCGGGCTCTTCGTTCCAGTGTTCGACGCTGCCGCCCGGATAGACAATTTCGTACGGGCTCATCGTGGCGTCGCCGACAAATATCAGCTTGTAGTCGGCACCGTACTTGTGCGTGATATCGAGTGTCGGTACGCGCTCCGAATGCCGGCGGTGGTTGTCCTTCCACACTGACTCGTAGATGAAATTGTGGAAGTAGAAGTACTCCAGATGCTTGAACTCGCTACGTGAGGCCGAGAACAACTCCTCGCACACCCGCACGTGATCGTCCATCGAACCGCCAATATCCAGGCACAGCAGCACTTTGACGGCGTTGTGTCGCTCCGGAACCATGCGGATATCCAGGAGTCCCGCGTTGCGCGCCGTCTTGTCGATCGTGTCCTCGAGGTCCAGCTGGTCAGCCGCCCCCTCACGCGCAAACTTGCGCAGGCGCCGCAACGCAACCTTGATGTTGCGTGTGCCGAGCTCCACGGTGTCGTCGAGATTGCGGTACTCGCGCTTGTCCCACACCTTGACGGCGCTGCGGTTGCGGCCGGACTGCTGGCCAATTCTGACGCCCTCGGGGTTGAAGCCGTAAGCGCCAAAAGGCGAGGTGCCCGCGGTACCTATCCACTTGTTGCCGCCTTCATGGCGCTCCTGCTGCTCGTTCAGGCGCTCCTCGAGCGCCTTCATCAGCTCCTCGAATCCGCCCAGCGACTCGATCAGCGCCCGCTCCTCCTCCGAGAGATGCAGCTCCGCCTGACGTGTCAGCCAATCCTCGGGGACCTCTTCGAACAGATCACCCAGCGCGTCGTCAATGCCCCTGAAGTAGGCGCCGAAGATTCGATCGAAACGATCCAGTTTTGCCTCGTCCTTGACCAACGCGGCCCTGGCCAGCAGGTAAAAGTCGTCGACGCTCTCCCCGGCCAGGCCGCGTTCCAGCGCCTCGAGCAACGTCAACAGCTCGGTGATCGAGGTCTTTACGCCGCCTTCGCGCAGGAGAAAAAAGAACGGGATCAGCATCAGGGCCTGTTCACGTTATGAGGGATTGGCGCGCCGATCGAGGAACACCAGCCGTTCGAAGAGATGCACGTCCTGCTCGTTCTTGAGCAACGCGCCGTACAGCGGCGGGATCGCGGTGCGTTTGTCGTCGCTTTTCAGGGCTTCGGGAGGGATGTCTTCCGCCAGCAGCAGCTTGATCCAGTCCAGAAGCTCACTGGTCGACGGTTTCTTCTTGAGGCCGGCCACGTCGCGGATCTTGTAGAACGCATTCAGGGCCTCGCGAAGCAGCGCTTTCTTCAGCCCGGGGAAGTGCACGTCGACAATCGCCTGCATCGTCTCCTGATCGGGAAACTTGATGTAGTGAAAAAAACAGCGCCGCAGAAAGGCGTCGGGGAGCTCTTTCTCGTTGTTGCTGGTAATGACGATGATCGGCCGGTGCCTGGCCCGGACGAGCTGTTTCGTTTCGTAGACAAAAAACTCCATGCGATCGAGTTCCTGCAGAAGGTCGTTCGGGAACTCGATGTCGGCTTTGTCGATTTCATCGATCAGCAGCACGGGCTGGACGTCGGACTCGAATGCTTCCCAAACCTTGCCGCGCAGAATGTAGTTGCCGATGTCGTGTACGCGCTGGTCGCCGAGCTGGGAGTCGCGCAGGCGCGCAACGGCATCGTATTCGTACAGCCCCTGCTGCGCTTTGGTCGTGGATTTGATGTGCCATTCGAGCAACGGCCGGTCGAGCGAGCGCGCAATTTCGACCGCGAGCTGGGTCTTGCCCGTGCCGGGCTCGCCCTTGACCAGTATCGGACGCTCGAGCGTAACGGCAGCATTGACCGCCATTTTGAGATCGTCTGTTGCGATGTAGCTGTCTGTGCCTGAAAAACGCTGTTCGGCCATGATGAAATATCGTTGAGGAGGACTGTTCAGTGTACCCGCTTGCTGCGCCGGTACAAAAAACTTAATCCAGAGGCTCGAGAACCAGGCGATGCGCCGTGGTCTCGGGCAGAAAAGGGCTCGGCGTCCCCTCGACCCACGCCCTGTGGCCCTTGCGGTAGAAGGCAGACAGCGGGTGCCCGCTCTGTCCCGTCGGCATATGCATGATGCCGTTGGCGCGATCTCCGGGCGACACGGCAAACCGTTCCGATGCGCCAAAGCGTGGACTCTGCGCGAGCGGCAGGTCAGCGTCGCCGGCCAACGGTTCTCGCGGCATGTCGAGCCACCGCGAGAGCTGCGGCACGGCGAGGCTCAGGGGGTGTTGGATACGCGCTGTATTGCGTTCACCCCAGACTCGCTCGGACAGGTCCGCCCCGTAGCTCTGATCGAAGTAGTCAATGGAGCCCGCCACGGCGTCGGCGAGCAGAGCGTCCCAGCTGTCGTAGTTGACGGGCAGCAGATGCGGTGGACGTTCGGTGACCAGCTGCCAGAGCGCCGCTTCGAATTGCGGGCTGCGCCAGACGTTCACGTCGTCACCGTACGTAGATCGGATCGGCGAACTGAGCGCCTGCCAGACACGCTTCTGCACCTGCAGCCGAAAGCTGCGAACCAGCCGGTAACCTGTCGACTCCGGCGCCGCGCGCGGCAACCAGTCTTTCGTCAGCCGCAGGTACTCGGCCTCTGCCGGCGAGGCGGCGCGTCCCGGTTGCTCGAGCAGGGCCACGAGAAGCTCTTGCCAGCGGCCAAGGAAGATGGCGCGATCGTCGATCTGGATCGCGAGCATGTCGGCGGCGTCGAATTGATCGCGCGCAAACAGGCCGTCACGAATCTGCCCGGACCGGGCGCCGCGATCATAGCCGCCGTCGCCAATGAGCTCGAGTTCCGCCCCGTCCACGACGCGGGAATTGGCCGTCCAGATTCTTCCCGATGGCGGATTGACAATGCGCGGATAGTCTTCCGGCGGCAGCCAGCCCTGCCAACCGGCGCCGGCACTCCAGTCCGCGGGCAGGGCAGGATCGAAACCCTGCTTTCGCGGAATCCGCCCTGCAATCGTCCAGCCGATATTGCCTTCGCTGTCACCGCAGACAAAATTCTGCGGCGGGATGCCCATCGTGTTGGCAATGGCCAGCGCCTCGTCGACGGATCGCGCGGTTTCGAGTTTCAGAACGTTGAAATTGACGGCCTCAACGTGATGCGCAATCCAATTGACGGCCACGTCACCGTACGGATATTCAAGCTGCTCGTCGACAGGCCCCCATATCGTCTCGCGCACGGTGTAGTCGACGGGGCTTTCGCCTTTGACCGCTATCCGCTCCGTCACGATCTCGAATTCGCGATCTCCTTCGGGCGTGCGGTAGGTACCGGGCCGGCTGCCCGGCTCGAGCAGTACGGCATCCGACCAGTCGCCATAGCTGTTGGTGTAACCCCAGGCCATGTGTTCGTTGCTGCCGGCAACAATCAGCGGCCCGCCGGGCAGACTCACACCCATGATGTCCACGGGTTCCTCGCCGGTCACTACCAGGCGTAGCTGGTAGTAGATATTCGGAACGTTGATTCCGAGGTGCATGTCGTTGGCCACCATGGCATGGCCGCTGGCCGTCAGCGCACCGCTGACGGCCCAGTTATTGCTCCCGACAAACGGAGGATCGCCGTACTGATCGTCGAGCACGTGGTCGAGCGTGCCGTCGAACGCATCGCCAAGCGGAGCTCTCGAGGACTGCGGTCGAATCGCATCCTGCCGCTCGCCGGAGGCGATCAGCACGGGCGTGCCGCGCAGATCGATCTCGCTGGACGGCGGTATGGGAAGCACGGCCCTGGCCTCACCGAGTAGAGGTGCGTCCCACGGCGTACCGTCCGGATACAGCCAATCGTAGACGGCGTCGCTGAAGACGTTTCTCGCATAGCTGCGGCGCACGTCGCGGGAAGCGCGGGCGTCATTCAGGGTCATGAACATCGCGTAAAGAACCAGCAGCGAGTCTTCGGCCAGCCACGGTTCCGGTTCGGCTCCCAGCAACCAGTACTCGAAGGGCTTGCCGGCAAGGCTCGCAAGCCCCGCGTTGGCTCCGTCGGCGTAGCGTTCGAGCAGGCGCTTGTCCGTGTCGGGCAGTTCAGCCAGCACTGTCTGAGCGCGGGCGCGGAAGCGGTGAAAGCGATGCCGCTTGTCGGAGTCCAGCGTGGCGGCGCCAATGAGCGCCGACAATTCACCCGCGGCGCGACGGCGAATCAGGTCCATCTGAAAATACCGATCCTGGGCATGCGCATATGCGGTTGCAAACGCGAGATCTTCGCGGTTGGCGGCCGTGACGGTCGTGATCCCCTCGGCGTCACGCTCGATGCTGGCCGCGGCGGATAGCCCGGCCACACGCACTTCACCGTCGAGGGTCGGCAGGCTCGCCCGAAGGATCAGCCATGCGGCAATGATTGCCGTGGCGACGAGCAGTACCGCTCCCGCCGCAATACGCTTGAACCAGCGTTTCATTCCGGACCTGTGTGCACTCTGCGAATACGCCCTACTCCGGCGCCGTCACCTTGAGGATCTTCATGGCGTTGGTGCTGCCGGTCACGCCGTCCAGATCACCTTTTGTGAAGATCACGAGATCGTCGACTTCGACGAGCTCGTGCTCAAGGAGCGTCTTGAAGATATCCGGATACAGACGTCGCGAGTCCGTGTGATTGAGCTCGAACGCCACGGGATAGACGCCGCGGTACATCGTGACCCGGCGGCTGGTCGACTCGTGGGCGGTAAACGCATAGATCGGGATATCCGAACGGATACGCGACATCCAGCGCGTCGTGGAACCGGACTCCGTCAGCGCAATGATCGCCGCCACGTTGAGGTGGTTGGCCGTGTACATGACGGCCATGGCAATGGCTTCGTCGACGCGTTCGAAAAAGTCACCGATACGATGCCCGGTCCGGCCCGGCGGCAAGGGGTAGCGCTCCGCGCCTACACACACTTCGGCCATGGCCTTGATCGCCTTGATGGGGTGTTTTCCGACGGCGGTCTCACCCGACAGCATGACGGCGTCACTGCCGTCCATCACGGCGTTGGATACGTCGGAGACCTCGGCGCGGGTTGGAATCGGGTTCTGAATCATCGACTCCATCATCTGCGTTGCCGTAATGACGATCTTGCTGGCGCGGCGGGTCGCGTGGATCAGCTTCTTCTGCACGCCGATCAATTCCGCATAACCGAGCTCGACGCCCAGATCCCCGCGCGCCACCATGATCACGTCGGCTGCGTCGATAATCGAGTCGATGTTATCGATCGCTTCGGTGCGCTCGATTTTCGCAACAATGAGCCCCTTGCCCCCGGCCTCTTCGAACAGGCGGCGCGCCTCACGCACGTCGTCACCCGTGCGTACGAACGACACGGCCAGGAAATCCATGTCGAGTTCCGCCGCCAGGCGGATGTTCTGTTTGTCGATCTCGGTCAACGCCTTCGCCGACAGGCCGCCGCCCTTCTTGTTGATGCCTTTGTGATCCGACAGGATGCCGCCGTTGACGACACGGGTGTGGATACGGGTTCCCTCGACCGACTCGACCTCGAGAGTAATGAGTCCGTCGTTCAGAAGCAGCGTATCGCCGGGCGCGACGTCCTCATGCATGGTCTCCAGAGCCACGCCGACACCCTCGACCGTGCCCTCCTCGAGCCCAAGAGCATGATCGAGAAAAAAGGACGCACCGTCCTTGAGCCGCACGCTGCGTTCGCGAAAACGTTTCACGCGTATCTTTGGCCCCTGCAGATCACCCAGAAGCCCGATATCTCGGCCTTCATCAAGCGCCGCCTTCTTCAAAGCGGCTGCCCGGCCGCGATGTTCGTCGGCGCTGCCGTGGGAGAAATTGATTCTCGCGACGTCGAGGCCGGCACGAATCATCTTGCGGAGTGTTTTGGGCCGCTCCGACGCAGGCCCGAGTGTCGCGACGATCTTCGTTCTTTTTTGCATGCTGCGGATTATTGCACAGCAAGCCGCAGGTTTGATGACTCGCTGGGCTGTCCCTGGGGCGCCGTCAAGAATAAGTAACACTGCTTACCGAGAAAGCGTTTTCCCGTAACGTGCCGGACGCGCAAATTGCGGTAGTCTCTGCGAATGCGCATACGACGACGACATTTTCTCAAGGGCATGGCCGCTCTGGGCCTACCGGTAGCAGCCTCAGCGGACAAGCAGGCGGCAGCCGGCCAACTGCTGCCGGACCACAATCAGTTGCTCGATCTGCCCGAAGCATTCAGCTATCGGGTGGTCTCCAGAGCCGGCGACACAATGAACGACGGACTCAAGGTTCCGCCGGCCCACGACGGCATGGCGGCGTTTCCGGGCGACGACGGCCGCGTGATTCTCGTCTGCAACCACGAGATGCCGCCTTCCCACACCGAATTCAGCGCGTTCGGCAACGCGTTTGCCGAACTGCCCGATCCGATCAAGGCGCGGGTCTATGATCCGGGCGGCGGTCGAACGCCGGGCGTTGGCGGCACGACAACCAGCGTATACAACCCGACCAGCGGCCGCACCGAGCGACAACATCTGAGCCTCGCCGGCACCGAGATCAACTGCGCGGGCGGGCCGACACCCTGGGGTAGCTGGTTGTCCTGCGAAGAGTGTTTCGAGGATCCGGGAGCAGGCATCACCAAAGGCAAGCCCGTCTTTCGGGAAAAGCGCCACGGCTATGTGTTCGAAGTCCCCGCCGGCGAAACCGGCCTTGTGATGCCCGAACCGATCCGGGCAATGGGACGCTTCGAACACGAAGCCTGCGCGGTCGACGAGCGAACGGGCGTTGTCTACATGACCGAAGACCGTCACCACGGCCTGTTTTATCGCTACCTGCCCGACGTGCCCGGTGAACTTCTGAAAGGCGGACGCCTGCAGGCATTGGCCCTTGTCGCGGCCGACGGGTTCAAAACCCACAACTGGTCGGGACCGGCAATCGAACGCCATCGCCCGCTGGTCGTTCGCTGGATCGATCTTGACGACGTCGACGGCGACAAGAACGACCTGCGCAAACGCGGCGCCGCGGCCGGGGCTGCGAGTTTTGCACGCGGAGAAGGCCTGTGCGCGACGGACGACGGTGTGGCGTTTACCTGCACAACGGGCGGACCGGACAGGCTGGGGCAGGTGTTCGGCTACTCACCGAGCCGCTTCGAAGGCCAGGCGGACGAAAAACGCGAACCGGGCCACCTGACCCTGCTTGCCGAAGCGGGACCGGAGTCTCTGCTGCGGCACGCGGACAATATTACGATGGCGCCGTGGGGTGACCTGTTCGTCTGCGAGGACACGAGCGATCACTGCGGGATCGTGGGGATCAAACCCGACGGCGAGCAGTATGCCTTCGCGGACAACCCCTACAACGACTCGGAGCTTGCCGGGGTTTGCTTCTCCCCGGACGGGCGTACGCTGTTCGTCAACATCCAGTACCCGGGAACCACCGTGGCGATCACGGGCCCCTGGGAGCGCTTCGCCGGCATCGGCTGAATAATCAGGCGCCGCGCTGTTCCAGGATCTGCACGGCGGGCAGGGTCTTGCCCTCGACAAACTCGAGGAACGCGCCGCCGCCGGTCGATATGTACGAGATACCGTCGCGAACGCCGAAGCGGTCGATTGCCGCCAGCGTATCGCCGCCGCCGGCAACCGAAAACGCGTCGCTTGCGGCGATGGCTTCAGCAAGCACTCGGGTTCCGTCGGCAAACGCGTCGAACTCGAACACGCCGACGGGACCGTTCCAGATGACGGTTCCCGCGTCTTTGACAATTCGCGCAAACGCCTCGGCCGTCTTCGGTCCAATATCGAGCACCATTTCGTCCGCGCCAATCCCCTCGACACCCCGCGTTTCCGCGGCCGCCTCGGCCGAGAACTCCTTCGCTACAACAACGTCGTGAGGCACGGGTATGTCCGCGCCGTCGCCGGCGGACAGCTTTTCGGCAATCGCCAGCATGTCCGTTTCGTGCAGCGATTTGCCGACCCCCAGGCCTTTTGCCGCTATGAAGGTATTGGCGATACCGCCGCCGACAATCAGCGTGTCGACGACGTCCATGAGCGCCTCAAGCACGGTCAGCTTGGTCGACACCTTGGCGCCGCCGACAATGGCCACGACCGGGCGTGCCGGTTCGTCCAGCGCTCGAGCGAGCGCCTCCAGTTCACCGACAAGGAGCGGGCCGGCGCAGGCAACGGGGGCGTGCTCGGCAACACCGTAGGTGCTGGCCTGCGCGCGATGCGCCGTGCCGAACGCGTCCATGACAAACACGTCGCAGAGTGCCGCCATCTTCTGTGACAACGCGGCGTCACATTTTTTTTCGCCCTCGAGGAAGCGCACGTTCTCGAGCAGCACGAGTTCGCCGGGCGAGACGTCGATACCGTCGATCCAGTCGGTCGCGAGAGGCACTTCCCGCCCCAGCAGTTCGCCGAGGCGGGCGGCCACGGGCGCCAGACTGAACGCCGGGTCCGCGCTGCCCTCCTCGGGCCGGCCGAGGTGTGACATCAGCATGACGGCCGCGCCCTTTTCGAGCGCTTGCCGAATAGTTGGCAGTGCGGCAACAATGCGAGCGTCGCTCGTGACCTGACCGTCCTTCACGGGAACGTTCAGATCTTCACGGATCAACACTCGCTTGCCCGCGAGCTCCATGTCGGTCATGCGCAGGATCGCCATGGCGCCAACTCCTTATAGAGACGTGTCGAGGACGGGGATCAGCCGGCCTTCATCAGCGCCGTCGTCGTATCGAGCATACGGTTGGAGAAGCCCCACTCGTTGTCGTACCAGGCAATGACTTTCACCATCGTGCCGTCAATCACCTTGGTCAAGGTCGAGTCGTAGGTCGACGACGCGGGATTATGGTTGAAGTCGATGGACACGAGCGGACGGTCGTTGTACTCCAGTACGCCGGCCAGCGGTCCTTCGCTTGCCGCTTTGAGGATGTCGTTGATCTCGTCGATCGACGTAGCCCGCTCCGCCACAAACGACAGGTCGACCGCGGACACGTTGATGGTCGGAACACGCATCGAAAAGCCGTCGAGCTTGCCGTTGAGCTCGGGCAGTACGAGGCCGACCGCCTTGGCAGCGCCTGTGCTGGTCGGTATCTGCGACATGGTGGCCGAGCGTGCGCGGCGGAGATCCTTGTGGAAGACGTCCGTGAGTACCTGGTCATTCGTATAGGCGTGGATGGTCGTCATGATGCCGTGTTTGACGCCGATCGCCTCGTGCAGCGGCTTGACGAGGGGCGCAAGGCAATTGGTCGTGCACGACGCGTTCGAGATCACTTTGTCGTCGGCCGTCAGCGTGTCGTGGTTCACGCCGTAGACAATCGTTTTCTCGATGCCGGCGCCGCCGGGTGCGGAGATCACCACCTTCTTTGCGCCGCCGTCGATGTGTTTGCCGGCCGTCTCGAGGGTGCGGAACAGGCCCGTGCACTCGAACACGACGTCGACGCCGAGATCACCCCAGGGCAGCTTTGCCGGATCGCGTTCGGCGAATACCTTGACGCGGTCGCCATTGACGATGATATCGCCGCCGTCGACCTCCACCGTGCCGTTGAACGGCCCGTGCGCAGTGTCGAAGCGCGTGAGGTGCGCGTTGGTTTCCGGATCACCCAGGTCGTTCAGCGCGACGACGTCGAATTCACCGGCCCGCCCCTGCTCGTGGATCGCCCGAAGGATGTTCCGGCCGATGCGGCCGTAGCCGTTGATGCCTACTTTTATGCTCATTTGTGCGTCTCCCGCTAATCATCGTGTGCCGCCGAGTTCGGCGGCGCTGTGTTTTTGTCGAAACCCGTCGATATCGCGTACCCGATACCGGTCGCTCCTCCCCGGGGCCCGCAGCACTGGGGCGCCATGTGCTGCGCTGACGCGGAGCCGACAGGTTCTATTGGTTTCGCTCGAGGACCTCGCGTGCCCGGTCGACCACGTTGGCCACTGAAAACCCGTAGTGCTCGAAGAGTTCGCCCGCCGGGGCCGACTGGCCAAAACCTTCCATGCCGATGACGTCACCGCCGGGACCGACGTAGCGCCACCAGCTGTCCGGCGAGCCGGCCTCCACGGCGAGACGGGCCGGCGCCGATGACGGCAATACCGACTCGCGCCAGGCGCTGTCCTGCTGCTCGAAAACGCTGGTGCTCGGCATCGACACGACGCGAACGGCAACACCGTCGCCCGCAAGCGCGGCCGCCGCGTCCACGACGAGCCCAACCTCGGACCCGCTGGCGATCAGTATCAGCTCCGGCTCACCGTCGGAATCGACCAGCACGTAGCCGCCGCGGCGAATGGCTTCGATCTGCTCGCCGGACCTCGTCTGATGCGGGACACCCTGGCGCGTCAGCACAAGGCTGGTCGGACCGTCGCGTCGTTCGATCGCGTCGATCCAGGCAACCGCGGTTTCAACGGTATCGCAGGGCCGCCAGACACACATGTTCGGCATGATGCGTAAGGAAGCCACATGCTCCACGGGCTGATGAGTCGGGCCGTCTTCGCCAAGGCCAATCGAATCGTGCGTATACACGAGGATGTTCTGAATGCGCATCAACGCGGCCATGCGCAGGGCGTTGCGGGCGTAATCCGAAAACGTCAGAAACGTGCCCGAGTACGGGATCAGGCCGCCGTGCAGCGCCAGGCCGTTGCCGATGGCGGTCATGCCGAATTCACGCACGCCGTAGTAGATGTAGTTGCCGCCGGCATCGTCCGCCGTAACCGGCACGGACCCGGCGTGTTTCGTCAGATTGGACCCGGTGAGATCGGCCGAGCCGCCAGCCATCTCGGGCAGCACGGGCGTCAGCGCGTTGAGCGCCACGAGCGAGGCCTTGCGTGTCGCCATCGTCTCGCCCGCCGCGTCGATATCGCGAACCGCGGCCGCCGCGATTTCCGACCAGTTAGCGGGCAGGTCACCGGCGATGCGCCGTTCGAACTCCTGTGCGAGTTCCGGATGCTCAGCCTTGTAGGCGCGGAAGCGCACGTCCCAGTGATCTTCCTCGACGCGGCCGCGTTCCCGCCCGTTCCATGCCGACGCAATCTCGGCGGGAATCTCGAACGGTTCCGCTGCCCAGCCCAGCGTTTCACGCGCTGCCGCAATTTCGTCGTCGCCGAGAGGCGCGCCGTGTGTGGCCGCGGTGCCCTGCTTGTTGGGCGCCCCAAAACCGATCACCGTCTTGCAGCACAGCAGGGTCGGACGCCCGTCATCCGCAAGTGCCTCGTCGATCGCTGCCGCAATGGCGGCGCTGTCGTGGCCGTCAACGTCGCGGATGACCTGCCAGCCGTAAGCTTCGAAGCGCGCGGCCGTATCGTCGGTAAACCAGCCGCTGACTTCACCGTCGATCGAAATGTTGTTGTCGTCGTAGAAGGCAATAAGCTTGCCGAGTTTCAGGGTTCCGGCCAGAGAACAGGCTTCGTGTGAGATGCCTTCCATCAGGCAGCCGTCGCCCAGGAAAACCCAGGTCCGGTGATTAACGATGTCGTGGTCGTCACGGTTGAACTGTGTCGCCAGCATCTTCTCGGCCAGCGCCATGCCCACGGCATTGCTGATGCCCTGGCCGAGCGGCCCCGTGGTGGTCTCGATCCCGAGATCCGCCTCGTACTCGGGATGCCCCGCGGTCCGGTAGCCGAACTGCCGGAAGTTGCGGATTTCGTTGATTGTCAGCGGATAACCGGTCAGGTGCAGCAGACTGTAGAGGAGCATCGAGCCGTGACCGTTGGACAAGACGAAGCGGTCGCGGTCCACCCACTCCGGATTGCCCGGATTGTGCTTCAGATAGTCTCGCCATAACACTTCGGCAATGTCCGCCATGCCCATCGGCGCGCCGGGATGGCCCGAGTTGGCGGCCTGGACCGCGTCCATGCTTAACGCCCGTATCGCGTTGGCAAGATCTCGCCGGCTTGGCTGGCCGGCCACAGCGTGCGGTTGTGACATTATGGCTAATGACTCGCGAGGATCCCGGCCTCGTTAGTGAATTCGGTGTTTTTTTGAGGGCTTCCGCGAATCGGCAGCCTGCTCAGGGAGGCGCGCATTTTCGAGCTTTTTTAGATGCTCCGCAAGCGCTAGCCACGGGGCGGGCCCGGTATTCGGCGCGGAATCGTAACGAAATGCATCGGAACTCACCGCAATGCCTCCGGAGCGTAGTGCCTGGGGAGCCTTATGCGTTAAACTAGCGCGTTGCCTTCATTCAAACAGCTGTAGAGACCCAATGACTGATTCGTTCGTATTCACGTCGGAGTCCGTGTCCGAAGGACATCCGGACAAGATTTCCGACCAGATTTCCGACGCCATCCTCGACGCCATCATTGCTGAAGACCCGTCGGCGCGCGTCGCCTGTGAAACGCTGGTAAAAACCGGCATGGTTATCGTGGCCGGTGAAATCTCCACGTCGGCCTGGGTGGATTTCGAAGCCCTGGCCCGCAACACCATTACGGAAATCGGTTACACCGACTCTGACATGGGCTTCGACGGCGCAAGCTGCGCTGTGTTGAATGCTATCGGCAAACAGTCGCCCGACATTGCCCAGGGTGTCGACCGCGACAGCGAAGAGGCGCAGGGTGCTGGCGACCAGGGCCTCATGTTCGGTTATGCAACCAACGAGACGGACGTCCTGATGCCCGCCCCGATTACGTTCTCGCACCGGTTGGTCCGCCGCCAGGCCGAGGTTCGCAAGAACGGCACCTTGCCGTGGTTGCGCCCGGACGCCAAAAGCCAGGTGACCTTCGTTTACGAGAACAATCGACCCGTCGCCATCGATGCCGTGGTCCTCTCGAGCCAGCACCATTCGGACATATCGATGAGCGAGCTGCGCGAAGGCGTTATGGAAGAGATCATCAAGCCGATCCTGCCGGAGCAATGGATCAGCAAGAACACGAAGTACCACATCAACCCGACGGGCCGTTTCGAAATCGGCGGGCCCATGGGCGACTGCGGACTGACGGGCCGCAAGATTATCGTCGACACGTACGGCGGTTCGGCGCGCCACGGCGGCGGCGCATTCTCGGGCAAAGATCCGTCGAAGGTCGACCGTTCCGCGGCCTATGCCTGCCGCTACGTGGCCAAGAACATCGTCGCGGCCGGGCTGGCCGATCGCTGTGAGATCCAGGTGTCGTACGCTATCGGCGTTGCGGAGCCGACGTCGATCAGCGTGCAGACCTTCGGCACGGGCAAAGTGTCCGATGCCCAGCTGACCGCTTTGATTCGCGAGCACTTCGACCTGACGCCTTACGGCATCCTGAAAATGCTCGACCTGCTTAAACCCATCTATCAACCTACCGCAGCCTACGGCCACTTCGGCCGCGAGGACATCGACCTCACGTGGGAACGCACCGACAAAGCGGATGCGCTTCGCGGCGCGGCTGCGGCCTGAACGAATTAGCTTCCAGGAGACTCAAGCAATGAGTACTGAACCGGCTGCCGTACCGAGCAGCGACTACAAGGTGGCCGACATTACGCTGGCCGATTTTGGCCGGAAAGAAATGGCCATTGCCGAAACCGAGATGCCGGGCCTGATGGCGCTGCGCGCGGAATTCCGCGAGCAGCAGCCGCTGAAAGGCGCGCGCATTGCCGGCTGCCTGCACATGACGATACAGACGGCGCTGCTGATCGAAACGCTGACCGAACTCGGCGCGGAGGTCCGCTGGTCGTCTTGCAACATTTTTTCGACCCAGGATCACGCAGCCGCCGCTATTGCGGCCGCCGGCATTCCGGTATTCGCCTGGAAAGGTGAAACGGAAGAGGAATACTGGTGGTGTGTCGAGCAGACCATCGTCGGTCCCGACGGCTGGACGCCCAACATGATTCTCGACGACGGCGGCGACCTGACGGGCGTTCTGCACGATAAACACCCTGAGATCATGAAGGACATCAAGGGCCTGTCCGAGGAAACGACTACCGGGGTCAAGCGCCTGTATGAAATGATGGCGGAAGGCTCACTGGCCTGCCCGGCGTTCAACGTCAACGACTCGGTGACCAAATCGAAGTTCGACAACCTTTACGGCTGCAGGGAGTCGCTGGTCGACAGCATCAAACGGGCGACGGACGTCATGATTGCCGGAAAAATTGCCGTGGTTTGCGGCTTCGGCGACGTCGGCAAAGGCAGCGCGCAGTCATTACGCGGCCTGGGCGCCACGGTTTGGGTCACTGAAATCGACCCGATCTGTGCGCTGCAGGCAGCCATGGAGGGCTACCGCGTGGTCCGCCTCGACGACGTGCTCGAAGAGATCGACATTCTGGTCACGGCCACGGGCAACTACCACATCGTCAGCGGCCCGCAGATGTCACGACTGAAGAACCAGGCGATCGTCTGCAACATTGGCCACTTCGACAACGAAATCGACGTCGCCTATCTGCGTCAGTACGAGTGGGAGAACATCAAGCCGCAGGTCGACCACGTGATCTTCCCGGATGGCAAACGCATCATACTGCTCGCGGAAGGCCGGCTCGTTAACCTGGGCTGTGCCACCGGCCATCCGAGTTTTGTCATGTCGAACTCCTTCACCAATCAGGTGCTGGCGCAGATCGAGCTGTGGCAAAACGGCGATCAGTACAAGAACGAGGTGTACGTGTTGCCGAAGCACCTGGACGAAAAAGTGGCGCGGCTGCACCTCGATCGGATCGGCGCGAAGCTGACCACGCTGTCGAACGCGCAGGCCGAGTACATCGGCGTGGATGTCGATGGGCCGTACAAACCCGAGCTGTACCGCTACTGACGAGCTTCGACATCGCCAGAAACGCACTGCGGCGACGTCGCGGACAAGAGAAAAGCCGGTGGGAGCATCCACCGGCTTTTTTTATGGCGCCGTCCGGCAGCGCCAATCGGGCAGGCGGCCGTGCGGTTTTCCTGACGGCCTTGCCGCAGACGGCTATGATGACCGCGATTGAGGAAGCAAGAGGACGGCAAAATCGTCGACCGGCAAATCGTGCAGGCAGAGCGCACGCGCGTTCTGCAGCTCACCGACCCACACCTTTTTGCGGACCGCGACGGCCGTTTGCGCGGACGGATCAGCTGGCAAACCCTGTCGGCCGTCATCGAGCACTACCTCAAGGGTTCCTGGCGCGCCGATCTCGTCTATCTGACCGGCGATCTTGCGCAGGACGAAAGCCTCGGCGCGTACCGGAACCTTCGCGACGCAGTCGATCCGCTGGGTTTACCCGTCGACGCCATACCCGGCAATCACGACGATCCGGACATCATGCACGAAGCGCTGTCGACGTACGGCCTGTGCAGCATGCGCGAGACGAGCGGCTGGACGCTGATCGGCCTCGACAGCCGACAGCCCGGCGAGGTGGCGGGCCGGCTGGGGCCCGAGGAACTCAAGCGCTTCGATGCGGTCCTTGAAATCAGCTCGGGCCGTCCCGTGGCCGCGTTTCTGCACCACCCGCCGATCGACCTCCAGAGCGAATGGATAGACCGCATCGGGCTCGAGGACCGCGACAGTTTTTTTGATCTGGCTCACAAACATGCGAACCTCAAGCTGGTCGTATGCGGCCACGCGCATCAGGCTTTTGATCACTCCGAGGGGTCGATCCGGGTCGTGGGCACGCCTTCGACGGTACGGCAGTTCAAGCCGGGAGCCGCGCAGTACGAGCTGGACCAACAACCGCCTGCCTACCGACGCCTCGAGTTCCGGGCCGACGGCAGCTTTTCCACCGAACTTGTCTGGGTTGAACAATGACGCGAATTCTCATTGCACTGCTGCCATTGCTTGCACCGCTGTCCGCCGCCGCCGACTCGGCAACTCCGGTTACGCTCTGGCAGGCGGACGGCAAACGCAACCAACTCTATCTTCTGGGCTCCGTGCACCTGCTCCGGGAAAGCGACTACCCGCTGCCCGACGTCATCGACCGGGCCTACGAAGACGCCGAGCAGCTGGTCATGGAGCTCGACATGGACGACCTCGACCCGTTCGGCACCCAGGCGACCGTGACGCGCCTCGGTCTGCTCGAAGGCGGTCGTACACTCGTTGACGTACTGGGGCGGAACGACTACGGCAGGGCAAAGGCCCTCGCTGACGAACTCGATATTCCGTTCGAGATGCTCGCGAAAAGCGAACCCTGGCTCGCGGCTGTCACGATCGAGCAGATACTGCTGTCGAGGCTGGGCTTCAATCCGATGTATGGCGTCGAAATGGTTCTGACGGGCAAGGCCCAGGCAGACGGCAAACGTGTCGACGGCCTCGAGACCGTGGAGGAGCAGCTGGGATTTCTCGACGGGCTGTCGGCCGACGCACAGCGCGATTTGCTGCTGCAGACCCTCGAGCAGGGCCGTGAGACCGAGGCGCTCATCGAAGGGATGATCGACGCATGGAAAACCGGGGATACGGAATACCTCGAGGCCAACATACTCCAGGAGTTCGAAGACTACCCGGAGCTCTATTCAGCCATCGTCAGCGAGCGCAACGAGCGCTGGCTCGATACGCTGACCGAACTGCTCGACGACGATCGCGACTACCTGGTCGTGGTCGGCGCCCTGCACCTGATCGGCGACGACGGGCTCCCGACTCTGCTCGAGAAGCGCGGCGTCAGCGTGCGCCAGCTCGACCGATCGTCGTCGCTGCCCGTCGACTAGAGCCGGCTGGTTCCCCGGCGGCCCGTCTACCGGTAGCATTGCTTATTTTTCGGAGCCCCTCATGAGTCTGTTCTCGGAAGCACGCGCCGTCATTGCGGGTGGCGTCAACTCTCCCGTTCGAGCCTTTGCCGGCGTCGGCGGCGAGCCGGTGTTCTTCAAGAAAGCACACGGCTCCTGGGTCGAGACCGAGGAAGGTCGCCGGCTGATCGATTATGTAGGCTCCTGGGGCCCGATGATTCACGGCCATACCCACCCCGAGGTGATCAAAGTCGTCTGCGATACGGCAGCCGACGGCTTGAGCTTCGGCGCGCCATGTGTTCTCGAAACGGCCATCGCGAACAAAATCACGGCGCTCATGCCGTCGATTGAGAAGGTGCGAATGGTGAGTTCGGGCACCGAGGCTACGATGAGCGCCATTCGCCTCGCCCGCGGCCATACCGGCCGTGACAAGATCGTCAAGTTCGAGGGCTGCTACCACGGCCATTCCGATTCGCTGCTGATCAAAGCCGGCAGCGGCGCGCTTACGCTCGGCGTGCCCAGTTCTCCGGGCGTGCCCGCCGGGCTCGCGGAACACACGATTACGCTGTCGTTCAACGACAACGAAGCGGTTCGCGCGGCATTTCGCGAACTGGGCGGCGAGATCGCCTGCATCATTGTCGAACCGATCGCCGGCAACATGAACTTTGTGCCACCCGCCGACGGCTTTCTCGAGACGCTTCGAGAGGAGTGCGACCGCGCCGGTAGCATCCTGATCTTCGACGAAGTCATGACGGGATTCCGCGTCGCCAAAGGCGGCGCGCAGGCCGTGTATGGCGTGCACCCCGATTTGACCACACTCGGCAAAATCGTCGGCGGCGGGATGCCGGCGGCCGCGTTTGGCGGCCGGGCCGAGATCATGCGCTCGATTGCTCCGGACGGCCCCGTCTACCAGGCCGGGACGCTGTCGGGTAACCCCGTGGCCATGGCGGCCGGACTGAAGACGCTCGAGTTGCTCGACACGGAAGATTTCTACGACCGGCTGGGGCGGAGAACGCGCGCGCTGGTCGACGGCCTCAAGTCGATCGCAGACGACAGGAACATACCGCTGGCGGTCGAGCAGGAAGGCGGCATGTTCGGTTTTGTGTTTACGGCGGACGGTCCGGTCAGGCGCTTTGAGCAGATCGCCGCGGCGGACATCGAGCGATTCCGCCGGTTCTTCCACGGCATGTTGACGGAAGGCGTGTATCTGGCGCCATCAGCTTTCGAAGCAGGGTTTGTGTCCGCCGCACACAGCGGCGAGGACATCGACCGCACGCTCGCGGCGGCCGAAAAGGTCATGGCGACGCTATAGTCCGGCCCGCGCTGCGTGATCGGGCGCCTGTTCTGTTCAGCGCCAACCGGACGCCGAAACAGGTTCTATTGGGTCTGTTTTATAGTGTTCGGCGCCAGTTCTGACACTTGATGGGTTTCTATTGAGTCGGCTTTACGCTATTGAGCACCTGGCTTACGAAGTCCAGGCGCAGCATTGCGTCGTCGCTTGCGAGAAGTTCCTGCTTCTCTTCGAGCCGGATCGGCAGGATCTCGAGAAAGCGGTTGGCCACCCAACCGGCATCGTCCAGCTGTCTCGGCAGGTTTTCGTAGAGCTTGCCGAGGTCGTCCAGCACCCCGGCGAGAATTTCCGCAAGCGGTCGAAAATCGTCAGGCAGCGCCATCCTCGGCTCGTCAGGCAACAGCTCGATCTCACCCACGTTGAGGCCGTCCGCGGCGCGTTCGGCGCTCTGCAATCGGAATCGCTGACCGCCGATTGCGGTTACGCCAAGCAGGCCGTCGCTGCCCTGATAAAAGTCCACAATTTTTGCGAGCGTACCGATATCCCAGGTGGATGCTGATCCGCCAGACTCGACACCTTCGCGTATCAGCAGCACGCCAAACGGGGCGTCGTTGCGCATCCGCTCGCCGATCATGTCGATATATCGGGATTCGAAGATCCGGAGCGGCAGCGGCCCGCCCGGATACAAAACCACATTGAGAGGAAACAAGGGTACCTGCACGTGCACTCCAGCCGGCAGACGACAGCCGCTCCATTATAGGGCGCGTCGCGGGTTCATTCGCTCCGAAGGCGCTTCAGAAGCGCCGTCAGCGTTTGCCGCGCGCCACCAAAACCGCCGTTACTCATGAAGACGACGTGATCGCCGCTGGCCAAGGTCGGCGCCATGCGGTTGACCAGGTCGTCGTAGTCGCTTTCGACAACGAGCCGCTCGCCAAGTGCCCCTAGAGATGCCGTCAGGGGGTCGCGGATTTCGTCCGTTGCGTACAAGAATACGCTGTCCGCGGACTCCAGCGAATCAGCCAACGACTCGTTGTGGTGACCCAGCCTCATCGTGTTCGATCTCGGCTCGAGGGCAACGACGATACGCTGTCCGGGGGCATGCCGCTTGAGTCCTTCCAGGGTACGCCGGATGGCCGTCGGGTGATGGGCAAAATCGTCGTACACGGCGATCCCTGAAACCGTTGCGGTACGCTCGAGACGGCGCTTCACGCCCGCAAAACCCTGCAGGCATGACACGGCCAGCTCGAATTCCACACCCACCGTAACGGCTGCCGCAACCGCGGCCAGCGCGTTCTCGAGGTTGTGCGTGCCGGGCATATTCCAGCGCACTTCGGCCGACCGGCCGCCGGGCGCCTCGATGCACACGTGCCGATGTCCTTGATCGATAAACGTCGCACGCCAGTCCGCCTCGCCGTCGACGGCAAAACCGACTACCGGCGTCCAGCAGCCGGCCTCGAGCGTCGTGTCCAAGTTGCGATCGAGAGCGTTACGGATAATGTGGCCTTCGGCAGGGACGGTCCGCAGAAGCTGGTGGAACTGCCAGTGTATGGCATCGAGATCGCTGTAGATGTCCGCATGGTCGAACTCGAGATTATTCAACACCAGCGTTTGTGGCCGGTAGTGCACAAACTTGGCCCGCTTATCGAAAAAAGCCGTGTCGTATTCGTCGGCCTCGACAACAAACAGATCGCTGCCCAGACGGGCGGATGTGCCGAAGTTGGCCGGCACACCCCCGATCAAAAAGCCCGGATCGAGTTTGGCCGCCTCGAGAATCCAGGCGAGGATGCTCGATGTCGTCGTTTTGCCGTGTGTGCCCGCAACCGCCAGCACGTGTTTGCCGAGAAGCACATTCTCGGCCAGCCAGGCAGGCCCCGAACGGTAGTTGAGCCCTTTGTTGAGCATCGCTTCGACGGCAGGGTTACCGCGACTCAAGGCGTTGCCGACGACGACGCAGTCGGGTTCGGGAAAGAACTGACTGTCGTCGTAACCCGAGTGCACTTCGATACCCAGCTCGGCAAGCTGGGTACTCATCGGCGGATAGACGTTCTGATCACTGCCGGTCACGCGATGACCCGCCGCTTTTGCCAGCGCGGCGACACCGCCCATAAACGTTCCGCAAATGCCTAGGATGTGTACATGCATCGATCTACGCCAGGGACTGAGAGACGGCAATCCGGGCCACAAACACGGCCACGGAAATCAACACTCCGACGATCGCCTTGACGCCGAGCGCCGCCGCAAGGATGTAGCCTTTGACAAAGACGGCCCACAAGAGCAGCAGATCGCGCACGAGCAGATTGCCGCCGTTGTTGAACAGTATCGACAACAGATCCGTCAGTATCTGGCCGAGCATAATCACGGCGCCCGCCCCCACGATGGCAGACAGCGCCTGCAGTATCCGATCCGACCGCCCCGCCGCCGAGATGATGACGGTAAACAAACCGAGACTCGCCAGCCAGCCCGCAACGTCTCGACCCAGCCCGGCAAACGAAAGCTCGGGCCGAATCATCATCGTCAGCAGGATGCCGCCAAACCAGAGCGTCACGGTCGCGTACAGAACCAGCCATGATTTGGGCAGGTCTTGCGGACCGCGCCGCAGCAACGCGATATCGAAGAGGGTCTGTATTAGCTTAAGCAAGGCGGTTTGAACAAAGCGGTGGAGGCGGCGCAAACGCCAAGGCGAGATCGTCACGCGATCATCGCATGTTAACCTCTCCGAAAACACCAAGACTGCCTGCCAATGAGTTCATTTACCCTGATGCCGAAAGCAGCCGATGCGCTGCCTGGCCTTCAAGGCTGCCGCGAAGTCGGCATCGACACCGAGTTTATGCGCGAACGCACGTTTTTTGCGGAATTGTGCTTACTGCAGGTGGCCGCCGGTGAGCAGCTGTTATGCGTCGACCCGCTGCTGGACGACGAGCAGGACAGCCTGTGGCAGCGGCTGTCCGAACTCGAGTGGGTGGTCCACTCGGCCCGCCAGGACCTCGAGGTGATCTACCAGACTGCGGGCGTGCTCCCGAAAACGCTGTTCGACACGCAGGTTGCCGCTGCTCTCGCCGGTCACCAGCCGCAGATTGGCTACGCCGGGCTTGTGAAACTCCTGTTTGGCGTCGAATTGCCGAAAACGCACACTCGCGCCAATTGGGCAAAACGGCCGCTTGAGGAGAAGCTGCTCAAATATGCGGCGGAGGACGTCGAGTACCTGTTGCCGGCACGCGAACGGCTTGCCGAAACGCTCGACGGGCTCGGTCGACTCGACTGGGCCATTGCCGACTCGAAGCTGCTGCTGGATACCTCGCTGTACACGGCAGACCCGACAACCGCCATCGACAGACTCAAGGGCGCCCGCGGTTTCCGCGGCCGTCGGCGGAATGCCGCGGCGCTCCTCGCCAGCTGGCGGGAACGGCGCGCTATTGATCGCAACAAACCGCGACAGTGGATACTCAAGGACAGTGTGCTCCTCGATATTGCCTACAAGCTGCCGAAGTCGCGGACGCAGCTCAAGGGAATCGAGGATTTGCCACCCGCGGTCTTGAAGCGGTCGGGGGACGAGCTCATCGAACTCGTCGGGCAGTCGGATCGAGACGACGGCGGTTACCGCCCACCCGCCGCGCCCGACGAGGCGCAAAAAGCGCTGCTCGGCAAAATGCAGGCTCGGGTGGCGGCTGTCGCGGGAGAACTTGGCCTCACCAGCGAAGTGATCGCCTCAAAGAAGGAGCTCTCCGCCGCCGTCATGCTGGGTAAGCCGGATTCGCGGGTCTTTCAGAGCTGGCGCAAGCCGCTGATCGGCGACGAACTCCGCAGCATGCTCGAGCGCTAGGCGTTGCGCCAGGCGTTGACTGGCGCCGTGACGGCGCCGCGCTACGTAATCGCGGCAACCAGGCGCTCGTAGACCTCGTCGATGCTGCCTTCGGCGTCCACGGTTTTGAGGCGGCCGCGCTTCTCGTAAAACGCAATCAGCGGCTCGGTCTGTTCGCGATAGACCGCGAGCCGGTTGCCGATCGTCTCTTCGTTGTCGTCTTCGCGCTGAACCAGCTCGCCGCCCCGATCGATCACGGCGTCGAGGTCCGCCTGCGGCGAGTAGTGAACGTTCAGGAGTTTGCCGGTCTTGGAACAAGTCCGACGGCCGGTCAGACGCTTCATGAGTATGTCGAAATCGACTTCCATGAGCACAGCCGCGTCGAGAGGCGTGCCGAGCTGGTCGAGTAATTCCTGGAGATCCAGCGCCTGCTGCACCGTGCGCGGGAAACCGTCGAGTATGAACCCGTCAGCCGCGTCGCTCGCGCTCAGGCGCTCGGAAATGATGCCGAGCATGACGTCGTCGGGTACGAGATTGCCGGCGTCCATGATTGCCTTGGCCTTCTGGCCAAACCGCGTGCCTTCGCTCACGGCCGCACGCAACATGTCGCCGGTCGAGATCTGCGGAATATTGCGCTCCGCCATGAGTTTCTTGGCCTGGGTTCCCTTGCCGGAACCGGGTGCTCCGAGCAGTACGATACGCATGAGGTTCTACGCTCTCTTGTTGAGGAATTGGACGATCTGCCGGCAGGCAGGCCGTCGAACGCTACCGGCTACACTCGCTTACGTCAATCTCGGACGATACTGCCGCCGTCAGCCCGATGGTCGGATCGATCCCGAACGACCCGCGAGCGGTTGCCGCTCCACCATGATCCGCCGCGCGCATTGCGTTATCCTCGCGGCCACCCGCACAACCATCCGGAGAAAACATGTCTGCCAGGAACGCGTTCTATGCTCAGTCCGGCGGCGTCACCGCCGTCATCAACGCCAGCGCCGCGGGCGTGATCGAAACCGCCCGGAAACACCCGAAGCAGATCGCCAATGTGTATGCCGGCAGGAACGGCATCATCGGTGCGCTCACGGAGGACATGATCGATACCAACCGCGAATCGGCAGCAAGCATCGAGGCGCTCAAATACACGCCGGGCGGCGCCTTCGGTTCGGCTCGCTACAAGCTCAAGAGCCTTGAGGAAAACCGCGCCGAGTACGAGCGCCTGATCGAGGTGTTCAAGGCCCATGACATCGGCTACTTCTTCTACAACGGCGGCAACGACTCCATGGACACGGCGCACAAGGTGTCGCAACTTGCGAAGAAAATGAAGTTTCCGCTGACCTGTCTCGGCATTCCGAAGACCGTGGACAACGACCTGCCGGTGACCGACAACTGCCCGGGCTTCGGCTCGGTGGCCAAGTACGTGGCCGTGTCCACGCAGGAAGCCGCTCTCGACGTGCTGTCGATGGCAAAAACCTCCACCAAGGTCTTCATCCTCGAGGTCATGGGCCGCCATGCGGGCTGGATTGCCGCCGCTGGCGGTCTCGCGGGGCGCGAGCCGGGCGATGCGCCGCACATCATCCTGCTGCCCGAAGTGCCCTTCGACGAAAAGGCGTTCCTGGCGCGGGTCAGGCAGTGCGTCGAGGACTATGATTATTGTGTTGTGGTCGTCAGCGAGGGTGCTGCCTATCCGGACGGCCGTTTCCTCGCCGAAGCCGGGACTCGCGACGCCTTCGGCCACGCGCAGCTGGGCGGTGTTGCGCCCGTTGTCGCCAACATGGTGCGCAGCAAGCTCGGCTACAAGTACCACTACGCCATTGCCGACTACCTGCAGCGCTCCGCCCGGCACATTGCCTCGGCGACCGACGTCAAACAGGCCTACGCCGTCGGCAAAGCCGCTGTCCAGTTTGCCCTCGAGGGCAAAACCGCCGTGATGCCCGTCATCAAGCGCACGTCGGACGCCCCGTATCGCTGGCGTATCGAGTCCGCGGCGCTATCCCGTATTGCGAACAAGGAAAAAATGCTGCCGAAGCGCTATATCGCGAAGGATGGCTTCGGGATCACGGAAGCCTGCCGGCGGTATCTCGAGCCTCTCATTCGCGGCGAAGATTATCCCCCTTACATCAAAGGCTTACCGAAGACGGCGAAGCTCAAGAACGTACCGGTAAAGCCACGGCTGAACACAAAATTTGTGGTATGATGCGCGCCGCTGCGGCGAGCCGGGCACAAAACCCGTGACCGATTCGCCGGGCAGCGCGGCATCACAAGAATTCCGGCGGCCATCCTCACGGTGAAGCGCAGGTGCCGCGTCGCCCGGGTCGTTACCGACTGGCGGCGGCGTCATTTGGGGAAATCAACCACTAATCAAAATGCAGCAAACTTAAGTCTTGCGAGCAGACCCATATAGGGGAGCCGCCGGACGCTTCCAGATCTGCGCACAAAAAAGAACATGCATTTTCAGGAGACTTACGGATGACTAACGATTTAGCGCTGGTGCTATCGATCGTCGCGGGCGCCATTGCCATTGTGTTCGGGGTGATCTCGACGCTCTGGATTACCAAACAGCCGGCGGGCAACGAACGCATGCAGGAGATTGCAGGCGCCATCCAGGAGGGTGCCGCCGCCTACATGAACCGGCAGTACATGACGATTGCCGTTGTTGGCGTCGTGCTGACGATTGTGCTGGCATTCGGCATCGGCATGGCGTCGGCGATCGGTTTTGTCATCGGCGCGGTGTTCTCCGCCCTCGCTGGCTACATCGGCATGTACGTGTCCGTACGCGCCAACGTGCGCACGGCGCAGGCGGCCACCGAAGGCGTCAACCCGGCGCTCAACGTCGCCTTCCGCGGCGGCGCCATTACCGGGCTCCTCGTGGTGGGGCTCGGCCTACTGGGCGTTGCGGGCTACTACTACCTGCTCACCAAGACCGGCGCCAGCAGCGACGACGCCGTGCGCGCGCTGGTAGGCCTCGCGTTCGGCGGCTCGCTGATTTCGATCTTCGCGCGTCTCGGGGGCGGCATCTTCACGAAGGGCGCTGACGTCGGTGCCGACCTCGTGGGCAAGGTCGAAGCCGGCATCCCCGAAGACGACCCTCGCAACCCGGGCGTCATTGCCGATAACGTCGGCGACAACGTGGGCGACTGCGCCGGCATGGCGGCCGACCTGTTCGAAACCTACGCCGTCACGATCATTGCAACGATGCTGATCGGCTCGATGGTGGCATCGCAGTTCGGCGCCGCGGCGGTTGTTTACCCGCTGGTGCTGGGCGCCGTGTCGATCATTGCATCGATCATCGGCACCTTCTTCGTCAAGACCTCCGACGGCGGCAAGATCATGGGCGCACTGTACAAGGGCATGATTGCAGCCGGCGTGCTGGCGGCCATTTTCTTCTACTTCGTCACGGACATGATGCTCGGCGACAGCGAAGCATCGATGAGCGTGTACTTCTCGGCGTTGATTGGCCTCGGTCTGACGGCCGCCATGGTCGTCATTACGGAGTACTACACGGGCACCGACTACAAGCCCGTCAAGACGATCGCCAACGCCTCGCTCACGGGCGACGCGACCAACATTATTGCCGGCCTCGGCATTTCGATGAAAGCCACGGCGCTGCCCGTCCTGGCCGTGTGCCTGTCCATCTGGGGCGCGTTTGCGCTGGCCGGCGGCGACACGAGCCAGGGCCTCTACAACATTGCGATTGCGGCGACGACCATGCTGTCGATGACCGGTGTCGTCGTGGCGCTGGACGCCTTCGGCCCGATCACGGACAACGCCGGCGGTATTGCGGAAATGGCCGAGCTGCCGCCTGAAGTCCGCAACATTACCGACCAGCTCGATGCGGTCGGCAATACGACCAAAGCCGTCACCAAAGGTTACGCGATTGGTTCCGCCGGTCTCGCGGCCCTCGTGCTGTTTGCGGACTACACGCACCAGCTCGACATGGCAAACATCGATTCGACCTTCCTGCTCGACGATCACCTGGTGATCATTGGCCTCTTTATCGGCGGCCTCGTGCCGTTCCTGTTCGGCGCCATGGCCATGGAAGCCGTTGGCCGTGCCGCGGGTTCGGTGGTTACCGAAGTGCGCCGCCAGTTCCGCGAAATCGAAGGCATCATGGAAGGCACCGGCAAGCCGGACTACAGCCGCGCAGTCGACCTGCTGACAAAATCCGCCATCAAGGAAATGATCGTGCCTTCGCTGCTGCCGATCGTGGTCCCGCTGGCGGTCGGCATCCTGCTCGGCCCCAAGGCGCTGGGCGGCCTGTTGCTCGGCACCATCATTACCGGTCTGTTCGTCGCGATCTCCATGACCGCGGGCGGCGGTGCGTGGGACAACGCCAAGAAGTACATCGAGGACGGCAACTGCGGGGGTAAAGGCTCCGACGCTCACAAGGCGGCCGTCACGGGCGATACCGTAGGCGACCCGTACAAGGACACGGCGGGTCCGGCCATCAACCCGTTGATCAAGATCATCAACATTGTGGCTCTGCTGATGGTTCCGCTGCTTGCCGGATAGCAGCGTCAGGGCCTTCAAAGAAGCGAGGCCGCCCGGGATTCCCGGGCGGCCTTTTTTGTTCCCGACCGGCGCACCGGCCAGAACCTAGGCCTGACTCAGGAACTCAGGTTCCGATAGGTGCCCGTTGCCGAGGTGCCCTGTCCCAACGCCGCCGGCGCATCGATGAAGTTGCCCTGCACAAAGTCGACGCCAACGTCGCGCAGCCAGTCGAAGTCCTCCTGCTGTTCGACCTGCTCGGCAACCACGCGGAACTCCATGGTGCGCGCCAGTTTGATCATTGCGGCCACCATTTCCTGATTGACCAGATCGGACTGCAGGTTACGTGTGTAGGTGCCGTCGATCTTAAGGTAGTCGATCGGCAGGTGCTTGAGGCTCGAAAACGAGCCCAGCCCGCTGCCGAAGTCGTCGAGCGAGAACTCGCAGCCGATGCCGTGCAGCACCTCGATGAAACGCTGCGCATGCTGGACGTTCGAAAGTATTGCCTGCTCCGTCACCTCGAAGCAGATCGCGGTCGGCACAATCCCGGTGCGATCGAGCGCTTCGACGACAAAGCTCAAGAACGCCTCGTCACCCAAGGTCTGGCCGGAAATATTGATCGCCACGCTGCGCATGCCGGGCAGCTTGATCTCGCCGCTCGAAATGGCCGCCAGGGTGGCGTTGATCACCCAGCGATCGATCTGCGGCATTAGCTGATAGCGATCGGCCGGGCGCAGGAATTCAGCCGAGTCGCCGATTTTGCCGCGTTCGTCCGGCAGCCGAATGAGCACCTCGGCGGACGGGCCCGAATCCGGCCGTTCGTTCATCGACAATATCGGCTGCACCGCCAGCTCGAAGCTGTCCTCGTGCAGGGCCGACTGCAGTTCACGTAGCCACTGGATATCGCCGCGTTCGCGGGCGACGGCCTCGTCGCGCGCGGAGTACACGTGCACCTGGCCCCGCCCCTGCTGCTTCGCGACGTAGCACGCCGAATCCGCGGCACTCATGACGTCCTGCAGTGAGCCGCTGACATGACTGATTTCGACCAGGCCGATGGAAATGCCGATGTTGAAGATCTTGTCCTTCCACACGAAGCGGTAGGCCGCAATGGCGTTGCAGATGTCCTGGGCGATCTGCCGCGCCTTGTCGATGGGGCAGCCGATCAGCAGCGCGCCAAATTCGTCTCCGCCGAGGCGCCCGACGTAGTCCGAGTCCCGCACCTCGTCCTTGATCAGGGTGGCCACCTCGCGCAGCATATTGTCACCCGCCAGGTGCCCGCAGCTGTCGTTGACGGCTTTGAAGCGATCGAGATCCATGTAGAACAACATGTGCACGGCCTCTTCGGCATGAGCCGTGTCCATTGCCTCGTCGAGGCGCCGTTCAAACTCGCGGCGGTTGATCAGGCCGGTCAACGGATCGTGCGTGGCCTGATAGCTCATCTGCCGGGTCAGCCCGCGAAGCTCGCTGACGTCGTGGATGACCATGACGGTGCCCACGATGCTGCTACCCGGACCGCGCACGGGTGAGGCCGTCAGCTCGACACTGTGCTCGTGCTCGCCGTCCTGGGTAACAAGTACCGCGCGGCGGCCCATGTTGACGCGCCTGCGCATTGCGAGACAGCGCTCGACGGGATCGCCCAGCGAGCGCCGATCGGCGTCGTCGACGAGCTTGAACAGCTCTCCGATCCGGTGACCCGCGGCGTCGTCGCGATTGGTGCCGATCAGCGCTTCCGCGGCACGATTCATGTAATCGATTCGCCCGTCATTGTCGGTCGTGATAACCCCCTCGGAAATCGACTCCAGCGTGTACTGGGCCTGCCGCTTGCTGCGGCTCAACGACACTTCGAGGCTCTTTCGATGGCTGACGTCCCGCGCCACGGTCAGGACGGCCCGGCGTCCCTGAAATTCGATGCTCGAACTCTGCGCCTCGACCCACAGGCCGGACTCGTTACCGTTGATCAGCTGAATCTCGAGCCGGCGCGGAGCCGTTTGTCCCGCCATGCGCTTGGCCAGCGTCTTGCGAAACAGGGCCCGGTACGCCGGCTTGACGAGATCCGCAACCTCGCGGCCAATGAGCTGTTCGGGCTCCAGGCCCACGAGCCCGGCAGCCGGCAGGTTGGCGAGCATGATCTTCTCGTCGTGGATCAGCACAATTTCCGGCAGGGTTCGCGCAAAATCCCGAAACAGGCGATCGCGCCCCTGAATCTTCTGGTCGCGCTCGCCGAGCGCGTCGAACAGGCGGTTGATCGTTTCGGCCAGTCGCGCCGTCGCCGGGTCTTTGGGCACGCTGAGGCGTCGTCCCACGGATGCGTCCCGGGACGCGGCCAACAACTCGTCGTTCAAGCGCCGAACGCGCTCCGCCATGCGCGCGCGGCCGCGCCACAAAATGCCGGCGCCAACCAGGGTCAAGAGCAGCGCAAAAGCCAGCAGCGTCGTAATGAACGTGGCGGGCATACTCTAAACGGGGGCCTGCCGGGTTATACCCCCCCGGGCCAGCGCAGCGGACTTTGAATCCAGATCTATGAGCATTGTCCTTAGGCCTCCCAGGGCGATACCGCGTAGGTGGCATTTGTTATTATTGCGGCCCGATTGGCGCGTGCTCCGGCCTACCGTGCGAAAGCGGTCTGGATCGAAATCCGGTGTCCACACAGGATAGCCCAGCGCGTATGTCTGACTGCGCCGATTCACCATAATTCGGCGGCTCCGCCCGAGCCGACTCGAGGCATGGCGCCAAAACGCCATTCGAGTCGCTCGCCCGGCCGCCGCTTGCTTCACCACTTCATGTTTCAAGGATAAGCCCAAATTGATGAACATCGAGTTTGCCCGTCAGCAAATGGTCCAGCACCAGGTTCGCGCCTGGGACGTTCTGTCTGCAAACGTTCTCGAAGTGCTCGAAACGACGCCGCGGGAAGTCTTCGTACCGGCAGGATACGAGAATCTCGCATTTGCTGAGACCGAAATACCGATCGGCCACGGCGAATCCATGCTGGCGCCGGTCATCGAAGGACGTGTTTTGCAGGCGCTGGAGCTCAAGGAGAGCGATCGTGTGCTCGAAGTCGGCACGGGAACGGGCTTCCTGACCGCCTGCCTCGCAAAGCTCGGCGCATCGGTGACGAGCGTCGACATTCACCAAGAGTTTATCGACAAAGCGCGAGCAAAACTCGATGAACTCGAGATCGGCGGCGTCGATTTCGAACTCATGGACGCAACCCGCAAACTGCCTGACGCCGAATTCGACGCCATTGCGGTTTCCGGCTCTCTCGAGCGCTTAGACCCGCGCTATATCGACGTTCTGAGTCCGGGCGGCCGGCTGTTTATCGTTACCGGGGATGCGCCCGCCATGGAAGCGCGCCTGGTGCGCCGGCTGCACGAAGGCGACTGGGAAAGCGAAACGCTGTTCGAAACCGACCTGAAACGACTGTCAAACGGCGATCAGCCGCCTGAATTTCACTTCTAGACGAAGACTGCCGCGCAGAAGCGCGGCAAACCATTGCAACCGAAACCCCAACCCACGCATCCTAAGTAGCGGATACCTTGGCTTCCATTGAACGCTCTTGACGACAATCCGGATTTGAGCCCCTCGGAGTTCCTTGCCCGCCAGGCGGCCGGGGAGCGCTGGCAGCTCCTGGACGTTCGCGAGCCCTGGGAAATCAGTCTGGCGAGCGTGGACGCGGCCGTGTGCATTCCGATGAGCGAAATTGCCGCACGGCTGCCGGAACTGGACCCGAGCCTTCCGGTCGCAGTGCTGTGCCATTCGGGCATTCGCAGCGCGCAGGTGGCCTCGGCACTGCGCGCGACGGGTTTCCGGCAGGTGGCCAACGTCACGGGCGGCATCGATGCCTGGTCGCTGACGGTGGACCCGTCGATACCGCGGTACTGACGAACCTTGACCCGAAATGGCTTGAACTGATTTAGTGATATAGTAGACTATAACACCTCAAACTTACCCGGCCCCCTGGGGAAGGACCTATCCTGATGAAAAATAAACGATTCTTTGCCTGCCTGACGATTGTCATAGGGACCTGGATGGCTGCTCCCGCCAGCGCCGCAACGCTGCTCGAGATCTACCAGCAGGCATTGCAGAGCGATCCGCTGATCCGCGAGGCGGACGCGCGACGTCTGGCCGCGCTGGAAGCGAAACCCCAGGCACGCAGCGCCTACCTGCCGCAGATTAGTGCCACCGGCAGCATTACGCACTCGAACTCCGAAGGCACCAGCATCGACTCCTTCACGGACGAGACCACGGGCGAAATCCTGTTCAGGGATTTCCGCTCGGACAGCGACTCAGAACGGCAGGAGTGGGGGCTCAGCCTTCGGCAGACGCTGTTCCGCTGGGACCAGATCGTCGGCCTGCGCCAGGCCGACAAGCAGGTGAGGCGAGCCGAATCGGTCCGCGAGGCCGCGCAGCAGGACCTGATCGTTCGGGTCGTCGAGCGCTACTTCAACGTGCTCGCGGCCGAAGACAATCTGCTCGCCATCCACGCCAACCGCGTGGCGATCGCTCGCCAGCTCGAGCAAGCCAAGCAGCGCTTCGAGGTGGGCTTGATCGCGATTACCGACGTGCAGGAATCCCAGGCGGCCTTCGACCAGGCCACGGCTGACGAGATTGCCGCAAAACGCAGCCTGGCAACGGCGCGCGAATTCCTGCGTGAGATTACGGGCGAGTACGTTATGCAGCTCGCCGCGCCCGTCGAGGAACTGCCGCTCAGCAATCCGGACCCCTTCAACGAAAGCGCCTGGATCGAGGAATCGCTGTCGCAGAACCTGGATCTCACGGTCAGCCGTATCGACGAACGCCTGGCCCGCGACGAGATCTCGGCGCGCCGAAACGGCCACTACCCGAGCCTGGACCTCGTGGCGAGCTACGGTGAACGCGATACCGATCAGGATCAGAGCGTCAACGACGGAGCGTTTCTTCCCGCCGACTCCGACGGCTCCAGCGACAGTATAGGCATCGAGCTGACGGTTCCGCTGTTCAGCGGCGGCTTCACGTCGTCTCGAGTCAAGGAAGCGGTGTACCTGCACCGGGCGTCGCGCGAGGTCCTGCAGCGGGTGACCCGCGAGACCGAACGTCTGGCCCGCGACTCTTACCTCGGTGTCGTCACCGATATCAGCCGCGTCCAGGCACTACGCCAGGCCGTGCAGTCGAACCGCACGGCGCTGGAAGCCACCGAAGCCGGCTTCGAAGTCGGCACCCGGACGATCGTTCAGGTGCTCGATCAGCAGTTCCAGCTCTACAACTCGATCGTGCAGTACTACCGCAGCCGTTACGATTACGTTCTCAACTACATGCGCCTGAAGCAGGCCGCCGGCACGCTATCCGTTCAGGATCTCGAAGTGCTGGAGCCGTTCATGCAGCCGCGCAAGACACCCGAGCAGCAGTTCGACGAGGAAGCAAAGGCTATTGCGGCGGGCGACGAGCCGCCGAAGTTCTTCGAAGGACCGGCCGCGGCGCCCAGCAGCGAGAACGAATAACAACCGAGCCGACCCCCCGTCCAATCGGGCGGGTGTTCGCTGCTGTCTGCGCTATCGGACCAGTGGGCGAATCATGCCCATCAGACGATCGAGCGCGCCGCGGTTGTTTTCCAGCAGCTCCGCTGCCAGCACGCGCATTTGCCGGCGAGCGTCGGAATCGGCAAACAACTCAACGACGCTGGCTGCCAGTTCACTGCTCGACTCGACTCGACGGCAGGCGCCGAGGCGAAAGAACATACGCGCAATCTCCTCGGCGTTGAATACGTGCGGTCCCGAAAGCATCGACACACCCACCGCCGCGGGTTCGAGCAGGTTGTGGCCACCGATCGGCACGAGGCTGCCGCCGACAAAGGCGACGTCGGACGCCGCGTAGAACAGCGGCACTTCGCCCATTGTGTCGCCAAGGAACACCTGACAGTCGGCGCTAACCGGCGATTGTCGGCTGCGAAGCGTCTGAGCGAAGCCCTGCTTTTCAACCAGTTCTTCCACCGACCGGAAGCGCTCGGGGTGGCGCGGCACAAGAATCAGCAGTGTGTCCGGGTACGTTTTCAGCACCTCGCGATGAGCGTCCAGCACCTGAATCTCTTCGCCTTCGTGGGTACTCGCCGCAATCCACACGGGCCGGTCCGGAAACAACGTCGCCCTGAGCGCGTGTCCGTCCGCGTTGATGCTGTCCGGCAGGTCTATGTCGAATTTGATGTTACCCGTCACCCGTGTGCGTTCCGGGCTGGCGCCCAGCGAAAGAAAACGCTCCGCATCACTCTCCGTCTGCGCGGCAATGATGATGCCGTGGGACAGCGTATCCCGGAACAACGGCAGGAGGCGTCGATAATTCTTGACCGATTTTGGCGAAATCCTGGCGCTGATGAGCACGAGCGGTATCTGCCGGACGCCGCAGCCATGATAGAGGTTGGGCCAGATTTCGGTTTCCATGATCATGGCGATCAGCGGCTTCTTGTTCGCAAAAAAACGATTGATCGCATCCGGGTTTTCGAACGGAATATAGGCGTGGTCGACGTCGCCGCCGAACGTGGCCGCAACGCGCGCGGCGCCCGTCGGCGTCACGGTCGTCACGAGCAGCGGCCTGTCCGGATACGCCGTCTTGAGCGCACGAATCAGCGGCGTGGCCGCGACCACCTCACCGACCGACACGGCATGCACCCAGATGCTGTCTTCGAGACGTGCGTAACCCAGCCCAAAACGTTCGCCAAGCTTGTGCCAGTAGCGACGATTGCCCACGCCGCGCAGCAGGAAGTAGAGCGCGTACGGTAGCAGCAGCAGATAGCTCAGCAGATTGTAGGCGAGGCGCACAGCGGGTTCGGCTTACGCACCGCGCAACCGGTCGATAATCCGCGTCGTCGAATGGCCGTCGCGAAATACCAGCACGCGCACCTCACCGCCGTTGGCCAGTACGTCGCGTCCGCCCGCAATGTCCTTGACTTCGTAGTCGCCGCCTTTGACGAGCACGTCGGGCAACACGTTCGCGATCAGCCGCTCGGGCGTGTCTTCCGAGAACGGAACTACCCAGTCGACGGCGGCGAGCCCGGCCAGCACAAGCATGCGGTCGTCGAGCCCGTTGATCGGGCGATCCGGGCCTTTGAGCTCGCGGACCGATGCGTCGTCGTTGACGGCTACGATCAAGCGGTCGCCAAGGCTCTTGGCTTCCTCGAGATACGCAACGTGGCCTGCGTGCAGGATGTCAAAGCAGCCGTTGGTCATGACCACGCGCTCGTTGCGGCCCTTTGCTTCCGCCACGAGGGTTAGCAACTCGTCCTCGGCCAAGAGGCCGCGGCCACCCTGCCCGCGCTGATGCAGCGCCATGCGAATCTCGGCCGGCGTTACGGTCGCCACGCCGATCTTGCGCACCACGAGGCCGGCCGCGATATTGGCGAGCGCCGCTGCTTCCTTGAACCCCTGACCTGCCGCCACGGCGGCTGCCAGCGTGGCGATGACCGTGTCGCCCGCACCCGTCACGTCGTAAACCTCTCGCGCCTGCGTGGACAGGAATACGGGTTCGGCGCCGGACTCCAGAAGCAGCATTCCCTTTTCGCTGCGAGTAATGAGCAGCGCTTCGAGTTCAAGCCGCTCCAGCATCGCAAAACCGCGCGCTACAAGATCGTCGTCGTTGTCGGGCACGCCGGCCACGGCCTCGAACTCGGACTGGTTCGGCGTTATCAACGTCGCGCCGGCGTATTTGTCGAAATTGTTGCCCTTTGGATCGACGAAGACGGGCACGCCGGCCTCGCGGCAGTCGGCAATCATGCGAGTGACGTCCGTCAGCGCCCCTTTGCCGTAATCCGAAAGCACCACGGCGCCGGCGGCCGGCAGGTGGCCTTCGAGATCGCTCGTCAGCCGGCCGTCCGACAGCTCCGCAACGTTCTCGCGGTCCAGCCGGATGAGTTGCTGACCACGGCTCTGCACACGCGTCTTGGTAATCGTCGGCCGGTCGCTCACCCGGTTGAAGCCGCAGTGTATGCCCTGCTCACCCAGGACCGTTTCGAGCACCCTGGCCGACTCGTCGTCGCCGACGACCCCTAGAAGACTGGTTTCTGTGCCAAGCGCCGCGAGGTTGACGGCCACGTTAGCCGCACCACCCGGCCGGTCGTCGGTCTCGGCGATGTGCACGACGGGCACGGGGGCCTCCGGTGAGATACGCCCCGTCGAACCGAACAGGTATTGGTCGAGCATGACGTCGCCGGCAACGACAACGCTGGCGCGGGAGAAATCCGGGATCGAAATAGCCACGCGCGGAATGTAGCAGATACCGCCGCGGCCCGGTACTTGACGGCCACGTGTTGCGTCTCGGCGCGGTAACGGCCCCGACGGAACCCGTGCTCCCGTCGGCAGTCCGAGTCTGTTCTCATTCGCGAGGGATACCGGGGAGCCCGCCTGTGATCGAGCGCGTGAACGAACACGCGAACAAAGGCCGTGCCGCGAAACGCGCCGCGATCGCCGCGCTTTACGTCTTGAGCCTGACACCGGTGTTCGGGCACACCCTCGAGTGCGTGGACGAGACGCCGTATACAGGCCCCGCCAAACGTGCCGGCGACGCCGCCACCCTGCTGCCGGCAGGCGGTATCGATCTGCGTACGAACCTGGCGCAAACGATGCCCGTCGAGTTGGCTGACACGCTGGACCGGGAATTCGCGGCGCTGCTGAAAAAGACCGAAGCCCCCGCCGCGTCCGTCGCCGTATGGTCGCCGGTGCATGGACACTGGTCACAATCTTCGGGTATTCCCGAAGGTGCTTCGGAGCGTTTCTGGTGGGCCAGCGTCGGCAAACTCGTTACGGCTACGCTCGTACTCCAACTGGTCGACGGTGGCCGGCTATCCCTCGATGACACGATCGACCGGTGGTTCCCGGATTACCCGCTCGCTGCACAGATCACGGTCGACGACCTGCTGCTGCACCGTGGCGGCGTATTCAGCTTTCAGGCCGACAAGAAACTCAACCGGCAGCGCGGCTACCAGTCGCCCGATAAACTCCTGAAGGTTTCGGCGCGCCACGGACCCGACTTCTGTCCGGGCAGCAACTGGCACTACAGCAATACGGGCTACCTGATGCTCGGCCTCGTCGTCGAGGCGGTCGAGGGCGAATCGTTGAGCACGCTCGTCCATTCAAGAATTGCGAAACCGCTTGGCCTTGAATCGCTGCGTCTGGTTACCGCGGACGACAACAACGATCTTATCGTCCCGCCCGCGAACGACCCGCCGACCGGGGTCCGGGAGATTGCTTCGCTCATGGGAGCCGGCGCCGTCGTCGCCACTGCCCGGGATATGCTCGTGCTGCTCGAGGCCGTGCTGACAGGCCGCTTTTACGACAACGCGATGCGCGCCAGGGCCGTCGAGACGCTGTACCCGATGTTCGGTTCGAGCATGCACTACGGCCGTGGCGTGATGCTGATCGACGTACCCGACCCCGAGGTACCGACGAGCTGGCTCGGGAACGTGGGCGGCTCTCCGGACTCGAAGGCGGTCCTCGTGTACGACACCACCCGTAAGACCTATGTTGCTCTGGTACTCAACAAGGCAGCACCCGGTGAGGCTATCGTCAACGGGCTGCTGAAGACGCTCGACGGGCAGCCCTGAGTGATCAGCGTCAGGGAGGATTGAGACTTTGAGCCCGGGCGTGATCGGCGCCGGCGCTCGGTCCATCAAGACTGGGCCTGCTCCCAACCGACAATCCGAAGCTTCGGCCAGACCGACTGCCAGCGTGCCGCCTTCCGCTCGTAGATCTCGCGCGTGATCTGACGCTTGTTCGGCCGCACGACCAGATTCATGAGGTCGTCATACCCGAAAGCGGCGTAGCACTCTATCGCACTGCCCGTTGGGCGTACGCCGATGGCGCCCGCCGTTGTCGGAAACGTGTCGATGGCGGCCCGCGCCGACCTATAGGGAGCGATCGAGTAACCGAATCGATCCTCGTACCACAGATGCACTCGCGCCTCGTTCTTGACGTCAAGCCGGATCGGCCAGTCGCGGTAGTCTCGGCTGATACGGGCTGCGTGAGCGGCTTCCGCCGCTTCGGACAAATCGGCTGCATCGAAGTAGATGATGTCGACATCGCCGATCCCGTGCAGTGGCGGGTAACCGTGAACCCAATTCCAGTAGCTCTGTACGACGGCGCCCGCGACAAGCCAGCACTCCGGCAGCGCCAGCCTGGCCCAGCCGCCGAGCAGCTCCGAGATGACGGGGTTCGCCCGCAGGGACTGTTCGAGTTTGTCGGGGAGTCTTTCGATAGTACTTGTCCGGCGGGTTGACGAGCGAAGCTTCTTCGACCTGGAAAGATTATTGTGCAACAACGGTCCTTTGGATAGAGTGCGGGCATGATGTCAGGCATCACCTGTACAACCCAACGCTTGCCCGCCCCGGCCATGACCCGACCGGCGGCAAAACGTTTGTAGTGCGGCACTGATACCAACCACTCTCGGTGCCCCGGCGGCTTCGAGGGCAATACTCAAGAGCAATTCTCTAGAGCAACACTCAAGACTTCTGCCGGCCCCGGCTTGAAGGAACTCGAATGCTCAAAACTCAAGCAACGTTTCACTCGGCCACGAGCGCGCCGTTCGCTGCCCGCCGAGGTGCCTCGTGATCGTTCAGCGCACCGCGTGGCCAATTGTGCTGGTGACGATCGGCGCAGTCTGCGGCCTGGCGGCAACCGACCTCGTGCTGCCCGCAATACCCATTCTTCCCGACGTCGTTCCTGGCACGGTACAGTCCGCGCAGTGGGTGCTCGCCGCGTTTGCGCTCGGAACCGGCGCCGGGCTCTTGATTTTCGGCGAACTGGGGGCGCGATACCGAGTTGTGGACCTCTTGATCGTGTCGCTGTTCGCGCTGGCCCTGCTGTCGCTGGCGGCGACGCAAGCCGGATCGCTCGTCGAAATGTCGGTGATTCGTTTCTTCCAGGGTATTGCCGCCTCGGCGTCTGCCGTGTACGCGCCCGTCATGGCAAGAGTGCTGTACGAGGGACCAAAGGCGGTCGCCATGCTCGGCAAGATTGGCAGTATCGAATCGATTGCGCCTGCCATTGCGCCGATTTTTGGCCTCGTATTGCTGAGTGCCTTCGGCTGGGAGTCGTCGTTCTACGTCGTTGCGGCGGTGGCTGCCGTCCTGGGCGCCCTCTGGTTTGCGCTGCCCGATTTCAGGCAGCGGTTCGGCCGATTGGACACGGCGGCGGGAGGCTATCTCGAGCTTTTCGACAACCCGCGTTTCCTTCGATACGCCCTGAGCCAGGCGTGTACGCTGGGCGCTATCCTCGTGATCGTCTTTTCGGCGCCCAAGGTCATAACAGCAAGTCTTGGAGGCCATGTGTCCGATTTCATCGTGATGCAGGTCATCGGTATCAGCCTGTTCGTGGTAGCCGCTAACATGACGGGCGTTTTTGATCGCTGGTGGGGAAGCGAACGTACGATTCTCATTGGCTCCAGCCTGTCGGCACTGGGGTGTGCGGGCTTACTGCTCCTGTCAATTTTCGGCACGCCGTCGCTTGTCGGCCTGTGGTGCCTTTTTGCATTCGTCAACCTCGGCCTGGGAATACGCGGCCCGGCCGGTTTCTACCAGGCATTGCTCGCCGCCGGCGGCAACGGATCCCGAGGCTCGGCCCTCGTCATCCTCGCCATCATGCTGGCCGCCGCGGGCGGAACCGCAGCCGTGGCTCCCTGGATCGAGGACGGTTTGTTACCGCTGGCCCTCACTGCCGCTGTCATTTCGACAGCCTCGGTGCTGCTGCTGGTGCTGCTCGATCCCCACCGCGAGGATTCCGCCTTGTAGGCCTGTGTTGGCCCGGGCCGACGATCGTCCGTAAGTCCACATTGGCTGCTTGCCATCTTTCGCCCTTTTTGAGTCACAGCGCTCGCACATTCGGGCGTTTCAATCTCCCGGCAATAACAAAGGGAGAACGGCATGCAGCAAGTAATGTCCCGACTACGGCAGTCGGCATCGGTCAAAATCCTGACGATCGGCTTTCTGATCCTGGTGCTGTTGATCCCGCTCGGCATGGTTCGCGACACCATCAACGATCGCAGCAACGTCCATCTGACGGCCAAGATGGACATCCAGCGCACCTGGGGACAGTCGCAGCTCATTGCGGGTCCGGCGCTGATCCTGCCCTACGATCTCGTGCGCATAAACGAGCGGGGCGAACGTCGGGTCGATCGCCGCGAACTCTACATATTGCCGAAGACGCTCGACATAGACGCCGCCGCCGAATCGGAAATCCGCTACCGGGGGATACACAAGGTGCCCGTGTATTCCGCGCGAGTTGCGCTCAAAGCCCGTTTCGACGGTGTCGATCCCGAAAAACTCGGGATCGGCGGCTACAACATCCACTGGTCGGAAGCTGCGATTGCCCTCGGCATCAGCGACGGCCGCGCGATTACGGTCACGCCGACCGCAAACGTCAACGGCCAGTCGACGAGTTTTGTGCCCGGCGGGCAGCGTATCGACGCCTTGCCGCCACAGATCGAGGCGCCACTCAGAGGCGTCGTGGACCTGGCGCGTGCCGATGAGCTGTCCTTCGACACGGTGCTGGAAATCAAAGGCAGCGAGTCGCTCTACTTTCTGCCGCTCGGCGACTCCACGCGCGCCAGCCTGACATCGGGCTGGCCCACACCCAGCTTCGCCGGCAGCTACCTGCCAGAGACGCGAGAGGTCAGCGAAGCAGGTTTTACGGCGGACTGGAAAGTGTCGAGCATTGGCCGCTCCCTGCCCTCGCACTGGACCGAAGGCTCGCGCGCTGCCGACTCAGCGCGCAGCGATGCGTTCGGCGTCGAGCTGTACATGCCGATCAGTGTGTATCGGCTGACCCTGAGATCCGTCAAGTACGGCATTCTGTTCATCGTGCTGACGTTCGTCAGCTACTTCATCTTTGAGGTGATCGCGGGCCTCAGGCTGCATCCGCTGCAGTACCTGATGGTCGGCATGGCAAACGTCATCTTTTTCCTGCTGCTGATAGCGCTCGCCGAACACACGGGTTTCGGCTGGTCCTATCTATTGAGCGCCCTTGCAGCAAGCGGGCTGATCGTGGGCTATAGCCGCGCGGTCCTCGGCACCCGCCGGCGCACGCTGATCATCGGCAGCGTGGCCTTTGCGCTGTACGCGTTCCTGTACATGACCCTCAAAGCCGAAACCTATGCCCTGCTCGCGGGTTCCGTTGGGCTGTGGGTCGTGCTGGCCGCCATCATGTATCTGACCCGCAGGATCGACTGGTACGAGCGATCGGCCAGGCCGGAAAAAGATCGTCCAGACGCGCCGATCGAGGACGCGGCCGCGCAGACCCCTTCAAGCAACTAGAACAACACATTACGAGGAGTCCCTGTATGAACGGACGAGCATTTTTGTTGAAGATACTTGCAGCGACGCTGCTCGGCCTGTCCGGCTGCGCGTCTTACACGACACCCGGAGGCCCCGTCGACCTGACCGGCATCCAGTCGGCCGACATCCGCGAACTGATGTCACGCAAAGCCGCCGCCACGTTCCCGGCGTCCGTTTCGTTCGCTCGGGTACAGTCTCCGGGATACGAATCGCGTACGGCCGAAACCTACGGTGGCGGCGAATACGTTGTCGTCACCAACCGGGAGCTGATGTCCGACGTCAATATCGACGACATGACACGCTGGCCCGGCGTTCGCGGTGTTGCACCTATGAGCCGTTTGCTCATACCGGCCCGCCTCAACAGCATCGACGAGCTGCGCAACGCCAGCGCAAATCTCAGAGCCGACGTGCTTATCGTGTTTACCCTGGATACGTCGTATCGCGTAGACGGCAAGTCGTTTGGCCCCCTGAGCGTCATCTCGCTTGGCCTCATGCGCGACCGCGAAACAGCGGTCACGACAACCGCGTCCGCCGTGTTCGTCGACGTCCGAACCGGCTTCGTTTATGGCGTTGCGGAAGCATCGGCCAGCGAAAGGCAGGTCACCAGTGCCTGGACCAGCGCCGACGCCGCCGACCAGGGGCGCTTGAAAACGGAACGTGAGGCATTTGCGGGCCTGCTGCGAGAGCTGGAACGAACGTGGACAGACATTGTTGCGGAACACACGTGAGGAACGACGCAACGGTAGCGTTCGTGGGTTCGACTGGAGCGCTAGCCCTCCAGCGGCGCGTACACCACCATCTCGATCTCCACAATCCCGCGCGGGCTGAACAGCCCGCTTGTACCAACGGCCGTCCACGCGGGATGCGGCTCCACGGCGTATTTGGCTTTGGTCTCGGCGATCACCAGCGCTTGTTCAGCGATATCGAGCGTCGTGCTGTTCCCGTCAAGTACATGGAAGGTATTAATCTTCACCATGCCCTCGAGGCTTGCGTCGGCGGTCGACAAGTACCTCTCGATGCCTTCGAACGCGCTTTCGGTGTACTCGCGAAAGCGCTCTTTCGAGATCGGGAGGTTGTCGTCGCGGCTGGCCCCGATAACGATGCCCGAGATGTAGACAAAATCACCCGCCCGGATGGCGTGAGAATACTGCCAGGGGCTGTCATAACCGGTACGCTCTTTCGGCACGTCTTCGGTAAACGTAACCGAACGGCCTCCGCTCTCGATAACCTCTCCGGCGGCGCTCTGGGCCTCCTGGCCGGCTGCTGCGGTCGTTAACATGACGGCGACGACTGTGGCGACAGATTTGTACATGATGTTCTCCTCGCGAGATGTGCGTGTCCCTGCGGATAAGGGCGGGAAATGTAGCATGGACAACAGTGAACTTTGCTACGCCACTCTGGCCTGATAACTGCAAGCACATCGATCACCGGCTCACGGAGCAGCCTATGCCTATCGAGTTCGCCCGAATGGCCAGCCTTGCCGTTGCTCTCACGGCTATCAGCGGCTGCGAGTCCGGTCCTTCCGATTTCTTCCGGCATATGGATGCAAACGGCGACCAGCACGTCGACTTGCAGGAATGGATGGCCTACTACGGGCCACACTCGCACAGCTGGCAGCGGTGCAGCGGCAAAGACTTCGAGCCGGCCGATTGTGACGGCGATCAGACCTTGTCGTGGAGCGAATACCGCTCCGCTCGATTCGACGGCCTGTACTGCGGAGATCCGGCTCCGTTTTCGAAACGGATCTACCGAAAACCCGTATTGCAGTCGGACGGGCAAACGTATGTTTTGCTCAGTCCCTGCAAGCGGCCCACCGTAAACGCTCGGGCGGCGACCGACGCAATAGCGTCGTCGTCGGGGTCGTCTCCAGCCTGCGAGCCGGAGCCTTGACGGCTTTGGTGTCGCTCGAAAACAACGGCATTCGCAGCGCGGAACCCGACTCGCTAGAATAATGGCTTGCGACCCGCGTCGCTAACCGGCGCGCGCGGCGAAGCATCCACGGCCCTGTTGTCTTCGAGCGATTCATGAGTCCTGCAAAAAAAACCAAGTACGACAAACTACTCGCGCTGAACAAGAAGATCGGCGAAAATTTTTCGGCAATCGATCATCCCGGCATGCAGTATCTGGCGACACTCTTCGGCAGAGCCGGGGAAGACGACTTCGACGAGATCAAAAAGAAAGAACCGTCGGTGACGCGCTCGGAGATTGCCGCCGGTATGGAGCAAGGCATCAGGGATCTCGCGATGATGCTGCCGGCTCAGGACGTGGAGATTCGATCGGCCGCATTGTCCGCGTTTCGCGACGCACTGTCGTCCGAATACCCGGAGTTCATCGAGCGGGACAAACAACGCCTTGCCAAGGTCCTCGACCGTGGACACATCCGGAGCGAGAACGAGTACTACCTGCTGCAGTCCCGGCTGGACGAGATTGAGGGAGACCCGCAGCATGAAGAGGAAACCCAAAGACTCTGGGAGATCATGGACAACTATTCCGGTTGAATCCAAAACGGATTGGCTCTGCAACACAAGGCGTCATTGAATGCTGACCAGACACAGACTGACTCGACTGTGCGAGGCGCGCCGCCACCTCCCAGGAGGCGCTTTTCGAAGAAGGGATACCGATTAACGCCTTCGAGGTGGATGACGTTCAGTCCGAGTTTCTGAAACTCTCCGAACGCGGCGTGGTGTTTTCGACAGAGCCGACGACCGCCGGCGACGTAACGCTGACCGTGTTTGCGGATACGTGCGGTAACCTGATCCAGATCTATCAGCCCGCATCTGAATGACGACGAAATACAACCCACTGACAGCCACGGCTAAGATTCCGTCCATCCGGCCGTCGATATAGCCGTCTCGAATTTAACGCGACTGTAAACAACGTTGGTTTCGACGCGCTTGATGGCGGGCTCGCAAAGCAAATGCTCATCGAGCCAGGTCTCGTAGTCTTCCATCTTTCTGAGGTGGGCCACCAGAATGAAGTCGGATTGCCCGGTGACGATGTAGCACTGAGCGATTTCAGGGATGTCTGTAAACTTCGTTTTGAAGCGTCGGTACGTCGCCGTGTTCTCCTTGTCCAGAGCCACCGAGACGATCAGCGTAACGCCAATCTGCGATGGATCAACAATGGCGCGCTCGGCGATGATGACACCCGATCTCCTGAGGTTGACCAGCCTGCGCCGGACAGCGCTAGCGGACAGGCCCACCTTTTCGGCGATGGTCTCGTAACCGAGCGAACAGTCTTCCTGGACTATCTGCAAGATGGCTTGATCAAAATGGTCCACTTGTAGGCCCTTTTCCGTCGATTTGAGAAAAATTCTAGCAAAATCCGCAGTTCTATCGACGTTTTCTGCCTTCTATATTCATTTCGCTCCGCTACACTCCGCCCGTCATCCGATCGGAGCCACACATGCGGTTCTTCTGTCTCTACGTTTTCCTCCTCGGCGCTGGTGCTGTCCATGCGGTCGAATACCGAGAACTCGAAGCCTATCTTCACGACCACATCATCGAGAGCAATGCACCGTCTGGCGTGGCCGCCGTAGCAATCGATGGCGAGATCGTCTGGTCCTTTGCATCTGGCTACGCGCACGTTTCCCAACGTCGACTCGCCACGATCGACACCGCCTATTCCATCGCTTCGGTGACAAAACCGATCACGGCAGCGGCGATCCTGCGATTGGTTGATCAAGGCAAGATCGATCTGGACGCGCCGGCCAATCGCTATCTACCCACGCCGCTGCAATCGAGTTTTGGCGACGGCGACGATGTCACTGTGCGCATGTTGCTGAACCACACCGGCGGTCTTCCACGCCACTACAAGTTCTACTACGCTGACCGGGAGAAGCCGCTGCCCGAAACCGAGTTCGTCCGGCGATACGGTCGCGCGATGCTCCCTCCGGGTCAGGCATTCGAATACTCAAATATCGGCTATGGACTGCTCGAGCTCATCATCGAGCACGTTTCCAAACAGGCGTACCCATCGTTCTTGCGGGAGCAAATCTTCTCTCCGGCCGAAATGACTGCCGCATTTGTCCCCCCGGAGCAAAGGGCAAGAGGACCGGTTGCCGAGCGCTATCGATACTTCGATGAGCCTGTGCCGTTCTACGATTTTGATCATCGCGGGGCGTCAGCCGTATTCGCCACGGCAACGGACCTCCTGCGTTTCGCCAATGCACTCGTTTCAACGGACGACGCCGATGGCATCATTTCTTCGACCAGTTCGTCACAGATGTGGCCACCCTCGGAGAACGAGGATAGCTACGGCCTTGGCTTTTCGGTTTGGAACAAGGACGGTGAAACCATCGTTCATCACAGCGGCGGAATGCCCGGGGTGTCCGCACGCCTGATGTTTGTGCCGCGTACCGGAGTTGCTGTTGTCTTTCTGATGAACGGGAGCGGCGATTCGTGGCTCCCGACAGTCCGCTTGTTGCGAGAGTTCCAGCCCGAACTCTTCGCGGCTGACGACTCGGGACCTATGGGACCCCTGGAGGGGCTTTGGCTGGGAGAAGTCGAGCTCGAAGACAACAAGCCGCTTGCGCTGGCAATGGAGTTTACGGAGGACGGAAGACTCAAGAGTGGAGAGCTGCAAGGAAAATCTCTTTCCTCCGCACGGGTGCGGAGTCAGTCTAATGGCTTGTTCAGTCTCATGCTGCGCGGCTCCAGCCTGGACGCCGGCGAGACTGCGGATTACACACACGGACTGAAGTTCACGCTGGCCCCTGACGGGGACGTTCTCAGGGGCTACCTCACGGCGCAGGAACGCCCCACGCGCAAGCGCATCGGAAATGCGGTGTCTTATCCGTTGGCGCTACAACGTGTCGACAAACTGCCCGCTGGCGTTCCAGATCTGCTAGAGCAGTTCTCAGTACCCAGCGTTCAGGTCAGCGTGATACGCAATCGAGAAATTCAGTGGACACGCACTGTCGGCCGCCGCAACGCTCATCATTGGGCGGACAACGGCACGCTCTACAACGCGGCCTCGCTGACCAAGCTGGTTACCGCGGAGCTGTTCATGCAGTTGATGAACGAAGGCAAGGCAGACCTCGACGAATCGATGTCCAAGTTCTGGATAGACCCGGACCTGCAAAGCGATCCGCGTCACCGTGACTTGACACCTCGCTTGGCGTTTACACACACGACAGGCTTCAAAAACTGGCGTCGCCCACCCTACTCGGACGGCGTCTTGCGCTTTTTTCATGGGCCGGGGGAGCAGTACGGATACTCGGGCGAGGGATTCGAATACGTCAGACGGTTCCTGGAGAGCAAGCTCGGCACAGCCTTCGAATCGCTGGCCGATGAGTATGTTTTCCAGCCTGCTGGTATGGAGAACTCGTCGTTCGTTGAAAGGCCGTGGTTCACCGATCGCCTCGCCGCACCTTTCTATGCTGACGGCCGCTTCCGGGCACCGTTCGTGTATCGCGAACCCAACGCTGCCGGCGATCTGCGGACTACCAGCGCGGATTTTGCCCGTTTTATGCTGTTCGCAATGGAGGCGGGTGCTTTGCGCCCGGAGCTTGCCAACGAGCGCTTTCGTATCGCCCGGAACCGGGCGGAAGCCATCTGCTCGGGCAAACCGCTGGCGAGCGAGCTTTGCCCCAGCACGGCTGGGCACGGTATCGCCTGGAACGTCTACGAGTTTCAGAACGAACGTGTCCTGTTCCATACCGGTGGCAATGATGGACTACGGAGCCTCGCTTTCTACGTCCCGGAGCGGGAGTTTGGAATGACGCTATTCGCTAATGGCCAGAACGGCTTTCATGTAATCTATTCAATCGTGGAGGCGTTCTACGATAACGCTGCATGGATCGCGATGATGCGGCCGGAGCCCACTAGTTAGTCACCACCAAGAGCACTCATCGGAGTAGCCACCATGACAAAACACCGGGTCTATTCAATGAGCTTCGCCAGCGTTTATCCGCTGTATGTGAACAAGGCTGAGAAAAAAGGCCGTACCCGAGCGGAGGTCGACGAGATCATTTGCTGGCTGACAGGCCACAGCCGGAAGTCCCTGGAGACGCTGCTGGACAGTAAAACGGACATGGAAAGCTTCATTTCCGACGCGCCAGAGCTAAATCCTGCCCGCACGTTGATCAAGGGTGTAGTCTGCGGTGTCCGCGTTGAAGACGTCGAAGAGCCGATCATGCGGGAGCTTCGCTATCTGGACAAACTGATCGATGAACTCGCCAGGGGTAAGGCGATGGACAAGATATTGCGGTCGTAATCCCTCCCACGGCATTCGATGAATAACAGGATTTGGCGCCGCTCATGGTTCAGCTACTTGCTGTTGCTTCTATTGCTTCAGGCCTGCTCGCCTGCTCCCCGAGTCACTGAAGACCTCACGATTACTAACGTGACCGTGTATCCGGGACCGGGAGAACCGCCGATCGAGGCGGCAAACCTGTCGATTCGCAACGGCAGAATCAGCGCGATTTACCCAGGCGCGCCGCGCGACAGCAGGGAGACCCTCGACGCCGGCGGCCGGGCTGCCTCCGCCGGCCTGTGGAACAGCCACGTTCACTTTACGGACCCGCGAATCGCGGACTCGAGCGAACAGATGCTCGCGGACATGTTCTTAAGGTACGGTTTCACGACGGTCATCGATACAGGATCGGAGTTGGCAAGCACGCTGGCGCTCAGGGAAAGGATCGACAAGGGTGAATTGCGGGGACCGAAGATCCTCACGGCCAGCGGGAGTTTTGTGTTTACGGACGGTACACCCTCGTATTTACCGAACTTGAGGCTCCCTGAAGTCGCCCGACCGGAGCAGGCTGCCCCCATGGTGGCCGCGGTGCTGGACGCTGGCGCGGACGGTATCAAAATCTTCTCGGGGTCGTTTCAGGGGCCGGGCAACACGATTCACTTGCCGCCGAACGTCGTTCAAGCCATCGCCGATGCTGCGCACGCCCGGGGATCCTTCGTGTTCTCGCACCCTACGGACAGGACGGGCTTCGTCATTGCCGTCGAAAACGGCGTCGACGTCCTGGCGCACACTGCACCGCAGGCCGGGCCGCTCGGCTCCGACGTGATCGCGACAATGAGGGCGAACGGCGTTGCACTGGTCCCGACGCTTAAGCTCTGGCGATTCGAACTGGAACGCGCCGGCGCACCACGGCAAGCGACTCAGGCGTTTCAGAATCTCGGCGTGGGTCAGCTGGCGGAGTATTTTGACGCCGGTGGAGAGATCATCTTCGGTACCGACGTCGGCTACATGAACGAGTTCGATCCCACGGAGGAGTATCGACTCATGCACAAAGCCGGCATGTCGTTCGATGACATACTTGCGTCCCTGACGACAGCGCCATCCGGGCGATTCGCTGATGAGAGCGCTCGTCTGGCCGCTGGCGCACAAGCCGACATCGTAATCTACGACGACCCCCCCGCCTCCGACATCACGGCGTTTTCTCGCGTGCTGTACACGATAAAAGACGGCGTGGTGGTGTATCGGCGCGCTGAATAAGGGCCGCGTACCGCGTCGTCAGAGGTTGCCGTTTCTCTGGTCCTCTTCGACTTGCCGTTTGTTTCTCTGGTAGCTGTCGTAGCTCTCGTTTGCCCGCTCCATGCAGCGATCGTAATCGGACAGCGGGCCGCTGCGGCATTCATGCCGCTGGCGTTCCTGGGCCGCTTCGTACAGCTCCCGCGACGTGCATGCGCACAGCGATACGACAATCAATAGTGCAATGAGCACACGCTGCATGCCCATTCAGCAGCCGCCCTCTTCTTCAAAGTACCGGATCATCACCAACATGGCGTTCTTGTCGGCATACTCGGCGCCGTGTTTCTCCATGTAGCGAATGATCGCCGGCACGTCGAACAGCTCCCTGGTGGGCTTGCAGTAGACCTCGGCAAGATAGTCGGTTTCCTCATCCAGCATTGCAATCAGGTCCAGTGCGCCACCGACGTAGGCGTTCAGGAGCGGATGTTCGCTGCATTCCAGTCCGGACGATTCGCAAACGCTGACAAACTGAGTCATCGTGAGCGCCGACGCCGGACCGGGCATTAGAAATGACGCGATAAGCGCTGTGGACAGGGCCACGCTTCTGAGCTTCATACGGTTAATCCTCTTGCTATAATTACTGTTTTACGATAATTTATAGCTGTTCAATGAGGATTTCAACAGGCTTGTGGCATGACACGTAAGTTCTCCCTACTCATTTCCTGGAGCTGCACAGCGCTCCTGATCGCCGTTCCCCTGGCTGCGCTCTACTATTTCCTGAACATCCAGGCCTTTGCGGCGTTCACTCAAAAGAGTATTCGTCTGCCTATCGAGTGGGGCACCGTGGCGGGCTGGCAGTGGTATAGCCTGGGCGTGGTCACCTTTCTGTACATGAGCATCGGACTGATCGGGCTGTATTTCCTGCGACGGCCGTTTGCGAACTTTGCCCGCGGCGAGCTTTTCAACATTGCCAACAGCCGCGACCTGCGTCGGTTCTCGATCCTGTTACTGATCCAGGCGCTAATGAAACCGGTGCACTTTGCGCTGATGACCGTGCTGCTGTCCGCGAATCACGGCCCCGGGAACAAGATGCTGTCGATTTCCGTGGGCAGTACGGAGGTCCGGATGATTGCGCTGGCGCTCGTATTCTGGGTCGTCAGCAATCTACTGATCGAAGGTGCAAGACTCGAGACCGAAAACCGGCAGTTTGTGTAGGTCTCCGTCGTGCCAATTCAAGTCAATCTGGACGTCATGCTGGCCAAACGGAAGATGAAGGGCAAAGCACTCGCCCACGAAGTGGGCATCACCGAGCAAAACCTGTCCTTGCTGCGCACGGGAAAAGTCAAAGGCGTCCGGTTTTCGACACTCGAGAGAATCTGCGACGTCCTCGACTGCCAGCCGGGCGACATTCTCGAATACGTGCCGGATTCGGAGGACAGCCCATAAACGGCAAGTTCAAGCATGGGGACAAGCGACAAGCACGTGCGCCAGGAAAGAAATCTGGCCGTAGCGGGTGGCGCTTCAGTCGTCTCAATTCAGATACACATAGAGACTGGCCGTATGACGATCGCTCAACTCCGCGGGTTGCCGCAATCCCCATTTCCTCAGGTCGAACACCTACGGCTAGCGCGCTCTTCTTCGATCGTTCAGATCACGCTCCGAGCAGGATCTGCCGATTGCGAAGTCACAAACCCGGAGCTGGCGTCATGAAAGGAGCGAATCAGTAACGCCGCAATGCGAAGAATCGAGCCCTCGAAAACCGAAAGATCTGCGGGCACCTCACCGTCGATGAAGGTGAATACGTCACGCCCACGCTGGTCCTTGCCCAGGGACTCCGGAACTCCGCCGAACTCTTGCTTTGCGAGGTATTGCAACAGGCGATGCACAAACTCTGAATTGGCCGTAGCGGGTCTGCGTACCGTATTGCCCACGCGAACGATGCCCGTGGTCGTCCGCCCGCCGGTAAGTGGTATCTCGACCGGACCATTTTTCATGTCCGGGAGCCGCCACAGGCGGATTGAAGGAGGTAGCGCAAAGACCGCCACGGAAACCGGTATCGCAGCTTCCGTGGCGGGACCGCTCTGCTGGCTACCCTCACATTACTCGACGGCGGCGCTTACCCGCACTTACTGTCTCCACAAGCCAGACAGGTCATGCAGCCATCCATCATGATTACCGCCGCCGTGTTGCACTTGGTGCAGAGCTGTGCGCCTTCCGGGTACTCGGCGTCGGAGAAGGCGTCCTGCTGTTTCTTCGACTCTTCGAACTCGGCACGCTTTTCCTCGATCATGCGCCGCTGGTGCTCATCGAGTTCGACGTTGGCCAGCATGCCGATCGTCTGCAGGTGCTTTTCGACGATGTAGCCGAGTTCGGCAATGATCGACGGCATGAACTTGCCGCCCGGCTGCCAGTAACCGCCGCGCGGATCGAACACGGCTTTCAGCTCGTCGACGAGAAACGCCACGTCGCCACCCTTGCGGAACACGGCCGAGATAATCCGCGTCAGCGCAACGATCCACTGATAGTGGTCGAGGTTCTTCGAGTTGATGAAGATCTCGAACGGCCGGCGCTTCTCGTGCTCGGTGCCTTCGTTCAGGATGATGTCGTTGATCGTCACGTACATGGCGTGATCGGACACCGGCGTCTTGACC
>JANQPG010000072.1 GCA_028289545.1 Woeseiaceae bacterium
GTTGTTGTAGTTTCATGGGTCCCCGCATGCTCCCCACATGCACCCGGTTCTCCGGGTTTTACATTACGACCGCCGTTATGAGCATTCGTTTCCGATTTCCCTGCAAATAAGCAAACGGTCTATAAAACTCCGTCCAGTGGCAAAAAGAGCACGCTTGTACGCAAACAGCGCAGCAACTGAGCCAGCTTATATAACATAGAGGCATAACAGCAGAAAAACACCGTCTTTTTAGACGCTTAGAATCGCCGATATAGTGATATCCGGTTTCGTTTGAAAGTTTCCGGTGACACCAAAATGGAATATTTCCCGGCATTTCTCGATCTTGACGGCAAGCCCTGTCTCGTCGTCGGCGGGGGCGAAATAGCGGCGCGAAAGGTGCGCCTGCTGCTCGCCGCTCGTGCCGACGTGACGGTGGTTGCACCCGCCGTGGGTGACAGCATTGCGGCGCTGGCGGCTGCAGGCAGCCTGAGGCATGTCGGCAGGCCCTACGTCCCCGAGGATCTCGATGGTGTATGGCTCGTGATCAGCGCAACGGCTGACGCCGATGTCGACGCCGGTGTGTACGCGGACGCCAGCGCGCGGCGAATATTCTGCAACGCGGTCGATCGCCAGGAGAACTGCAGCTACATTACGCCCGCGATCGTCGACCGAAGCCCCGTGCTGGTTGCCGTGTCGAGCGGCGGCTCAGCGCCCGTTCTTGCCCGGCGCATTCGCGAGCGTCTCGAGGCGAGCCTGCCGGCCAGGCTCGGCACGCTGGCCGGGCTTGCGCGGCGATATCGGCAGCGCGTGATCGCCGCCCTGCCGGCGCTGTCGCCGCGCATCCGTTTCTGGGAATCGGTGATCGACGGTCCCGCGTCGAGCGCGGCGCTGTCCGGTGACGTCAAGCGCGCCGAAGCTGAAATCGAGTCGCTGCTTGACGATGCCGCGGAGTTTGCCGCCCGTCCGGGCATCGCCTGGCTCACGGGCGCCGGCCCGGGCGATCCCGAACTGCTGACCTTGAAGGCGCTGCACGCGCTGCAGTCGGCTGACGTCATTGTTCACGATCGCCTGGTCGGCGACGAGGTGCTGGCGCTTGCGCGTCGTGACGCCGAACGCATTTCCGTCGGCAAGACGCCCGGCTGCCGGGCAAACAGCCAGGAGAGCATCAACGAACTCCTGGTCAAACTCGTCGGCAGCGGCAAACGCGTATGCCGGCTCAAAGGTGGCGATCCGTTCATCTTCGGCCGCGGCGGCGAGGAGGCGGAGGCGCTCACGGCGGCCGGTCTGTCCTGGCAGGTGATTCCCGGCATTACCGCAGCGGCGGGTTGCGCCGCCGCAGCGGGGATACCGCTGACGCATCGCGATGCCGCGCAATCGCTGGTCCTCCTGACGGCGCACGGGAAAGATTCGGTGGATACGCTGGACTGGCCCTCGCTGGCTCGCGACCGGCAAACCCTTGCCGTATATATGGGTGTCCGTCGTTTCCCCGACCTGATGACCCGGCTCATCGAACATGGCCGCCCGGCCGACACGCCTATCGCAATTGTGGAGCGCGGCACAACCCCCGAACAACGTGTCATTCGCGGTACGCTGGGTCAGCTAAACTTGCTGGCGAAGGCGCATCGTGTGGAAGCGCCGGCGCTGCTGCTGATCGGTGCCGTGGCAAGCCGCGGCGTCGCGGACGAGCTGTCGATCGATTTGTCGCAGCACAGCCCGTCGGCTGCATCCGCCGGCGACCATACGTACGTGCAGGCTGGCCGGGCGGGTCTCGGCAGCTAGCGAGAGCTAGTCTCACACTGGCTGAGACACAGGCTCCAGTCTTAAATTAGGGGACAACATGATTTACAACAATATTCTCGAAACCATCGGGCGCACCCCGGTCATCAAACTCAATCGCCTTGCGCCGGATAACGTGGATGTCTACGTCAAGGTCGAAGCGTTCAACCCAATGGCATCCGTCAAGGATCGCCTGGCGTACGCCATCATCCTCGACGCCGAGAAACGGGGAGTGCTCAAGCCGGGCCAGACCGTCGTCGAGGCAACCTCCGGCAATACCGGCATTGCGCTCGCAATGGTGTGTGCTGCGAAGGGCCATCCGTTCGTGGCCACGATGGCGGAATCCTTCTCGGTGGAACGCCGCAAGATCATGCGAGGGCTCGGCGCCAAGGTCATCCTGACGCCGGCCGCGGAGCGCGGTACCGGCATGGTCCGCAAAGCGGAGGAGCTTGCCGAAAAACACGGTTGGTTCCTTACCCGGCAGTTCGAGAACCCGGCCAACCCCGAATACCATGCCGCCACCACGGGGCCGGAGATCCTGAGTGATTTTGCGGGCCGTCGACTGGACTACTGGGTTACGGGCTACGGCACGGGAGGCACTATGACCGGTGCCGGCCGGACGCTGAAAGCAGCACGCCCGGACCTCAAGATTGTTGCGACCGAGCCGGCCGGCGCGGCGCTGCTCGCCGGTGCCGAGTGGAACCCGCACAAGATTCAGGGCTGGACGCCCGATTTTATTCCCGACGTTCTCGACCGGGAGATCTACGACGATCTGCGCGCCGTCAGCGACGAGAGAGCCATCGAAGTTTCCCGGGATCTTGCCGCGCGCGAAGGTATCTTCACGGGTATTTCCGCGGGCGCAACGCTCGCGACGGCGCTCGAGATTGCCGAGGAAGCGCCCGCGGGCAGCGTGGTGTTGTCGATGCTGCCCGACACCGGGGAGCGCTACCTGTCGACGCCGTTGTTCGAGGGCGTCAACGAGGGTTCGGACGACGACTGGTTGGAAGCGCTCTAAACCGGAAAATCGTGTTTGGGCCTTTGCGGCGAGTTCGATTTTGCCGCATGGGCCCATATGCTGCTATTTTCTAAGGGTTTTGTGTCGCTGAGACTTGGCTCACAGCGCGCTGGGGGGCTTCTTGGCATGGTTTCGCCTGCAATAGATGGCGGAGCAAGCCTTGGCTGCCGGACCGCAGAACCAGACAACCCAGAACAGTATCGGCAAAGCCCAGGCTTTGTTGCAGTCGCTGGTGCCGCGGGCACAGGTGTTCTGCTTCTACAGCCCGGCGCGCGAGTGCGTGTGGAGCAGCGACGGGGCGGACGACTACGAGGTCGATAGCTTCATGGCCGGTTTGCCGCGCCAGGTCTTTACCGATTCCGACGCGTCCTATGTGCGGCGCACGCTGGAATCCGGCCGGACGCTCCTGATACTCGAAGCACGCAACGATGCCGGAACCGGACTTGGGCATCTCGTCGTGGTGTTTTCCCGCAACGCCGGCAAATCGTCCTGGTTCAATCCCAGTTTGCTGCGTCAGGTGCTGGCGCCGGCACTCGACGTCATTAGCGAATCTCTGCTGATCGGCAACAGTCTGCAAGCGCTAAACCATCGCGTCGCCGGACTCGAGAAAGAGCTTGCGCTCGTCTACGAGGTCGATGAGAGGGTGCACGGCGCCTCGCGCAGTCATGCAGGGCTTGCCCAGCTTGTCGGCCAAAGCGGCAGGCACTTGTCGATTGCCTACAGCGTGCTGTTGATTCCCTCCAAACGTATCCGCATCAGCGCCACACATTCGTCGTGGAAGAACGTCAACCGCAAGGTTATGGATCGCTATCTTCTGGATCAGATACTGCCGAAACTCGAGGGCCGCCGCGCGCCCGTGATTTTCGAGATTCCCGCGGTCGAGGGCTCACAAAACGCCGAGGAGCAGGGTTATCAAACCCTCGTTTCGCCGCTGCTCGACAAGTCCGGCGGGGTCGAAGGCGTGCTGGCGCAGCTGGGCCGGGTCAACAGCGAGCCGTTCAACGATAGCCACCGACGTTTCATGTCGCACATTGTCCGCAAGGTCGAATACGTCATCGAGCAGTCGTTCGACGCAATGACCGGACTCATGAACCGCGCCGGTTTCGAAGCGCAACTCGCGGAGTCCTGGGGGGAGCTCAAGCATGGCGCGCTGCCGCACCAGCTCGTCTACCTGGATCTCGACAATCTGCAGCTCGTCAACGATACCTTCGGCCGGGCGGCCGGCGATGCAGTCATCATCCGGTTTGCGCGACTGGTCGAAGCCAACTTGCCGAAGAGTGCCGTGTTGTCACGGCTGACGGGCGACGATTTCTGCATACTCATGACGCACGCTGATGGTGATGCCGCCATGCAGCTCGCGCAGTCGATCCGCGAGAGCAGCCAGGATTTGCGATATCTCGAGGGTGACAAGACGCTGCAGGTTACGATCAGCGTGGGCATTGCGGAATGCGGCACCTCGAGGTCGGACGAACGCAAGGCGCTGACGAGCGCGCGCATGGCCTGCGAGGCGGCCAAAGATCACGGTCGCGATCGTATTGAGGTGTTCGACGATGCGGACCAGAGCATCATCCGCCGCCAGGACGACATGCTGCTCGTGGCGCAAATCCAGCAAACGCTGGACGACGATGCGTTCGACCTGCTTGCGCAGCCCATCGCAACGCTCGGGCCGGGCCCGGGCAGACCGCGCTACGAGATACTGCTGCGCATGAAAGGCAGCGACGGCGAGCCGGTGCCGACGAAGGCGTTGTTCTCGGCCGCCGAACGCTACAACATGATGCCGCAAATCGATCGCTGGGTGATTTCGGCCACAGCCGCCAGGCTGGCGCGTGCGCGCGGACTGGTCGAAGGCGGCAAGGCGCTTTTTTCAGTCAACCTCTCCGGCCAGTCCCTGAGCGACGACGAAATTCTGGGTTTCGTCGAGCAAGAACTCAACGCCACCGGTTTGTCCGCCGATTGTATCGGTTTCGAGGTGACGGAATCCGCCGCCGTGAGGAACCTTGCCAAGGCGCAAAACCTGATCGACGCTCTGCACGACCGGGGCTGCACCATTTCCCTGGACGACTTTGGCGCGGGTCTGAGCTCGTTTGCCTACCTCAAGAGCTTCCGTGTCGACGTGCTGAAGATCGACGGTAGCTTCATCCGCGATATTGCCGAAAACCGCATCTCCGAATCGATGGTGACCGCGATTACGCAGGTGGCCAAGGTCATGCAGCTCAAGACCGTGGCGGAATACGTCGAGACCGCCGAATCGATGGATCTTGTGCGGCGGATCGGCGTCGACTTTGCGCAGGGTCACGCCGTGAGCAAACCCGTCCCGCTCGACGACGTGCTGGCCGAACTCGAGGTCCGGTTCGCCGAAGCCGGCTAGAACGCCCGACTGGAAAAACCCGACTAGAAGATGCCCGCTTCGAGACCGGCCGCGAGGGTCAGGCCAAGCTCGCGGCACTCGGGCAGGCGCGTCTCGTCGAATTCGCCGGCAAACAGCAGGGGTGCCTGCACTTCCCTGACGTTGAGCCCCTTCAGAATCCGCTGCACGCTGTCGATGGCGCCGCGGCCGTCGTTGCCCGCCCGCACGAACAGTGCGTAGGCCTTGCCGTCGATCTTGTCGACGCAGTCGTAAAACACGCGATCCAGAAACAGCTTCAGTCCGCCGCTCATGTAGCCAAAGTTTTCCGGCGTGCCGAGGATGAAGCCGTCACACCACAAGAGGTCGTCAGCTGTTGCGGTCAGTGCATCGCAAGCCCGAACCTCGACGTCGACCTCCGGATCGCGTGCGCCGGCAATGACCTCCGCCGCCATTTTCGAGGTCGAACCGGATTGGCTGTGGTACACAACAAGGAGTTTGGCGCTCATAAAGGCAGGTAAGCTTTGTACGCTGGCGCCAGTGTACCGGTAGACTCGCGTGGAGAGTGAGTAAAAGGGCCTGAATGAACGAACGCGAAATACAGGCGCTGGTGGAGGGCCTGCCGGAGCCGTTGCGCGAGACGGGCCGCGACTGGCTCAGCCGGTTTACGGATCGCCACGACGCCCGGCCGCTGACGGCCGATCTGCTGCGCGTCGCGGTCGTCAGCGAAGTGGCGGCGGCAACGTTGATTCGGCACTGGGAGCAATACGACGAGGACTGGGCGGATCCGCTGATGCCGCCCGCGCGGGACGAGGTGGCTGCGTTCCTCACCACACTCGGCGCAAGCGACGATGGCCCGGACGTCGTGAAGCGTGAACTGAGGCATTATCGCGCCCGGTTTTTGACGGCGATGATCGCACGCGAAGTCCTCGAGCCCGAGCGCTTCGAAGAGACGCTTGCGGACTGGTCGCACTTCGCGAGCAGAGCACTCGCCGCCGCCGTCCGTTACTCGGAGCGAAAGGTTCGCGATCGGTTTGGCGACATTGTCGCCGCGGACGGCAGCTCGCCGGTGTTTGCGGTGCTCGGCATGGGCAAACTCGGTGGCGGAGAACTGAATTTCTCCTCCGACATCGACGTCATTTTCCTCTATTCGGGCAACGGCGAGAGCAACGGCCGGAAAGCCGTCAGCGCGGAGACCTGGTTTACCCGCCTGTCGCAGCAGGTGGTCAGCCTGCTCGATGAGGTCACGGGCGACGGTTTCGTGTTTCGCGTCGATACGCGCCTCCGGCCGTTCGGCGACAGCGGCCCGCCGGTCACGAGTTTTGCGGCGCTCGAAGACTATCTCCTGAAGCACGGCCGGGTATGGGAGCGTTATGCCTACATCAAGGCATCCGTCGTGGGTCCGGATCTGTCCGAGCCGCAGAGGCGCGAACTGTTCGATGAACTGATCCAGCCGTTTGTCTATCGGCGCTATCTCGACTACGGCATCTTCGAGTCGCTCCGGGAAATGCACGCAATGATTGCAGCCGAAGTCGAGCGGCGGGACCTCAAGGACAATCTGAAACTCGGTCCGGGCGGTATCCGCGAAATCGAGTTCATCGTGCAGTCATTGCAGCTCTTGCGCGGCGGTTCGCGACCCGACCTTGCGAGGGCGCCGTTGCTCGAGGTGCTGCCGCGGCTGGCCGATAGCCGCATGCTCAGTAGCAGGGACTGCGAGGAATTGCAGAACGCCTATCGTTATCTGCGGCGAGCGGAAAACGCCGTTCAGGCGATTCGCGACCGGCAGACGCACGAGCTGCCGGAAGATCCGCTGGATCGCGCCCGGCTGCTGCTGGCTCTCGGCGAAACCGACTGGTCCGGGTTTCTTGCACGGCTCGACGCGGTACGCGCGTCCGTGAGCGAACGCTTCGCCAGCCTGGCGTTCGGCGCTGAACCCTCGGCAGGCAAACACGGCGGTTACGCCGAGCTGTGGACCGGTAACGCCGGCGAGCAGGAGTGGCGCGACGCGCTGCCTGACGACGCCGGCGACCTGGCGCCGCTGATTCGGGCTTTTCGCCAGGATCCCTGTTGCGTGAAGATCGACGCGACGGCGCAAAAAAGGCTCGACCGGCTGCTGCCGCACCTGATCGAGCGGGTCGCGGAGGGTGACGCGCCAGAGCGGACGCTGCAAAGGATTCTCGGTATCGTGGCGGCCGTGACTCGCCGTAGCGCGTACCTTGCGCTCCTGCTCGAAAATCCGCAGGCGACCGATCGCTTGATCGAACTCTGTCGCGAAAGTCGCTACATCGCCGACGAACTCACGCGTTCGCCCGTGCTGCTCGATGAGCTCCTCGACCTGCGAGTGGCGGGTGAGGGATTGTCCAAATCGGCGCTTTCCAGAGAGGCGCGCGAGCGCCTCGACCGGGTTTCGGACGAGGATGCCGAAATAGCCATCGAGACGCTCGCGCAGTTCCAGCGGGCCACGGTCTTCAGGATTGCCGTCGCTGACCTCAACGGCCAGCTCGACACGATGAAAGTAAGCGATGCGCTGAGTTTCCTGGCCGAAACGGTCCTCGAAGCGACGCTCGAGATAGCGTGGAAGGAGCTGACGAAGCGCTACGGTGTGCCGGGCTGCGTGGTTGACGGCGATGCGACCGAAGCCGGTTTTGCGGTCGTCGCTTACGGCAAACTCGGCGGACTCGAACTGTCCTACGGTTCCGACCTCGATGTGGTTTTTCTGAACGACTCGCGCGGCACGCGGCAACAAACCGACGGCGAGCGGCCCATCGACAATGCCGTGTTCTTTTCCCGGCTGGTGCGCCGGCTGATTCACTTTCTGACCACGCGGACCCGCTCCGGCATCCTGTACGAAATCGATACGCGGCTTCGCCCCAGCGGCCGCAAGGGGCTCCTCGTCAGCAGCCTCGACGCGTTTCGGCGCTATCAGTCGGAAGAGGCATGGACCTGGGAGCATCAGGCGTTGTTGCGCGCGCGCGTGGTGGCCGGCAGCGCAAAGATAGCGGCGGGTTTCGCCGACGTCAGGGAGTCGACGCTCCGCGCCCGCGCCGGGCAGGCATCGCTGCGAGAGGAGGTGCGGGACATGCGCCAGCGCATGCGCCGCGAACTCGATCGTAGCGACAGCGAGCATTTTGATCTCAAGCACGGCGCCGGCGGGCTCGGCGATATCGAGTTCATCGTCCAGTATCTGCTGCTCGACAATGCCGAAGCGCACCCGGATCTCATCGAGTTCAGCGACAACGTTCGGCAACTCGACGCGCTGGCGGCTGCCGGCATCCTCGACAGCCGGGAGGCGACCCTGCTGCAGGATCACTACCGCAATTTCAGGCGCCGGGAGCACCGCCTGAGCCTGAACGGTGAGCCGCCCCTCGTCCCCGCGGGTGAGTTTTCCACGGCGATAACGGACGTACGCCGCTCCTGGGACCGCTATCTCGGTTCGTGACGAGCGCGGTATCTGGCGATTGCGCTGCCTCGCGGTGGTGACCGGGCGACGGGCGATTGCGTATAATCGCGGATCTCGAACACATTCGCCGTGGGGAAACCGTGACCGCAAGGAGTGGAACCGTCGATCAGGACCTGATCGCCGCCAACGCCCAGCATCGCTATGAAGTCAGGCACAAAGATTTGCCGCTGTCCTGTCCGATGCCCGGCATGTATCTATGGAATTCGCATCCGAAGGTTTACCTTCCCATCGAAGCCACCGGCACGGCGAAATGCCCGTACTGCGGTGCGGTGTATGTGCTGGTTGGCGATTCGGACTGAACTCGGCGCGCGCCGATCGTATGTGCTGACCGCAGGTTAATCGTATGTTGATCGTCACCGGCGGCGCCGGTTTTATCGGCAGCAACCTGGTCAAGCTGCTGCTGGAGAAGGGTCACGACAACGTTGTTGTTGTCGACGATCTGAGCGACGGCCACAAGTTCGCCAATCTGAGCGATCTGGCGATCGCCGATTATCTCGACAAAGACGATTTCCTCGAGCGCATCGATTCCCCCGGTTTTATCGGCAACGTAAAGGCCGTTCTGCATCAGGGCGCCTGTTCGACGACAACCGAATGGGACGGCCGCTACATGATGCGGAACAACTACGACTATTCGAAGCGCCTGCTCGGGCGTTGCCTCGAACATCGCATACCTTACATCTACGCGTCGTCGGCCGCGGTCTACGGTGCGTCACCCGAGTTTGCCGAGTCCCCCGGAAACGAAAACCCGCTGAACGTCTACGGGTACTCGAAGCTGCAGTTCGACCGCTACGTGCGCCGCGTGGCCGCCGAGCCCGATAGCCAGGTTGTCGGGCTGCGCTATTTCAATGTCTACGGCCCGCGCGAACAGCACAAGGGCAGCATGGCCAGCGTTGCCTACCACTTCGACCGGCAGCTGCTCGCGGACAACGAAGTCCGCCTGTTCGAAGGCTCCGGCGGCTACGCGAACGGCGAGCAGCGAAGGGATTTTGTGTACGTCGACGACGTTTGCGCCGTCAACCTGTGGTTCCTCGAACACCCGGACGTGTCGGGCATCTTCAACGCCGGCACCGGCCGCGCCCAGACCTTCAACGAGGTGGCGCAAGCCGTCATCCGCTTTCACGGGCGCGGCAGTATTCGCTACATACCGTTTCCCGAGCATCTCAAAGGCGCGTATCAGAGCTACACCGAGGCCAATCTCGATGCGCTGCGCGGTTCCGGCTGCGACGTCGACTTCCGCCCCGTCGAACGAGGTGTGGCGGACTACCTTGCGGCGGTTGCACCGCCCGCCGACTGAGCATTCAATCGATGTCGCGTCCGAGCGAGACTCGCGACAGCGTGCTGGTCGTCGGGCCCTCCTGGGTTGGCGACATGGTCATGGCGCAATCGCTGTTCAGACTGCTCGCGGCGGCAAGGCCGCAACAACCAATCGACGTGCTGGCGCCGGGCTGGTCGTTGCCGATCGTTGCGCGCATGCCCGAGGTGCGGCGCGTCATAGCACTCGACACGGCGCACGGCGAAATTGGTTGGAGCAAACGCCGGCGAGTGGCGAGCGCGTTGGAGTCTTATCGTCAGGCCATCGTGCTGCCGCGTTCGCTCAAAGCTGCGCTGGTGCCCTTTTTTGCGCGCATACCCGTTCGCACGGGGTTTCGCGGCGAAAGCCGCTTCTGGCTCATTAACGACGTGCGGCCGTTCGATCGTTCGCTGCTCGATCAGACCGTAAAGCGATTTGTAGCGCTGGGCCTCGAACCCGGCGAACCTTTGCCCGAGCGTTTGCCGGAACCTCGGCTCGCGGTCGACGCATCCCGGCAGGCAGCGCTTCGCGAAACGCTGGGTCTCGATCCCGACCGGCCCGCAATTGCGCTGATGCCGGGCGCCGAGTATGGCCCGGCGAAATGCTGGCCGCTCGAGTATTTCGCGGAGCTTGCCGTAAACCTCGGCCAGCGCGGCTATGCGGTCTGGGTGCTCGGATCACAAAAAGACGCCGAAGCCGGCGCCGTCATTACCCGCAATAGCGAAGCGCAGAATCTCTGCGGCAGGACAGCGCTCGCCGACGCCGTGGATCTGCTCGGCATGGCGGAACAGGCGGTCAGCAACGACTCCGGGCTCATGCACGTGGCGGCTGCCGTCGGCTGTTACACACACGGTATCTACGGCTCGTCGACGCCCGCGTTTACGCCGCCGCTGAGCGAACGGCGGCACATTCATTACCGCGCGCTCGACTGCAGCCCTTGCTTCGAGCGCACATGCCCCCTTGGGCATCTCAACTGCCTGAGGGAAATTACGCCTTCCGGCGTGCTGAAAAGTATCGAAAACGCGCGAACGTCGCTCAACCTGTCATGAACGACGCCGATCGGTCGCGATCAGGCGGGACGAATCCCGTGATCGGGCGGTCTATGGCTGTTTTGTCCTCAAATAGTCGACAACAGCGTCGATCTTGCTATTAACGTCGTCGATCGTGATGAGACTCATGGCCTCCGGATGGCGGACGCGCGTGCCGAACCGTACGGCATCGACCGACGTGTCGAGGAAGTGCGCCAGAGCGTCGGGGTAGCGGTTGACCGTAAACTGGCGCAGCCGATACGGGCCTGTGCGCTCGGGGTTGGAGCTGGCGTAAAGGCCAACCACCGGCGTGCCGACGGCCGTCGCCATGTGTGCGGGGCCGGAATCCGGGCAGATCACAAACGCGGCGCGCTCGAGCACTGCGACGAGCTGTTTGAGCGTGCTCTTGCCGACCAGGCTCTGCACACCCGGAACATCGGCGAGCGCATGGCCATAGCGCTGTTCGATTTCCGTCCGGCCGCCCGTAATCAGCACGCGATAACCAAGCTCCGACGTCAGCCGTTCGCAGATTTGCCGGAAGCTTTCGATCGGCCAGTTGCGATAGTTGCGGAAACGCTGCGAGCTCAGCGGACTGATTACGACAGAGGGGCCGGGACTCTGCTGCTCGGCAAACGCACGTGCGTCCGCGGGCAACGGTATGTCCCAGCGCACGGGGGTTGGCTCCGCGCCGATATGCGTGGCGAAACCCATCATGGCGTCGAGCGCGTGCTCGCCGTGTGCCGCGGCGACGCGCTCGTTCGTAAACAGCCACTGCAGGTCGCGCGCCCGCGTCTTGTCGAAACCGAGTTTCCGGTTTGCGCGAATCTTCCGGTACAACCAGTTGGCCCGAAGCGAGGCGTGCATACAAAGCGCCACGTCGAAGCGGCGGTCGCCCAGCTTCAGAGCGACCTCGCGATAAGCGCCGAGGCCGTGCCGCTTGTCGAAAATGATAGACTCGACCCCCGGGACGTCGCCGAGCAAACTGGCTTCAGTGCGACCGATAATCCAGCAAATTCGAGCGTCGGGCCAGTTGTCCTGGAGACGGCGAACAACCGCGAGCGCGTGACAGGTATCACCAATGGCCGACAGGCGCACAACACAAACGTCATTGATGAGTTTGTCTGAGAGCGTATCGTCGATGATGGTTTGGTCTCTGGCCTCTGTCGGCATGGCGCGATCCGGAGACGGAAACCTTGACTGAAACCGTCGAAAGAACTGCTAACGGCGCCATGCTATACGATCGCGCCGTCATCAACCAGATAAGCGAGGTCCAGTTCACCGAAGCCGGCTGGCGCCACGCCGAACCCGTCGGCGGGGCTTTGCGTTCGAGCGGACGTGGCAACACCCTGTACGTCGGCAACGTGCCCCAGCAGTTTGTGCTGCGGCACTATCGTCGCGGCGGCATGATCGGCAAGCTGGTCCACCATCTTTATGTTTACGCGGGCGAAGACCGCGTGCGTTCGTTCGCCGAATGGCGGCTGTTGAAGAAACTCGCCGACTTCGGGCTGCCGGTACCGCGCCCGGCGGCAGCGTATTACCGCCGGCGCGGCCTCTTTTACACGGCCGACCTCATTACCGTGCGTTTGCCCCGTGTGGAGCCGCTCTCCGCCGCTATTCGCGAGCGACGCGACGCCGATTTCTGGCGGGCGATCGGCAGCGGCATCCAGCGTTTTCACGGTCACGGCGTGTATCACGCCGACATGAACGCCTACAACCTGCAGGTCGCCGAGGACCAGCGCTTGTGGATGCTCGATTTCGACAAAGGCCGCTTGCGTCCGCCGGGCACATGGCAGCAGGAAACCCTGCGACGCCTGCATCGGTCGCTCCGGAAGATTCGTTCGCTGGACGGCTCGCTGCATTTTGCCGAGTCCGACTGGCAGCTGTTGTTGGAAGGGTACTTCGACGCCTCGAGATCGGCCTGATTTCTCCGCCAGGCGATCAGGTTTTCTTCGACGCCTCGAGATCGGTGCCGAGGTTGGCGTAATAGTCCGGGTAGGAATCCGGCAGGTTTTTGAACTTCTTGTGTATCCAGAAGTATTGCTCAGGGCACTTCCGGATATGCGCTTCCAGCACCTCCACGTAGCGCTTCGTATCCGCCACGAGATCGTCGCTCGGGAAATCTTCGAGCGGAGGCAGTATCTCGAGTTCGTAACGGCCGTTTGGCAGGCGGCGCGGAAAGTACGGCAGCGTAACCGCCCGGCCCAGTCGGGCGAGCGTCGACGTCGCTGTCGTGTGCATCGAAGGCACACCAAAGAACTCGATGACTTCAGAGCCCTTGCGGTCATAGCTCTGATCCGGCGCGTACCACACGGGCGTGCCGGCCTTGAGCTGCCGGACCATCGTCTTGATGTCGCGTTTTTCAATCGTGCCGGCGGCTGAGACTTCCCGGCCGGATCGCAGGATGTCGGTCACAAAATCGCTGCGATTTTTTCTGTACACCGCATAGAAAGGCGGCGAGTGCAGCGCCAGCACACGACCGGACAGCTCGAGCGTCGTGAAGTGTGCGCTTAAGAGGATAACCCCCTTGCCGGCGTCGGCGGCAGCCTTCAGGTGTTCGACGCCGTGGATGTCGGTGACCGCGACGAGCCGCCTGTCGCTGGCCCATCGTCCCCAGCCCATTTCGATCAGCGACATTCCGAGCGCCTCGAAATGTGCGCGCGCAAGCGCGCGGCGTTCGTCCGGGTGCTGCTCGGGAAAACACAGCTCCAGGTTTCTCGCGACAATCAGCCGGCGCTTGCCGGCGAGCGCCCAGGCCAGCCGGCCGAGCAGGCGACCGACAAACAGCCCCGCGCGATTCGGCAGGCTGCAGACCAGCCGCAGCAAACCGATGCCGAGCCAGAGCGGCCAGTGCCTCGGGTGCCAGTAGCGAGAGAGTGATCGGCGAGCGTCTGCCATGCCGCCGGACTTTAAGTAGCGTGCGCCGCGACGTCCAGTCGCGAGGGCTACTCGGATATACCGTCGACGTAGTCGCCAGTGACGTCGCTTTTGACGACCTCGGGGTCTTCCGCAAGGTCTTCAGGCGGATCGTCGGCCTCTATCCCTAAATGAAACGCGGCGTTACCGGGCATGACGACCTGATTGCGCGCCATGCCGAGCACGCGTCCCGAGTAAGGCGCGCGCAGTTCCGCCCGGGCGTTGCTGACGGGGTCGGTAATCGTGCCGAGCAAATCGCCTTTGCGGACCGTGCTGCCCAGGCTAACGTCGGCGAACAGGATGCCCCCCGAGTCTGCGCGCACCCACGTCGACCGGTAGTACACCGGCTCGGGGTCGCCCCAGATGGACAGTCGGCGTTGCATCGACAGGGTGCTGATGAGTGTCTCTACACCGGTTACGCCCTTTTTGACGACGTTGAGTTCGAGCTGTGACGGGCCGCCGGCCTCGAGCGTGACCGTGGGAATGCCCGCCGCCGTGGCGGCCGCCCGCAAGGTGCCGCGGGCCGGCGGGCTGTGCAGAATCACCATGCCGCCGAGCCCCTGGGTGAGCGTCACCACGTCCGGGTCGCGAAGGTCAGCGCGAATCTGCGGCAGGTTCGAGCGCTCCTGGGAACCCGTGTGCAGGTCGATCAGTGCGTCACAGTGCATGACCACGCGAGTGAAGAAGGAGTGGGCTATGCGGGAAGCGGAGCTGCCCCGCGGGTTTCCCGGGAAATAGCGGTTCAGGTCGCGCCGGTCCGGCAGGTATCGTGAGCCGCGCCGGAAACCCTGTACGTTGACGATCGGCACGCCAATGATCGCGCCGGAGAGCTTTTCCGGCACCATGTCGTGCATGACCCGGCGCACCATTTCAATGCCGTTGAGTTCGTCGCCGTGAATGGCCGCCGTCAGGCACAACACGGGCCCGGGGTTGGCGCCGTTGACGACGAGTACCGGCGTTGATACGGGCACGCCCTGGAACAGCTCGGTGGCCGACCAGGTCAGCGTGGCGGCAGTGCCGGGCGATACCTTGTCGCCGAGCAGCCATAGCGGCTCAGCCTCGATTTCGCTGGCCTGCTCGACGGCTTCCGCGAGCGGGACGTCGGTACTGTCCGCCGCTTCGGCCCCGTCTCCTGCCGCAGCGGGGGGCGTTTGTGGGTCGGAACCGGCGGCAGGGTCCGTGGTCGTAGTGTCGACAAAATCCGTGCCCTCGGGCTCCGGTTCAGCGGCAGGCTCTTCCGAAAACGCGGGCGCAGTTATGAACAGCAAGGCCAGCAGCAGGGCAGCCGACGGCCGCCCGCCGGGCACACAGGGTTTGCTGCTGGTCGAAAAGCTCATTAGCATCCTGACAAAGTAACCGGAACGCACTGTTTTTTCTGTGAACTGCTGCCCCTCAAACGGGCTAGAGTCGAAGCGTAATTTATTCATCAATGACAATCAAAACACGGTATTCATCGCGCGTTAGCGAGACCCGGCCGGGTTGGGGCCGCAGACTGCTGATAGGGCTTATGACCAGCCTTGCAGTACCGGCGTTCGCCAATGACGACGTTTTTCCCCTGCCGCCCGAACTCGAGCCGGATGTCGCCTTCTGGGAATCCGTGTTTACACGCTACGACAGCGGAGAAGGCGTGTTACACGACAACCGCAATCTGGCCGTCGTCTACGAACGCCTGGAGATACCGGCGAGCGTCGGCCGGCGGGAGCGCCAGCGTCGTGTCGCGGAGCGGCGGCGCGCGCTCAGGGCCGTGCTGCTGCGGCTCGCTGAAGGCAAGCGCGAGGATTTGAGTGCAGAGGAGGCGCGGGTACTCGCGCTGTGGCCCGCTGATGTCGGCAACGCGACGCTCGAGGCGGCAGCCGGCCAGATCCGCTACCAGCAGGGTCTGTCCGATCGGTTCCGAGACGGTTTGCAGCGCTCCGGACGCTGGCGTGCGCATGTCGAAGCGGAACTCGAGGCTGTTGGCGTTCCCGTCGAACTTGTCGCCTTGCCGCACGTCGAGTCGTCCTACAATCCGGCCGCGCGCTCGCACGTCGGCGCCTCCGGCATCTGGCAGTTTACGCGCAGCACGGGCCGTCGATTCCTGACCGTGGATCACATCCTCGACGAGCGCAATGACCCGTGGCGTGCAACAACGGCCGCTGGCCGGCTGCTCGCGTACAACCACTCGATCACCGGCAACTGGCCGATGGCCATTACGGCCTATAACCACGGTTTGTCCGGGGTCCGGCGCGCGATGCGCCGGCACGGCGACACGGCCCTGGTCGAGATTCTTCGCAACTACCGCGGTCGAACGTTCGGCTTTGCATCGCGCAACTTCTACCCGGCCTTTCTCGCTGCGAGCCGCGTCGACCAGAATCGTGAGGAGTATTTCCCGGGGCTCAAGCTCGATGCGCCCATCGACTACACCTATCTCGATACGCCGGGCTATATCGCCGTAAAAGATCTGGTCGCCGCGCTGGGTATCACGCCGAGCCAGCTTGCCCGCCACAATCTGGCGCTGCAGCCAACCGTCTGGCAGGGCAGCAAGCTGATCCCAAAAGCGTACCAGCTGCGGCTACCCTCGGACGCTTTCGACGAATCGCCCGAGGCATTCTGGGCGCGGCTGGACAACGGTCTTTTCAGCGACAAGCAGCTGCCCGATCTGTTTCACACCGTCGCGCGCGGCGACACGCTGTCGGAGATTGCGGAGGCGTACGACACCCGGGTGTCGACGCTGGTTGCGCTGAATCAGCTCAGAAACGGGCACCGTATTCGGGCCGGACAACAAATCCGGCTACCGGCGGCCGGCCCTCTGCCGGTAGCGAGCGTTCAGCGGACGGAATCGGAGCCTGCCGTCAACGCGGCGGTAGAGGCCGCGGTTATTGCCTCGTTGACACCGCCAGTGTTCGAGACCCAGGCAACGCTCGGGGAAGCGCAACCCGCCAACCTCAGTGACGACACCGACACGACAACGGCGAGCTCCGCGCAGACGGCCTTGCTCTCCGATCCCAGCGACTACTCCGTGGCCGACGACGCCACGATCGAAGTCCAGCCGCTCGAAACCCTGGGCCACTATGCGGACTGGCTGGGCATACGCACACAACGATTGCGCGATATCAACGGTCTGGCATTCCGGACGCCGGTCGAAGTCGGTCGCCGTTTGAAACTGGATCTCGGCACCGTGGACCGCGAGACCTTCGAAAGCCGGCGCGTCGCCTGGCAGCGCGCCGAGCAGGATCGCTTTTTTCGCACGCATCTCATTACCGGCGTGACGGAGCATCGGGTCAGGCGTGGTGAATCCGCGTGGATACTCGCGCTGCGCCGCTACGATGTACCCGTGTGGCTGCTGCGCCAGTACAACCCCGAACTCGACCTGCACAGCGTCCGTCCCGGAGCCGTGATCCGTTTCCCGGTGCTGAAGCCTGTCAACGTGACGGGATGACCGGGCACGCAAAACTCTACGTGGTGCGCCTCGCCCCTGTTGTGCTGACGGCGCTGGCGGCCGGTTTCTGGTTCGGCGACGTCCAGGCGCAGGGCCCGTACGTGCTGCGTAACCTGCTGCCATTGCTGATACTGCTATTGCTTTCGGGATTCACGCTGTATCGGGGTCGCGGTCGCTGGTCCGGGTCGGGTTATCGTTTGCCGCTCGGCACGCTGGGTTTCGCCGTGCCCGCACTGGGGCTCAGCAGTTATCTTCACTATGCGTTTGCGGTCAACCTCGACGGGATGTTCGACGGCGCGACGCAGCCTGCCGAGCTTTTCCGGTATCTGCCGGCCTACACGCTTTCCGCCGGAGGCATCGGTTTTGCGATCGGTTTTATTGTCGGGCGCAACGTGGAAACTCACAGATGAGCGGCGCTGCGTTTTTAACGCCCGCCGGATCTGCTAGGCTGCCACGGCACCGGCAAGGAGCAGGTTTTTTGCAGTTCTCGATTCGCATGCCACGCATGACGCGCGTGGCCACGTTAACGGCGCTATTCGTACTGTTGTCCGTTTTGGCGGCGCCGACGGCGCGGGCCGCCGGTGAGTTCCCGATCGCCGATCGGGTGGTTGTCGAGAAAGCCAAACGCAAGCTGCACCTGATGAGGGAAGGCAGCGCGTTCAGGAGCTTCGACATTGCACTCGGTATCATGCCGGTGGGTGACAAACAGCGCGAGGGTGACTTCAAGACACCGGAGGGGGTCTACCTGCTCGACCTCAAGAACCCAAACAGCGAGTTCTTCCTGTCGATTCGTATCTCGTACCCCAACGTCGAAGACCGGCGCGCCGCTGCCGCTCAGGGTGTCGATCCGGGCGGCTCTATCATGATCCACGGTCAGCCCAACACACCGACAAAATCGGAAACCTACTACCGTACGCAGGACTGGACGAACGGCTGTATTGCGGTTTCGAACTCCGACATGATCGATATCTGGCTCATGACGTCTGACAATACGCCAATCGAGATTCGGCCCTGAAGCCGAGCGGTCTGCCGAAGGAGTAGCTGTGCAGCAAACGACACATCGGTCGCCGCTCTACGTGGATTCGGGCGAGAGCCTCGACGCCGAGATGTGGCCCGCCTCGGGGCTCGAGGTCCTCTCGCAAATGGAAGTCGAGCAGTTGCGTGATTCGGGCACGGGTGGCCTGTACCCGCTGCTGCGCCAGTGCATGCTGGCCGTGCTCAATTCAGGCACGGACACCGACGACGCGCGCGAACTGCTGGAAACATACGATCGTTTCGAAATCGGTTTTGTGCAGCAGGACCGGGGCCTCAAGATTGCGCTGAGCAACGCGCCGGCGCATGCCTTCGTCGACGGCAAGATGATACGAGGCATTCGGGAGCATATGTCCGCCGTGTTGCGCGACATCGTGTTCGCCCACAACGAAGTCCTGAGCGATCCGAAGTTCGATCTGGAACACTCCGACGGCATCACCAACGCCGTGTTTCACATCGTGCGCAACGCCCGGCTTCTGAAATCGCCCGCGGAGGTCGATCTGGTCGTGTGCTGGGGCGGCCACGCCATCGGCCGCGGGGAGTACGACTACACGAAGCAGGTCGGCTACGAACTCGGCTTGCGCGGTTTGAACGTTTGCACCGGCTGCGGGCCCGGCGCCATGAAAGGTCCCATGAAAGGCGCCACCATAGGCCACGCGAAGCAGCGGATTCGCGACGGCCGCTATGTCGGCATCACGGAGCCCGGGATTATTGCGGCCGAGTCGCCCAATCCCATCGTCAATTCACTGGTCATCATGCCGGACATGGAAAAACGCCTGGAAGCTTTTGTGCGTCTTGGGCACGGCATTATCGTGTTCCCGGGCGGCGTGGGCACCGCGGAGGAGATACTCTACCTGTTGGGTATTCTGCTGCACCCGGACAACGCCGATCAGCCCCTGCCCATGATCATGACGGGTCCGGCGAGCGCGGCCGGTTATTTTGAGCAGATAGACGAATTTGTCGCCGCTACCCTGGGGGATTCGGCGCGTTCGCGTTACCGGATTATCATCGACGACCCATCCGCCGTTGCCCGCGCCGTGCAGGACGGCCTTGGCGCCGTGCGTGAGTATCGGACACAGTTCGGCGATGCGTACCATTTCAACTGGCGGCTTCGGATCGATCGCGAGTTTCAGGCACCTTTTGTTGCGACACATGAGGCCATGCGGGGCCTCGACCTGCGTGAGACCCTGCCCAATCATGAACTCGCCGCGAACCTGCGGCGCGCGTTCTCCGGCATAGTTTCCGGCAACGTGCGGATGGACACGGCGCTGGCCATCGAGCAGCACGGGCCGTTCCAGATTTCCGCCTCGCCGCGGATCATGCCGCTGATGGACGCACTGCTGAGCGCATTCGTGGCCGACGGGCGCATGAAGATCGAATCGGAAAGCTACAGGCCCTGCTACGAAGTCACGGGCTAGTGCCCTGAGTCATAACGCAGGGCGCCGGGCCTTATTGTCAAATCGCTGTCAAGACTCGCTCCCGGCTGGCTGTTGATTAAGTAAAACCTCTCTGTAACTATCTGAATTAACTTAGAAAAAACGCTTTCTGCATTGTGATGCAGTTCCTGTGTTTCGGGCCGTTTTGACCGTAAGGTTTGCGCACAGGGATTGCTAGAGCAAAGCGATGTCAGACAGCAAACATCTTCGCTGGGTGAACGACTACGGTACGGAAGCCGCCTCGAACGCCGACGACGCCGAAGGCGTATCGCGCGGCAACGGCCAGAGCAACGGCGAACCCGCTGCCAACGATGCCGATGGCTGGCAACAGTATCGTCGCTGGATCTCGAAGGCGCCTGCGCCGCGCGGTAAACGCTCCGGTATCGATCCCGCCCTCTACACCTGGAAGGGCTATCGCAACTGGACGGAAGAGATCCGACGAAACTGGTCTCCCGATTCCGGTAACGACAACGACTGATCCCGATGTCCGCGGCGCTACCGCCGCAATACAAGCAACATAACGGCAATACCTTTCGCCCATCATGCGGCGTCGATAGGGGTTTATAATCCGCCGCGCCCGGCGTAAGCTGCGGCCGCCGCGGCGCAGCCGCGGTTTCGAGACACGATTGCGAACGGTCTCGTCGCGCAATATGCACCACGTGACAAAGCGCGAAACACACCACAAACAAAAGCGGTACTGCGTCTTGTTTTTGTCATTTCGACGAGCAGGCTTCCGAAGATGCGTACAAGCTGTGACTCATCTCACGGAGGCAAAAAAGCGGCATCACTATAGTGCCTGTTAACGAGTTACGAACGTACGCCAAGAGTATGTCAAGAAAGCCCAACGAAACCGAATCGCCGGCTGCCGCCTTCAAGAACGAATCGTCAAGGCAGCGCTGGGAACTGTTTCATCGCGCGATCACCCACGCCAAGGAATCCAACGTCGCGGCGTTGGAAGACAGCGATGCGATGAGCGGGGAAAACCGCGTGCGCCGACCGCTCTTGTCCATAGTCCGGTAGCGCGGAACCCGGTCGCATGGAAATCATTCTGCTTTACTGGGACGATCTCGACGACCTGCTCGGTGCGTTGCGGTTGCGCGGCGAAGCCGTGCGCCGTCGCTTGATTCGCCTGTTCAAGCTCCTGGTGATGGTGATCGCCGCGGGCGGCATTGTGCTGACGGCGCTATACGAGCCACCGCTCGGAATGGCGGCGCTGACCTCGGCGTTTGTTGCGGCATTGTATCGTCGCGTTACCAATCCTCGCTTACGCCCGACAGCGGCCTGACTGAGCCTCATAACCATCCCCCTCGCTTACGCCCGACAGCGGCCTGACTGAGCCTCACAACCATCCCCCTCGCTTACGCCCGACAGCGGCCTGACCGAGCCGCACAACTATCCCCCTCGTTTGCGCCCGGCAGCGGCCGGGCCGAAGTCCGTACGTTTCTCACTTTTTCAGCGCCAGGCGCCTGCCTGACCGCAGTCGGTGAGAGCCCCCAAAACAGCGTTCTCCTTCCAGAGACCTTGAAATAGCGGGCGCAGTCCTTATGGTGTGCGGCCACGACCTGATTGGAAACAGGTTTTATTCAAGGAGTCGCCGTGTCCGAGAGCGCACAGGCCGAAAGCCGGCCGTTTGAGACCGAAGTTCGTCAGCTTTTGAAGCTGATGATCCATTCCCTCTACAGCAACAAGGAAATCTTCCTGCGGGAACTCGTTTCCAATGCGTCCGACGCGCTCGACAAACTGCGCTTCGAGGCGTTGTCCGACCCCGACCTTCTCAAGGAGGGCGCCGATCTCGCAATTTCGGTCGAGATCGACAAGGATCAACGGCGTATCCGTATTACCGACAACGGCATTGGCATGACGCGCGCCGACGTGATTGCCAATCTGGGCACGATTGCGCGCTCCGGCACCGCCGAATTCCTGGGTCAAATGACCGGCGATGCCCGGAAAGACGCACAATTGATCGGTCAGTTCGGGGTGGGCTTCTATTCGGCGTTTATTGTTGCGGACCGGGTCAGCGTAGAGAGCCGCCGGGCAGGGAGCGCTGCCGACGAGGGAGTACGCTGGACCTCTGACGGAGACGGTGAATACCGCCTCGAGGACATCACGCGAAGCGAGCGAGGCACGACGGTAATCCTCGAGCTCAAGGAAGACGAAGCCGAGTTTGCCGACGTCCTGCGCGTCGAGACCCTGATCCGCAAGTACTCCGATCACATCGCGTTCCCGGTAACGCTTCTCGACCCCGAGGCCGAGGAGCCCCGCGAGCTGAACTCCGCAACCGCGCTCTGGACGCGGCCGCGGACCGACATCAAAGATGACGAGTACAAGGAATTCTACAAGCACCTTGCGCACGACTTTGCCGATCCGCTGACCTGGAGCCACAACCGGGTCGAGGGCAAGCGGGAGTACACCAGTTTGCTGTATATCCCGGCGAACGCACCCTACGATCTGTGGAACAGAGAGGCGCCGCGCGGACTCAAGCTGTACGTGCAGCGCGTGTTTATCATGGACGACGCGGAACAGTTTCTGCCGCTCTACCTGAGGTTCGTGAAAGGCATCGTCGATTCCTCCGATCTGCCGCTCAACGTGTCGCGCGAACTGCTGCAGCAGGATGCCGAACTCACCGCCATGCGGGGCGCGCTGACCCGTCGGGTTCTCGATATGCTGAAGAAGCTGGCGGGAGAGAACGATCGCTATCAGGCGTTCTGGGCCCAGTTCGGTAGCGTGCTCAAGGAGGGGCTGATCGAGGACACGACCAATCGCGACAAGCTGATTCGCCTGCTGAGGTTTGCCAGCACCCATTCGGAGAGTCAGGCACAGGATCGCTCGCTGGACGACTATCTTGCACGTGCCGATGAGAAGGCCGACGAGAAGGCCGGGCAGAAGCAGGACAAGATTTACTACCTGCTCGCCGACAACCACGCGACGGCGCTTGCGAGCCCGCACCTCGAAGCGCTCAGGAGCGCGGACATCGAAGTGCTGCTGCTGACGGATCGGATCGACCCGTGGCTGGCCGATGCGCTGAGCGAATACGAGGGCCGGTCGTTTGTCGACGTGACGCGCGCGGACCTCGAGCTTCCGGCCAGCGGCGAAGCGGAGGAGAAAGCGGCCGAGGACGAACACAAGCCGCTGCTCGACAAGGTTCACAAGGCGCTAGAGGACCGCGTGGAGTCGGTCGGGATCAGCCGGAGACTCGTGGATTCTCCCGCCTGCGTCGTGACCGGCAACGACGCGCTCAGCCCGCAGCTCAAACACATGCTCGAGGCGTCCGGGCAGTCGTTGCCCGAGTCGAAGCCCGTTCTGGAGCTCAACGTCGGACATCCTCTGGTGCGGCGCCTCGACGCCGAGTCCGACGAGGGCCGTTTTGCGTCGCTCGCCGGTATTGTGCTCGACCACGCGTTGCTGGCGGAGGGCTCGCCGCTCGACAATCCGGCTGAATACGTCAGCAGGATGAACCGACTGATCCTCGAGTTGGGCAACGAAATTGACAATAGCGCTTGATCGAAAGCCCTTGTGCTGCCGACAATGTAGCCTCAGGGGACCTGAGACACGGGCCTCAGGCAGACCCGGGAGACAACCGCATTAGCGACGATAGGAAAAACCAGCCTCCGGGAGACGCGGAGCTCCGAGCGAAACTCAGCGACGAGCAGTATCACGTTACCCAGAACAAGGGCACCGAACGGCCCTTTACCGGCAAGTACGTCGACCACAAAGGCGACGGGCAATACGCCTGTGTTTGCTGCGGCGCGCCGCTGTTCAGTTCCGAGCACAAATACGACTCCGGATCGGGGTGGCCGAGTTTTTTCCTGCCCCTGGCCGGCGACGCCGTGCGCGTGGAAATGGATCGTTCACACGGCATGATTCGGCAGGAAGTCCTGTGTTCCCGCTGCGGTGCGCACCTGGGCCACGTCTTCGAAGACGGCCCCCAGCCAAGCGGCCTGCGCTACTGTATCAATTCGGCGTCACTCGATTTTGCGGACGAAGACGCGTAACTTGCAGGCGCGACCTACGTTCTTCACCGTTCTTATCGCCAGACCCATTTACCCATCTCAAGGAAATCCGAGGTTCCCGATGAAGAGATACCTATCGTTGTTGCCGGCCGCCTTAATCCTGGCCGCTTGTTCGAAAGAACCCGAGCCCGCTGTCGAAATGACCGCTGAGAGCGTCGACCAGATGACAGAGGCAATGATCGAGGACGCCCCGCCCCCGGCGGGCTGCGATGCTCCCGAGTTCGCCGTCGGTGAGACGATCGAAATCAGCCCGGGTCTCGAGGCGACCCTGCTGGCGGAAGGCGCCGGGGGCTACGCCCTTGCCGGTGACAGCGTGGACGTGCACTACACGGGCTGGTTGTTCGACCCGGAGGCAGAGGACTCGAAGGGCGCAAAATTCGATAGCTCGGTTGATCGTGGCGCTCTGTTTTCGTTTCCGTTGGGCGCGGGCCGAGTGATCAGAGGCTGGGATCAGGGTGTCGAGTGCATGCAGGTGGGCGAAAAACGCCTGCTCAAGATCGCACCGGACATGGCCTACGGTTCGCGTGGCGCCGGCAACGCTATACCGCCGAACGCCACCCTGCTGTTCGAGGTCGAACTCTTCGAAACACGCGGTCCCGGCAGCTGATGCCAGGAACAGGCGTTCGTCTTCAGGAGCCGTCCGGCTCCTGAAGACGCCCGGGCTCGAACAGCTCGAATTCGATCCGGCGGTTGAGACTGCGGCCCCACGATGAGCCGTTGTCGGCAATCGGTTCGCTGGAGCCCGCGGCGTCGTGAGTGAGTTGCTCGCCGGCGACGCCGGCGGCTTTGAGATAGTCGACGACTTCTAGGGCTCTCCGCTCGCTGAGCAAGAGATTAAAAGCCTCGTCACCGGCCGAATCGCTGTGACCGGTCACCTTCAGCCCGGCGTTCGGGCAATCAGCGGCAAATTCCGCGTATCTGTCCAGGAGCGCGTAAGACGAGCTTCGGAGTTCGGCTGTACCGGAACGAAAGCGCACCGCTTCACCCTTTATCGATTGAAACATGACCGCGCATGCATCGGGGGGTGACGTCCTGGGGCTGGCACGCAGTACGGTGACCTTCAGCGCGTAGTCCGAGCCGACAACCTGTTCGAGCCTGCCGAGGCGTGCGTCGAACAGACTCTCTTCCGGGGTGACACCGCGAATATCGGCCTGGTTGACCGTGAACTTTGCGGTTGCCGACAGGGTTTCCGCAACAAGGTCGACAGCCGCCAGGGTCAGCAGCTGCCAGTCGGCGTCCGCCTGCTCGCCGATCGTGAACTCCGTCGTTCGCTCCGCCTCCGGGAACCGCCGGGTTAACGCCAGCTCGAGGCTCTCCGCGTGAGTGGCGCTCGCAACCGTGCCGCGAGCAACAATCTCCCGCGGTTTTCTGTGCATCTCGAATTCGATGCCTGTCGCTCCCACGGCAGCCGGCCCCGCGGCGTCGGGCTCGGCAGGCGCTTCCCCGGAAACGGCGGTAAAAAGCAGCGCGACCGCAGCGCCGCCGACAACGACATTGTGCAGACGATGCATGCGGGCTAGTGCTCGCTCCGCTCGGGTGCGGGCCGTTCGGCCTCGCGTTCCGACAGCAGCCTGGCCTGACCCACCCAGTCTTCCCGTTCGATGCGGCTTTGAAAACCCTTGAGGCGATTGGCGATGCGCTCGATGTCGTAGCGGCTCATGGCGGCCACCTGCGCATAGCGAAAAATGCCAAGCTCGTTGAGTGTTTTCTCGATGGCCGGCCCAACGCCTTTGATGACCTTGAGGTCGTCGCGCGAGCTGCCGTTGCGAGCAGGCTTATCGGTGAGCAGGTCGGCCGTCGTCGACGGCAGTGTTTCAACGGACCCAGCCTCTTGCGGCGGTGTGTCGATCAGGTTTTCGTTGCTCGCGTCAGCGCCGGCAATGACTTGCCCGGCCGGCATGGGTTCGACCCGGGTTTGGCTAAAGTCGAGTTTGCCGCGAAGCTCGTTGATTTCGAGCTTTGCGGAGGCCAGCGCGTCCTCGAGCTCAAGCGCCTGTTCGTTGCGCTCCCGGAAGCGTGTGATCAGTGGCGGCAGGCGATCCTGCCAGTTTTGGAGTTCCTTCGACAGGTTTTCGACTCTGCGCTCTTTTTCGGCGAGAGTTTCGGATGCCACGGCAGCCTCGGCTTCGCGGTTCGAGAGGGAGCTGTTCAGGCGTTTGTTGTCGGCGAGTGCGCTTTTGAGTTTGCCGCGCGCGACGCCCGCATTGCGCTGTAGCTCGTCGCTCCGCTCGAGCGCTTCTCTCAGCGCGATGGACAGCTCTCGGGAGCGGTTGCCGGCGTCCTTTGACGAGGCCTGGAGTTGGCTCACGCGCTGCATCAGGTCGCGGTTCTGGTCAGCGAGACGCTTGTGCTCGCGGCTCTTGGCTTCGAGCTGGGTCTGCCAGCCTTCGTTGATGGCGCTTTTCTCCGTCGTCGCGCGACGGCTTGCGAGCCACCAGCCGGCGACGGCCCCGAGCATCAGCGCCACGGCGGCAATTGCAAGGCTGGCAGGTGAGGCGTCGAGCATGCGGTGTATTCGCTCAGCGGACCTCAGGAAGCCAGCCGCATCGAATCCATTTCACTCAATACCTCCTGGATCTGAGTGACCGCCCAGTCGATTTCGGCGCGGCTGATGACCAGGGGCGGCGCAAGCCTGACCACGGTGGCATGGGTCTCCTTGCTCAGAAGTCCACGTTCCATCAGGGCTTCGCAAATGGCTCTCGCGCTGCCTTTTTCCGGATCGATTTCGATACCGATAAAAAGCCCTTTACCGCGTACTTCGCTCACGAGCGGGCTGTCGATAGCCTCGAGTTTCTGCTTGAGGTACGCGCCCATTTCGGCACTGCGTTCGGCCAGCTTCTCCTCGACGAGGATATTCAAAGCCTCGAGGCCAACGGCGGCGCCCAGGGGGTTGCCGCCGAACGTGCTGCCGTGGTCGCCGGGTTGGAACACCGACATCACCTCACGTTTCGCAAGGAACATCGACACCGGGAGAATGCCGCCGCCGAGCGCTTTGCCGAGGATGAGTCCGTCCGGAACAACGTTTTCGTGCTCGACCGCGAGCAGTTTTCCGGTCCTGCCGAGGCCGGTTTGTATCTCGTCGGCAATAAGCAGCACGTTGTGTTTGCGGCAAAGCTCGGCAGCGGCTTTGAGGTAACCTTCGGGAGGCATGACGATACCGCCTTCGCCCTGAATCGGTTCGACGATAAACGCGGCGGTATTCGCGTTGATGGCGGTTTCGAGGGCATCGATGTCGCCGTACTGCACGAGGCGAAATCCAGGCGGAAACGGGCCGAAGCCCCGCCGGTATTGCGCTTCGTCGGACATGGCGACAATGGCAATCGTGCGGCCGTGAAAGTTGCCCGTACAGGCAATGATCTCGGCCCGATCCTCGGCAACGCCTTTGACGGTGTAGGCCCACTTGCGGGCGGCCTTGATGGCGGTCTCGACCGCTTCGGCGCCGGTGTTCATGGGCAGCGCCATATCGAGTCCGGTCAGCTCGCAGGCGCGTTCGAGAAACGGACCCAGGCGGTCACTGTGAAAGGCGCGCGAGACAATGTTGAGCGTCGCAACCTGTTGCTGCACGAGCTTGACCAGCCGCGGATTGGCATGACCGTGGCTGACGGCCGAGTAGGCGCTCATCATGTCGAGGTATTTCTTGCCATCCTCATCCCATACGTAGACGCCTTCGCCGCGAGTCAGTACAACCGGCAGGGGATGGTAGTTGTGCGCGCAGTATTGTGCTTCCAGATCGATTCGGGCACTCATTGGACGAGCCTCCGCCGGGCGCAGGGCAAGCGTTGCCGCGCCGGCACGGTTAGAACGAATAATCGATGATGTTACTGTAAAGGGCGCGGCCGAAACCAGTTTCAGCTTGATTTGCGGGTTGATTTGCCCGCGTGCGTCTGCAACTCTCCGCGGTCGGCGAACGACGCCGATCAGCACCGAGATACGCTATGCCCTCCGCACCGAATACACGAACGCTCAGCATTGCCGGCCCCGCCGGCGCGCTGGAGGCTGTTATCGACTTGCCTGGAGATCAAACACCCGAGGCCGCGGCGTTGGTTTGTCACCCGCATCCCCAGCATGGAGGCACGCTGCACAATAAGGTGGCGCATACGCTTGCACGCAGTTTTGTGCGTTCAGGTTTTGTGGCGCTGCGCTTCAATTTTCGCGGTACGGAAGCCAGCGAGGGTACATGGGACGAAGGTCGCGGCGAGGTCGAAGACGTGCTCGCCGCCGCGCGCTTTCTCGAAGCTGAATACCCGGATGTGCCGCTCTGGCTCGCCGGTTTTTCCTTCGGCGCGGCGATGGCGATCAAGGCCAGTCAACGGCGCGCTGTTGCAGGTTTGGTCAGCGTCGCGCCGGCGGTATCGCGTTTCAGCGCAGACCCGGCTCCGCAGCCGGCCTGTCCCTGGCTCATCGTGCAGGGTGACGAAGACGAGCTGGCGCCGATCGAGGAGACCGTTGCGTGGGTGAATACGCTCGAGCCAGGTCCCGAGCTGGCCGTACTTTCCGGCGCCGAACACTTCTTTCATGGACGCCTCGTCGATCTTCGCGGGCTCGTTGCCGATTTTGTTGCGCGCCACCATCGCGGCGACGCGGAGGGTTTGCGGAGCCCGGCCTGAACGGCGGGCAATTATTGCGGGTAAAAAAAACCGGGCTCAAAGCCCGGTTTTTTTATGGAGCAATTTTAAGGACTAGGGCTCAGACCATGTCCTTGAGGCCCTTGAGGACCGTAACCTTAACCACCTTCGATGCTGGCTTGGCTTTGAACATCATCTCTTCACCCGTAAACGGATTCACGCCCTTGCGTGCTTTCGTTGCCGGTTTCTTGACGACGCGAAGCTTCATGAGACCCGGGACCGAGAACATGCCCGGCGCACCACGGCCGCCAAGGTTCTTCTTGATCTGACCGTTAAGCGAATCGAATACGGCAACAACGTCTTTTCGTGTGAGGCCCGTGTCCTCGACGATCTTTGCGTAGATTTCCGACTTGGTGGGTGGCTTTTTGGTGTTTGCGGCCATGTAAAACTAACTCCTAAAAAAATAAAGACGGGCGTGGCCCGTCGTGAATGCAGCGCGAAGATAGCACATGTTTTTCGTGGGTGTAAGACAAAATACGCTTTTTTTATAGGGTATTTTGC
>JANQPG010000073.1 GCA_028289545.1 Woeseiaceae bacterium
CCCCAAGCTGCGTAATCTCGATTTGCAGGTTGCGGCAAACTAGCACTACCCCAAGGAGACAGCGGAAATGCGCGACGAGATCATCAAGCTGATCATCGACACGGCCAACGAACTCGGTGAAGACGAAATTGGCATCGACGGCGAGCTGACGGAAGACACGATACTGTTCGGCAAAGACGGTGCGCTGGATTCGATGGGCCTCGTAACCTTGATCGTAGCGGTCGAGCAGGCCATCGAGGATCGCTACGACGCGAGCGCCGGGCTGGCCGACGAAAAGGCCATGTCGCAGGCCAGAAGCCCGTACCGCAGCGTCGCATCGCTCGCCGACTACGCGGTATCGCAGATCGAAGGCGACTAGGCTATGACCGCTCCCGTGACGCTCATTACCGGCACCCGCAAGGGTATCGGACGATTCCTTGCCGAGCACTACCTTGCTCGCGGCCATATCGTTTACGGCTGCAGCCGGGGGGAGCTGGATTGGAGCGCCGACGGGTATACGCACTTCATTGCGGATGTCGCCGACGAGAAGGAGGTCAAGCGGATCTTCTCGGGTATTCGCCGCGAACACGGTCGCCTGGACAACCTCATCAACAACGCCGGCATTGCGTCGATGAACCACTCCCTGCTGACTCCGCTGTCCACGGTTCGGAAAGTGCTGGAGACCAACGTGGTTGGGTGTTTCCTGTTTTGCCGCGAGGCGGCAAAGCTAATGAAGAAGAACGACTACGGGCGCATCGTGAATTTTTCGACGGTCGCCGTTCCGCTCAAGCTCGAGGGCGAGGCTGCCTACGTGGCGTCGAAAGCCGCCGTCGAAGGTCTGACCAACGTGCTGTCGCGCGAATTTGCCGGCATGGGCGTTACGGTGAACACCATTGGGCCCGTGCCGATCGAAACGGACCTGATCCGGTCGGTGCCCGAGGACAAGATTCAGGACATCGTGAAACGCCAGACGATCGAGCGCCTCGGCCGCTTCGAGGACGTCGCAAACGTTGCGGACTTCTTCTTGCAGCCGGAGAGCGACTTCGTCACGGGACAACATATTTACCTGGGAGGCTTGTAATGCATATCGACTTCCTGAGAGAAAGATTCGCGGAGGCGGGTGACGCCGACGCGCTGGTCTGGAGAGACCGGGCTTTCTCCTATGCCTATTTGCTCAAGGAACTCGACGATTGGCAGCACACGCTGGAGCAAGCAAACGTCGAGCCGGGGAGCGTCGTGGCGGTAGAGGCGGACTTCTCGCCACGGGCTATCGCGCTGATGCTGGCGCTGATCGAACGAAGTTGCCTGTTTGTGCCATTGTCCAGCTCGGTCGAGAGCAAGAAAACCGAGTTTCGTGAAGTGGCCGAGGTCGAGTTTACCGTGGCCATCGACGACAACGACGAGCCCGTGATTTCGGCAACCGGCACAAAAGCCTCACACCCGATTATCCTCGAGCTCAAGCAGTCGGGGCGTCCTGGCCTGACGCTGTTTTCGTCCGGGTCCACGGGCAAGAGCAAGGCGGCGGTCCACGACTTCGTGCCGATGCTCGAAAAATACAAAGTGCCGAGGCACTCGCTGCGCACGATCACGTTCCTCTTGTTCGATCACATTGGCGGCGTCAATACGCTGCTCTACAACCTGTCGAACTCGGGCTGCGTGATTACGGTCGCCGATCGCACGCCGGAAACCGTGTGCAAGGCCATACACGACTACCGCGTCGAGCTGCTGCCGACCTCACCGACGTTCCTGAACCTGATACTCGTGAGCGAGGCGTACGAGAAGTACGACATGTCCAGCCTCAAGACCGTCACCTACGGCACCGAGGTCATGCCCGAGAGCACGCTCGAACGTTTTCACGCGCTGTTCCCCGAGGTGCGCATGCTGCAGACCTACGGCCTTTCCGAGGTCGGCATTCTGCGTTCGAAATCCAAATCGTCCGATTCCCTGTGGGTCAAGGTTGGCGGAGAAGGCTTCGACACGCGAATCGTCGACGGTCTGCTCGAGATCAAGGCGAAGTCGGCCATGCTGGGCTACCTCAACGCACCGAGTCCGTTTACCGAGGACGGCTGGTTCATGACGGGCGACGCGGTCGAGGTCGACGGCGAGTACATCAAAATCCTGGGCAGGCGCTCCGAACTGATCAACGTCGGCGGCGAAAAAGTCTACCCGGCCGAGGTGGAAAGTGTGCTGCAGACGATGGACGGCGTCGAAGAGGTCGTCGTCAACGGCGAGCCGAACCCGCTCACGGGCAACATTGTCGTCGCCAAGGTGAAGCTTGCAACCGACGAGGACGTCGGCGCTTTCAGAAAGCGCATGCGCTCTTACTGCGCTGAACGGCTAAGCCGCTTCATGATTCCGCAGAAGATTGTCATTGTGGATTCGGAGCTGCACGGCGACCGCTTCAAGAAGATGCGGCTCGGTTAGTCGCGGTCAGCGACGGTAGTCGGACAGTCGGACCCATGCGACACGAGGAAAAAATTACGGCGGACCGGTACACCGAGATCGACTACCACCAGTTTACCCAGTCCGCAGCGACCAAAACTGTTATTGCCGTGCTGGGCGTGCTCACCTGGCCGCTAACGATTCCGCTGGCCCTTGTGTCGCGCCTGTCCGACTTCATCTTTTTGTTTTGTTCCCAGCTGCTCGCCATGGCGCCGTACGTCGTCGGCACGATCATGCGCTACGAGTTCTACCGTTTTGCGCTTAGAAAGTGCGGCAAGAACGTCATGATCGGCTTCGGCACCGTGTTTCTCTACCGCGACATCGAGATCGGAGACAACGTGCTGATCGGTATGTACAACACGGTGCATCACTGTGACTTCGGTTCCTACGTGCTGACGGCCGAGGGTTGCCGCTTTTTGAGCGGCTCCCGCTATCACCGTTTCGAGTCGACGGACAAACCCATGGCCCTGCAGGGCGGCAGCCTCCGGCGTATTGTCGTCGCCGACGACGTCTGGGTCGGCGCCAACGCCGTTGTGATGGGGAGCCTTGCCGAGGGGGTTGTCGTCGGTGCGGGATCCGTCGTCACCGAGGACGTCGAAGACTATGCGATTGTCGGCGGCGTGCCGGCCAGAACCCTGAAATCCCGGAAGCCTGACGCCGGCGAAACGCGGGCCTAGCGGATCGATACCGGTATGTCCGAGTTGAGCTACGAGATCCGGGATATCGGACAGACGGCCTCGAGCAGCACGGCTGCCGCCGGGGCCGGTGACCTCGCGGCGCTGCATGCGGAGCTGCTTGACCACAGCCCGCTGGTGCTCATGGGCCCGGGCTTCGTCGAAGAGTTCTATTACACGGTGCTACCGGCCGAAGGCTACATCAGCGCGAGTGTCGCCTACGTAGACGGCAAGCCTGCCGGCTTTATCGTCGCCACGGGCGACCCGAACGGTTTCATGTCGAAGGCCATGCGACGGCACTGGCCGCGCATTTCGATGATCCTTCTCAAAACCGTGCTGCGACGCCCCGGCAGGATTGCCGGTCTCATCGAAGCCAACCGGATTCAGAGCAACGTAAAAGCCGAGAACTACGGACCTGAAGTCGGTGAGTTGTTGTCTTTCGGCGTGTTGCCGGAGTACCGCAAGCGAGCGTTTGTGAAGGCAAGCGGACTTCAGATTGGTGCCGACCTCCTGAGCCGCGCCACCGCGGCGCTGGCAGCGCAGGGCAAGACGAGGATTCGCGCAATCGTCGATAAGGACAACCTCGAAGCGCAGTTTTTTTATCGCGGACAGGGCTGGCGCGTCGGGCTCGCCGACGTAAAGGGCTGGAGCGTGCCGACAATGGAATTTCTGGTCGACCTGCCGGCGGCCGCAACGAATAACCCGGAGTAATGCCGAGATGTTTCTTCCCACAGTAAAACTTTTGCCGAGGGAGCTGCTGGTACAGACCAGCCCCATCGATCATGCGGACTGGAACTACCGGCCGGTACTCGGCAAGCTTCAGCGGGTTCGCTTTCAGCTCATCAAGTCGATACTCGGCGACACCGTCAAGGAAGACCTGCTCGAAGTGGGCTACGGCAGCGGCGTGTTCTTTCCGGAGCTGCTGGAGCACACGACGCGCATCTCGGGCATCGACATTCACACCTGTGAGGCTGAGGTGCAGGAAAAGCTCAAGTCGGCCGGCATTGACGCTGACGTTCGCTCCGGCGACGTTTGCGAGATGCCGTTCGACGACAATTCGCAGGATATCGTCGTGGCGGTCAGCGCGCTCGAGTACGTCCCCGACATCGACCAGGCCTGCCTCGAAATCAAGCGGGTCTTGAGGGACGGCGGCCTGGCAGCTGTCGTGACCCCCGGCAAATCGCCGATTCTCGATGCCGGGCTCAAGCTTCTGGGCGGAGAGGACGCGGAAGAGAATTATGGCGACCGCCGCGAGAAGCTGCTGGCGGCCTTGTACCGGCACTTCCACGTCGAGCGCATCCAGCGCTGGCCGTGGCCCGGAATTCCGTGGCTGACGGTGTACCGAGTGCTGCGGCTAATACCGAAGGCCGCGGACTGATCCGTAAGGTCGTCCCTGACGTGAAGACCGCCGGCTAGCGTCGGACCCCGGCGTCGGGTCGGGACGTCGGCGCGTCCTTGGCCTAGTCGCGCCCGACGAAGGCGTAGGGGAGGCAGAGTGGAGAGCCGCTCTCGGGGTCGGCGAGGATGTGAGCACGCACCCCGAAGACCTCGGCCAGCAGCACCGTTGTCAGCACATCCCGCGGCGCGCCGTCGGCGACGATGCGCCCGCGGTCGAGCGCAACCAGGCGCTCGGCGTAGCGCGCAGCCTGGTTGAGATCGTGCAGCACCAGCACGATCGTCAGCCCGCGTTCGCGGTTCAGCCGGCGGATCAGGTCGAGCACCTCCAGCTGATGCCCGATGTCGAGGAAGGTCGTCGGTTCGTCGAGCAGCAGCATCGGGGTGTCCTGTGCTAGTGCGAGCGCGATCCAGGCCCGCTGGCGCTCACCGCCGGATAAGCCGTCGAGGGGGCGCGCGGCGTAAGCGGTCATGTCGGTCAACCCCAGCGCCGTGCGAATCGCCTCGTGGTCCTGCATCCGCAGCATCCGCAACGGTCCCGCATGCGGGTAGCGCCCCTGCTCTACCAGTTCCCCGACCGTCAACCCACCCGGGGCGGTCGGCCCCTGCGGCAACACAGCCAGCTGTCGGGCCACCGCGGCGGTCGGTAGGCTGGTGATAGCCGCCCCATTTAGGAAGACCGCGCCCGTGGCCGGCCGCAAGAGGCGGGTGAGCGTTTTCAGGAGGGTCGACTTGCCCGAGCCGTTCGGGCCGATCACCGCGGTGACTGTACCGGGAGTGATGTCGAATTCCAGCCCGTCGAGGACTGCGTGCTCGCCGTAGCCGACCCGCACCCCGGCTGCCTGCAGTGCGGCGGGTTTGGCCCCATCCCAACTCTTGCCGCTCATCGTTCCTCCCGCAGCATAAGATAGAGAAAGAAGGGTGCGCCGAGCAGCGCGGTCAGCGCGCCGACCGGCAGCCCCGCCCGCCGCGTTGCATCCCCGAAGGGGAATTCCAGAGTTAGTGCCTGTGCGACGACGTCAGCCGCGACGAGGATTGCTGCGGCGACAACCGCGCTGAGCGGGAAGGCGCGCCGCGCATCGTCGCCGACGAGCCGCCTCGCCAGGTGTGGGCCGATCAGGCCGATGAAGCCGATTGCGCCTACGACCGCCACCGCCCCGGCGGTCAGCAGCGCCGCGACGAAGAGTAGTGTGGCGCGGGCACGCTCGGGGTGTTGCCCGAGCCCGGTTGCGGTCGCGTCGCCGAGCCCTAGCGCATTCGCCGCCCCGGCGCTCAGTAGGCCGAGCGGAAGCGCAACGAGCGCCCATGGCCAAAGGATCGTCCAGTGGACCCAGACCCGCCCGTTGACCGAGCCGATGATCCACCGGAGTACCGAGCCGAGCCGCTGTGTATCGAGGACAAGGATGAGCAAGGTGATCGCTGAGCAGATTGCGCCGACCAGGATCCCGCTTAGGGCCAGGCGAGTCGGGTCGCTGCCCCCTTGCCATGAGACAGCGTACACGAGGGTGATTGCCACCAGTCCACCCGCCAGCGCCATCAGCTGTAGCACCCACCCCATAGCGAGCCCTACCGGGGCGAAGGAGAGCCACGCGACAACCGCCAGCACGCCGCCGGCAGAGACGCCGGTGAGGGCTGGCGAGGCGAGCGGATTGCGCGTGATCGTCTGGAGGAGCGCGCCGGCCAGCCCGAGCATCGCCCCCGCCACCAGTGCGATCAGCGTGCGCGGGAGGCGCAGCTCCCAGACAATCTGGCGGTGAACCGGGTCGGCAGCACGTTCGAGCAAAGCGGCGGCGACATCGCCCGGCGCGATCCGCACCGTGCCGAGGCCGATGTGCAGGGCTGAGAGCGCGACGACTAGGGCGCCGATCCCGGCCAGAAGCGCTGGGAAGCGCTGCGCCCCCGCCGAGTGAGATAAGGGAGTGACCGCTACGGGGCGTCCGGCTGCCGCCGTCCGGGCGATCACGAGATCCCCCTCTCTCGTTCTTCCGCCGCGGTCGCCTTTGTGGACGGACGCATTACCGCCCCGGGCGTAGCTGGTGGCGCAACAGGATCAGCAGAGTCGGTCCGCCGAGTGCGGTTGTCCAAATGCCGACCGGCAGCTCGATCGGCGCGAAGGCCAGTCGCGCCAGGAGATCGGCCGCGACCAGCAGTGTCGCGCCGAGCAGAGCTCCCGCCGGTAGCACCAGCCGCGCATCGCTCCTCCCCAGCAACCGCCGTGCGAGATGCGGGGTGAGGAGCGCGATGAAGCCGACCGGCCCGCAGACAGCGACGACGGCCGCGGTCAGCGTCGCCGCCAAGGCGAGGATCAGGACGCGTGTCCGCATGGTGGGCAACCCGAGACCCTCGGCGACCTCGTCCCCCAGCTGCAGCAGGTTCAGCGGGCGCGCGCAGAGAGCGACGAGGGGCAAACCCAGCAGGAGCCAGGGCGCAACCAGGCTCAGGTGGCGCCAGTCCCGCCCTGCGAGGGAGCCGAGGAGGTATTGGTAAAGCACCGCCACATCCTGTTGCTCGCCGATGCTGATCACGCAAAGGAGGAGCGCATTGAGCAGGGCAGTCAGCGCCGCGCCGAGGAGAATTAGCCGGACGGGATTCTTCGAGTGCCGCGTCGCCGCGAGAACGGCCAACCCCGCCCCCAGCCCGCCGACGAGGGCGGCGGGGGGGAGAAGGGCGAAGGGGAGCGGCACGCGGCAGACCACAACGGTCGCCACGACCAGCGACGCCCCCGCCGCCACACCGAGGAGTTCCGGCCCGGCGAGCGGGTTTTTGAGGGCGTCCTGCAAGAGTACTCCTGCTGTC
>JANQPG010000088.1 GCA_028289545.1 Woeseiaceae bacterium
CATCCCCGAACGTGTTGCCGGAACACCCGGTTTCACGGCAAGCCTCGCGAAGATGTAGCCTTGTACCATATTGACATAAGTCCTGCTACGACCGAGCCCTCAGCAGCGAAAACCGCCGTGAAATCCGGGGCTTGTTTCGCGTTTCCGGTGTTCCGTCGGTCGCCGCCCCTGGGCATTGCTCCTGGCGGACGGCCTGCCCGGGAGGGCGGTTCTCGCCACTCACCGCGCACTGTATAGTGACGCTCGCCCGAGAACCTTGTAGCAATCCACAAAAATGCCCCCGAACACACTTGTCGCCGGCGTGATCATGGATCCGATCGGCTCGATCACGCCCAAAAAGGACAGCTCGCTCGCCATGCTCCTGGAAGCACAGCGCCGCGGAGCCCGTATTCTGTACTTCGAGCAGCGCGACCTTCGCATCGAGGGCGGCGTGGCATTCGGCTCAGGCCGGCAATTGACCGTCCGGGACAACAACGACGACTGGTTCGAGTTGGGCGACACGGAAACGGTGGAACTGGGCGACCTCGACGTGATCCTGATGCGCAAGGATCCGCCGTTCGACATGGAATACGTCTACACGACCTACATCCTCGAGCGGGCGGCCGAAGGCGGCGCTCTGATCGTCAACAATCCACAGGCGCTCAGGGACATCAACGAGAAGGCCTACACGGCCTGGTTTCCGGACATTACGCCGCTGACCTTGATCACACGCTCGATGGACGACATGCGGGCGTTCCTTGCGGAACACGGGCGAGTGGTCGTCAAGCCGCTCGACGGCATGGGCGGCAAATCGATTTTTGTCATCGACAAGGGTGACAACAACGCCAACGTCATTTTCGAAACGCTCACGGACTACGGGCAGCGCTTCGCCATGGCGCAGCTCTTCGTGCCCGAAATCTCGCTGGGCGACAAGCGCATACTGCTGATCGACGGCGAGGCCGTGCCCTACGCGCTCGCGCGTATCCCTTCCGCGGACGACAATCGCGGCAACCTGGTCATGGGCGCCACGGGCAAGGGCCAGGAGCTCTCGGCGCGCGACCGCGAGATCTGCGAGGCTGTCGGCCCGATACTCAAGGAGCACGGCGTGCTGTTCGCCGGCATCGACGTCATTGGCGACTATCTGACCGAGATCAACGTCACCAGCCCAACCGGCATTCGCGAACTCGACGCCCGCTTCGATCTGAATATTGCGGGCCTCCTGTTCGACGCGATCGACAAGAAGCTATCTCCATAGCGCGACCTAGGTCGCATCGCGACACCCGGGCCCGACGCTACACTGCCAGGAGGCTTTTTCGTATCGAGCTTGAGAATGTCTCGATAAACAATTGTTTCACCACTTGTTTGGCTGCTAAAAATGGCGGAGTATTCGACATAATTTCGAACGCCAGCCCGCTTAGAACCCTCGTCAGCACGCTTGATTGGTACTCTTGATTAATGGCCGCATCGCTTTGACTCCCAACGCCGTCGACGCTTACCGCCTTGTCACGCCCCCGGTACCGGACAGGTTGCCGGCCATGCTGTTCCTTGCGGCGCTCATCCATGGCGTGCTTATTCTCGGTGTCGGCTTCAACCCGGCGTTGACGGACCGCTTCACAGAGGCCATCTCGCTCGAGGTTACGATCGTCGCCAACCCGGATCAGAATATCGATCGGCCGGACCGGGCCGAATACCTGGCGCAGACCAGCCAGCTCGGCGGCGGCAACACGAGTGAGGAAGTCCGGCCTTCCGCACCGCAACAGAGTGCATCACCGATCGACAATCTGGGCGAGGAGGACGGCGACGCCCTGCTCGACTCGGCGCGGCACGAACAGGCGGCCGATCAGCTGCTTGCGACGCGGAACGACACCACGATGGCCGTGGCGGACAGCCCGCGCAACGAGCCGCTGCCCGACGCGCAGACAGCCATCGCCCTGGAACGCGGCGCCGAAACGACCCTGCCGCTGCCGCAGGAGCAGGTCGCCACTCTCAAGATCCACGACGACGAACCGCGGCAGCTTATCGTCAGCGCCGATACGAGCGAAGCGTCGATCGCCGCCTACCTCGACAACTGGAAGCGTCGAATCGAGGTCGTGGGCGCCGAATATTTCCCCAAACTCGGCGCACTCGAAGGGCTCCACGGCAGCCCGACGCTCGAAGTCAGCATCGACGCAAACGGCCAGCTTGCGGAAGTCATCGTGCGCAAATCCAGCGGCTCGGCGGCGCTCGACAAGGCCGCTCTGGACATTCTGCGCCGCGCCTCGCCGTTCGACCCGTTCCCGGCGGAAGTCCGCGCTGACTACGACAGCGTGCGGTTCGCTTATAAGTGGCTGTTTGCCGAGCAGAATGTGCCAAGAACGGCCAGCCTGCCGCGTTCCGGGGCGCTGAATCCCTAGTCGCCCAGGTTGTACGCACCGCGGCGAGCGCGGATACTGCAGACATGGAGACGACGCGCTCGCTAACCAACCAGCTTTTGATTGCGATGCCGGGGATGCAGGACCCCAATTTCTCGAACACGGTGACGCTGATCTGCGAACACAACGGTGACGGCGCACTCGGCATCGTCATCAATCGACCTCTCTCGCTCAGCCTGGGCGGACTGCTCGAGCAACTGGAACTCAACGCGCCAGATGCCGGTATCGGCGACGCGCCGGTCCTTGCCGGCGGCCCGGTCGGTACCGAACGCGGGTTTGTGCTGCACAACGCCGACAGCGACTTCGAAAACTCGCTCACGGTCTCGAACCACATCAAGCTTACCGTGTCGCGGGACATCCTCGACGCCATGGCACGTGGCGATGGCCCCGACAAATCGCTGGTAGCGCTGGGCTATGCCAGCTGGGAGGGAGGGCAGCTCGAGAATGAAATGCTGGCCAACGCCTGGCTCAACGTGCCTGCCACCGAGTCGCTCGTATTCGACACGCCGTTCGAAAAGCGCTGGGTGCAAGCCGCCGACACGCTCGGCATCGACCTGTCGCTCATGAGTCCGGGCGCGGGGCACGCCTGATCCCCATTGTCGCGAACGATCCTCGCATTCGATTTCGGCCTGCGCCGCATTGGCGTTGCCGTAGGCCAGGACGTCACGGGAAGCGCCAGTCCGCTCGGCGTGATCCGCAATGAAGACGGCAACCCGGATTTTGCGCATATCAACCGGCTGATCGCCGAATGGCGGCCCGAGGCCCTGATCGTCGGCTTGCCGCGGCACGCGGACGGCTCCACGAGCGACCTCGAAACGCCGGTGCGCGAATTCGCCGATGCGCTCGCGCGCTACGGGCTCCCCGTGGAAACGGTCGACGAGCGCTACACCTCGGTCGAAGCCGAGCGGCTGCTTAAAGAGGCGCGCTCCGAAGGCCGCCGCGGGCGCATCGACAAACAGGCCATCGACGCTGCCGCCGCCGTGCTGATTGCCGAACGCTACCTCGCAGGACAGTCGTGATTACTTGTCGTGATTTATAGGCGACTTGGCCGTAGAATCCCGTCCCCATGGTGAGCCCCAGTCCCACACCCCAGGGTGAGCAGACCGATACGCAACTGGCGCCGAACGGCCGCCTGCGTCACCTGCTGACGCTATCGGGCCTGTCCCGGGAACTGCTCTCGAGCCTGCTCGACGCTGCCCAGAGCTATCTGGCCGACCCGGGCGTGCTGCCGATACGCAGCCGCGCGCTCGAGGGGCGAACGGTCGGCAACCTGTTCTTCGAGCCCAGTACCCGCACGCGGGCATCTTTCGATCTTGCCGGACGACGCCTGGGCGCCGACGTACTCAACCTCGACGTCAACACCTCGTCGAGGAAAAAAGGCGAATCAATACTCGATACGATCTACACGCTGCAGGCCATGGCGGTGGATATCATGGTGGTCCGCGACGCCAGCGCCGGCGTGCCCGCCTACATTGCGCGCCACGTCGACGACCACGTGAGCGTCATGAATGCCGGCGAAGCCGATATCTCCCACCCGACTCAGGGGCTTTTGGACCTTCTGACGATCCGCCAGCACAAAGGCGGCTTCGACAAACTCACGGTGACGATCGTCGGCGATATTCAGCACTCCCGGGTAGCCCGTTCCGCCGCTGAGGGCCTCATGACGCTCGGCGTAGGAGAACTGCGTTTTGTATCGCCGCCGGCTTTTGCACCCGACCCTGCACTCGTGCCGGGCGCTCGTATTCTCGACGATCTCGACGAAGGGCTGGCCGACGCCGACGTCGTGATGGCTTTACGGATTCAGCGCGAACGCATCGGTAACCTCGACGGCATACCGGGCATCGACGAGTACTTCGCCCGCTACGGCCTGAGCCATCGCCGTATGCAAAAGGCCAAACCGGACGCGATTGTCATGCACCCGGGCCCAATGAACCGCGGCGTCGAGATCGAGTCATCGCTTGCCGACAGCGAACACTCGGTCATCACCGAGCAGGTCAGGAACGGCGTGGCGGTTCGCATGGCCGTGCTCGAACACGTGCACAACACATTGCACGGCACATGACCGAAGCCGCACGACAACACGCGCAGCGAAATCGCAACACGATTTTCGTCGAGGACGGCACGGTACTCAGCAAAAGCGAGTACGCATCCGGACAGTTTGTCATGCGCATTCGCGCGGCAAAATGCGCGGCTGCCGCCAAACCCGGCAGCTTTGTGCACCTGTCCTGCAGCGACACCCTGCCAATGCGTCGGCCCATGTCGATCATGCGTGCAGACGACGACTGGATCGAAATCCTGTTCAAGATCGTCGGCCAGGGGCTCGGACTGCTGTCCCGAAAAGAGCCCGGCGATACGCTGAGCGTCCTGGGCCCGATCGGACAGCCCTTCGTTCTGGATCCCGAACGGCCCAACGCCCTCTTGATCGGGGGTGGCGTCGGCATCCCGCCCATGGTGTTCGTCGCTGATGCCATGCGCGCCGATCCCCGTTACAAACCGCTGGCGATCCTCGGCTCCGAAATACCGTTCCCGTTCGATGTCATCACTTCGGCTCTGCCTTTCCCGGCCGCCGACGATGACGTCAACGGCACGATGCCGCTTCTGGAAAGCTGGGGCGTCCCCACCCGGCTGTGTTCAAAACAAGGCTATGCAGGCTGTTTTGACGGGTTTGTCACGGACCTCGCGGCTCGCTGGCTCGACGCCAGCGACGGGCGCACACTCGAGCAAACGACCGTGTACGCCTGCGGACCCACACCCATGCTGAAAGCGGTCGCGGCGATGGCGGAGCGCTACGGGGTTGCCTGCCAGGTATCCCTCGAAGAGTTCATGGCCTGCGCCGTGGGCGGTTGCGCGGGCTGCGCCGTGCGCGTCAATCTGCCCGAAGGTCCCGCCATGCAGCGCGTCTGCGTCGACGGTCCGGTATTCGACTCGCGGGTGGTCGACTGGGACGCCCACCCCTGACCCCAAACACCGGGAAAACGCAATGCGGTCACCGCCGAGGTGATAGCATCCCCCGCATCCCGTTCGCCACCATTGCCAAAAGGAGTTTTGCCGTGCGTTATCTTGTTGCTGTCCTGCTGTGTTCGTTTCTCGTGCCGGCTCATGCCGATATCGAAGCCAAGGTCAACGCTGCGCTGGCCGCGGAATCGCGACCTGCGGCAGACCGCGAACGCGATCGCAACCGCCGGCCGCTCGAAACGCTCCAGTTCTTCGGCCTCGAGGACGACATGCGCGTACTCGAGCTCATCCCGGGCGGCGGCTGGTACACGCGCGTGCTTGCGCCCGTGCTCGCGGACGACGGCAAACTGTATGTCGCGATGGGCACGGGCCGCGTCGAATCGACGCTGCTTGGGGAGCCCGGTTTCGACAACGTCGAAGTCATCGAGACAGCCGCAAACATTCGTCGCGAACCCGGCGCCCGCTTCTATTCAGCCGACGAATTCGACATTGACGTCGACAACATCGACCTGGCGCTGACCTTCCGCAACGTGCACAACTTCGATCAGGCCGGGCGCGAACGCATGCACCGCGCCGTTTTCGATACGCTGCGCTCGGGCGGCGTCTACGGCATCATCGATCACACGCGACGCCACATGGAAGACGAGACGCCGGAGAACCGCCGGCGCATCGACCCGGTGCTGGTGATCAAGGAAGTGCAGGCGGCCGGCTTCGAATTTGTGGACTACAGCAACCTGCACTACCGCGCCGACGACGAACTCGAATACGAAGTCGGCCGCCGGTCGGTCTCCGGAAACACCGACCGCTTTACGTTTCTGTTCAGGAAGCCCTAGGTCGAGAATGCTTGCTGCACGGAGTGAGGTTGCTCACTCCGCGCTTTGCATAGCTTGCTGTCAAACCCAGCGCCTGACCGTCTCGAGATACGCCTCGTACTCCGCGCCGAACTTGTCGGAGAGCGCCCGCTCCTCGGGTTTGATCTGCAGCTCGGTCAGGTAAACCACAAAAAGCGGCACGAACAGGACCGCTCCCAAGACGGAGCCTAGCTGCGTTGCCCAGGCCAACAGCGCAAGCGTCAGCCCGAGATACATGGGGTTGCGTGTTAGCGAAAAGACATCCTCGGTCACGACGGTCGTCGTCCGCTCGGGGTGTGTCGGGTGCACGGTCGTGGCGTGACGCCTGAAGACCATCACGCCGCGCACGGCGATCGCAACACCCGCGAGGAACAACAAGAGCGCCAGCCACGACCGGCCCGGGAACCACAGTTCCGGGACCGGCAACCAGCGCTGGAGCCCCCAGATGCCGGCGGCACAGACCAGCCACACCACTGGAGGCGGAATCTTCAGTTCGAGCCATTCGCGCATGGCGCCCTCGATCGGCTGGGCGGAATCTTCAGGTCGAGCGCTTTCAGCATGCCGTCCTCGTTCGGAGCGGAGAGACAGGCAGTCTACGACTGGAACAACAAAAACTCCCGCCGGTTCTTCGGACCGAAGCTCAGGTTGTGAGGATCGCGGCGATCGACGTAGTTGTCGCGCTCGGCCTGAACCTTGTCGTTGCTCGCGCGCATGACCGCTTCGTCGTAATCGATACCGTAGGGGCGGAGCGCGTTCAGACCAAAAATCTTGGCGCGCAAGGTATCGGTAATTTCCGGATAGCCGAACTCCTCGCGGACGGCGTCGGCTATCTGAAAGGAACGAAACGCCTGGATCTGATCCTGCGGCGAGCCGTACCAGATCGAATCGGTTCCCCACAAAACGTTGTCCTCGCCGAGGTGCTTCACGAGCTTGCCAATGCCGTGCGCTGCACTGTCCACGTCGCGCATCAGGCCGCGCCAGGTGCTGCCGAGTTCTGCGTAGACGTTGGAACCCTTGCCAAGGCCCGCGGCCTCGACCGAGCGAATGAGCTCGTCCATGCCTTCCCCGCGATCCGGATCGTAGGGACCCTCGGCTTCGCCGGGTATCCAGCCGGAGTGATAGATCAGGAAATTGACGTCCGGAAACTGCTTCGCCGCGGGTCCGATATCGGTGCACAGCGAGTGCTCGTAGGACTGCCGGCCGAACGGTATGCCCTTGTGGATACAGATATTCTTGACGCCCAGGTCGCGAGCCTTTTCGATGAATGCGAGTCCCGTGTCGTCGGTCAGATCGAAACCCTGGCCGTCGGGGCCCCACTGCGTATACGTCTTCCAGGCGGAAACGCCGTAGGTCTCGGCCAGTTCGTCCATGCCTTCGAGATCGCCGGCCTGATTCGGATTGACCCGGCCGTGTATTAACAGCCGATGCGTTCCTTCGAGCTCGTCGACGATGCGGCGCGTTGCGTCGGCCTCCTCAATAGTCAACGGCTCGGCATCTCGCCGGGAGGGCACAAACGACAACACCATCATGTCCGTGTCGGCGTCGAGAAACACGTCTTTGACGAAGTCGTCGGCGCCAAGGCAACGCATGTAGTCGCGGCTTACGTAGTCGAATTGTGAGCACTCCCGTTTGCGGCTCGCGGCAACACGCGGCGGGACGTAGTGGCCCTGCACGTCGAAGATAAATTCCCGCTTGCCGAGACGGGCCTCTGCCAGCTGCAGATCCTCGGGTGTGTCGGCCGGCAGATCGAAGTAGCCGGCCCGCCTTGCATCGTCGGCGTTGGCGCGATTCATCGCCAGGAGCGAGGCGGCCGCGCCGGCGGCGGTGACCAGGAAGTCCCGCCGCGGCATACCCAGCCGCTTTGCGCTTTGGCTTACGGTTTGCTGGGCCAGCTCGTTGGCGCGTGCGTTGCGCGGCTCGAGCGGAATGGGTTCGTACTCGGCGTTGGACGTCGTGTCGAGTTTAACGGCAAGACGCTCGCCTTCCGGATCGAAACGGTACTTCATGAAGCCCCCTTTGCCCGACCGCCAGCAACTGCGTGAACCGTGGCCGAGCCGTGTTTTTGGCAGACGGTCCCTATTGTAGTGGGACAAGCCTATTAGAGGGACTGGGAGGCCGCAGGTTCAGAGTGTGTAGCTGTTGCCGAGCCCGGGCGCGGCGGGATCATCAGCCGCCGAAGTTGATCTTGGCTTCGAGGTTGGAGCGCGAATCCGCGTGCGTCATAGCCTCTTCGAGCGTAATCACGCCGTCCTTGTAGAGCTCGAGCAGCGCTTCGTCGAAGGTTTGCATGCCCTGCTCTCCGGAGTCCTTGTGCGCCTCTTTGACGTCGGCGATCAGGCCTTTCATGATCAGGTCCTTCACATGCGGCGTATTCAGCATGAGTTCGACCGCGGCGACACGCTTGCCGTTGCGCCCACTGACGAGGCGCTGCGAAAGGATAGCGCGCAGGTAGTGCGCCAGGTCCATGAAAACCTGTGCGTGCTGCTCCTGCGGGAACATGTTGATAATGCGGTCCAGCGTCTCCGCCGCGTTGTTCGAGTGCAAGGTCGACAACACGAGGTGCCCGGTGCCCGCCATGTCGAGCGCCGCCTGCATGGCTTCGCGATCGCGGATCTCCCCGATCTGGATGACGTCCGGCGCGGCGCGCACGGCTGATTTGAGCGCACGATGATACGATTTGGTATCGAGTCCAACTTCGCGCTGATTGACGATGGACTGCTTGTTGGGGTGCAGGAACTCGATCGGATCCTCGACCGTAATGATGTGCGATGAGGTTTTCTCGTTGCGGTGATTCACCATGGCCGCCAAGGTCGTCGACTTGCCGGCCCCGGTCGCGCCCACCATCAGTATCAGCCCGCGGCGCAGCATCGTCAGCTCCTTGAGCTGCTCGGGCATGCCCAGGTCGTCCAGCGTGGGCAGCTCATTGGTGATATAGCGCAACACCATTGCCACGTTGCCGCGTTGATGGAACACGTTGACGCGGAAGCGGCCAAGACCTTTTTCGGAAATCGCGAAGTCGATCTCGAGCTCTTCCTTGAACGCTTCCATCTGTTCTTCGGTCATGAGCTCGAGCGCCGCCTGCTTGACCATCTTCGGCGTCATCTCGAGCTTGTTGACGGGCATGATCTTGCCCTCGATCTTGATCTTTGCGGGTGAGTACGGCGCAAAAAACAGGTCCGAGGCCTTCTTCTCGACCATCAATTTGAACAGGGGTTTGACGTTCATGCAGTGCTAGTCCGTTGGCGTGCCCTAGAAAACCCGGGCAGTATCTTCTTCCATGATGCGCAGCGACTCCGACTGCTGATCCGCAATCGCCGAGTCCCGCTTGCTCTCGAGTTTGACGCGCAGACGCAGCTCGTTCTTCGAGTCTGCATTGCGCATCGCTTCTTCGTAGGAAATCGTGCCTTCTTCGTACAGGTAGAACAGCGCCTGGTCGAAGGTCTGCATGCCGAGGCGTGTCGACTTCGACATGATCTCCTTGATCTGCCCGACCTCACCTTTGAAGATCAGGTCGGCGATCAGCGGCGTATTCAGCAGTATTTCCATCGCAGCGACCCTGCCCACGCCGCCTTCACGCGGGATCAGGCGTTGCGAAATGATGGACTTGGCGTTCAGCGACAGATCCATCAGCAGCTGCTGACGGCGCTCCTCCGGGAAGAAGTTGATAATCCGGTCCAGCGCCTGGTTGGCGCTGTTGGCGTGCAGGGTCGCCAGGCACAGGTGGCCGGTCTCCGCAAACTGAATGGCGTACTCCATGGTCTCGCGGTCGCGGATCTCACCGATCAGGATGACGTCGGGCGCCTGTCTGAGCGTGTTCTTGAGTGCCGCGTGCCAGCTGTCGGTGTCGATGCCCACCTCGCGCTGCGTAATGACACAGCCTTTGTGCGGATGCACGTACTCGACGGGATCCTCGATCGAAACAATGTGACCGCGCGAATTATCGTTGCGATGGCCAATCATGGCGGCCAGCGTCGTCGACTTACCCGAACCGGTTCCACCGACGATCAGGCAGATGCCGCGCTTGTTCATGACCACGTCTTTCAGGATCGGCGGCAGCTCGAGTTCCTCGAGACTCGGGATTTCGGTCGTGATCGTGCGCAGCACGGCGCCAACGTAACCCTGCTGAACGAAGGCGCTGACGCGGAATCGACCGATACCTTGAGGGGCGATGGCGAAGTTGCACTCCTTGGTCGCGTCGAATTCCTTGATTTGTTTGTCGTTCATGATGGCTCGAACCATCATGGCGCTCTGGTCGGCGGTCAGCGGTGAGTCGGTGGCTTTGTGAATCGTGCCGTCAACCTTGATTGCCGGCGGAAACCCTTTGGTCAGGAACAGGTCGGAGCCGTTGCGTTCGACCATCTTCTTCAACAGGTTTTGCGTCAGCCGTATCGCTTGTTCACGTTCCATCTTCGAATACTCTCGTCAATATCGGCTAGGTGGCCTAAAAAAGGCGGCCTAAAAATTCTCTTTGTTGACCGCGCGGAACCGCGCCTCTTCCTTGTTGATCAAACCTTTGGCCATCAGCTCGGCAAGGTTCTGATCGAGCGTCTGCATGCCGGAGCCCTGACCCGTCTGAATCGCGGAATACATCTGCGCGATCTTGCCTTCGCGAATCAGGTTACGAATGGCCGGTGTGCCGATCATGATTTCGTGCGCGGCAATGCGCCCGCCGCCAATGCGCTTCAACAGGGTCTGCGAGATAACCGCACGCAGGGATTCGGACAACATGGCCCGTACCATGTCTTTCTCGGCCGCCGGGAACACGTCCACGATACGGTCGATGGTCTTCGCCGCCGAGCTGGTGTGGAGTGTGCCAAAAACGAGGTGACCGGTTTCCGCCGCCGTCAGCGCGAGGCGTATCGTCTCGAGATCGCGTAGCTCACCGACGAGAATGACGTCCGGGTCTTCGCGCAGCGCGGACCTCAAAGCCTCGTTGAAGCCGAGAGTATCGCGGTGGACTTCCCGTTGATTGACGAGGCTCTTCTTCGACTCGTGCACAAACTCGATGGGATCTTCGATCGTGAGAATATGGTCGGGCTTGTTCTCGTTGATGTAGTCGACCATGGCCGCGAGCGTGGTGCTCTTGCCCGAACCCGTAGGGCCGGTCACCAGCACAATTCCGCGCGGGTGCATCGAGACATCCTTGAAAATCGCCGGCGCACCAATATCTTCGAGCGTCAGGATCTCGGACGGGATAGTCCTGAAAACGGCCGCAGACCCGCGGTTCTGGTTGTAGGCGTTGACTCGGAAACGAGCAAGCTTCGGAATTTCGAACGAGAAATCGGTTTCCAGGAATTCCTCGTAGTCTTTCCGCTGCTTGTCGTTCATGATGTCGTACACCATGCTGTTGACGTCCTTGTGCGTCAGTGCAGGCATGTTGATACGCTTGATGTCGCCGTCGACACGAATCATCGGCGGAACGCCGCCGGACAAATGCAGGTCGGATGCGTTGTTTTTTACTGTGAACGACAAAAGCTGAGCAACGTCGACCGCCATTATTCTCCCTCGAAGAATCGCCTTACCGGACTTACCATAACCCGGTCCTGAATTGAGCCTAGTATAGCGAAGCACCGGTACCAAAGCGTGATTAGAGTCACGGAAAACTTAAGGATCATCAGAGATTTGCTGGACAAAGCGGCAGTGAGCGCCGGACGCGACCCTGCGTCTGTGAGCCTGCTCGCGGTCAGCAAGAAACAGCCTCTTCGAGCCATCCTGGAGGCAGCTGACGCAGGCCAGCGGGATTTTGGTGAAAACTTCGTCCAGGAGGGACTCGAGAAAATCGCCGGCAGCCGCGGAAAAGGGCTGATATGGCACTTTATCGGCCACCTGCAAAGCAACAAAACCCGCAGTGTCGCGGAGCACTTCGACTGGGTGCACACCGTGGACCGGCTGAAGATAGCCCGCCGGCTCAGCGAACAGCGACCCGCAAGCCGAGGCCCGCTCGAGGTTTGCGTACAGGTCAACGTCGATGACGAAGCCTCCAAGTCGGGGGTCGGCGTAGCCGAGGCGGTCGATCTTGCACTGGCCGTCGACGAGCTGCCGGGACTCAGGCTGCGCGGCTTCATGTGCATCCCGGCACCGGTTCGTTCGGAGGCGCTCGAGAGACAGGCCTTTTCGCGTCTCGCGCGTATCGCCGATGCAGCTCGCGATCGAGGGCTCGACATCGACACCCTTTCCATGGGCATGAGCGGCGATTACGGCGCCGCGATTGCCGAAGGTGCCACTATTGTCAGGATCGGCACCGCAATTTTTGGCCCGCGGGAGTAAACGATGCAGGACAGAGTGGCATTCATTGGTGGCGGCAACATGACGCGCGCGATTGTGCTGGGTCTCATCCGTAACGGTCACGATGCCGGGCAGATTGTCGTTAGCGAGCCGTCCGCCGAACGCAGGCGGATCCTCGAGAGCGAACTCGTCGGTGTCACGATTACGGCAGACAACCACGACGCGGCGACCACCGCCGGAACGCTGCTGCTTGCCGTCAAACCCCAGGTGCTCGAGACCGTGTGCAAGGAACTCGCAAACACGGTGCAGCGCCATCGCCCGCTTATCGTTTCGATTGCGGCAGGTGTCAGAAGCGGCGCTATCGAAGAGTGGCTCGGCGGTTCGCTTGCGGTCGTGCGGGTCATGCCGAACCAGCCCGCGCTCCTCGGACTCGGCGTTTCCGGACTGTTCGGCAACGCCGTCGCGAGCGTCGAACAGCTCGGCACGGCCGAAGAGATCATGGCCGCCGCCGGTCGCGTCGTGCGCGTTGGCAGCGAAGAGGAAATCGACGCAGTGACTGCAATCTCGGGCAGCGGCCCCGCGTACTTTTTCCTGCTGATCGACATGCTCGCGACAACGGGCCGGGAACTGGGCCTCGACGCGGAGACCGCGGAGATTCTCGCGCTGGAAACCGCACGCGGCTCGGCGGCCCTGGCGCTCGATTCGGGCGAGCAGATGGCCGAGCTGATTGCCCGGGTTCGCTCTCCCGGGGGCACGACAGCGGCCGCGCTCGACAGTCTGGACCAAAGTGAAGTTCGTGGTATCTTCGAGCGCGCGTTGACGGCGGCCCGTGACCGGGCGGCCGAACTCGCTGACGATGTAGAGAGGACCTAGGTGCGCCTTGCCAGACACAAAAATCTGCGCGCGACTTAGGCAAATTATTTACGGGACAGGACACTAGAACATGGCTTCAGGCGCGATCGACGCCGCGGTATTTATCATCAGTTCGCTGGCGCAGCTGTATCTGCTCGTGCTCCTGCTGCGTCTCTTGATGCCCTGGGTCGGCGCCAGTTTCCACAACCCGATCGCGCAGGCTATCCTCAAGCTCACTTCGCCGCTGGTCATTCCCGTGCGGCGCATACTGCCGCCCATCGGCCGGCTCGACACGGCAACATTGGTCGTCGCTTTCGGCATACAGTATCTAACAATCCTCGTTGTCTCGGTCATACGCCGCTGGACACCCGGCATTGTTCCCATTGCGGTCACGTCACTCGTCAACCTCGTGGTCCTGTCCCTGAACCTGTTCATGTTTGCGATCATCATTCGTGTCGTACTGAGCTGGATCAGTCCCGGCAACTACAACCCTGCCGTTGCGATTATTCACGCGTTGACCGAGCCCGTGCTGCGGCCGTTCAGGCGCCTGATCCCCAGTCTCGGAGGCATAGACCTTTCGCCAATCTTTGCCATTGTGCTGTTGAGCGCCGCATCCATATTTGTTTCCAGCTTCAAGATGTTACGGATCTGAGCCCAGAGAAAGCCCTCGCCAGCGACAACGGGTGTATAGTTAGTCCCTGGCTCAAAAAAAGAAGATGCGCGGTGTCCGTGGAATACGCACGGCACACGCGGGCGCAGACAGGAGGAAGATCGTCATCATGCCCAGCAAGAAGCCCCTATCGATCCTGGTATTCGCCATGCTGGCCGCCGGCTGCGGCGGACCGGGAGCGGATTCGCGCATACCCACCGCCGAACCGGCGGGAGAGACGAGCCGGGATATCGGCGACTATGTCGTCCACTTCAACGCGCTGTCGTCCGATCAGATTTCTCCCGAAGTGGCACAGGCGTACAATATCGTTCGCAGCAAGAACCGGGCCTTGCTAAACGTATCCGTCGTACGGGAATCGGACGGACAGTCGGTACCGGCCACGGTCGATGTGAAGACGGTCAACCTGACGGGACAGCTCAAGAACGTCAGCATGCGACGCATCGACGAACAGGACGCCGTCTACTACATCGGCGAAACGCCTGTTGCACACCGCGAAACGCTCGTGTTCGACATCAACGTCACACCCGAAGGCGCGTCAACACCGACCGAGCTGCGCTTCAAGCGGGAGTTTTACACCGACCAATAGCCCTCTTGCGGCTTTGCGAGTTGCGGCACCGGTCCGCGCGCTGCCGGCTGCCTGCGACTAATCACAACGAGCCAGCCGTCGCTCGGGACGGAGCGAACCTGGGTCAGGTTACGTTCACTCCGCGGAACCTTTGCAAAATACCCTATAAAAAAAGCGTATTTTGTCTTACACCCACGAAAAACATGTGCTATCTTCGCGCTGCATTCACGACGGGCCACGCCCGTCTTTATT
>JANQPG010000103.1 GCA_028289545.1 Woeseiaceae bacterium
CCAAAAAGCCAGAACGCTGCGGCGACGACCAGCCCGATGGCCGCTTGTCCGGCCAGCACCTTCAGCATGACGCTCATGAGAGGGGTATGCCTCCGGCACTAAAAACGCCACCGCCTTTTACAAAAGATCAGGTCAAAGACAGACGTGGCGCAGATCGAAGCGGTAAAACCAGGCGGGCCTTCAAATTAGGCGTGCGCATTATAGTGGCACCCCTTGTGCATAGCAACAAAGATTCCACCAAAGTCGAAACCGCCAAAATGGCGTTTTTTCCGGGGAAAAATGGCACTTTTTGTCTCGTCGCCGGAGGCCGGGTCCAGGGTCGTGAAAATCGCCCCGCCGGCGCTCAATTTTCGCGCCCGGCGGCCGATAACACAGCATGGCGGAGCCCCTTTTTCCGCGTTGCCGAGAACAACTGGAGTCCACATGCTGCTGATCGCGAGCCAGTCGCTGAAATCCTCACCGGTCCTCATCGACCTCATTCGTGAAATGAGTTTTGCCGCGAGTTTCTTCTCGACGCCAGCCACGCTCAAGAAACTGCTCTCGGGCGAATCCCGCCGGCTCGTGATCATCGCCGACGCCGACGTGGACGACGAGGCGGTGCGAGCGCTGAAGGCTGCTAGCCGGGCAACCCCGGTCGGCATTCTGATTGCCGCGGACCGGGCCCGGGTTGCCAACGGCCCGCGCTCAGGGCTGCTCGACGAGATCCAGAGCATCGACAACCTGGAATGGGTGGGCCGCAAGCCCGATTTCGACTCACTCAGAAACTCGGCGACGCGCTGCCGCCGCCGGCTGCTCAAGGTATCCCGGGAAGACATCAACCGTGCCTTCGAGGATTTCGAGTTTGTGGTCCGCTACCAACCCAAGGTTGAGCGCGGCAGCGACGACGACTGGCAGACCCGGGAGGCCGAGGCGCTGGTGCGCTGGAAACACCCGGAGCTGGGGCTTCTGGGGCCAATGGAGTTCCTGCCCGAAATCGAGGCCTTCGGGCTCATGGGTAAGTTGACGGAGTTTGTGCTTCGGAAAGCCGCGGCACAGCTTCGCGCCTGGCACGAGCAGGGCATCGAGTTGACCGCTTGCATCAACCTGGCTTCGAGCCTATTGAATGAGCCCGCGCTGGCGGCGCGCTACGCAAGAATTGTTCGCGAACTCAAGTTCACTCCCGACTGTTTTACGCTCGAACTCATCGAGCAGGACCTCTCGAATCCGGAGGCACCGCACGTCAGGACCATCAACGAGCTTCGCGCCGAGGGTTTCAGGCTCTGTCTCGACGACTTCCGGGTCGCGGCTGCGTCGCTGACGACTTTCGAGCGGCTGCCTTTCGACGAAATCAAGATTCACGCGGCGGCACTCAAGCGAGCGCAGTCCGATCGCACGGCCATGGCCGTACTCGCCGCCGTCACGGGCCTTGCACACAACCTCGGCATGTCGGTGTGTGCGGAAGGGGTCGAAAGTCAGGACGTTTTCGAGTTCTTGAAGACCATCGAATGCGACCGCATGCAGGGCTTCCTGATCTCCGAGGCCGTCATGCCGCAGATCATCCGCTCCGTATACTCCAACGAGGATCTGAGCGTCGGCGACGTCGCTTGAGCCCGGGCCGCTAACGGCGCTCCGGCCACTCCCCGAACTGCAGCTCGAATTCGATACCGACTCCGAAGTTTCGGCGCCGCGGCTCGTCGGCAAACTCTTTGGGGTAGGAAATGCTCGACAGCACTTCGACGAAGAACCACTCCCGAAACACGCTCCTGCGGTAACGGATTTCGAAACCGTAGTCGCGGATGGGCACTTCGTACTCCCGCTCGCCGCTTCGAAACGCGCTGAACGCCAGGGCGGAGCGATGGTTGATGCTGTAGTAAGCCGTCAGCTTGGTGGCCCATTCGAGACCCTGCGACTCGTCGTCCTCGACGAGCGAAGTGTAGCTCCGAAACAGCCACTGCCGGCCCGCCGCAAAATCGATCTCGTTGTTCAGGGAGATGCCCTGGCCGCGGGAGTCCTGCCAGAACAGCTGGGGGGTAACCCGCCAGAGCCAGCGCTCGGCAACAAGCGGGTTCAGGTTGTAGCGGATGCGCGCGTACGGGTCGAGCGGCGTCGAGAACTTGATGCCTGCGCCAAGATCCCAGCCGCTCTGCAGACCCTCCTCACCCGAATAGCCGAGCCCGAGCAGGAATTCCTGGTCTTCGAACTCGGTGAAGCGATCGGGCAACGAGCGGGCATCTTCCTCGTCGCTGCCGTCGATGAAGCGGTCCGCGTCGCCGCGCCCGACGACCAGCCGCGCACGTCTGTCGATGGCCGGCAGCGCCACCCTCGCTCGAAAGCGGCCCCGAAAGCGAGTGGCATCGCGTTGGTCCCAGCGCAGGCCCGCGCCGATGTGGCCGCGACTGACGTCACCCGCACACTCCGTATTGCTGCTGCCGAACAGGCCGTCGAACCAGCGTGAGGAGTGATAGACCAGCCGCTCAATACGAACCTGGGTCGAATCGAGCACGGCGCTTGTTCCCTCGTCGACCTGTGGCGCAAGGCATTCGAGTTCAGCCGGCCCGGGCGCGCCGATGGGAACAATCTCGTTGTCCGCTTCCGCCCTGGACGCCTGCCCCGCACAACCCGTAAGCCACACAGCCGGCAGCAGAACGCCAAACAACAGGCGCACAAATCGAGGAACGGTTTGCCCAAAGCCGAACATGCCACCAGTGTACCTCCGGTGGCGGACTGCTTTGGTTGATCCAGTACCGGTTTGGGGTGCGACTTCCGCACGGCGCAGCGCCTTATCGCGCCTGCGGCACGACCGGCCTACTTTATGTGGTCCAGGATGCCGTCCAGCTCGTCCAGACTGTTATAGCGAATGGTCAATTTGCCGTCGCCTTTCTTGCCGTGCTCGATGCGCACGCTCGCGCCCAGTTTGTCCGATAGGTCGACCTCGAGGCGGCGTATGTCGGCGTTGCTTTCCTTTGGCTTCGCGGGTTTGTCCGCACCGCCGTTCAGAAGGCGCTTGACGAGCCGTTCGGTTGCGCGCACCGACAGGCCCTGTTTGGCAACCTGCCGGGCCGCCTCGTACTGTTTTGCGGGGTCCTGTATCGCCAGCAGCGCGCGGCCGTGACCCATATCGAGCGAACGATCCTCGAGCATGGGCTTTACGCGCTCCGACAGCTCGGCCAGGCGCAGCAGATTGCTGACCGCGGCGCGCGACCGGCCCACGGCCTTTGCCGCTTCCGCGTGGGTCAGGTCGAACTCGTCGATCAGCCGCTCGAGCGCCCGACACTCCTCGAGCGGATTGAGGTTTTCGCGCTGGATGTTCTCGATGAGCGCCATGGCGATGGCGTCTTCGTCATCGATACTGCGCACCAGCGCCGGCACCTCGGCGAGACCGGCAAGCTGCGCCGCGCGCCAGCGACGCTCGCCCGCGACAATTTCGTACGGCGTGGCGCCGTCGCCTTTGACGGGCCGCACGACGATCGGCTGCACGACCCCCTGGCTCTTGATCGATTCGGCCAGGTCGTTCAGCGACTCCTGCCGCATGTCGACGCGCGGCTGGTATTTGCCACGGGAAAGATGCTCGACGGGAATGTTGCGGAGCGCGCCGTCACCGGCCGCTTCGGTGTTCGCGGGAGTCTCGACGGCCGGCGCGCTTTGCGCCGGCTTGCTGAGCAGGGCGTCGAGCCCGCGGCCCAGACGTTTCTTACGTGCATTCATAGCTGGTTACCTGGTGTCCTGTCCCGCAAACAGGACATAGTCGAGCCGCGCGCGCATCAGGCCGGGGTGGCGTCACGAGCGTCTTCGCGTCTCAAAATCTCGCCCGCCAGCGCCAGGTAGGCAATGGCTCCGCGCGAACTGCGATCGTGCAGTAGCGCCGGCCGGCCGAAGCTGGGCGCTTCCGCAAGGCGAATATTGCGAGGCACCACAGTGCGAAAAACCTTCGACTCGAAGTGTTCGATAAGCTGCAGCGACACCTCGTTGGAGAGGTTGATCCGCGGATCGAACATTGTGCGCAGGATACCGTACACCTCGAGTTTCGGATTGACGGTATCGCGAATCTGTTCCACGGTGTTCAACAGTGCGGACAGCCCCTCGAGAGCGTAGTACTCACACTGCATCGGGATCAGCACGCCGTCGGCCGCCGTCAACGCGTTGACGGTCAGCATGTTGATCGATGGCGGACAGTCGATAAGGACAAAGTCGTAGAGCCCCGCGACGGGCGCCAGCGCCTTGGCGAGCTGCATCTCTCGACCGATGCGCTGCAACAGCTCCACCTCGGCGACGGTAAGATCATCGTTGCCCGGCAGGACCGCAAAATTGCCTTCGGGCGCGGATACGATGGTGTCGGCGGCCGTGGCGTCACCCAGCAGCACATCACAGGTGGTGACCTCGAGGTTCATCTTGTCGATGCCGCAACCCATCGTGGCGTTGCCCTGCGGGTCCATGTCGACCAGCAGCACACGACGCTGCGTCGCCGCAAGCGAAGCGGCGAGGTTGACGCAGGTCGTGGTCTTGCCCACGCCGCCTTTCTGATTGGCCACAGCCAGGATACGGGTCATAAGCTCAAATCGTCGGCTACGCTTCCGTGCTCGCGTGTCGATCCACGCGGCCCTGAAGTGTGCTTGTATCGGCGGTCACTTGGGAGTCATCAGCACGACGTGGCGCGAACCCTCGTCGAGGCCGGGCACGGAAAGTGCCGCAACGGTACACCCCCAGTGACCGCTGAGTTGTTCTAGTTCTCGCGCCGGGTAGCGCCCCTTCAGCGCCACGAACACCCCGTCCTCTCTTACGTGATGCCCGGCTATCTCCGCGAGCACAGCCAGTTCTGCGACCGCACGGGCGATCACCGTATCAAAGCGCTCGCCGGGTGCAAAGTCCTCCGAGCGTGCCCGGACCGCCGTGACGTTCTGCAAGCCCAGAAGGGCCGCCGCGTGATCGACAAACTGGATTTTCTTATTACTGCTGTCGAGCAGCACAAACTCGCACTCGGGTTCCGCAACCGCCAGCGGCAGGCCGGGAAACCCGGGGCCGGTGCCGATATCCAGCACACGGCGCCCCTTCAGGTAGGGCCGCACGGCGAGGCTGTCGAGCAAATGCCGTGCCAGCATCGACTCGCGCTCGCGCACGGCGGTCAGGTTTACGCGACGATTCCAGCGCTCGAGCTCGTCGAGCAGCGTTTCGAGCTGCTCGAACTGGCGGTCGCAGAGCGACTGCCCGAGTGCGCTGACGCCGTCGCTAAGCCTTTCCCGCTCGCTTGCCGGTGTCACTCGCCCGCAAGTAAGTGTTCGCGGAAGAACAGCACGGTCGCCTGCTGGTAGATGTCGCGGTTTTCCTTCTTGCGGTAGCCGTGACCTTCGTTGAGCGCGTTCATGTACCACACGGTTTCGCCCTGCTCGCGCAGCGCCTCGACCATCTGTATCGCCTCGGTGACCGGCACGCGCGGGTCGTTTTCGCCCTGCACGACAAACATGGGCACCTTGATTTTCTCGACGTTGTTGAGCGGGCTGATCGCCTCGAGGTGGGCACGCATTTCCGGGTCGCGCTCGTCGCCGTATTCGACACGGCGGAGGTCGCGACGGTAGTCCTGAGTGTTTTCGAGGAAAGTCACGAAATTGGAGATGCCGACAATGTCCACGGCCGCGCGCAAGCGGTCGCTATAGTGCACGGCGCTGGCCAGCACCATGTAGCCGCCGTAGCTGCCGCCGAACACCGCTACGCGGTCTTCGTCGAGATTTGGGTCCGCGGCAACCCAGTCGAGCAGTGCGCCAATGTCCTTTACGGAGTCTTCACGAAGCATGCCGTTGTCGAGCGAGACGTAGGTCTTGCCGTACCCGGACGAGCCGCGGACGTTCGGTACCAGCACGGCAGCGCCGAGTTGTTGCATCCACAGCTGATAAGTGCTGGAGAACGACGGCCGCGCCTGGCCTTCCGGCCCGCCGTGTATCGAGATGATGACCGGGAACGGGCCGTCTCCGGGCGGCTTGTACAGCCACGCCGGGACCTGCCTCGGCTCACCGTCGACCTCGTCGAAGGTGGGGTATTCGATCAGCTCGGGCTCGACGAACGTGCTGGTATCGAGACCGCCGACTTCACTGTAGGTCCAGCGCGTCAGCTTGCCGTAGTCGAGCGGGCCGCGGCCCAGGTCCAGCACAAAGGTATCGCTGGGCGTGCTGGCCGTGTTGAGAGTCATCGCGAGCTTGCGGCCGTCCGGGCTGAACTCCAAATTGCTCGCAAGACCCACGGGGATGTTGTCGACGCGGCGATACTTGCGGTTTCGCGGGTCCAGAAGGTACAGGGCCGTACGGCCGCCTTCGTTGACCGAAAAAACGGCGCGCCGGCGATCGTCGGATATGGCGCCGCCGTCGACGTTCCACGGGATATCCGCGGTCACGTAGACGGGCTCGGAACCGGGCTCCAGGGACTGCCAGGCCAGTGTCTGAAACTCGCCCGTGCGATCCGTAATGAACCAGAACCCGTCGTTCGCATCGTCGAACGCAAACGGATAGTTAACGCTCGGCGACTCAGCGCCGCCGGCCAGGAGCTCCGTATCGCCGCTGTCGAGATCCACCATGTGCACGCGCGAATCGGTGATGGAGACGTAGTTCGTCACGAGCAGCTTGCTGCCCGACGCCGAAAACTCCGCGGGCCCCCACCAGCTGCCGTCCGGCGACTCCAGCGCCACTTCGGCGGAATCGGGGTCGTCGGGATTTGCGATCCAGATGTCGTTGGACGCGCCGTTGCGGCGCGTGCTTTGAAACGCGAGTCGACGACCGTCGCGATCCCAGGCCATCACCCCGTTGCGCGACTCGCCGTCGGTCAGCATTTCTGCATCACCGCCGTCCGGGTTCAACAGGAAGATCTGCGCAAACTCGCTGCCGCCGGCGTCGCGCGTAAACGCCAGTGTCGACGTGCCCGGGCGACGGCTGACGCCGCCGATGGGCTCGCGATAAAAGGTAATCTGATGGCGGGCGCCGCCCGGCTGGTCGACGCGATGCAGCTGGGCAACATCGCCGAAACGTGTGCTGACGTAGAGGCTGTTGCCATCGGCGGACCAACCCCGAAACCCTGCTGAACGCACGTTCTGGTAGCGGTTGAGACCGGCGACGATGTCCGCGGGAATTTCGGGCACGTCTTCCATCACGAGGTTGCCGTTGTTGGCGACGCGCCGTTCGATATCTTCCGCCGACGCGGGCAGCGCCAGGCAAACCAGAGTGGTGCAGAGAATCAGGAATCGCATATTTCCCCCGATGGTGACTCGTTGATGTGCTCGTTAGTGTGTTGGCCGTGGAACCCGGTCATTGCGTGACGGTTGCCCGATGAGATTCAAGCCACCAGCAGCGCCATGAAGTCGTCGACCGCGGTTTTGCCGAGTGCATCACGATCCGCACACAGCGCATCGAGCTGCTGCCACTGCCCGGCGGCGAGCTTCGGCGATACGCTGTCGACAAACTTCTGCTTGAGCACCGGAATGCCCTCGTCGCGCCGCTCGCGATGACCGATCGGGAAGTGTACCTCTATCCGGTCGGTGCTGGTGCCGTCCTTGAAGAAAATCTGCACGGCGTTGCCGATGTAACGAAGCTCCGGGTCGAAGTAGTCTTTCGTGTACTGCTCGTTCTCGCGCACCTCCATCTTGTCGCGCAGCGCGTCGATGCGCGGATCGGATGCCACGTCGTCCTCGTAGTCGGCCGCCGTCAGCCGCCCGAAGATCAGCGGCACCGCAACCATGTACTGGATGCAGTGATCCCGGTCCGCCGGATTGTCGAGCGGGCCGGTCTTGTCGATGATTCGCACGCCGGCTTCCTGCGTTTCGATGACGATCTTCTCGATGTCGTCGATGCGGTCCTTTACGGCCGGGTGCAAGGTCATGCCGGCTTCGACCGCCGTTTGCGAGTGGAATTCCGCCGGATAGGAGATCTTGAACAGCACGTTTTCCATGACGTAGCTGCCGTAGCCGCGCTGGAATCCGAACTCGTTGCCCTTGAACAGCACGTCGTAGTAGCCCCAGGTCTTCGCCGACAGCGCGGACGGGTAACCCATTTCGCCGGTCATTGCGATCAGCGCCAGGCGCACGGCGCGGCTGGTGGCGTCGCCGGCGGCCCAGCTCTTCCGCGAGCCCGTGTTCGGCGCATGGCGGTAGGTCCTGAGCGAGCAGCCGTCGATCCATGCATTTGAAACCGCGTTCAGCACGGTCTCACGGTCGCCGCCCAGCATCCGGGTGACAACAGCCGTCGACGCTACGCGCACGAGCAGCACATGATCGAGGCCCACGCGGTTGTAGCTGTTCTCGAGCGCCAGCACGCCCTGGATCTCGTGCGCCTTGATCATGGCCGTCAGCACGTCCTGCATGGTCAGCGGGTCGCGGCCTTCGCTGCGCGCCTGGCGGCTCAGGTAATCGGCGACGGCAAGGATGCCGCCCAGGTTGTCCGACGGATGGCCCCATTCGGCCGCCAGCCAGGTGTCGTTGAAGTCCAGCCAGCGATTCATGGCGCCAATGTTGAAGGCCGCCATGACGGGCTCCAGCTCGAACGACGTGCCGGGAACGCGAGCGCCGCCCGGCAGCGTTGCGCCCGGCACGACCGGCCCCAGGAGCTTGGTGCAGGCCGGGTAGTCGAGCGCCTGGAATCCGCAGGCGAGGGTGTCCATAAGGCAGTAGTGCGCCGTTTCGTACGCGAGTTCGGAATCGATCTCGACGTTGCAGACGTAATCGGCAATGTCGACGAGTACCTGGTCCCAGTCGGGACGGACGGCCGAGCGAATATCAGCTCCTGACATGAGTGTGTTCTCCGAGGAAAGGGGGGTTGTAGCCCGGCCGTTGCCGGCCGGGCATTCATAGGGATAGGGATATGCTAGCCGCGTTCGGCAATCGGGACCCAGGCTTTGAGGTCCGGTCCTACGTAGTCGGCTGCCGGACGAATGAGTTTGTTGTTCGAGCGCTGCTCCATGACGTGCGCGGCCCAGCCCGTAATGCGCGAGCAGACGAAGATCGGCGTAAACAAATAGGTGGGCACGCCCATGAAGTGGTAGACCGTGGCGGCGTAGAAATCCGCGTTGGCAAACAGTTTCTTCTCGTCCCACATGACTTTTTCGATCGCCTCGGAGACAGGATACAGCACGGTATCGCCAACGCTTTCGGCAAGCGTACGCGACATGCGCTTGTTGACTTCGTTGCGCGGATCCGACGTCGTGTAGACGCGGTGACCGAAGCCCATGATGAGCTCTTTCTTCGCGAGCATGTCGTGGATGCCGCTGGTTGCCGCCTCCGCGGAATCGAACTTCTGGATCAGCTCCATCGCCGCTTCGTTGGCGCCGCCGTGCAGCGGTCCGCGCAGCGCGCCGATGGCGCCCGCCACCGCCGAATGCATGTCCGACAGCGTGCCCGTAATGACGCGGCCCGCAAAGGTCGAGGCGTTAAACTCATGTTCCGCGTACAGGATCAGCGTCGTGTCCAGCGATTTCTGGTGCAGCGTTTCCGGCGGCTTGTCGTGCAGCATGTGGAGTATGTGGCCCGACACGCTGTCGTCGTCCGTCTCCGTATCGATGCGGACGCCGTCGGCGTGGAAGCGGTGCCAGTACACCATCATGGAAGGTAAGGCCGCGAGCAGCCGATCCGCCACGTCGCCCTGGTTGGAGAAGTCACCTTCGGGTTCGATGTTGCCGAGAAAAGACACGCCCGTGCGCAGCACGTCCATCGGGTGCGCTTCGGCGGGGATCATTTCGAGCACGGTCTTCAGCGCCTCGGGCAAACCACGCAGCGTCTTGATGCGGGCCACGTAGGCATCGAGTTCCGCCTGGGTGGGCAGGTCGCCCTTGAGCAGCAGATAGGCCACCTCCATGAAGCCCGCGTTGTCCGCCAGATCGTAGATGTCGTAGCCGCGGTAAGTCAGGCCCGCGCCCTCCTTACCAACAGTGCATAGCGCGGTTTGCCCGGCCGTTACGCCGGCGAGGCCGCCACTTTTTTTGCTGTCACCCATTGTTTCTTCTCCCGTTCGGGCCCTTTGCCCGAGCATTCAGTTTCCCGTGTTGAGGCCTTTTTCGGCGAACAGCTCGTCGAGCTTGTCTTCATAGTCCTGATAGCCAAGTACGTCGTAGAGCTCCATGCGCGTTTGCATGTGATCGACGGAGCCGGCCGAGCTGCCGCTGTCGTTTATCGTTTGATAGACCTCGAGCGCCGCGCGCGACATTGCACGGAACGCGCTCAAGGGATAGAGCGTCATCGCAACGCCCACGGCCGCGAGCTCGTCGGCCGTAAACAGCGGGGTCTTGCCGAATTCGGTGAGATTGGCGAGCACGGGCACCTGGATGGCGGCCGTGAACTGCCGGTATTCGTCCGCGGTTTCGAGCGCTTCGGCAAACACCATGTCGGCGCCGGCTTCGACGTAGGCCGCCGCACGATCCAGCGCAGCCTGCTGACCCTCGACCGCGTGTGCGTCGGTGCGCGCCATGACGAAGAACTTCGAATCCGTTTTTGCATCCACGGCCGCCTTGATGCGATCGCACATTTCGGCCGTGTCGACGAGGGCCTTGCCGGGGCGATGACCGCAGCGCTTGACCGCCACCTGGTCCTCGATGTGGCAACCGGCAGCGCCGGCCCGGGTCATCTCGCGGATGGTGCGGCCAATCATGAACGCGCTTCCCCAGCCGGTATCGGCGTCGACCAGGAGCGGGAGCTCGGTGGCGCCCGCAATCCGGCGGATGTCCTCGCAGACGTCGTTGAGCGTGGTCATCGCGAGATCCGGCAGGCCGAACGACGCATTGGCTACGCCGGCGCCGGACAAATAGATGGCCTTGTGGCCGGCTTTTTCGGCCAGAAGTGCGGTGTATGCGTTGATCGTGCCGACGACCTTGAGCGGCCGCTCGGCATCGAGCGCGGCCCAGAATCTTGCTCCTGCACTCATGCGGTTTCCTTTGGTGGGGTTTCCATTGGCTGGCCTTCCGTAGGCAATCTGCCTTTCCAGGCGTCTTCCCGGGCTTGCCGGGCGGCCGCAAAACGGTCGGCCCGACGGGTCTCAACCGACGTTTTTAATCGTCGTTAAAACCAGCGGGGCGAGGATTCTAAACCAGCGAAAGGCCCATTCCCAAATAGATCAGGTGGTAAATTTCTTGGGAAAGTATTCTTGCGCGCCGACCGGGACGCAACGCGCTACAACATGCCGGCTCTTTTGATCGCGAGATAGCGGCTGGTAATGGCCGCCGGTAAGTCTTCGCTCAGGCAGTCCTCGACGAACACGCCTTTTGCCCGCAGCAGATTCTGCGATTCCCGGCGCTGCTCGAGGTACTGGCTCGTCGCGGCAACCGCAAGCGCGTCCTCGAAGCTGCCGACCGGCTTTTGCAGGCGTTCATCCAGCGCTCGTTCGCGCAGCGAGGCGAGCATGACGAGGTGCCGCCTGCGCAGCAGGTTGGTTGCCACCCGCAGATCTTCGGAGTCCTCTTCGCGGATGTTGGTCAGGAAGACGACCAGCGCGCGGCGGCGCTGACGCACCGCAAGCTCGGTAGCCGCCGCAATGTAGTCGATCTCGACGGCCTCGGGCTGCACGTCGTAGACGTGGTTGAGTAAGCCGTTCACGGCGTCCATGCCCTTACGGGGCTGCCGCCAGCGCCGCGTCTCACCGACGGTCATGACGCCCGCCGAATCACCCTGGCGCAGCGCTACGTAGCTCATGAGCAGCATGGCGTTGAGGGCGTGATCGAAGTGACTCAGTTCCGCGTCGCGCGCCAACATCCGGCGACCGGCGTCGAGCACAAACACGATTTGCTGGTCGCGCTCGTCCTGATACTCGCGCGCGATCAGCCGCGACATGCGCGAGGTCGCCTTCCAGTCGATCGCGCGCAGGCTGTCGCTTTCCCGGTAGTCGCGCAGCTGATGAAACTCGATACCTTCGCCGCGACGACGGCTCATTCGCACGCCGGCGAGCTTCAGGTGATTGTCCACCTCGTAAGCCAGGAGCTTCTTGATCGTCGAATAATTGGGATAGACGCGGACTTCCGCCTCGAGGGGCACGCGGACGCGTCGCCACCACAACCAGAGCGGCGACGCAACGCGAAGCTCGGTTGCGGGGAACGTGAACGGACCTCGCTCGGTCGGACGCAGCTCGTAGGCAATGTCGACGAACTGGCCCGCGGGCAAGGAGATCGTCACGGGCATGCCCCGTGCGTTAAACGATTGCGGGTAGGCATCGTATACGGCGACGATCAACTGACGACGGGCGCGACGGTTTTCCAGGGTCAACCGTACCTGCACCCAGCTGGCCAGCGACATCGACGACGGCAGTTTGCGGCTGACGTCGGGCAGCGGACTGCGATAAGCAAGCACCGCGTCGACAAGCATGAACACGGCGATACCCGCCACGCACAACCACCAGACGGCACCGAGTTGCGGTACGACTATCGCCGCTACCGCAAGCAGCGCCAGCAGCAGCAACAGCGCAAACAGTCCCGAGCGTGGAATCACTGACGCGGCGCGCTCACGGTGTTCAGCAAGTCGCCCAGGATATCGTCCGGGCGATAGGCTTCGATCTCGAGTTCCGGCGCAAGCGCAATACGATGGCGGAGTGCCGGTATGGCAATCTTCCGAATATCGTCCGGTGTCGCAAAATCACGGCCCGCCATGACGGCAACGGCGCGCGCGGCGCGAATCAACGCAATCGAGCCGCGTGGACCGGCGCCCATGCGTATGCCGCTGGCCTCGCGGGTTTCTCGAACAATGCGAACCGCGTAATCCACGACGCTGGCGTCGACCCGCGTGCCCGCGACGAGCTTGCGGGCCGCAACAACGTGTGCCGGGCTCATGACCGTCTGAACCCCCTCGACGTCGAGTGCGTCACCGACGCGGCCGCCGGTCACGGCCGTGACAATCTTGATCTCGTCGTCGTGTGCCGGGTAGTCGATCAGCACTTTGAGCAGGAAACGATCGAGCTGCGCCTCGGGCAGCGGATACGTGCCTTCGTGTTCGACGGGGTTCTGCGTCGCCACCGTCATGAACGGCGGATCGAGCGGTGAAGACTGGCCTTCGATCGTCACCTGGTTTTCCTGCATGACCTCGAGTAGCGCCGCCTGCGTTTTAGCCGGTGCGCGGTTGATCTCGTCGGCAAGCAACAGATGGGTAAACACCGGGCCGCGGCGAATGCGAAAGCGCTCGGACTTGGGGTCGTAGACGGCGTGGCCGCTGACGTCGCTCGGCATCAGATCGGGCGTAAACTGTATCCGCGAAAATTTACCGCCAAACGCCTCCGCCATCGCTTTCACGAGCAGCGTCTTGCCGAGTCCCGGCACACCTTCGAGCAGGACGTGCCCGCCGGACAGCAACGCAATCACAATCCCGTCGACCACCTCCTGCTGACCGACGAATGCGCGTGAGATTTCGCTCCGCATTTGCCCGACAAGCTCGCGCAGCTGTCCACCCTCGGAGGAGGTCTCGTTCATAACTTTTTCCTTAAGGTTTGTAGCAACTGAATGCTCTCGGTGAAATCGCGCGCAGGCATCTCGCCGCCGCTCAGCGCGTCGAGGATGTCCTGTGCATCGAGGCCGGTCATGTGCGCCAGCGTTTCGGCCTGTTTCGCCCGCGGCTGGCGGGTGAGTCCCGGGTGCCGGCGCTCGGCCTCGTGCAAGGTGGCGCGAACCGTATCGTCGATCAGCGCAGCAGCGCCGTCATAGCGCCAGCCGAAGCGTCCGGCGGCCGCAACGTGTTCGCCGATCGACCGGCGGGTATCCGGCTGGGCCTCGACGAGCGGACCAAAGCGCGGCATTCGCGACCAGAGCCAGAACACGAGTATCAGCGCCAGGGTCGACAGAAGGTAGGGCGCCGCGTCGAGGATCACTTTCCACAGCGGCGGAAACGACATCTGGTAAACAAACCATACTTTCCCGGGCACGACGTAACCGGCGACGACGTCAAGCAGGAGGCGGGCATGATCCGCCTCGTTGAGCCAGTAGTTATTAAAGTAATACTCGCTGGCGACCGCCGTCACGTAACCATTGCCTTCCGCTCTGCGTAGCGCAATGTTGCCGAGATCGTCGTAAAGACTTGCGCTGGCGTCGGCATCGAACGCCTCGAGCCGGTAGGGCGTTGCCGACAGGTCGACCTCATAATCGACCTCGTCTTCGGGCGCTTCGGTGTCGGCATCGGCAACCTCTTCATCACCGGTATCCCCCCCTCCGGCCTCCTCGTCGACGCCATCCTCGGCCAGATCGTTGGTTGGCAGCATCGTCAGGCCAAACTCGGTGAACAGCACGTCGACGTTCACATCGTCGTCTCTCGGCGGCAGCAGCACGAGGTGACCACCTTCGATGCTTACCCAGTCATAGAGGCTGGCCAGTTCGACGGACTCCGTCAGCACCGGATTGGCATACACAATCAGAGTGTCGGTGCCGGGCGGCAGCCACTCGCTCGGTCTGAAAGTCTCGCGCGAATCCGCTTCGATATCGAGCTCGTTGAGCAGGCGCTCGGCGGCGAGAAACGGGTTGTAGCGGGCCTCACCGGAGAACCCCACGTAGAACTCCTGGCTTTGCCGCTCGTGAGTCATCAGGAACCAGCCGACCAGGCCGGCAATGACGAGGCTCAATACGATGCCGCCGATTCGTGAGTTCACGATGACGCCTCGCCGTAGTGTTCGGGCCAGGCGTTGAGCAGGCTTTCGACCTCTTCCGTCGACGGCACACGCGCACCGTACGCCAGCATGACCCAGGCCTCGACGATACGTCGGAACAGACCGCTCTGCGCAGCCTCCGCCTGCGCCGCGACCGCGGCCAGACAGCCGCCTTCGGTTGCGCTGACCGGGAGACGCACGCCGTAACGGCGAACGAGTTCAAAAACGCTGGCCCGGTAAAGCAGCGACAGTGCCGCGCGGCGGTCACCGCGCTGCCACAGCGCCCGGACGCTCGCGGGTATGTCGTCGGGCAGCTCCTCGGCGCGAACTTCGCCGCTCGCGAGCATGACGCGCGCCGATCGTTGCCGGACGGGCGAGCCGGCGAGCAGGTACGGCAGCCAGTAGTGCCGGGTCAGGAACACGAGCAGAACGACCAGCGCCGCCAGAATCCACACGCCGAACTCGACAATCAGCGCAAACAGGTCGCCTATGCTTCGCATGGTGTCGCGGAACGCGGAGTCGTCGCCGGACGCCTCTCGCTCAGTCGCGGGATTCTTGCGCACCCAGGTCTCGCGCGTCTCCATGGTATTCAGCGCTTCGGTTTCGAATACGGCGTCGAGTTCGTCTGTTATGTCGTCACTCGTCCAGAATCCCGAAAAGCCGGGGTCGCTTCCGCTTGCGCTGTCGTCCTGGGCGTACGCCTGGGAACCGCCAATCGATACGGCAAGGCCCACCGCCAGGAGCGCGGCGGCCGTTGTGGCGGCGGCCGCGCGCTTCGTGGCCATGCGCCGGAACACCAGCTCGATGTCCCAGGCCTCGAGGCGGGTACGGCAATTGATGTAGAGACCAAACCCGGCACCGACAAACCACGGTTGCAGCAGCGACTGCGCGAGGTAGAACAACAGCAGGTTGGCCGCCTCGGCGTGGCGGCTCTCGGACTCGTACAGATACTCGAGCCAGTCGAGAGGCCCTTCGAGGCGGTACTCCGGCGGGATAAACGCCAGGAACCCCAGGATGATGCCGATGTAGGCGGCGCTCCACAGGTGGTGATAGGCAACCGTAACGCCCATGCCGTGATTGAGGACATGTGCGTTCAGCACTTTGGAACGTTGCCGGCGCGTAGCACCGCCCAGCTGTTCGAGCTGGGTGATCGGCATGGCAACCGAGCGCGCAAAGTGCAGACGTTTAGGGGTCAGCAGGAACAAACGATTGCGCCAGGCGAATCCGGGTGCGCGCCTCACTGTTTTGCCGACGTCCGCGTCGCCTCCGAACAGGCGGCGCGCAATCACGTCCAGGATGGGACCGTCCAGTACCGGCTCAAGCCACCAGTAGATCAGTATCGCGAAACCCGGCCACGGCGTTGCGTAGATCCACAGGAGCGCGAACAACAACAACGGCAGCGACGTTGCAAACCAGACCTGATACACCGCCGCCGCGTCGCGGCGCACCAGCCGGACGCCAAAGTCGGCTGCTTCCCACGGGCTGCGCGGTCTGAGCACGGCGGTGACCTTATCGAGGTTCATTACGACCCAACAGCAGAAGGTACCCGTAGGTGAGCACCCAGAACACGGTGCCCACGGTGTATTTGACCCAGGTCGGCGGCCAGCTCGTCGACGACCAGAACGCCTCGATGAACGCTGCCAGGAGCAGCATGGCGGTGCCGCCGTAGACGAGCGGCAACGCGTCGCTGGCGGCATCGCGCACGGCGTGCCAGCGGCGCTTGCGGCCCGGCGCAATCGCCTTGAGGCTCAGCATGAGTCCGGCGGCGCCGAAGATGACGATCGCCGTCAACTCCGGAGCGCCGTGCGCGATCACAAAGGTCCAGAACGTCGAGGTATAGCCCGCGACGGTGAGGTGTGTCGCCACCGCACCGAAATACAGGCCGTTGAAGATAAGAAAAAACAGGCTGCCGAGCCCGAACAAGAGGCCGCCCGCGAAAGTCTGGAAGCCGATCGAAATGTTGTTGTAGACGTAGTAGCCGAACATCATGAGGTCGGTGTCGGACTGCCGCTCGCGTCCCAGGCGATCGTTGTCCGGGTCGTACATCGTCTCCATGCTGAAGACCGTGCCCGGATCGAGCAACGAGTAGATCAGCGCCGGCTGCAGGATGACCGCCAGCGCCATACCGAGTGCGGGCAGATAGAACACCAGGTGCGAGGCCAGCACATAACGCCAGTGGCGGCGAAAAGCGGCGGGGAAATCGTTGGCGAAAAAGCGTGCGGTCGCGGAGAAAAACGGCAGCCGCGCCCGGTACATGTGCTGGTGCCCGTCGAGCGCCAGCTGATTGAGCCTTTGCTGTAAACCGGCGCTGTAACGCCTGGCGCGCGCCAGCGCGAGATGATGACAGACCTTGCGATACAGACCGGGAAAGTCGCGGCCGATCGATTCCCCGTCGTCCAGCTTATCGACGCGGCGCGTGTTGAGCGCCTCTATCCACGCCTCCATCTGCTCCCACGCAGCCTGGTTCTGTTTTTCGAACGCTTCCTGCTTCATGGCCCGCTACCCGCATCCAGCCCGCGTGACGTTTGAACGTGCTTCATTGGCCGCTACCCGCGATCCAGCTCGCGTGACGCTTGAGCGTGTCCGAGTCGACCTGGCCCAGCACCGGTTCGAGCAGCGACGCAAGTTCGGCGACGCGCTCGTCGTTCATTCTCGGCGCCCGTTCCGCATAGCTGACGATGGCCTGCTGCTCGACGGCCGACAGCGGCACGGTAATGGGCAACGGTTTGTCGGCGCCGGCCCGCATGGGCGGCACAACCGCCGTGTCGTAGACGACGATGGTGCCCGCCGCCAGATCGCCGAGACGCTGGAAGCGCGCGCTCAGGGAAACGCTCAGCAGACCAAGGAGGTACGTGCCCGGCAGCAGGTCAATGAAGCGCAGTAGATTGCGTATCGTCGATCCGGACCAGCCGACAGGCGTGCCGTTGAGATTGACGACGCGCACGCCCAACGCCTTTTTGCCGGGCGTTGCGCCGTTGAGGAACACTTCGAAGAGCACGTTGTAGAGCCACAGGAGCGTAAACGCCAGCAGCAGCATCAAACCCACGCCGGCGCCGCCGAACACCAGGAACGCGGTGCTGCCGAATGACGCCACAATGAGTTTGATCATGGCATCGATGAGCCATGCCAGGGATCGCGCGGCGAGGCCGGCGACGGGCAGCTTGAGCTCAACGCCCTCGGGTGTTGCTATGTCGTGGGTGGTGTCCAGCAACAAGCGGCTCTGTGCGGTAGGAATGCCTAGTGTAAGCAAACGGCTGCGCAGTACCAACGACAAGCGCACACTCCGGCTCTGCCGGCGGTTGTCGGCAGCGCTTCTGGCAACCGCGATCAGCCGCTGGCTTCGGAACCGATGACAACCACGGTGCGCCCGGTGATCTCGCCGTCGAGGTACGCCTGAAACGCCGCGGGCAGCTCTTCGAAGCCGATTGTGGTGTGCCCGATGCGGGCAAGACGCGACGGCCTCAGGTCCCCCGCCAGCCGGGACCACACGGCAAGCCTCAGGTCGCGCGGCGTATCGACCGAGTTGATGCCGAGCAGACACACGGCGCGCAGGATGAAAGGCAGGACGGTTGTGTTTAGCGTCGGGCTGGCCGCCAGTCCAATGCTGGCGATGTTGCCGCCGTAGTCCATGCTGCGCGTCAGCCAGGTCAGAATGTCGCCGCCCAGGTTGTCGATGGCGCCCGCCCACTGCGCTTTCTCCAGCGGCCGTTTACCGAGATCCAGTTCGTCGCGCAGCAGCACGCGACGCGCGCCGATCGACTTCAGGTAATCCGCCTCGGACGCCTTGCCCGTAACGGCGACGGTTTCGTAACCGCGCCCGTCGAGCATGTCGATGGCGAGACTGCCGACGCCGCCCGTGGCGCCGGTCACGACGACGGGTCCGTTTTCCGGCCTCTGACTGTTCTGCTCGAGGCGATGAATGGCCAGCGCCGCCGTGTAGCCTGCGGTGCCGATCTGCATCGCCTCGAAGTTGCTGATCTCCTCCGGCAGGGGCACGCAGGCATCGGCGGGCACGCGCGCAAACTCCGCGTAGCCGCCGTCCCGGGTTTCCGACAGCCCGCAGCCGTTGACGACAACGCGCAGACCGGGCTCGAGTTCCGAGTCCTCGGACCTGACAATGGTCCCCGCAAGGTCGATGCCGCCGTTCAGCGGAAACGTTCGCGGTATCCTGCCGGCGCCGGTCGCCGCCAGCGCATCCTTGTAGTTGATGGTCGAGTGGCTGACCCGGATGACGACTTCGCCCGGCGTCAGGTCGTCGATACGCATATCGGCGAAGTCTGCGCTTACGGCACCGTCGAGCTCGTCGATGCGAAACGCGCGAAAGGTGTCGTCGGAAGACTGTGTCATGGGTTTGCTCAAGTGTCAGCGAGAAGAAAGCCAAACGTCGAGCCCCTGTGCATTGAGCTCGACGTCGGCGTCGATATGAGTCCCGATGGTTTCCCGGTCCGCCTCGAAACCGTGCGCCTCGATCCGCTCAGCGAGAAACTCGAAGACGCCGCTTCGAATACGCTCGAGCCGATTGTCCGCTGCGCGGTGCGCCTCGGCTATCGAGACAAAACCGTCGATGCACTCGTGCAGGTCATTGGCGAGGCGCTCGAGATCGTCAACGCGGCTGTAGTGAGTGAGGTATACGTGTTCCGGCCCGCGCGACAGGATTGCCTCGATCGCGGCGTGGGCCGGCTCGGGGTCGAAGTGCACCGGCGTTGTCGAGGGGAAAACGAAAGGACCCGCCGCGGTGTCGAGCGCGCGGTACGAGACGCCGAAACTGTCGCCGGTAAAAACGCCGCGGCTCTCCGGGTCGTGGACGCAGTAATGATGCCGCGCGTGACCTTCCGTGTAGAACAGTTCGAGTCGCCGGGAACCCAGGGTAATCTCCGTGCCGTCGTCGGGCACCATGAGCCGCGACTCGTCGATGGGCAGGATTTCGCCGTAGAGCCGCTCGGTGCGCTTTTCGCCATACACGGCGCGCGTGCCCGCCATGAGTTTGGAAGGATCGGCCATGTGCCGGCTGCCGCGCGGGTGAACCACGCAGCGCGCATTCGGCAGCGAGCGCATCAACAGCCCGGCGCCGCCGGCATGGTCGAGATGGATGTGCGTCAGCAGCACGTATTCCACCTGCTCCGGCTCGAGCCCCAGCGCTTCGATGGCCGACAGCAGAAACGGCACGCTGTAGTTGGTGCCCGTATCGACAAACGCGGCAGCGCCGTCTTCCACGATTACGTGGCTGGCCGCCAGTCCGGGACGCAGGTAATGCGCGTCCACCGAGTACACGCCGGCGCCCTGCGCGGCGACGTGGGCGGGCAGCGCGCTCACGCTATTTCTACTTCTCGGTGGTTTCGAGACCCTTGAGACCGGCGTAGTACGCCGCCAGCGCGCGAATGTCGGCGTCGGTGAGATTGGACGCCATGGGCATCATGAGCACGTTGCTGCGCACACCGTCGCGATACTGCTTGAGCGCGTGCACGAGGTAGTCCTCGTGCTGCCCCGCCAGGGTCGGCCAGGTCGGCTGCACGCCGATGCCGTTGCCGCCGTGGCAGGCGACGCAGGTCGCGGCCTTGTCGAATTCGGGTGCCTGCTCGCCACCCGCGGCGATCGTCTCGTTCGGATAGCTCGCAAAGTACGCCGCCAGATCATCGATGTCCTGATCCGACAGGCTGACCGCCTGGCCTTGCATCGTGCCGTGATCGCGCTCGCCGTCACGATAACCGCGCAGCGCTGCCGCAATGTAGTCGGCCTTCTGTCCGCCGAGTTTGGGCACCCGGAAGGATGGATAAGCGTTGCGGTAACCCTCGATACCGTGGCAGCCGAGGCAGGAGTAGGCCAGCACTTCGCCGCGTTCAGCATCACCTTCCGCAAACACGGGCGCCGCTGAAAAAGCGCCAAGAGCAATCAGAATTGCCCATCGATAAGCCAACTTCATTCTATCAACCGGTTGTTGTACAAAGAATTTCGGCGGGTCGCTGCAGGAATGGCGCCCGCGGTTGGCGCTATGGTAGAGACACTGGCAGCGAATATCCAGACGACACGGCGGTCCGCCGCCGCGCGCGTGCTAGCATCGCTGCTCGAAATTGCCCGCCGGGGGGGCTCAAGGCATGAAAAAAGGCATCGTTTTCCTGCTGATCGTGCTGGCGCTGATTGTCCTGATCTCGCCGGGGCTGATTGGCCAGTTCGCCGAACGCAATATGGATCGGGGCATTCGCGAGGGCGCTGTCGAGAACGAGGAAGTGATCGTTAGCGCACAGGCTTTCGAGCGCGGCTGGTTCACGACCGAGGGCCAGCACCGGATCGAGTTCAAAGACGGCAGCCTTGCGCAGACCTACCGGGACTTTTTTGCGCTGGGCGAAGACGCCCCGCTGCCCGTGGTGATCGTCGACACCCGCATCGATCACGGGCTCATCCCGATCGCGTCGATGGGTCGCGACGACGGCTCACTGTTCCCGGGCCTCGGCGACGCCATCTCGACGCTGACGGTCGAATTGCCCGATGGCAGGACGCTCGCCGTCCCGGGCGCCATTAACTCGAGCATTGGGCTCAGCGGAGCCTTGTTTTCGGAGTACACGTTGCCCGCCGGCGAATACTCGGAAAGCGGCACCACGCTCGATTGGGGTGCGGGCCGCATCGAGCTCGAGGCACACCCGTCGGACGGCCGAATCGAATTCGCTATCGAAGCACAGTCGTTCGGGGTCGGCGATGACGCCGCGACAGTGCGCGCCGACGATGTCCGCATCCACGGCGAGCAGCAGCCTTCGCGGCGGGGCTACCCGCTGGGAGACGCCCGGTTGCACATAGACTCACTGTCCGTCAACGACATGCACTTTGGTCCGCTCGGACTGTTTGGCTCGGTGCAGGAGGAAAGCGACGGCGTTACGATCAGGAATCACACCGACATCTTTTTCCCGGCCGTACAGTTCGGCAAACCGCATACGATCATCGAACTCGAAGTGACGGGTATCGAGCCCGACGCGCTGGGTGCGCTCGCGCGACAGTACCAGCTTGCCCTCGATCAGGCGGATGATCCGGAACGCTTCTTTGGCATGATGGAACCTCAGGCGCAGGCGCTGCTCGCCCACGGTCTCGAACTCTCCATTCCGCGCTTCGACATCGAATTGCCGGACGGCACGCTGGAGAGCAAGCTCGACCTGACTCTGGCCAGCACGGACGCCTCCGAGTTCATCTGGTCGAACTTGATGCTCGCGACGACCGCTGATGCCTCGGTCCGAATTCCCGAGGCGCTCATGGATCAGATTCTTGCCATCAACCCCGAGGCAGGCGCGGCAATCGGCATGGGCTTACTGAAGAAAGACGGTGACGTTTACTTCAGCGACATTGAGTACTCGAAAGGTGTTGCAACCGTCAACGGCGCTCCGCTGGCGGTGCCGATACCGGGCCGTTGAGCTCCGGGTCATGTAGCCGGAGGCAGGCGGCGACATGCCGGTTGTTGTCCGCGGCAACGGACTCGGCAGGCGGCACCTGCTCGCCGCAGCGCGCCTCGGCGTAAGCGCAGCGCGAACGGAACACACAACCTGACGGCGGCGTAAGGGCTGACGGCGCCTCACCGCTGAGCACGGCCTTGCCACCCGGGTTCAGCGGATCCGGCCGCGGCACAGCAGCGAGCAGAGCCCGGGTGTACGGGTGCGCCGGCGCGGAGAACACCTGACTGGCCGGCCCGCTTTCGACAACCCGCCCCAGGTACATAACGAGTACGCGATGCGCCAGCCGCTCGACGACCGACAGGTCGTGAGAGATGAACAGCATGGCCAGCCCCGTGCGCGCCTGCGCGGACTTGAGTAGCTCCAGTACCGCGTTCTGCACCCGGCCGTCGAGCGCGGCGACCGCCTCGTCGCAGATCAGGAGGTCGGGCTCGAGCACGAGGGCTCGCGCGATGGCGACACGTTGTGCCTGCCCCCCGGACAACTCGTGCGGATAGCGGTCGAGGAGCGCGTCATCCAGACCGACGTCCGCCGCCACGTCAAATATGCGCCGCCTTCGGGCGTCGGCCTCAAGGCGAGGTTCGTGGATGGCCAGCGGCTCTTCGAGAATGTCATGCACCTTGAGGGTCGGGCTGAGCGAGCCCGCGGGGTCCTGGAACACGAGCTGGATTGCGCGTTTCCGGTTTAGCGGGCGGGCGGACGTACCGGCCGGCAGCGGCTCTCCGCGGAAATCGATCTTGCCGTTCGTGGGGTTCACGAGCCCGGCCACGGCCCGTGCGAGGCTCGACTTGCCGGACCCGGACTCACCCACAATGGCCAGCGTTTCGCCTGCATCGAGCGAAAGTCCGAATTCTCGGACCGCGAAGAGCGTTTGCCCACGTGACAGTGAGTAGCTTACCTCGAGCGAATTGACGTTCAGCGCGATGCGCCGCGGTTCCGGCACGTCGGCAACCGCGCCAACGCTCCCCCTCGATGCATCCAGCAACTCGCGAGTGCGGGCGTGCGAAGGTGCACGAAATACCGACAGCGTATCGTCGGCTTCGATCAGTCGACCCTGGTCGAGGACCAGCATGCGCTCACAGTGCCCCGCAACGACGCCGAGGTCGTGAGTGATCAGCAGCAGCGCCATTTCGTCGCGCAGACTGTCGAGCAGATCGAGTATCTGCGCCTGCACGGTAACGTCGAGTGCCGTTGTCGGCTCGTCCGCAATCAGCAACTCGGGTTCGTCCAGGAGCGCCGCGGCGAGCATGACACGCTGGCGCATGCCGCCGGAAAGTTCATGCGGATAGCGATCGAACTGCCGCTCCGCGTCGGGCAGGCCCACGCGCTCGAGCGCGGCGACAATCCGCCGGCGCAGCGGCCCGCCGTTCGATAAACGATGCGCCTTGAGTACCTCGGCTAGCTGACGGCCGACGCTGAGATACGGATTGAGCGCCAGCGCGGGGTCCTGGAACACCATGGCGATGCGCCGGCTGCGAAAGCGCCGCAAGTGCGCCTCGCCGCCGCCGAGCAACTCCTCGCCCGCAAAACGGACGGCACCGGACACGCGCGCGTTGTCGGGCAGCAGGCCGAGGATGGCGAGGGCCGTCTGGCTCTTGCCCGACCCCGATTCACCGACGAGACCAACGGACTGTCCCGCGTCGACCGCAAACGAAACGCGATCGACGACGGTCGTGTCGCCGTAATGAATACAGAGATCCTCGACTTCGAGGCCGCTCACGACGATGGACTCCGACGGGCGCGAACGTCGGTCGCGTCGCGCAAACCGTCGCCCAGGAAATTGAATGCCAGCAGCAAGATAAACAGTATGCTCGACGGGATCAGAAGTACCCACGGCGCGGTCTCGAGCGTGCTGACGCCACCGGCCACGAGCGTGCCGAGCGACGCATCCGGCTCCTGCAGGCCCAGGCCCAGGAAACTCAGGAAAGACTCGAAGAGGATGGCCTGCGGAATCGTCAGGGTCAGGTACACGAGCACGATGCCAAGCAGGTTGGGCGCGATGTGCCGAAGGATAATTCGTCCGGTCGGCACGCCTATCAGGCGAGCCGCGGCGACAAATTCACGCTCTTTGAGACTCAGCGTCTGGCCGCGCACGATGCGCGCCATGTCGAGCCAGTTGACGGCGCCGATCGCCACGAAGATCAGCAAAAAATTCTGCTCGAACACAACCATGAGCAGGATCACCAGGAAAATGAACGGCATGGCGTACAGCGAATCGACAAAGCGCATCATGACGGCATCGATCCGCCCGCCGATGAAACCGGCCGTTGCGCCGTACAGCACCCCGATCACGAGACTGACGACGCTGGCAACGAGAGCAACGAGCAAGGTCATACGGGTGCCCTCGAGCGTACGTACGAACAGATCGCGGCCCAGATCGTCGGTGCCGAAATAATGTGCTCCGTCGAGCGACGGCGGTGAAAGTATGCGGTCGAAGCGGGCATCGACGCCGTCGTTCGGGCTTAAGCCCGGTCCCAGCAGCGCAACCAGCATGACGGCCAGAAGTACGGCAAGCGTCGAGCGTACGAGCGGCGGCAGCGGACGTCCGCGGCTGCGTTCCGTGTTCATTGGGTCCTCACGCGCGGATCCAGCACGCCGTAGAGGATATCGACGAGCAGATTCAACAGGATGATCAGCGCGGCGTACAGGATGACCAGGCCCATCACGAGCGTGTAGTCGCGATTCAGCGCGCCAGTGACGAAGTGCCGACCCAGCCCCGGTATCCCGAAGACCTGCTCAACGACAACCGAACCGGTCAGTACCGCCGCAACCGCCGGTCCGAGATACGACAGCACGGGAATGAGCGCGGGCTTCAGCGCATGGACCCTGAGTATGGCGGCGGTCGTCAGCCCCTGCGCACGGGCCGTGCGCACGTAGTCGCTGCCGAGCACGTCGAGGAGGCTCGCGCGGCTGATACGCGCCAGGTAAGCCACCTGCGGCAACGCCAGTGCGAGTACCGGCAACACGAGGCGGCCGCCGCCTTGTGCCGTCCAGCCGGCGGGCAGCCAGCCGAGGCTGACGGCGAACAACAATACGAGGAGCGGCGCGACGACAAAGATGGGTATGGAAATGCCGGTCATCGCTACCGCCATGACCGCGCGGTCGGTGAATGTATTCGGGCGCAGCGCCGCCAATACGCCGGCACCCAGCCCAATGACCAGCGCCAGCAACATGGCCAGCCCACCGAGTAACAGCGAGGTCGGAAACGAGTCGGCAATGATCTCGGTGACCGAGTAATTGCGGTAGCGGAACGAAGGCCCGAAGTCGCCTCTCAGCACGCCCCCCAGGTACCGAAAAAACTGCTTCGGCAGCGGTTCGTCGAGATGGTAGGCCTCGGCGATATTGGCCTCGACTTCAGGCGGCAGACCGCGCTCCGCGTCGAACGGGCCGCCGGGCGCAATCCTGACCAGCGTAAACGCCAGCAGAACGACGAACAGGAGCGTCGGTATTGCGGCGAGCAGGCGGCCGAGCGCAAACCGCAACACGGTCAGCCGCCGCCGGCAACGCCCGGAAGACTAAGGTAACGAGAGTGATGGCGGTCCAGGGCATTGTCTGCCCAACCCGCCACTTCGGTGCTGACCAGGTGCTTGCTGACGTAAAAATACAGCGGGATCAGCGGTTGTTCGATGAGCAGCAGGCGCTCCGCTTCTTCGAGATAACGGCTGCGCATGCCCGGGTCGGTTTGCGTGGCCGCGCGCTGCATCAGATCGTCGTATTCTTCGCTCACCCACCCGGCCAGGTTGGATGGGCTGTCGCTCTCGAACGCCGTCAGAAACGAATGCGCGTCGACGTAGGCCCCTTTCCAGCTGGAGCGGAACACCTGGGTCACTTCACGGGCCTGCATGTTCGCGAGCAACACGCGGAATTCTTCATTGATGAGCGTCGCCTCGAAGCCGAGCGCTTCCCGCCACATGGCCTGGATGGCCAGCGCAATGCGCTGGTGGGTATCGGACGTGTTGTAGCGCAACTCGACCTCGAGCGGATTGTCTTCACCGTACCCCGCGGCCTGGTAGAGACGCCGCGCCTGTTCGGTGCGTTCCTGCTGGCTCAAGCCCGCAAACGACAGTTGTGCCGACTCGTAACCCTCGATGCCCGGCGGCACCCAGCTGTAGGCCGGCTGTTCGCCGCGGCGGGTGATCTTTTCGACGAGCACGTCGCGATCGATAGCCATCGACAGAGCCTGGCGAAGCTCGGGGCTGTCTTTGAACGGCGGCCGGATCACGTTGTAGCCGTAATAGTAGATAGTGAAACTCGTCGCGACCTTCAGCTCATCGGGGAAGTCTTCCCGCACCTGCTCGAAGATATCCGTCGGCACCGAATCGGTGATGTGCAGCTCGCCCGAACGGAAGCGGTTGTATTCGCTCATGGGCTCCGGCAGCACGTGGTAGTGCACGCGATCGATCGCCGTGTTGGCGTTGTCCCAGTAGTAGTCGTTGCGTTCGAGCTCCACGATCGCGCCGGGCCTCAAGCCCGTCAGCCGGTACGCGCCGTTGGTCACGAGGTTGCCGGGCCGCGCAAAGGCGTCGCCGTGCGCTTTGACGCTCGATTCGTGGATCGGGTGCATGCTGGGGTGCACCAACAGGGCAAGAAAATACGGCGTCGGCTGTTCGAGCGAGATTTCGAGGGTGAGCGGGTCGATGGCCGTAACGCCGAGGCTGTCGGGCTCGAGTTCACCGGCGATAATCGCTTTGGCGTTGGCAATCGCAGTGACGGAATCGACGTACAGCGCCGCCGTCGCGGGGTCGGCCAGCCGCCGGTATGCATAGGCGAAGTCTCCCGCCGTGACGGGATCGCCGTTCGACCAGCGTGCGTCCTCGCGCAGCTTGAACGTGTAGCGCAGACCGTCTTCGCTGACGACGTGCGACTCGGCAACGCCCGGAATCAGCGCCCCGTGGCGGTCGTCAGCCATTAGCCCCTCGCCGAGGTCGTTCAACACGGTGAAAGACTGCAGGGCATTCGTCTTGTGCGCGTCGAGTGTATCCGGATCGCTGCCGATACCTCGGTGCAGCGTGTTTTGTTCGGCAACGTCGGGCGCTTCACCGTCACGCTGCAGCAGGACGGCGACGACAACGACGACGACTACGCCGGCCAGGAGTGCGAACAACGGCAGCCGGCGCGGGTTCTGAGATTCAGTCATGACCAGTACGGTGTTGGGACTCGATCCTGCAAGGATACACAAGCGGGCGGCGGCACACCGGCATTCCGGGCGATCCCGGGCAAGCGGCGACGGGCTCCGAGGCCTCGTTGCAGCCGCAACGCGACTCAGGCCGTGCGGCTGAGCGCCGCCGAATCGCGACGTTTTTTGAGGTGTATGAGCAGGAGCGAGACGGCCGACGGTGTCATACCCTCGAGCCGGGACGCCTGACCTAGGGTCTGAGGACGGCTGGCCTCGAGACGCTGGCGCGCTTCATTGGACAGGCCCGTGACGGCGCCGTAGTCGATGTCGGCCGGCAGCTTGAGCGATTCCTGTTTTGCCTGTTTGGCGATTTCCCGCGCCTGCCGCTCGATGTAACCCGAATACTTGGCGGCGACGTCGAGCTGATCGCGAACCTGTTCGTCGAGCTCCGGCCAGTCGCTCGCGGGCATCGCACCGACCATAGACAGCGCGGTGACATGCTCGTGATCGAGCTCGGGCCGGCGCAGCAGGTCGAGCGCGCTGCTCTCGCGGGTCAGCGGCTTTTCGAACCGCGTGCGGTCCTCAGGTTCAAGAGTCTCGGGCCGCACGACAATACCGGCGAGCCGAGTCTCCTCCGCGGCCACCCGTTCGCGCTTGTCGTTGAAGACCCGCCAGCGGTGTTCGTCGACCAGGCCGAGCTCGCGGCCGACCGGCGTCAGGCGCTGATCGGCATTGTCCTCGCGCAGGCTCAGGCGATATTCGGCGCGACTGGTAAACATGCGGTAAGGCTCGCTGACGCCGCGCGTAATCAGATCGTCGACCAGTACGCCGAGATACGCCTCGTGGCGCGCCGGGGACCAGCCTTCCTCGTCGCGCGCGGCGCGGGCAGCGTTGATCCCGGCCAGCAAGCCCTGCGCGCCGGCCTCTTCGTAACCGGTCGTGCCGTTGATCTGACCCGCGAAGTAGAGGCCGTCGAGATGCCGGGTTTCGAGCGTGCTCTTGAGCTCGCGAGGATCGAAGTAGTCGTATTCGATCGCGTACCCGGGCTGGGTGATGTGCGCGCGTTCGAATCCGGGTATCGAGCGCACGAATTCAAGCTGGGTTCTGTACGGCAAGCTTGTCGAGATGCCGTTGGGGTACACCTCGTGCGTGTTCAGCCCTTCGGGTTCGACGAAAATCTGGTGCGAGTCCTTGTCGGCGAAACGCACGATCTTGTCCTCGACGGACGGGCAGTAGCGCGGTCCCACACCGCCGATCATGCCGCTGTACATGGGCGACAGGTCGAGCGAATCACGAATGATGTCGTGCGTCGCTTCGGTCGTGCGGGTAATGAAGCACGGCCGTTGCTCGGGATGTTCGGAGCGTCTGCCGAGAAACGAAAACACCGGCGTTGGTGTGTCGCCCGGCTGCGCCGTCATGCGCTCAAAATCCAGCGTCTTGCCGTCGAGGCGCGGGGGTGTGCCGGTCTTCAGGCGCGCTACCGCAAACGGCAGCTCGCGCAAACGCTCCGCCAGCCGGTTTGAAGGCGCATCGCCCGCCCGGCCGCCGGCCTTTTCCTCACGGCCGATCAGGATACGGCCACCCAGGAAGGTCCCGACCGTCAACACAACGGCGCTTGCGTAGAATCGTAGCCCCAGCCCGGTTTCGACGCCGGTTACACGCTCGCCGTCAACAACCAGATCGTCCACGGACTGCTGGAATATCCGCAGATTGGGCTGATTTTCGAGTATCCCGCGAATGGCCTCGCGGTACAGGTTCCGATCCGCCTGCGCGCGGGTGGCGCGCACGGCGGGGCCTTTGCTGGCGTTCAGGGTACGAAACTGAATGCCGGCACGGTCGATTGCACGCGCCATGGCGCCGCCCAGCGCGTCGATTTCCCGGGTCAGGTGCCCCTTGCCGATACCGCCGATCGCCGGATTGCAGCTCATCTGCCCGAGGGTGTTGATGTTCTGCGTCACGAGCAGCGTCCGCGCACCCGAGCGCGCCGCGGCCAGTGCAGCCTCGGTGCCGGCGTGGCCTCCACCCACGACAATGACGTCAAAACGCTCGGACATTGCTCAAAAAACAGTCAGATTCAAACGACCGCGCATTGTAGTGGCTAGCCGGCCGGATCGCTAGCCGCGCCAGACCCCGCCGACTTGCAACTTATCCCTTAATTCAAGACCATACGCGGCCGTCCGGTGTCCCAGGTTCCCCATGATTCGTTTGCTTTTTCCCGGCCGCTTCGAGCGCGCGCCGAGCCGGCTCTGGCTCACGGTCTGGTTGCTGTCGTGTGCCGTTGTCGCCGGCGCCCAGGAAGCAGCCGACGCAACCGACGAGGAACGTGTCGAAGAAACCGTTGCGGAGCCCGTTCAAGAGTCGGTTGAGGAATCCGTTGATGGCTCTTTCGAGGAGACGGCCGATACGACCGCCCGGGAGACGTCCGTCGAAGCGGCTTCGGCCGACGTTGCCGGAACCGGGTCGGAAACGGTTCTCGAACTCGAAGACTGCCGAATCAGCGCCGGACCGGGCTACCCGGGCATCAAGGCCCGCTGCGGGCAGTTGTCCAGGCCCTTGAATCCGAAAGACGCGGACCCGAGCGCCACCGTGACGCTGCGTATTGCGGTCGTGCCGGCCCTGAACCTCGAACCGGAGCCCGATCCCGTAGTACCGCTGGCCGGCGGCCCGGGACAGAGCGCCAATGATTTTTACACGGCTTACGCGCAGGCTTTCGAGCCGCTGCGCCGGAACCGCGACATCCTACTCGTCGACCAGCGCGGCACCGGCAACTCGGCCGCGCTGCGCTGCGAATTCGAGGACGAGGTACTCGAAGGCTCGCTCTCCGACGAAGAGACCCTGCGCCTGACCCGTGAGTGCCTGGACGCGCTGCCCCACGATCCGAGGTTTTTTACGACCTCGGTTGCTGTCGCGGACCTCGACGCGGTGCGCGAAGCGCTCGGTTATCCGAGCCTGAACCTGTACGGCATCTCCTACGGCAGCCGTGTGGCGCAGCATTACGCCCGCCGGTTTCCGTCGACAACGCGCAGTATCGTGCTGGACGGCGTCGTGCCGCCCGACCTGCCGCTCGGCCCGGACATTGCCCTGGAGTCGCAGGCGGCCGTGGAACGGATCCTGGCACGTTGCGCGGAAGACACGGCGTGCGCCGAGCGGTTCCCGGACATTGCGGGCGCGTTCGACGAGGTGCGAAACCGGCTTGCGGCGGGCGCCGTCAACGTGCGTCTTGCCGATCCCGTCAGCGGCGACGTCGAGCGCGTGACGTTCGGGGCAATGGAGTTTGCGGGCGCCATACGGCTGCTTGCCTACCATCCGAACACCATTGCGTTGTTGCCGCTGTTGATCGACGAGGCGGCAAACGGCAACTACCAACCGCTCGCGGCACAGTTCCTCATGACCAGCCGGAGCGTCGCCAGCGCGCTGGCCATTGGCATGCACAATGCCGTCATGTGTTCGGAAGACGTGCCGCGTTACTCCGGCTACACGGTCGACAGAGGCGCGCTCGAGGCGAGCTACATGGGCCCGCTCCTGCTCGATACGATGCGGACGGTGTGTTCAGTGTGGCCCGAAGGGCTGGTCGACGAAGACTTTGCGGAACCGCTCAGCACGGATATCCCCACGCTGCTGCTGTCCGGTAGCGCCGACCCGATTACGCCGCCTGCTTACGCCACGCGCGCCGCCGGCGGGCTCAAGCGCGCATGGCTCCTGAGCGGCCGACACCAGGGCCATGGCCAGTTTTCGGTGGGCTGCATGCCGAATATTCTTGCCGGCTTTGTCGAGCGCCGCGAGCTCGAGGAGGGTGCGGCCGACTGCTTTACCGACAGTTTCGTCATGCCGTTTTTCCTGAGCTTCTCGGGGCCCACGCCGTGATCAAGGTCGACGATCTGCACAAGAGCTTCGGTGACGTAAAAGCCGTTCGCGGCGTCAGCTTCGACGCACCGGACGGCAAGATCACTGGGCTCCTGGGGCCCAACGGTGCCGGCAAGTCGACCACACTACGCGTGCTGTACACAGTCATTCAGCCGGACAGCGGCTCGGCCAGCATCGACGGCCACGACGTCGTGAGCGAAAGCCTGGCCGCCCGCAAGCGCATCGGCGCGCTGCCGCACGGTGCGGGACTGTACCCGCAGCTGACGGCGCGCGAAAACATTGCCTATTACGCGAAGCTCTGCAACCTGCCCGGCAACGAAATAGACGATCGCGTCGCCAGTATTGTCGATCTGCTTGAAATTGGTGACTTCGTGGATCGCCGTACGAAAGGGTTCTCGCAAGGCCAGCGGACCAAGGTCGCGCTGGCCCGCGCACTGGTCCACGACCCCGGCAACGTCATCCTCGACGAGCCGACCAACGGACTCGACGTCATGGCGACGCGAAGCCTTCGGGAACTCATTCTGAAGCTCAAGGAAAGCGGCCGCTGTGTGCTGTTTTCCAGCCACATCATGCAGGAGGTCGCGGCGCTGTGTGACGACATCGTCATTATTGCCGCCGGCCAGGTTGCCATCGAGGACACGGCCGACGGCATTCGTGAGCGTACCGGCTGCGACGATCTGGAAGACGCTTTCGTGCACGCGATACAGCGCGTGGGGGCAACCGAATGAAGACGTTCTTTACCGTCTACCGCAAGGAAGTGCTCGACTACTTCCGCGACCGGCGAACGCTCTTGAGTTCGCTCTTGATTGGCCCGCTGTTCGGTCCGGTGTTGTTTGCGTTTGTCATTAACCTGTCGATCGAACGGTCGATCGGCGACGCATCGGCAACGCTTGAACTGCCGGTGATCGGCGCGGAACGCGCGGACAATCTGATGCGCTATTTGAAGAGCCGTCGGATCGATGCCGTGGACGGTCCGCCCGACCTCGACGCCGCAATGGCGGCCGTCGAGAGCGGCGAGCACGACGTTGTGCTGCGCATCCCCCCGGATTTTGCCGAGCGGCTGGCCGACGGCGTGCCCGCGCGGGTTGAGGTCATCTCGGATCTCGCCAACTCCGCGGGCGAACGCGAAACCCGCCGCGTGCGCAATGCGTTGAGGGCCTACAGCGGCGAGCTCGCCACGATGCGGCTCACCGCACGCGGCGTCAGTCCACAGGTCATGCAGCCCATTACGGTCGATGAAGTCGACGTGTCGACGCCGTCGGGCCGCTCGGCATTGCTGCTGGGCATGCTGAGCTACTTTTTTGTGTTTTCGCTCTTGATGGGCGGGATGAACCTGGCAATCGACAGTACCGCGGGCGAACGCGAGCGGGGTTCGCTCGAGCCGCTGGTATCGTTGCCCGTCAACCGGGAAACGCTCATGCTCGGCAAGATCGCCGCGACATCGAGCTACATGCTGCTTGCGCTCTCCCTGAGCTTGCTGGCGTTCCTCGTCGCGCTGGGTTTCATGCCGCTCGAGAGCGTGGGCATGACGCCGAACTTCGGTCCCGGAACCGTCCTGTTTGCGCTGTTCCTGTTTCTGCCCTTCAGCCTCCTGGGCTCCGCCATGATGACCCTGGTCGCGTCGTTCACGAAGTCGTACAAGGAAGCGCAGTCCTGGGTATCGATGCTGCTCCTGGCGCCGACGTTCCCGATACTCATCGTCAGCGTCCTCACCCTGAGACCGCAGTTCGTATTCATGTTCGTTCCGAGCCTGAGCCAGCACCTCCTGCTCGTGGACCGCATCAAGAACGAGCCGATCGACCCGCTGCACGTCGCCGTTTCCTTCGTAACGACGTTGCTTCTGGGCATATTCCTCACCGGCATATGCGCCCGGCTCTACCGTCGGGAGGGGCTGCTCGGTTGACTTTCGAGCGACTTTGCCCACCATGTAGGGCCCGGCACGCAGAATAATCATTATGTCGCTCTATAGTGAGCTCAGGCGCCGTAACGTACTCAAGGTTGCGAGCCTGTACATCGTCGCCAGTCTGCTCCTGGTCTGGCTGACCTGGGTCGCCCGCACGCAGCTTGGCCTGCCCCACTGGGCAGAAGAGTTTGTGGTGGTCCTGCTGCTGGTCGGTTTTCCGGTCGCCATCATGTTCGCCTGGGTCTACGAGATTACGCCCTCGGGCCTCAAGAAAGCCGTCGACGTCGATCAGACGCAGTCCATCGTCTTCAAGACCGGACAAAAACTGAACGCCGCGCTGATTGTCACGGTGGGGCTCGGCGTCGTCGCGATGGTGGCGGACCGGTTGCTGCCCGACCTTGCGGTGCCCCCACCGCCGGAGCCGCCGGCGGAACCCACGGTCGCCGATGTCGCCGACGCGGCTCTGGGCGGCGACGTACCGGCCGAGATTGTGAGTTTTACGCTCGGCAACGGTTTGAGGGTCATCGTCTGGCCGGACGAGGACATCCCCAACGTTGCAATGTACAACTTCGTGCGTGCCGGCGGCCGCAACGAATACCCGGGCATTACGGGGCTGTCGCACTTCTTCGAACACATGATGTTCAACGGCACGTCGAGGCTCGAGCCCGGCGAGTTCGATCGCATCATGGAGGCGAACGGCGGCTCTAATAACGCGTATACGAGCAAAGACGTGACGGTCTATCAGGACTGGTTTCCGCGTTCGGCGCTGGAGGTGATTTTCGGACTCGAATCCGATCGCTTTGCCAACCTCGCGTTTGTCGACGAGGTGGTCGAGAGCGAGCGGGGCGTCGTACAGTCCGAACGCCGCACCGTGGTCGACAACGACAACTTCGGACGCCTGTTCGAGCAGATGTTCGCAACGGCGTTTGTAGCGCATCCGTATCAGTTCCCGGTCATTGGCTGGCCGTCGGACATTGCGTCGTGGACCAAAAACGATCTCGAAGCTTTCTACCGCCGTTACTACGCGCCGAACAACTGCACGCTCGTGGTCGTCGGCGACGTCTCGGCCGCTGAGGTTTTCCAGCTGACGTCAAGCTACTTTGGCCCGATACCGCCGCAGACGCCGCCCGAGCCCGTACGGACGGTCGAGCCGGAACAGGAAGGCGAGCGACGGCTCGTGATCGAGACGGATGCGCAGACGCCGCTCTTACATGTAGCGTTCCACGGCGGCAGCGCAACGGACCCCGACACGCTGGCCATGGAGCTCCTGCTCAACGTGCTCACCGAAGGCGATTCCTCGAGGCTGCATCAACGGCTGGTGGAGCGCGACGCGCTGGCGATCAGCGTCGGCAGTTACCAGCAGGCGGGCTTCGACCCGGGTTTGATCTACTTCTACCTGACCCTGGCGCCCGACGCCGACCCCGCTGCCGCGGAGGCCGCGCTGTTCGAAGAACTGGCGGCGGCTATCGACGAGGGTGTCGGTGACGCCGAACTGAGAAAGGCCAAGAACATTTTGCTCGCCGACCACTGGCGGAGTCTCGCGACAATCGACGGTAAGGCGGAAGCGCTCGGCGAGTACGAAGTTTTTGCGGGCGGCTACGAAGCGCTGTTCGAGCGCCCCGGGAGCGTCGAGGCACTAACGGCCGATGCGCTGCGGGAGGCTGCCGCACGCGTTTTTGAGCGCCGGAACGCAACCATCGGGGTGTTACGGAGCGCTGAAAGCACCGACGACGAGGATCCGTCATGAGATGGCAATCTCTGCTGCCCGGCGCGCTTGCGGCGACTCTGTCCTTACTGTCGCTCGGCGAGGCCGGCGCCCAGGGCGTCACGCTGCCCGACGTAAGCCGGGAAGTGCTCGACAACGGCGCCGTGCTGATCGTCAACGAAAAGCGCGAAGTGCCGCTGGTAGGCATCGAACTCGTGCTCCGCGGCGGCGGCGTGCGCGACCTGCAGGGCAAGTCGGGAACGGCGAGCCTTTACGCTGGACTCCTGGAGCGTGGCGCGGGCTCCCGCAGCGCAGCCGAGTTCGCCGAAGCCATCGAGTCGGTGGGCGGGCGGATCAGCGCAACGGCCGAACTCGAACGCATCCGGATTTCGGCGGAATTTCTCGCACGCGACTTCGAGCTCATGCTGAGCCTGCTCCGCGACATGCTGTACGCGCCGACACTGGCCGAGGCCGAATTCGATACGCTCAGGCAGCGACAGATCAACTTCATCCTGGCGGCCAAAGATTCAGATCCGGGCGCATTGATGCCCACCTATGCCGCTGGTTTCCTGTTTGCCGATCATCCGTACGGCAACCCGCTCGCTGGCAGCGAGTCGTCGCTCGCATCGATTACGCACACCGACGTGCTCGACTACCATGCAAACGAAGTCGGCGGTGACCGACTGATCATTTCCCTTTCCGGCGACATCGATACCGCGCATGCCATGGTGCGACTGGCCGACGTGTTCGGCGCCCTGCCCGCGGCGGGTCAAAGCCTCCAACCGCTCGCGGAGCCGTTGACCGCAATCGACGGGCGCGTCCTGCTGATCGATAAACCCGGCGCCACGCAAACCTATTTCTGGATCGGCAACCTGGGCGTTGCGGTCGACTATCCCGAACGCCCGGCGCTCGATATTGCCAACACGTTGTTCGGCGGCCGCTTCACGTCGATGCTCAATACGGCGCTTCGAGTGGAGTCCGGCCTGACCTACGGCGCTCGCTCGGTCCTGATCCGTCCAAGCAAACAGGGCTCGCTCGGTATCAGTTCCTTTACGCGCACTGACGCCAGCGTGGAGGCCATCGACATGGCGCTCGACGTACTCGGCGCGCTCAGGAACGAAGGCGTTGACGAGGATATGCTGCGCTCGGCCAGAAACTATGTGTTGGGCCTGTACCCGATGCGTTTCGAAACCGCGCGGCAGCTGGCGCGGCAGTTTGCGATGCTCGAGTTTTACGCACTGGGCACCGCCCACGTCGACGATTATGCGGACGCACTACGGGCAGTGACGGTGGAGTCGGTGGCGGCAACGGTCGACGCCGTGTACCCCGCCAGGGACGAACTGGTGTTTGTCATCCTGGGTGATGCGGAGGTCATTCGGGACGACATGCGCCGCTACGGCACGCTCTACGAGCTGAGCGTGGCGGACCCGATATTCCGGCTGCCGTTCGAGGAGCCCCTGTCAGAAGAGCCGACGGAATAGCCCCAGCCCTGACGCCGCGGAAGCCGCTTGCACACCGGCATCATTTGCCAATACAGAACTCGGAAAAGATCCGCCCCAGAAGATCGTCGGACGTAAACTCGCCCGTAATCTCGCTCAACGCGTTTTGCGCTTCGCGCAGCTCTTCGGCCAGAAGCTCGCCTGCCCGGTTTTTGTTCAGCGCGTCGAGGCCCGCATCAAAATGCCCGCGGGCGCGCTCTATGGCATCGACGTGTCTCGCTCTTGCCGTGAACGCGCCTTCACCCAGATCGCCGAGGCCCGCCGTTTCCTTGAGCTGTTCGCGCAGCACGTCGATGCCTTCGCCGGTGGCTGCCGATACGCCAACGGTCGGCGCCGGGCCCGGGTCGACCGCTGCAGTTTCGCCGCAAAGATCGATCTTGTTTTTGACGACGATGAGCTTGGCGGCAGGCGGCAAGGCGTCGTCGAGCGCCGGTGGCGGACCCGCGGCGCTCGCATCCTGCACCCAGAGGCAGACATCGGCATCCTTGAGCGCTCTGCGCGCACGGCGGATACCCTCTTCCTCGACCCTGCCCGGATCGTCGCGAAGCCCTGCCGTGTCGATCAGCTCGACGAGCAGCCCGTCCAGATTCAGCGTTTCTCGCAGGATGTCGCGTGTCGTGCCGGCGACCTCGGTGACTATGGCTGTGTCCTCGCCGCTCAGGCGGTTCATCAGGCTCGACTTGCCGACGTTCGGCGGACCCACGAGCACAGCCCGGTAGCCGTCCTTGAGTACACGCCCCTGCGATGCCGCCTCGGCAAGCTCGGCAAAGCGGCGGCGACAACCGTCGAGCCGCGCTTCGAGCGCGGCGTCCGCAAGGAAATCGATGTCCTCGTCGGGAAAATCGATGGCGGCCTCGACGTGCAGTCTGGCCTCGATCAGCGCCTCCACGAGTTCGTTGACGCGCTCGGAGAACTCGCCCGCGAGGGAGCGCAGGGCGGCCCGCGCGGCCTGTTCGGAGCCCGCGGCGATCAGGTCCGCAATGGCTTCCGCCTGGGCCAGGTCCACGCGGCCGTTCAGGAATGCCCTCTTCGAAAACTCGCCGGGTTCCGCCAGCCTGGCGCCCAGCTCGCGCGCCGCGTTGACCAGCATTGAGACCAGCAGCGGGCCGCCGTGGCCGTGCAGCTCGAGTACGGGCTCACCCGTGAACGAATTGGGCCCCGGGAAGTACAGCGCAAGGCCCTCGTCGAGCCGCCGGCCCGCCCGGTCCCTGAAAACCCGGAAGCGCGCTTCGCGGGCTGGAGGCAAACGGCCGAGCATTTGTTCGCCAATTCGCGCAACATGGTTGCCTGACAAGCGCACAATGGCCACGCCGCCCACACCTGGGGGGGTCGCCGCTGAAACAATCGTAGCGGTATCTCGGGTCATGTGTGCAATAAGAACACAGGTGACAACGACATGCAGACCAGTCATATTCACTTCCCGAACGAGGAGGGCCAGACGCTCGCCGGCCTCATCGACCGGCCCACCGGGCCTACCCGCGCCTGGGCCCTGTTCGCCCATTGCTTTACCTGCTCCAAGAATCTCAAGGCCGCCAAGCATCTCTCGCAGTCGCTCACCGACGCCGGGATAGCCGTATTGCGCTTCGATTTCACGGGCCTGGGTCAGAGCGAGGGCGATTTCGCCGAGACGAGCTTCTCCTCCAACGTTGGCGACCTGCTCGCGGCCGCTGCCTACCTCGAAACGGAGCACGAGGCCCCGTCGCTGCTGCTCGGACACTCCCTCGGCGGCACGGCCGTACTGCGGGCGGCACACGCCATACCGTCCGCCCTGGCCGTCGCCACCATCGGCTCGCCGGCCGAACCGGCGCACGTGCAGCACCTGTTCGAGGACTCGCTCGACGACATCGAGGAAAACGGCAGCGCGGAGCTGACCCTCGGCGGCCGCTCATTTCGCGTCAAGCGGGAGTTTCTCGACGATCTGGGCAGACACGACCTGCTGGCCGACGTCCGCCAGCTCAGGAAGGCGCTCCTGATCATGCATGCCCCGCTCGACGACACGGTGGAGATCGACAATGCATCGACGCTGTTCCTCGCGGCGCGGCATCCGAAGAGTTTCATTAGCCTCGACAAGGCGGATCACCTGCTGAGCCGGGACGAAGATTCACGTTACGCCGGGCATGCGCTCGCGGCCTGGGCGTCGCGCTATCTGCCGACGGCCGAGCGGCCGCCGCTGACCGCAACGCCGGCGGAAACGGTGGCTCGCACCTACAGCGACAGCTTCACGACCGAGCTTCTGAGCGGCGGGCACGCGCTACTCGCCGATGAGCCGGAATCGGTTGGCGGCAACAACTTCGGGCCGTCACCCTACGACCTGCTGTCGGCCGCGCTCGCGAGCTGTACGAGCATGACGCTCAAAATGTACGCTGACCACAAAGGGCTCGACCTCCGATCCTCAACCGTCAGCGTGCAGCACGGCAAAGTGCACGCCAAGGATTGTGCGGACTGCGAATCCGAATCGGGCAAGATCGACGAATTCCTCCGCGAGCTGTCGTTCGACGGGAGCTTGAGCGATGCCGAGCGGGCGCGGCTCGTGGAGATCGCCGACCGCTGTCCCGTGCATCGTACGCTGCACGGCGAAGTCAAAGTACGCACGCGACTGGCTGACGATTAGCGCCTGTCCCCAACGGAAACCCGTCTATGGCAGACACAAGCGGACCGCACACGGTCCTGGTACTCGGCGGCGGCGGTTTTGTCGGCCGGCATGCCGTCAGGGCGCTGCTCGACGCCGGCGTCCGCGTCGTGGTCGGCTCGCGACAACCCGGTCAGCTCGACCCGAGGCTGCCGGCCGGCGACGATGCACGGAGCGCCGAGCGCCGCGCCGTTCGTTTCGAGGAGACGCTGCACCCGGACGACTGGGCTCCGCTGATCGCCGACGTCGATGCCGTGCTCAACTGTGTGGGCATACTCCGCCAGCGCGGCCGTTCGACCTACGACGCCGTGCATTGCCGGGCACCCGCTGCGCTCGCTGCCGCCGCGGCAAAAGCCGGCAAACGCTTTGTGCACGTCAGCGCGCTGGGTCTGAACCTGCCCGCACGCAGCCGGTTTCTGACCTCGAAGCTCGCCGGCGAGCAGCGGATCCGGGAAGCCGGCGGCGACTGGATCGTCGTGCGCCCGTCACTGCTCGACGGCGTGGGCGGCTTCGGCGCAAGCTGGCTGCGCGGTGTTGCGCGCCTGCCGTTGTTCGTCACGCCGGCCGACGCCAAGGGGCGAATAGCGGCGCTCGACGTCGGCGAGCTGGGTGAAGCGCTGACCGCACTTTGCATCCGCAGCGCCGAGACGCTCAGACTCCACGAGTCGCGCGAGTTTGAACTGGGCGGCGAAGAACACTTCCTGTTTCGCGAATACATTTTTGCGCTGCGCCGAACCTACACCGAGCGGCCGGCGCTGTGCGTGCCGATTCCCGGTTTGCTGGCCCGGCTTGGCGCGCACTTCTGCGATCTCGTGCACTTCTCGCCGTTTTCGTTTGGGCACTGGGAACTCTTGCGCCGCGACAACGTGCCGGCCGACAACCGCCTGCCCGAACTGTTGGGACGCAAACCCGTATCGGTGGTATCCCGCGCGCTGTAAACCGATTATCGTAAACGACATGCGCCGAATCGCCTTCTGGACCCTGCTTCCGTTTGTCGTCCCGCAAGCTCTGTGGGTACGGAGAACCGCGCCCCGGTTTGCCGACGCAGCGGGGCCCGCGAGCGGCGCATACGGCTCGGGTGAGGAGCGCCGCTTGCTGGCGGTCGGCGACTCGATTATCGCGGGCGTCGGTGCGGCAACGCTCGCCAACGCCCTGGTCGGCCGGACCGCGGCGACTCTCGCCGAACGAACGGCCTGCCGCGTTGGCTGGGAGGCGCTCGGCCGAACCGGGGCTACCAGCGCGTCGCTACTTCGAAGCTTGCCGGAACAGCTGCCCGAAGGCCCGTTCGACTATTTGATCGTCTCGGTCGGCGTCAACGATCTGACCCGCATAGAGACGCGGCGCGTCTTCAGGCGCCAGCTCGAGCAGCTGCTCGCATTGCTTCGCGGACGGTATCCGGACGCGCGGATTGCCTTCGCGGGAGTGCCGCCGCTGGGGCTTTTTCCCTTGCTGCCGCAACCGCTACGCGCGGTCTTTGGGTTGCGCGCGCGTAGCTTCGATCAGGTCATGCGGGACGTCCTGCAGTCGGCGCCCGCGGCCGTGCACGTGCCGGTCGATTTCGAATTCCGTCCGGGCGCGTTTTCCGAAGACGGTTTTCATCCGTCCGAGGAAAGCTACGTCGAGTTTGGAGAATCGATGGCGGAAGGGTTGCTTGGCCTGAGCGAGCAGTCGGTCGCCTGAGGGCTGCGGCCGTCAGACGGCCTTTTGTCGCGCGTCGCGGCGGCGATCCGATTCTTTCAGGCGCTTTTTCCGCAGGCGGATGCTCTCGGGCGTGACTTCGACGAGTTCGTCGTCGTCGATGAATTCGAGTGCCTGCTCCAGCGAAAAGCGAATCGGCGGCGTGAGCACAATGTTGTCGTCGCTGCCGGCGGCGCGAATGTTGGTGAGCTGCTTGGCTTTGGTCGGATTGACGACAAGATCGTTCTGCCGGCTGTGGATGCCGACGATGAGCCCTTCGTAGACGGGTTCGCCGTGGCCGAGCATGAGCCGCCCGCGGTCCTGCAGGTTGTCGAGCGCGTAGCCGAGTGCCTTGCCGTCGACCATCGAAACCAGCACGCCGTTGATCCGCTGCGCCAATGTTTCGGGCACGTAACGGTCATAGCGATCGAAGACGTGGTAGATGAGGCCCGTGCCCGAGGTGGCCGTCAGGTATTCGGTGCGAAAACCGATGAGCCCGCGTGTCGGTATGCGGTAGTCGAGGCGCACCCGGCCCTTGCCGTCGGGGACAATCGCCTGCAGCTCACCCTTTCGGTCCGCGAGCCGGGTCATGACGGCGCCCTGGTAGTCCTCTTCCATGTCGACGGTCAGCTGCTCCCAGGGCTCCAAGCGCTGGCCGTTTTCTTCGTGGAAGATCACTTCCGGCCGCGAGACGGCGAGCTCGAAGCCTTCGCGGCGCATGGTCTCGATGAGCACCGAAAGATGCAGCTCGCCGCGCCCCGACACCCGGAACTTGTCGGGATCGTCGGTCGCCTCGACGCGCAGCGCCACGTTGTGCTTGAGCTCCTGCTGCAGGCGATCGCCGATCTGCCGGCTGGTCAGGAACTTGCCTTCCTTGCCCGCAAACGGCGATTTGTTGACCTGGAACGTCATGCTGATCGTCGGTTCATCGACCGCCAGCGGCGGCAGGCCTTCCGGCTGCTCGCGCGGGCACAGCGTGTCGGAGATCGCCAGATCGTCGATGCCGCTCCACACCACAATGTCGCCGGCGCTGGCCGAATCGATCTTGATGCGCTCGAGTCCGTGGAAGCCGTACAGCTCGAGGATGCGGCCGTTGCGCACATCGCCCGCTGCCGATACGACGCTGACCGGCGAGTTGGTTTCGACGGTGCCCCGCTGGACGCGGCCAATGCCGAGCACGCCGACGTAGCTGTCGTAGTCGAGACTGGATACCTGCAGCTGCAGCCCGCCGTCGACGTCCACGTCGGGCGGCGGCACCTGCTCTACGATGGCCTCCAGGAGCGGCGTCATGTCGCCCGCACTGACCGCGGCATCTTCGCTGGCGTAGCCTTCGAGCGCTGAAGCATAGATCACGCTGAAATCGAGCTGTTCGTCGCTGGCGCCCAGGCGGTCGAAGAGATCGAAAGTCTGGTCCAGCACCCAGTCCGGCCGAGCGCCGTCGCGGTCGACCTTGTTGATGACCACGAGCGGTTTGAGGCCCTGCGCAAACGCCTTCTGGGTCACAAACCGGGTTTGCGGCATTGGCCCGTCGACGGCGTCGACGAGCAGCAGCACGCTGTCCACCATCGATAACACGCGCTCGACCTCGCCGCCGAAGTCGGCATGGCCCGGCGTGTCGACAATGTTGATGCGGTAGCCGTTCCAGGTAATCGCCGTGTTCTTGGCGAGAATGGTGATACCGCGCTCTCGCTCCAGATCGTTGGAGTCCATGACACGATCGGGTGTGGCCGCCCGTGGCCCGAGCGTGCCGGACTGCTTTAGCAGCTCGTCGACCAGCGTGGTCTTGCCGTGATCGACATGCGCAATAATCGCAATATTGCGCAGCTTCGCGAGTTCACTCATGGCGGGAAGTCTCAGGCGTCGTCGGACTTCGACTTCTTGCCGTGTGGTTTGTCTTTCGCCTCTTGCTCGACAACCTTGTTGATCTTCCACTGCTGAGCAATGGACAACACGGTATTGGTGACCCAGTACAGCACGAGGCCCGCCGGGAAGAACGCGAAGAAGCCCGTGAACATGATCGGCATGATCTGCATGACGCGGGCCTGCACCGGGTCGGTCGGTGCGGGATTCAGCTTTTGCTGCAGGAACATGGCCGCGCCCATGACGAGCGGCAGGATAAAGTAGGGATCACGCGACGACAGGTCGGTAATCCAGAGGGCAAACGGCGCCTGGCGCATTTCGACGCTTTCGACCAGTACCCAGTAGAACGCCAGGAAAAACGGCATCTGGATCAGGATGGGCAGGCAGCCCGCCGCCGGGTTGACCTTCTCGCGCTTGTAGAGATCCATCATCTGCTGCGAGAGCGCCTGCCGGTCGTCCTTGTAGCGTTCCTGCAGGGCCTTCATGCGCGGCTGCAGATTTCTGAGTTTGGCCATCGAGCGGCCGGAGGTTTCGGTGAGCTTGTAGAAGGCGAGCTTGATAATCAGGGTCACGACGATAATCGCCCAGCCCCAGTTGCCGACAAAGCCGTAAATCCACGACAACAGCCAGAACATCGGCTGTGACACCATGCTCAGGAAACCGTAGTCGACGCTCAGCCTCAGCTTGGGGTGCAGCTCCTTGAGTTCGCTCTGCAGTTTTGGCCCGACGTAAAACAACCGTTCGAACGTCGCCGTTCCGCCCGGCGCCACCGTTTGTTTGGCGCCCACAATGCTGGCCGTCATGAGGTTGTTGTTGCGCGCGATCTGGTAGACGTATTGCTGGTCGGGGTTCGGCAGGACCGCAATCAGGAAGTGCTGCTGGATCGCCGCAAAGTAGGCGTCTTCACCCGTAAACGTAAACGCTTCGTCCGCGAGATCGCCGCGATCGAGTTTTTCAGCTTTCTTGCCGTCGAAGAACAGCGGGCCGTCGAACGAGTAGGAGCTCACGTCGAACATCGAGCGCTCGGGCTTGTTGAAGCGCCGCAGCACCTGCGAATACTGGTCGGCCCTCCACGGCTCGCTGCCCCCGTTGGTTACCCGCTGACTGAGCTCGATCGCATAATGATCCCGCGAGAACACGTATTCCTTGACGACGCTGACGCCGTTTTCGCCCGTCCAGACCAGCGGCACGCGAAGCTCGTCGCGATCACCGAGATCGTAGCTCGCTGCTTCGGCACGAAAGACGGCTTCATGAGTCGGTGAGTCTCCGTCCGCGCGCAGGCCGGTGCGCAGCACGCCTACGTTTGCCGGATTTGAGCTCAGGAGCTGAACCAGCTCGTCAGGCCGGTCTTTTGCAACAGGGTAGTTGAGCATGGTCGCCGACACGATCGACCCGCCGCGCGTGCTGATTTCGTAGCGTGCAACGTCGGTCGTGACGACAACGGTTGTTGCACCGGCATCTTCGGTTTCCTCTGTGCCCGGCAGATCCGGGAGTGCCTGATCCGGCGTTTCAACGGCGGCCGGAGGAGGCGGCGACAGTTCGGGCAGTGCCGTGGTTTCGTCCAGAAGCGGCGCCGGTTCATCTACGGCGGCGGGCGGCTCGGACCGGGGGCCATAGTCCTGCTGCCAGGCCTGCCAGGTCATCCACAGCATGAGACCAAAAAAAGCCCAGACTAAAAGTCGCTGGTTATCCATCGCTCAAACACTCAAGTCCTTGTCGGCCCGGCTTGTCGGGTTGTGCAGCGTTTCCAGTGTGCTTCCAGGCTTTCCAGGAGCTGGCGGTTGCTGGCCAATCCTGCAGCTGGCTGGTTCAGAACCACAATATCGAGCCCCTGAAGCAGCGCCTGGTGCAGCCGGAACGACTCCCGCACCATTCTTTTAATTCGATTGCGCGCGCTCGCCTTCCGGCAGTGTTTTTTGGAGATGGCGAGCCCCAGCCGGGCATCGGCGTCCCCGTTCGGGCGCGCGAGTACGGTAAAACATTTATCGCGGCTGCGCCGGGCTTTTTTGAAAACGCGGCTATATGCTGCCTGATCGAGAAGCCGCTGCCGTTTCCTGAACGAATATTCGGTGGCCGACGACAACGGAGACCACGCGACGGTTACGGCCGTTTGGAGAGGTTGGGCTCGTTACTGCGGCGTCAGACGGGCGCGGCCTTTCGCGCGGCGACGCTTGAGCACGAGACGGCCCGCTTTGGTTGCCATACGGGCGCGAAAACCGTGAGTCCGGGCACGCTTGATTTTGCTGGGCTGATAGGTGCGTTTCATCGGTCGAAACCTGTCTGTCCGGAGGCAGGCCAACAGGCGCTGCGATCAAAAAGGCCGGCAAGCGTATAGAGGTCGGCTTTGGGTGTCAATAGACAGCCGCAAAGGCTCGTAAAACGTGTCAAACCAAGGGTTTCCACCGCCAATTTTGCCTGTGGATAAGTCTTCTGGCAGGCGCTCCGGATTGCGGTTAGACTGCGGCGTCTTGACCGTTACGTAAAGGGCGCTTACCGCGCTCTGAAACCATTTCCAGGTGGGGACCCCGTTGGTAGCCGAGAGCAATCTGTGGAATCGCTGTGTGCGCGATCTTGAGGCGGAGCTGCCGGAAAACCAGTTCAACACCTGGATACGACCCCTGCAGGCCGTCGAGGACGCCGGTCGAATCAAGCTGCTCGCGCCGAATCGGTTTGTGGTCGATTGGCTACGCCAGCACTATGTCGAGCGCATCGAGGAAATCCTCTCGAGCACCGACGCGGACGTATCGCTGATTCTCGAGGTGGGTTCCCGTGTTGCAGAGCCCACACCGGCCGTCGCGTCGCCGAAACCGCCACCCGCCGGCAGCACGGACCGACAGGCAGCGGCTGAGCCTGTAACGTCCCGGCTGAACCCCGGCTTCACGTTCAAGAGTTTTGTCGAAGGCAAAAGCAACCAGCTGGCTCGCGCCGCAGCCAGCCAGGTTGGTGAAAATCCTGGCAAATCTTACAACCCGCTGTTCATCTACGGCGGGGTGGGCCTTGGCAAAACGCACCTGATGCACGCGGTCGGCAACGCCATACTCGAGCAGAAGCCGGACGCCAGGGTGGCCTACGTTCACTCCGAGCGTTTTGTCGGCGATATGGTCAAGGGCCTGCAGCACAACCGTATCTCCGAATTCAAGCGGGCGTACCGTTCGCTCGACGCGCTGTTAATCGACGACATACAGTTTTTTGCCGGTAAGGACCGGTCCCAGGAGGAGTTCTTTCACACGTTCAACGCGTTACTCGAAGGGCAGCGGCAAATAGTCCTGACCTGTGATCGCTATCCGAAGGAGGTCAGCGGCCTCGAGGAGCGGCTCAAGTCGCGCTTCGGCTGGGGCCTGACGGTCGCGATCGAACCGCCGGAACTCGAAACGTCCGTCGCAATCCTGATGAGCAAGGCGTCTGCTGAAGGTGTCGAACTTCCGGAAGAGGTGGCCTTTTTTGTCGCCAAGAGGATTCGATCCAACGTTCGCGAACTCGAAGGTGCGCTGCGGCGAGTCATCGCCAATTCCCGATTCACGGGCAGACCGATCAACCTCGAGTTTGCCAAGGAGGCCCTCCGCGATTTACTGGCGCTGCAGGATCGGCTCGTGTCGATCGAGAACATCCAGAAAACCGTTGCCGATTACTACAAAATCCGTGTTGCCGACCTGCTGTCGAAAAAACGCAGCCGGTCGATAGCCAGGCCACGCCAGGTCGCGATGGCGCTGGCGAAAGAGCTTACGAATCACAGTTTGCCGGAGATTGGTGATGCGTTTGGCGGCCGTGATCACACGACCGTATTGCATGGCTGCCGGCGTATCGAAAGTCTCAGAGAAACCGAAAAACGTGTCGATGACGACTATTTGAACTTGTTGAGAACTCTGACAGGATAGTGTGGATAAGCCGTGGACAATTCAGGACCGCGCTTTTATCCACAGGGTGTGCACAGCACAACAGGAATTCATACAGACCATGTTACCCATGGTTTTCTAGTGTAACTTACTGATAAATAATACTAAATTTATTTTATCCACAGGCTCGTAGTAGCCTAATAACTACAACAATATAAGTATTTCCAATATTTATTAACAGGTGGAACCTATGAAACTGAGCGCTACGCGTGAAGTGCTTTTGAAACCTTTGCAGGCGGTGATTGGGGTTGTCGAACGTCGTCAGACCATGCCGATTCTGTCGAACGTGCTTCTTGTAGCCCGGTCGGGAACGCTGTCGATTACGGCGACCGACCTCGAAGTCGAGCTGGTAGCTTCAGCGGAATTGGACGTCGATGTAGACGGCGAGATCACCGTGGCTGGCCGGAAGCTTCTCGATATCGTCAAAGCGCTGCCGGATGAAGCGAAAGTCAGCTTTACCGTGAGCGGAGACAAAGCAACGGTTCGTTCGGGACGCAGTAAGTTTAGCCTCGCCACGTTGCCGGCGGCGGAATTTCCGAGCGTCGAGGACATCAAGGCGACACAAACCGTTCAGGTGACCCAGGCGATACTGGGACAGCTCATCGAGAAGACGCACTTCTCAATGGCACAGCAGGACGTTCGTTATTATCTGAACGGCATGCTCCTCGAAACGGGCGGCAGCCAGCTCCGAGCCGTTGCTACGGATGGTCATCGCCTTGCCTTGTGTCAGGCGGACATCGACGGCAAAGGCCTGGACGAACAGCAGGTGATCATACCGCGCAAGGGTGTACTGGAACTGCAGCGGCTGATGAGCGGCGAAGGGCCGCTGAACATCGAGCTGGGCGCCAATCACGTGAGAATCGAGCTCGACGGCATCCGGTTTACGTCGAAGCTGATCGATGGGCGTTTCCCCGAGTACGAGCGTGTGATACCGAAGGCGTCGAGTAACGTGCTCAGCGCAGACAAGTCTGTGCTGCGAAGCGCTTTGCAGCGCACCGCTATTCTGTCGAACGAGAAGTATCGCGGTATTCGGCTTGTGATCCGCGATAGCGGCGTGACCTTGCAAGCCCATAACCCCGAACAGGAAGAGGCTGAGGAAGATGTCGTCGTGGAGTACAGCGGCGACGATATCGAGATCGGCTTCAACGTCAACTATCTGCTGGATGCCATCTCGGCCGTTGACGGCGACGACGTAACGTTGTCGGTAGTCGACAGCAATTCGAGCTGCCTCGTGCGAGAGCCGGGGAACGATGACGCCAAGTTCGTGGTTATGCCGATGCGGTTGTAATCCTGGCGGATAAGGTTTGAGCATCCGTTTATTCACAGCGTCAGAGTTTCGCTGCCTTAAGGACGCTCGGCTCGAATTCGATCCGCGCTACAACTTGATACACGGGGCCAATGCCTCCGGCAAAACGAGTTTGCTGGAGGCATTGGTGTATCTGGGGCGTGGAAAATCGTTCAGGGGGGCCCCCACGACCAGCATTGTCAGGCATGGCGCAAAAGAATTTGTGCTTTTCGGGAACGTCGCCCAAAACGGTCGAAATGTCAGCATTGGGGTGCGAAATGGCCGGAACGGCCTCGAAACGCGCGTAGACGGTGAGGACAAGGGAGGCACTGCAGCGCTCGCCGCGGCTTTTCCCGTCCAGGTTATCGATCCCGAGGTGCACCGCCTGATCGCGGGCGGACCGGAGGAGCGTCGGCGGTTTCTGGACTGGATAGTGTTTCACGTGGAACACGACTTTCTAGACGTGTGGCGGCGATTCCGGCGGGTACTCAAACAGCGAAATGTGCTGCTGAAAGGGCGGGTCGGGGCGCGCGAGCTCTCGAGTTGGGATGAAGAATTTATCGCGGCGGCCGAAGGCGTGGATGGGCTGCGGGCACAGGTGTTCGAACGCGCGTTGCCGGCAATACAAAAAGCGGGCGAGTCGATGTTGGGGGGGGCTGTGGATGTGCTCTACCGGCGCGGCTGGGCCGCCGATATGGCGCTGGGTGACGTGCTGCAAGAGCAGCGAGAGCGCGAATTGCAGCTGGGCGGTTCCCAGGTGGGGCCACACCGCGCGGACTTGTCAATCCGTACGGATGAACGGCAGGCGAAGCGCCTTGTTTCGCGTGGGCAGCAGAAGCTGTTGGCAAGCGCCCTGATTATCGGCGGGATGGCCTTTGCAAAAGGAGAGACCGGCGTACATTCCACGCTGCTGCTCGACGACCCGGCGGCGGAACTCGACAACGCCTCGTTGAGCCGGATCATGAGCGCGGCGGTTGAGTTGGGGTCGCAGCTGATCGTGACCAGCCTGAATCCCGGGCTGATCGAGTTTCCGGAACCGCCGCGAGTGTTTCACGTGGAACATGGCGAAATTACGCCGGAACAAGCCTAAGGCTCGCGGCAGTTTTTGGCCGCCGTGAACGGCCGGCAGACAGGGATTCAACGCTCATTTCCAGGCACTTCCGGCGCGCGATTTTGATACAATGCGTCGGTTGTGTTTAGAGCCACCTGAATGAGCGACGAGACAGAATACACTTCTAGTAATATCAAGGTCTTAAAGGGCCTTGAAGCCGTCCGCAAACGGCCGGGAATGTACATTGGCGATACCGATGACGGCACCGGTCTGCACCACATGGTTTTCGAGGTTGTCGATAACTCGATCGACGAGGCGCTGGCGGGCTATTGCGACGAAATCACGGTAACCATCCACGCGGACGAATCCGTCACGATTGCCGATGACGGCCGCGGCATCCCCGTGGATATGCACCCTGAAGAGGGGCGTTCAGCGGCTGAAGTGATCATGACCGTGCTGCACGCCGGCGGTAAATTCGACGACAACTCGTACAAGGTTTCGGGTGGTCTGCACGGTGTCGGCGTCTCCGTGGTCAACGCCCTGTCGGAGCAACTGATTCTGACGATTCATCGCGAGGGCAAGATCCACCAGCAGGAATACCGCCACGGCGAGCCGGTTGCGCCCCTCACCATTGTCGGCGACACGACCAACAGCGGGACGACAGTGCGCTTCAAGCCGAGCGCAGACACATTCTCGAACATCCAGTTCCACTACGACGTACTGGCCCGTCGGCTCCGCGAACTCTCGTTCCTGAACTCCGGGGTTCGCATTCACCTTGTGGATGAGCGGGACGAGCGAGAGGATATCTTCGAATACGAAGGTGGTATCCGCGCGTTCGTGGAACACCTCAATCGAAACAAAACCCCCGTCCACGGCACCGTGTTCCATTTCACGGCAATAAAAGACGACGTCGGTGTGGAAGCCGCATTGCAGTGGAACGACGGCTACCAGGAAAACATGTTCTGCTACACGAACAACATCCCGCAGCGGGACGGCGGGACGCACCTGGCGGGATTCCGAACGGCGCTGACGCGAACGCTCAATACCTACATCGAAAAAGAGCTCAACGGCCGCAAGGACAAGTTCATGCCTTCGGGGGATGATGCTCGCGAAGGGCTCACCGCCGTGCTGTCGGTGAAAGTACCTGACCCCAAGTTCTCGTCGCAGACCAAAGAAAAACTGGTTTCATCTGAAATCAAAGGCATTGTGGAGCAGGCAATGGCAGGGCGTCTCGAAGAGTTCCTGCTCGAAAACCCGGCCGAAGCAAAAGCCATCGTGTCGAAAATAATCGATGCTGCGCGTGCTCGCGAAGCCGCTCGCAAGGCGCGCGAAATGACGCGCCGCAAAGGCGCTCTCGATATCGCTGGCCTGCCCGGCAAACTGGCCGATTGCCAAGAGAAAGACCCGGCGTTGTCGGAGCTTTTCCTCGTCGAGGGCGATTCCGCCGGCGGCTCCGCGAAACAAGGCCGGGATCGCCGGACCCAGGCGATCCTGCCGCTCAAAGGCAAGATACTGAACGTCGAAAAAGCGCGCTTCGACAAGATGCTCTCATCCGCCGAAGTGGGCACGCTGATCACGGCGCTCGGCACGGGTATCGGCAGGGAAGACTTCGACCCCGACAAACTGCGCTACCACCGCATCATCATCATGACCGACGCCGACGTCGACGGTTCGCACATCCGCACCTTGCTGCTGACCTTTTTCTATCGACAGATGCCCGAGCTGATCGAGCGCGGCCACGTATACATTGCGCAGCCGCCACTGTACAAAATCAAGCGCGGCAAACAGGAGGTCTACGTCAAGGACGATGTGGAACTCAACAGCCATCTCCTGGCGAACGCGCTGGAAAACGCGGAGCTTCGCGTCAATGCCGAGGCGCCGCCGTTGTCCGGTCCGGCGCTCGAAGCGCTCGCGAAGGAACACATTGCCGTCGAAAACATCATCGAGCGGCTGTCGGCCCGCTACGACGAAGTCGTGTTGCGCGCGCTGGCAACGCAACCCGAGTTTGCGGCGCCCGACACAGACAATAGTCTTGACGCGCTCGAGCAATGGACGGCAGCGTTCTCCGATGCATTGCCGAAGGCGACCGGCAACCGGTTGAACAACGGCAACAGCGGATCCTATTCGGCGGCTCTGGAACGGGGAGACGAAGACGGCGAGGGCGTGAGAATCGCCATTACCCGAGTGCAGCACGGCATCGGACAGACTCGATATCTGCCGCGCGAATTCTTCGACACCAACGAATACCGTCACATCATGTCGCTTGCCGCGAAGCTCAGTGAGCTGATTGGCGAGGGCGCAAGCATCCGGCGCGGTGAACGCGAGCTGTCGATCGACACCTTCCCTCAGGCCGTCGACTGGCTCATGGCCGAGGCGCGCCGAGGTCAGTCGATCCAGCGTTACAAAGGCCTGGGTGAAATGAACCCGGATCAACTCTGGGACACGACCGTCAATCCGGAGACCCGCCGGCTCATGCAGGTTCGGATCGAGGATGCGGTCAAAGCGGACGAGATCTTCACGACGCTGATGGGCGACCAGGTAGAGCCGCGACGCGAATTCATCGAGAAAAACGCACTGACCGTCTCGAACCTCGACGTCTAGCTGCGAAGAGCCGAAGTACGACAGCCGACGGTTCGTTTTTGCACCGGTTGTGCGCGCGCGCCGGGCGCGCCACAATCCGTGCATTGCAACCCGGCCCGGTCGAGCGATTCCGCGCTCTCATCTATGTTCTCCAGCAAACTACTGTACGCGGCAGCGCTTGTGCTGCTGCCCCTTGTCGTCGCACTCTTCGGACTATCTTTCCTGAGTGCGCTGCTGCTCGTCATTGCCCTTTTATTCGTGCGCTGGCTCGGCGTCATGGCGGCGCTCAGCGGCAAAAGCAAGGCGCCGGAAATTACCCTGACGTCCATCGGCGTCAGCCATTTCGTGGAAAAAGTCCGATGGTGTCTCGATCGGCTCGGGCTGGAGTATCGGGAGCGGCGCGCAGCGGGAACCCTGGGGGCCTTCTACCTCGGCCGCACGGTACCGGTTCTCAATTTCCGCACGGGCCGGGTCACGTCGAGCATAGGCAACTCACCGGAAATATTGCGCTACCTGTGGGGACGCTATTCCGTCGAGCGCCCGGAAGCGGCGGCGTTTCTCGAACCGACGCCCGAACGACTGGAACTCGAGGCTGAACTCGATCGCTACGGGCGTAACCTGCAGATCTGGGTGTACTATCACCTGCTGCCCGAAAAAGAGCTGATGCTGCGTGCCTGGGGTGCGTACGATCGGACCGTGCCGGCGTGGCAGCGCGGTTTAGTCCGCCTGCTGCATCCGGTGCAGGCGTACATGATCCGCCGCGCGTTCGGGGTATCGCCGCCGCGCTACGAAAAAGCACGGCAACACATCGAGACGCTGCTCGAAGATCTGAACGGGCGCCTCGCTGAGCAGCCGAACTCTTTGCTCGGGGACACGGTCCAAAATTACACGGATCTGAGTTTCGCGGCGCTGTCGTCTCCCTGGTTCCTGCCGGAAAACTTTGCGGGACAGGAATCGGCTGTGCTGGAATACGAAGAGCTGCCGGCCGGGATGCGCGAGGACATCGAGCGCTTCAAAACGGCGTACCCCGACGCCTACGCGTTTATAGAGCGACTGTACAAGACAGAGCGCGGTGTATCGGTAACAACTTCTTGAGGAGAGACTCTATGAATCGCGTGTTCGCAACCCTGCTCATCTTTGTCGTCGCCGGCTGCGCCGGCACGCCTCGGGAGGAAGACCCGGGAGTTGTTGCTATCCAGGATTTCATAGCGGTCGGTGAACTCGAACCGGCCAAACGAATTCGCACCGAGATGAGGAACAACTACGATGTCGTGAACAAGAGGTACCTCATCCTCGAATCGCCGCACAACACCTATCTGGTGGAGTTCCAGCGGAACTGCACGAAGCTGTACAACAACCACGACGCCGAGGCCGACAAGCGCTGGAACGGTCGCTACCTGTGGCCGAAGGCCGACAGGATCCGGGGATGCCTCATCAGCCGAATCTTCGAGATAAGTGAAGGAGAAGAAGCCGAAATCCGCGCCATGGGTGACGCGCCTCGAGGCATCACCGTACTCCGCTAGATCATCGTTGACGATAACGGACGCGCGGCGACCTTCGCTTTTTTGTGAACATCCCGGCCCGACCTTGCCGGTACCAGGAGACAACCCATGAAACGCCTATTAGCGACATTGCTCGCCGTTGCCGTCGCCGGCTGCGCCAGCGGACCCCGGGAAGAAGACCCGGAAGTCGTGGCGATCCAGGACTTTATTGCCGTTAGCGAACTCGAGCCCGTCGACCGAATTCGCAACGAGCTGAACAGCAACTACAAGGTGCTGAATTCACGCTACCTCATCTTCAAGTCACGTCGGGATTTGTACTTGATCGAATTCCGCAGGAATTGCTGGGAGCTGTTCGACAACGAAGTATTGAAGGCCGACGAACGTCGCGACGCCCGCTATATGCGACCCCGCATCGATACCATTCGCGGTTGCCAGATCTACCGCGCGTTCGAGATCAACAAGGGGCAGGAAGAAGAGCTCAAGGCCATGGGTGACGCGCCAGGCGGCGTGCGCTGACCGTGCTTTTCGGGAAGCCGCGATCGAAACGGTCGGGTTCTCTCAACAAAGACCGGTCAAAACGATTTTCCAAAACCGCGGCCCGGCCGGGCCGCTACGAGGGGGCATTTTGAAAAGCAACATCCACACGGCCGTTTGCGGCACAGTTTTGCTGACACTGTTCGGCTGCGGCGCGGGTGAACCGGCAGGCGAGCCGGCCGCCGAAGCAGCGGCGCCGCTCAATTCAGGCATTGATCTCCAGTACATGAACACCAGCGTTCGACCCGGCGACGACTTCTTCGCCTACGTGAACGGCAGCTGGATCGACAACACCGAAATTCCGGCCGATCGCTCGAGCTACGGCGGCTTCAGCATCCTGAGAGAAGAGGCGCAGGAGGACGTTCGCACGATTATCGAAGAATCGGCGAGCGGCGATTTTCCCGAAGGGTCCGACGAACAGAAGGTGGGTGATCTGTACGGCTCGTACATGGACATGGAACGGCGCAACGCGCTGGGCGTCACGCCGCTCGAGCCGGAGTTCGCGCGCATCGAGGCCATACACGGCGCCGACGCGCTGGCGGCGTACTTTGCGGGAACCGTCAAGCGCAACCTGGACGCGCCGTTTGTGCTGGCGCAGTTCGCGGATCTCAAGGACCCGAACTACTACGGGATGTATGCGTTCCAGAGCGGGCTCGGGCTTCCCGACCGTGAGTACTATTTCAACGAAGACGACAAGTCCGTCGAAATTCGCCAGAAATACGAAGAACACATCGCAAAAATGTTCGAGCTGGCCGGTCTGCCGGAGCCGGCAGCGTCAGCGGACAGCATTGTCCGGCTCGAAAGGCGCATAGCTCTCAGCCACATGAAAAAAGAGGACACCCGCGACTGGGCCGCCAACTACAACAAGGTCGCCATCGCCGATCTCGTCCAGCTGATGCCCAATTTTGCCTGGGAGGCTTATCTGAACAAACTGGGCGCCGACGATCTCGACGCGCTCATCGTCGTCACCACCGACTACATGACGGCACTCGACGACATCATTACGGACACACCGCTCGATACCTGGAAAACCTATCTCAAATGGGTGGCGCTGAACGAGACGGCGGCGCGCCTCAGTGCAGACATAGACGCGCAGAATTTCGAGTTCTACGGCAAAGTGTTGTCCGGTACCGAGGAGCAGCGACCGCTATGGCGGCGCGGGGTTACGGTCGTCAACGGGACGCTGGGCGAGGTTGTCGGTAAAGTCTACGTAGCCCGGCACTTCCCGCCCGAGGCCAAGGAACGGATGCTTGTGCTGGTCGACAACCTGATTGCTGCCTACGAGCAAAGCATCAAGGAACTCGAGTGGATGGGCGAGGAAACCCGCGCCGAAGCGCTCGACAAGTTGTCGAAGTTCACGCCAAAAATTGGCTATCCCGACGAATGGCGCGACTACTCGGCGCTGGTTATCGACCCAGCCGACCTGTACGGCAATCTGGAGCGCGCCGCCCTCGCCGAGTTCGAGCGCCAGCTCAACCGCCAGGGAGAAAAGGTCGATCGCGGTGAGTGGGGCATGAATCCGCAGACGGTCAATGCTTACTACAATCCGCCGCTCAACGAAATTGTGTTCCCGGCCGCAATCCTGCAGCCGCCTTTTTTTGATCTCGAAGCGGACGACGCCGTCAACTACGGTGCGATCGGCGCCGTGATTGGCCACGAAATTGGCCACGGCTTCGACGATTCCGGCAGCACCTTCGACGGTGACGGCGTGCTGCGAAACTGGTGGACGGACGAAGATCGCGCCGAGTTCGAGAAGCGTACGGCGAAGCTCGTCGAGCAGTACAGCGCGTTTCAGCCGTTTGACGACCTGAGCGTCAACGGCGAGTTTACGCTCGGCGAAAACATTGGTGATCTCGGCGGCATCAGCATAGGGCTAAAAGCCTACCTGATGTCACTCGACGGTAAGGAAGCGCCGGTCATCGACGGCTTCACCGGCGTGCAGCGCGTCTTTCTGGGTTACGGCCAGGTGTGGCGGAATAAATACCGCGAAGAGGCGCTCAGGCTGCAAATCGGCACCCGGCCGCATGCGCCGTCGATGTACCGCGCCAACGGGGCCGTTCGCAACGTACCTCTGTTCTACGAGGCCTTCGACGTCAGCGAAACGGACGCCCTGTACCTGCCGCCCGAGGAGCGCGTAAAAATCTGGTAACGAACCACCTCCGGCCCTGTCCTGCCCGGTCGCTGCGTCGCTCCATTCGGCGCAGTGACCCTGGCGGCCTGACGCCAGGGTCTGCGAGAATGTGCCCGGGGTATTGCCCGTGATTCCGCAATGGAGCCCAGCCACCGTGAATATCGACTCTCGCTTGTTGCCATCCATACTGACGATGCTGTTCGTGTCGGCTGCCTGCACGGCCGAACCGGAATCCTCAGCGCCGGAACGCGCAGCCGACTGCGACTGCACGGCCACGGTTGAGGACTTTCGTGTGCTCGACGGCGGTGAATGGAGCGGCGAACTCGACTATCTCAACTACGGCTCGGATCAGCGATCCAGCATACCGGTGGGCCTGAGAGTGGACAGCATCGACAGCAGCTCGGTGACGTATTCAATCCGCTACCCGGGCGAAGAGCAGTACAACGCCACCGAGGAGCTGACGATATCGGACGGTGGCGCGTCGATCGACGGCCGGTCTATTGTTGATCGGCGGCAGCAGGCGGACGGAAGCCTGATACTGACGACGGAGGGCAAGGGCGAGGACGATAATCGGTCGGCAGACCTTCAGTTCGTGTATTTTGTGTCGCCCGGCGAATTCCGAATACGCAAGAACGTGCGTTTCGACGGCGACGCCGAGTTCTTCAATCGGAACGAATACCGCTACGTGCGCAACTAGGCCAGGGGCGGTCTACTTACCGCTCACTGCGCCCACCGGAGCTTCAGTCCGAACACCCAGCCGCCGTCCACGTCAAGACCGACGGCCGTCAGGTTGTCGTCGGCAAACCGGTGGTCCCTGCCCGTTTCAAAGCCGGCGCTGAGCGCGACGGTCCACTGCCGGTGCGCCTCTAACTCCCAGCTGGCCGTGGTTCTGAACGCACGCAGTCGATAGTCGAAATGCGCCGAGAAATCGTCGCTGACCACCCGCCAGCGGTAGCCGGACGGTTCCGCCGCCAGCGCCAGCCTCTGACGGCTGCCCAGGTGAAACCTGAGTTCCGGAAACGGCAGCACGAGCCGCGCGTGCCAGCGCTCGCCAAAGCGCCGTTCCCCGCCGACGATCGGGTACACGCGGCTGTCGCCCCAGAGCCGATCCGCCGCTGCCCCCAGGTGCCAGGTCCAAGAACCCGCCGGCAGCTCGACGGCAAGCCGCCCGCTCAGGTAGACGTCTTCGCGCGAGCCGCGGTCCCAGAATTTCTGGAACACATTGGATGAGGTCGCAATGGTCGGTACAAGCGCAAGCTCCACGGCGGACAGCGCGGACTCCGCCGATTCGCGTCGCCACACGAGGGGTACCGCCAGTGTGTGCAGGTCACGATCGCGGCTCGCGATGCCTTCGTACTCGAAGCGCGTGTAGCGGTAGTCCACGCCAACGGCGAGTTCGCCGCCGCTGAACTCGACAGCGCCGAAACCGGCTTCGATATCGTGCAGGCGGCCGCGAACCGTCGTTCCGCCGTCGGCGTCGCTGGCCGGCATCTCCTGGATGCCGACCGCCAAAAAGCGGTCTACGGAAAAAAGTCGCTCGGCCGCTGCCGCCGCAACGCCGGGCAACGGGATGCAGAGCAAGGCGCCGAGTACAGAAAGACCGCGGGGGTTCACCTGGCCGGCTCCGTAAAGCGTTCAGGGAATCGCCCCCAACGGATGCCGGCACCGCCCTGGAACGCAAACCAGCGATGCTCGACCCGGCCGTGCAGAAGTCTTGCCGGTATGGCGCCGATATACCGGCTGTCCATGGAGTTGTGGCGATTGTCTCCGAGCAGAAAATAGCTATCTTCCGGCACTGCAAATGAGCCAGAGTTCGAGTTGCGACCGAACGTCGCAAGCAAAATGTAGGGTTCATCGACAGGTTCGCCGTTTCGATACAGCACGTCGTTGCGAATTTCGATGATGTCGCCCGGGAGCCCGACGACGCGTTTGACGTAAAACACGTCTTCGTTACGAGGGAACCGGAATACGGCAATGTCTCCGTATGCCGGCTCGTTACGCTGGAAGTAACGGGTGTCGGTCATGACAAAATCGCCGCGCTCGAGCGTGGGCGCCATGGAATTGGCCGGCAGACGGAACGGCTCGTAACCGAACCAGGCAGCGCGCTGGCTCAGTACCACGTCGGAGAGCAGCCATCCCGCCGCAACCCAAAGCAAATAGAACCACCATCGATTGTAGCGGCGCGAGGTCATATCGGGATGACGCAACGCAATGACGGCGCAGTGAACAATGGGGAAACAGGCAACAACCAGAAGCGCTGCCGCAACCGTGTAAAGGCCCCCCGTCGTCAAAACGAGTCCCGACCAGCCAGCGAGGGCAATCAGGCTGAACGCCACAAGGCCGTAAGCCACGGCAAACGGCAGCCGGCTGAGATAGACGTAACCTAAACCCGGTGAGACAACATTGGCCAGCGCGGCGCGGACGGCTCCAACCTTTCGCATTGCTTTTCCCAGGGGGGTTCGACAGGCGTCCAGGGACTATGAAACTACAATGCTTTCCGCGGCCATGCTAGCTTGCAAGGCCACGGACCTCGCGGCAACACTTGCAGGCCCGCTCGCCGAAGAAACTCCACAGGGTGATTTCCCGAGTCAATGCTTCAGCCTATGTTCCTGTTCACAACAGCGCTGACCGGTTTCTCGATGATCGCGGCAATTATCTTGCTGGTTGCCTACCTGTTTTTCCTCGATTCGATGCAAAAGACCGTCGTGGGGAAAGTGGCGTGCGCCGCCCTGCTCGCTACACTTGCGCTGTTGCAGTATCAGCACTTTCGGTTTCTCGAGACCGGCGTCCCGCTGCTCGAAACGCGAACTTATGTCCTGCTGTTGATGTTTGCACCCACGGCTTTCTATTTCTTCAGTCGAGAAATACTGCTGGGAGGCGCCGGTCTCAAGCCCTGGCACATTTTCAATCTGCTGCCCCTGCTTGCCGCCGTGTTCCTGCCCGTCAGCATTGCTGCCCCGCTGGCGTTTGTCGTCGGCGCGGGCTACACGCTGTGGTTCCTGAGGCTGGTGTACGGCATGCGCCGCAACGTGTCGCGGTTTCGCTTTGAACTGTTTTTTTTCGGGCTGTTTACGCTGCTTGCCCTGTTGACGCTCGCGCTGATCTTCCTCATTCCCGTGACCGGGGCGAAAGCCTTTTATGCGGCATATGCAATCTGCATTGGTGTCGGTTTTGCACTCGTCGTCGCGGCGCTGGTCGTGTTTCCCGAACTGCTGACCGACATTGCCGAAACCGCAAGGCTCAGCTACGCAACCACCACGTTGGGCGGCGTCGATGTCGCCGAGCGCTTGCGAGCGCTCGAGCGCGTAATGCGGGAGGAACGGCTGTACGCCAACGAGGATCTCAACCTTGCAATGACGGCCCGCGCGATCGACCTGACGCCGCACCAGCTTTCCGAGCTGATCAATACACACTTCGGGCACGGCTTCTCGCGTTACGTCCGCGAGCAGCGCGTCGCGGAGGCGCAGCGCATGCTGTCCGAGGATCCCGAGGCATCCGTGTTATCGATCGGGATGACGGTAGGTTTTCGCTCGCAATCCAACTTCTATACGGCGTTCCGCGAGATCGCCGGCGCCACCCCCGGCGCCTACCGTCGCGGCCGGAAGCCCTCGAAAGACTCCTGATTGATCATTTCGAAGCTCCGCAAGCGACTGATCAGGCTGCTGTTTTCTAAAACCTGCTCCTGAATCCGCATTGCGGAAGCCGCTGCCCGCGCTGCCCACTACGCTCCGTTGAAAGTCCCATCCGGGACATCGCAGCAGAGGGAGCAGTCATGACCAGCTATACGAACGATCGTATCGACGGCGGGGCCCGGCCCGCCGATGCCGGGCGCGGCGACGTCAGCCTGGACCCGATCAAGTTGTTATGGGTTGGCGGCATGTTTGGTGTCGGGACAATCGGCAGCGCCATGACAATCTCCAAAAGCGCCGTCACGCTGTTTGTCGTCAGCACGCTGATAACGCTTTGCCTGGGCCACTCGCTCGGCATGCACCGACGCCTGATCCATCGAAGCTACCGGTGCCCGCGCTGGATGGAGTACCTGTTTGTTCACTTCGGCACGCTGGTTGGGCTCGCCGGTCCGTTCGGCATGCTCAAAACCCACGACACTCGCGACTGGGCACAGCGCCAGCGGCGCTGTCATCCGTACTTTTCACACGCATCACCCTGGTACCAGGATGTCTATTGGCAGCTGTTTTGCGGGATACGCCTCGAGCAGCCGCCGGAGCTCCGGATTGAACCCGAGATCGCCGACGATCCCATCTACGTGGCAATGGAAAAAACCTGGATGCTCCAGCAGCTTCCGTGGGCGCTTCTGTTCTACGCGCTCGGCGGCTGGTCATGGCTGTGCTGGGGTATAGCGAGCCGCGTCAGCGTGTCGATTTTTGGCCACTGGCTGATCGGCTACTTTGCCCACCGGCACGGCGGCGGCAGTTGGCATGTCGAAGGTGCCGCCGTGCAAGGCCGCAACGTGCGCTGGAGTGCGCTTCTGACGATGGGCGAAAGCTGGCACAACAATCACCATGCGTTTCCGGGGTCGGCGAAACTCGGGCTCGAACCGGGTCAGTGGGACCCCGGCTGGTGGGTGTTGCGTCTGCTCGAGCGCATGGGGCTCGTGACGGACATGGTGTTGCCCGATAGCCTGCCGGCGCGCGCGGAGCTCAGGCACGTGCAGCAGCAGCCGGAGTCGCCGCTTGTTCAGGAGTTGTGCTGATGCGCCCGGGCGTTTTTCGTGTGGATACCGCCACGGGCGATCCCCGTCGCGGCCGGGTGCGCTGGGATGCCGGCAAGTCGCTCTGGATCAATGGCTGTCTGGTGCTATTCGTCGTGCTTGCGCCATTTCACACGACGCCGGGCGCCGTCGCGACGGGCCTGCTGTTGACCTATCTCACCTTGCTGCTGGGCCACTCCGTCGGCATGCATCGCAAGCTGATACACCGGACTTACGACTGCCCGCGCTGGCTGGAGTACACCTTGGTGTATCTGGGCGTGCTTGTCGGGATGGGCGGGCCGACGGGCCTGATCCGCATCCACGACGTTCGCGACTGGGCACAGCGCGAGGCGGATTGTCACGACTATTTCTCGCACCGCGCGACGTTTCTGCGAGATGCGTGGTGGCAGCTCAATTGCCGTTTCGAGTTCGACGCGCCGCCGAAGCTGCGTATCGAGACCGTTGTTGCAGATGACCCGGTCTACCGTTTTCTCGACCGAACCTGGATGCTGCAGCAACTTCCGCTAGGTGTCCTCCTGTACGCGATCGGCGGTTTGCCCTGGGTCGTGTGGGGTGTCTTCGGTCGAGTGTTCCTGAGCGTTGCCGGGCACTGGACCATTACCTACCTGACCCACAACCCGGGTCCGGGGCGCTGGCTGATCCCGGATGCAGGGGTGCAGGCATCCAACCTGCCGGGTTTTGGTTTGCTGACCCTCGGTGAGTGCTGGCACAACAACCATCACGCATTTCCGGAGTCCGCACGCATTGGCATTGCCCCCGGCGAGTTCGATCCCGGCTGGCTCGTGATTCGCGCGCTGGAGGCCGTCGGCTGGGCAAGTAACGTCGGCCTGCCGCGCCGCAGTGAGCAGCAAACCGATCTGGTCGACACGTTCGACGCGTCCGCGCCGTTGGCTGCGATCTTATCGACCCTGCCCGGCCGGCAACGATAGTCGTTCCCGGGAATCGCGTCGACCGAACTTCTCGCCGAAAAAGTCGCCCGGATTCCATGTCGGTCGCTCGGGCGCATCGCCCACAAGATAGGCAATACGCGCGTTCGCGCGAGCGAATCGAATGGCCGATTCCCAGTGCACCGGCCGCTCGAGGTCGTCGCTCGGCCGGTGGTAGTGCGTCGTCAGATGCTCGCGGAACAGGGCCTCCCCGTCGAGCACCGGGTCCGCGGAGTTGAAGCCGGTCACGAGAAACACGGCCGGTATGCCTTTACGTACGAACGAGTATTGATCGCTGCGGACAAACAGCGTCTCTTCGGGCAGCGGGTCCGGCGTCAGCGCAAAATCCTCCGCTTCAGCGGCCTGTCTGACCGGCTCCCGAAGCGAGGAGTGTTCGGCGCCGAACGCTATGAGATCCGCCGGCGGGTAGAGAAACAGCGGCATGTCGAGATTGACGTTGGCGACAATGGCATCCCGCGGCACCGTGGGATAGTGGGCAAAGTAGTCCGAGCCCAGGAGCCCGCGCTCCTCGGCCGTCAGCGCAATGAACAGGACCGAGCGCTTCGGCGGCAACTCGACAAAAACCCGCGCGGCTTCGAGCAACAGCGCCACACCCATGGCGTTGTCGTAAGCGCCGTTGTAGATGACGTCACCGTCTTCCGCCACACCCGTGCCAAGGCCGTCGAGATGCGCCGTCAACGCGACGTACTCTTGCCGGAGTTCGGGATCGCTGCCCCGAATCATCCCGATGACGTTAGGGCTCAAGACTTCTTCCTGGCTCGAGCGTCGCGACATCGATACCTCGACCGCAAGCGGTGTCGACTTTGCCTCGCCGTTATCGATCGCGTCCAGCGCGTCTTCGAAACTCAATGCCGAGTTGGCAAACAGGCGCTCGGCGACCTGCCGGTTGATGGTGACGGCCCCGCCCAGTTCCGGAAAATAGTCGCTGACTTCGCCGCTCAGGTTGACCCAGGCCATGCCCGGCCGTGTGCCCGTCTGCTGCTTGTAGCGCTCCCAGCTCATGATGCGTTGCGCGCGCCGGGAGCGCAGGCGTATCGTGCCGATCGCCCCGCGGCTGATCGCTTCTTTCGCCTTGCTGCGTGAGGAGGCGTAGTAGGCGCGCTGGTTGTGCGGGAACGTCGCCGGCGCGCCGCTGAACAGCGCCACAATTTTACCGTCGACGTCGACGCCCTCGTAGTCGGAATAACCCAGCTCGGGCGCGTGCACGCCAAAACCGACATACACGACTTCAGCACGTACGGCATTGCTTTCGCGAACCTTGTCACCCGCCATGCCGTAGTCTTCGCGATAGCGTAGCGCTTCGTCGCTGCCGTCGCGGTGCAGAAACACGGTTGTGCTCTCGGTGTCGACGCGGTAAGCGACCAGCGGCACCTGCTGATACCAGCCCTCTTCTCCCCCTGCCTCGGCGCCCAGCAACGCAAACTGTTCCGCGACGTATTCCGCCGCGTCGTCATAACCGCGGGTGCCCGCGAGGCGGCCCATCATGGCGTCGTCGGCAAGGACTTCGTAATGGCGCCTGAGCGCCGCTTCGTCAATGAGCCCGAGCGCAGCCTCGATGTCGTCGCTGCGCTCACCCGCAAAGACCATCGTGGCCGGCAGAACAACAGCGGCCAGAGCAATGAAAGTTGTTCTCGTCAAACCGCGGTCTCTCGAGTGTCCGCTGACGCCTTGTCGGCATAAACGCGGCTGATTTCGTGCATCTTGTCTTCGATCCAGGTCTGGACGAGCTGATTGGTTTCCTTGGGCGACTGCGCGCTGCCGTCGATCGGCGGACCTATCACGAAGCGCACCGTTCCCGGCCGCTTGGTAAATCCGCGGCGCAGCCACAGGTCGCCGGCGTTATGAGCCACGGGTACCACCTTGGCGCCAGCTTCCCGAGCCAGCGCAGCGCCGCTGATGCCGTACTTTCGGGTTTCTCCGGGCGGCATTCGCGTGCCTTCGGGAAATACCGTTACCCAGACGCCCTGCTCGAGTTTCTGTTTGCCCTTCTCGATGACCTGTTTGACCGCCGATTTGCCGGAACTGCGGTTGATCGCAATCGGGTCGAGCAGCATGGCGAGTGTCCAGCCGAAAAACGGCAGCCACAGGAGCTCGCGTTTGATGACCCACGCCGTGCGTGGAAAGACCGTCACGTGCCAGTAGGTCTCGAGCGCGGTCGTGTGCTTGATCATGATGACGCTGGGTTCGTCGGGAATGTTCTCCTGCCCCTCGACCTCCACTTTCATGCCGCAAAAGAACTCACCGGCCCACACCGACAGCCGGCACCAGCTGACGGTCAACCACCAGTGCCAGCGGAACGGCGCCCAGAACGTCAAGAGGGCAACCGCACCCGCGACCATTGCGGACAAAAACAGGAAACTCGTGAACAGGAGCGAACGCAGAAACAGCATGTTCAGGCCCGGATCAATGCATGCGCGGCAGCGGCAAGGTTGTCGTAGATCGGCGTAGCGCGCAACGCTTCGGGGAGCGCAGCCTCGGTTCGGCGGCCGTTACCCGTGCGCACGAGTATCGGCTGGGCGCCCGCTCTGCGGGCGGCTTCGAGATCGCGCAGCGAATCGCCAATGACCGGCACCGACTCTGGCTCGACGGCGTAGCGCCTGACCAGGCGGTTGATCAGGCCCGGTTCCGGCTTGCGGCAGCAACAGCCTTCGTCCGGTCCGTGCGGGCACACTTCGATACGCGCCACCGTGCCGCCTTTTGCCGCAAGCAGCCGGCGCATTTTGCGGTGCATGGCTCTGAGCGCGCGCCGGTCGAAGTAACCGCGCGCAAGCCCGGACTGGTTGCTCGCAACACACACCGTGTAGCCTGCCCGGTTGAGCTCGACAATTGCGTCGAGGCTGCCCGGCAGGGGTATCCACTCGTCGGCCGAGCGAACGTAATTCGGGGAGTCCTCGTTAATGACGCCGTCCCGGTCGAGGATGACGAGGCGTATGGCGCCGGTCCTGGTCCGCACGCTCGAACTCACGCCACGGAGAGCCGCGAAACGTCCGCTATCCCTAAGAACAGTGTACGGAGTTCACCCAGCAGGGTTAGCCGGTTCTGCCGGATCGCCTCGTCGTCCGCCATGACCATGACGTCGTCGAAGAAATGATCGACCGGATCCTTGAGCGCGGCCAGCGCGCGCAGCGCCTCCGTGTAGGCATGTTGTTCGATCATTGGCCGTACTGTCTGACCGACTCTTTCGAGTTCCTCGTGCAGTGTCTTTTCCGCCGCTTCGGCGAGGAGCGCCACGTCGACCCCGCCGCTGAAGTTGCCGGCGGCGCTTTTCTTCAGGATGTTCGCGATGCGCTTGTTGGCGGCGGCCAGGCTGGTCGCCTCCTCGAGCTTCAGGAACTCCCTGACCGCTGCGAGCCGGTCCGCAAAGTCGACCAGCGAAGCCGGCTGGCGCACCATGACCGCGTCGAGCGTCTCGGTCGCGAGCCCTGCGTCGCGGTCCTGGAAATAGCCGCGCAGTCGCTCGGCAATAAATGCGTAGACGTCTTCAGCCAGTGCGCTTTTGTCCGCCGCGTCGACCGGTTGCAGCCGGAGCGCAGTGGCGATCGCCGCCTTGAGATCAATGTCGTGGCCGCACTCGATCAATATCCTGACGATACCCAGTGCGGCGCGACGAAGACCAAAAGGATCGCGGTTGCCCGACGGCTTTTTGCCGAGCGCAAAAACCCCGGCCAGCGTGTCGAGGCGGTCGGCAAGCGCAAGCAGCTGACCCTGCAGCGATTGAGGCAGCTCGTCGCCGGCGAAACGCGGCAGGTACTGTTCACGCACGGCCGTCGAGACCGCCTCTGTCTCGCCGTCGGCGGCAGCATAGTAAGCACCCATGATGCCTTGCAGTTCGGGGAACTCGCCGACCATGCCGGTCACGAGGTCACATTTCGACAGCGCCGCCGCGCGCTTCGCCGTGGCCTGATCGGCACCGAGTTCGCCAGCGAGTTCCGCGGCCAGTTCGGCCACCCGTCGCGATTTGTCGCCGAGGCTGCCCAGACCTTGCTGATAAACGACCCGGTCGAGCGTCTCGATGCGCTCGTCCAGTCGCCGCTTGCGGTCGCTTTCCCAGAAGAACGCCGCATCGGCAAGGCGCGGCCGGATGACGCGCTCGTTGCCGTCCCGCACCTTGTCGGGCTCCCGGCTGTCCAGGTTGGCCACCGTCACGAATGCGTTCATGAGAGTGCCTTCCGCGTCCTCGACCGGGAAGTAACGCTGATGTGAGTTCAGCGTGCTGATCACGGTCTCGGGCGGCAGCGCCAGGTATTTGTCTTCAAAGCGGCCCAGAATGGGTACGGGCCACTCGACGAGGGCCGCGACTTCGTCATAAAGCGCCTCGCCGTCGACGATGCGGCCGCCAATCTCAGCGGCAGCGCTTGCGACACCCGCTTCGATCATTGCGCGCCGCCGCGCAAAATCGGCAATGACGTGGCCTTCCGATTCGAGCGCTTCGAGATACGAGGACGGGTCCGCTATGCTGACCGGCCCGGCCGAGTGAAAGCGGTGCCCGGCCGATTCGCGGCCGGCGGCGAAGCCCAGCACGCAGGCGTCGACGACGTCACTACCGTGCAGCATGACGAGCCAGTGCACGGGCCGTACAAATTCCGCGTCCCCGTCACCCCAGCGCATGCGGCGCGGTATCGGCAGCTTGCCCAGGGCGGACTCGACTATTTCGCCGATCAACTCGCTGGTGCGGCGGCCGGCTTCGCTGGCCGTGAACGTGAGCCACTCACCCTTGTCGGTCGACGTGCGGTCGAGATCGCCGACCTCCACGCCACATTTCTTGGCGAACGCCAGTGCCGGCGGCTGCGCTTCGCCGGCGTCGTTGAAGGCGATCCGCACGGGCGGACCTTTCTGCTCGATCGTTCGTGACGGCTGAGCGTCCGCAAGCTCGCGAACGATGACCGCAAGCCTGCGCGGGCTCGCATAGGGTTCGACGGCGCCGTGCTCGAGGCGGGCGTCGTCGAGGCCGGCCTCGAGCAGCTCCGCGAACGCCTCCATCAACGGGCGCAGTGCCTTGGGCGGCAGCTCTTCGGTGCCGAGTTCGATCAGGAAATCGGCGGCACTCATGCGGCTTTGCCTCCGCGACCGACGGACTCGAGCATGGGAAAGCCGAGCGCCTCGCGGCTCTGGTAGTACGCCTCCGCCACCGATCGGGCCATGCCGCGCACGCGCAGGATGAAGCGCTGGCGCTCGCTGACCGAGATGGCCTGCCGAGCGTCCAGCAGGTTAAAGCGATGCGACGCCTCGAGCATGCGTTCGTAGGCGGGCAGCGCCATGCCCGCTTCGATGAGCCGCGCGCACTCGCGTTCGGCGTGATCGAAAGCGGCGAACAATTCTTCCGTATCGGCGAACTCGAAGTTGTAGCGGGACTGTTCGACTTCGTTCTGATGGTAGACGTCGCGATAGGTAATGCGCCCCAGCGGACCGTCCGTCCAGACGATATCGAAGATGCTCTCGACGTCCTGCAGATACATTGCGAGTCGTTCGAGCCCGTAGGTAATCTCTCCCGAGACCGGGCGGCACTCCAGTCCGCCCACCTGCTGGAAGTAGGTGAACTGGGTAATCTCCATGCCGTTCAGCCAGACCTCCCAGCCGAGGCCCCATGCACCCAGGGTCGGCGACTCCCAGTTGTCCTCGACGAAGCGGATATCGTGCACGAGCGGGTCGATGCCGATTGCGCGCAGCGAATCGAGGTACAGCTCCTGTATCTCGTGCGGCGACGGTTTGATGACCACCTGGTATTGATAGTAGTGCTGTAGCCGAAACGGATTGTCTCCGTAACGGCCGTCCGTCGGACGGCGGCTCGGTTGAACGTAGGCGGCGCTCCAGGGCTCCGGCCCGATTGCCCGCAGGAACGTCGCCGGGTGAAAGGTGCCGGCGCCCATTTCCTTGTCGTAGGGCTGAAGGATGACGCAGCCGCGCTCCGCCCAGAATTGCTGCAACGCAAGAATCAGGTCCTGGAAACTGTGCGGGCCTTCGGTGGAGCTGGCGGTCATGGGTGTTCGGTCTCGGGAAGTGAACTTGGGGAAGACGACTTTAGGGTAGCGGTCTCAAAGGCGCGGATTATATCGGTTTGCGGCAAGTGCGAAACGCCAAAAATCGCGGCGCTGACCGGCGGCCCTTTTTGGATATCTCGTCCGTCGCAACAGGCATGCCCGCGGACGGTGCAAACGACGCCCGATGCACTATAATAGTGCGCAATCAGGGGGTAATCGCACCATTATGGTGCGAGCTCCGGTCGGCGAATGTTGGAATTTCTTTAGTAAACAGTGCCTTAGGCTTAGCACCGTTTTGGCACAATTTCTGCAATTTACCGACAACACCACAACACCATCACTCAGGGGGCCAAGGCCCCGTTTTGAGCGGTCAAATCCAACAGCCAACTCCGATATAGACAAGGGAGGTTCCATCCATGACGCCCGCAGAGGTCCTAAGCCTCATCAAGGAAAAAGAGGTCAAGTTTGTCGATTTT
>JANQPG010000002.1 GCA_028289545.1 Woeseiaceae bacterium
TTCTTGATTGGCGGAGAGGGTGGGATTCGAACCCACGGTACGGGTAAACCGTACACTTGATTTCGAGTCAAGCCCGTTCGACCACTCCGGCACCTCTCCGCAACTCGTGCTTTTCCTTGCTCTTGTCGTTTCCGACCCCATCTGTGAGGGAATGAGGCCGCCGAAGCCGCCTATATCGAGCGAAGGGCGGGAATATTGGTGAGCAAAAAGGGCCTTGTCAAGCCTCACAGGGCCTCGAACCAGTGAGATAATTGGTGGTCGAACCCACGTCGGGCCGGTCCACATACGGTCCCGGCGTGTCAGTCGTACAGGATTTACCGTTTGCGCCAGCTGTTTTACATCGTTGCTGCTGCGTTGTTGAGCACCTGCTCCTCGCCGCCCGATCTTCTGGAGAAGATCCTGGCGACGGGTGAGCTCAAGGTTGTTACGCGCAACAGTCCGACCGCGTACGTCATGGGCCCCAACGGCCCGGCGGGCCCGGAATACGATCTCGTGCAGGCGTTTGCGGACGATCTCGGCGTGCGTCTCCTCGTCAAACCGGTCGACAGCGTCTCCGAAATCCTGCCCTCGCTGCTCGCCGGCCACACGGACATGGCGGCCGCGGGCCTCTCGGTCACGGAGTCGCGGCGTGAGTTCCTGAACTTCGGCCATCCCTATCAGACCGTCGATATGCACCTCATCTACCGGCTCGGCACGGGCAAGCCGCGCAGCATGGAGGATGTCGTCGGCCGGCAGATCGAGGTGGTGGCGGAGAGCAGCCACGTCGACGTCATCGAGACCCTCAAGCAGGTGTATCCCGGCATCGAATACTCGGAAAACGCCGACGCCGAGGTGGCGGACCTGCTCGAGAAGGTCGCCTCCGGTGAGCTCGACATGACCGTGGCCGACAGCACGGAATTCAACATCCAGCGGCACTTTTATCCCGATCTGCGGGTAGCGCTAGACCTCGAGCTCGACGACCGGCTCGCCTGGGGCTTCCCGAAAGACTACGGCGACAGCCTGCTGGCCCGCGCTGACGAATTCCTGATCAAAATCGAACGCTCGGGCCTCCTGGCACGCATCCAGGACCGCTACTACGGCCACACCGAGAAGTTCGACTACGTGGGCACGCGCAACTTCATCCGCCATTACGAGAGCCGCCTGCCGCGCTTCCGCGGCATGTTCGAGCAGGCCGGCGCCGAATGGGGTGTCGACTGGCGCCTGCTCGCCGCCATCGGCTACCAGGAGTCGCACTGGCGCACACAGGCCATCTCGCCGACGGGCGTGCGCGGCATCATGATGCTGACCCTCGACACGGCCGAATACCTCAACATCGACGACCGCCTGGACCCGCGCAACAGTATTTTCGGCGGCGCGCAGTATTTTGCGCGGCAGACCGAGCGCGTGGCCGATACGGTGCCCGAGCCCGACCGCACCTGGATGGCGCTGGCCGCCTACAACGTCGGCTTCAATCACCTGAAGAGCGCGCAGCAGATTACAGAGTGGCAAGGCGGCAACCCCAACCGCTGGATCGACGTCAGCGAGTCGCTGCCGCTGTTGTCGCAGCGCAAGTGGTATTCGCGCGTGCCGACAGGCTACGCGCGCGGCTGGGAGCCGGTCCTGTACGTCAACAACATCCGTCAGTACTACAACATCCTCAAGTGGCTGACGGACAACGAAGAGATCGAAGAGGCTGAGGTTGTCGCCGAAAACTAGAGCCGAGAACTAGTCCCGCCGCTCGGCAAAAAAGTCTCGGAGGACCTCGCCGCACTCCCCCGCCAGCAACCCGCCGTTGACCTCCATGACGTGATTCAGCGCCGCGTGTTCGGCGAGATCTACGGCGGAACCACAAGCGCCCGACTTGTCGTCGTAAGCCCCGAAGACGATCCGTGCAATCCGCGCTTCGGCCAGCATGCCGACACACATCGAGCAGGGCTCCAGGGTTACATACAGCGTTGCCTCGTTGAGCCGATGATTGCCGAACGCAATCGCCGCGGCGCGCACCGCAAGCATCTCCGCGTGGGCGCTCGGATCGACGTCGGCTAGCGTACGGTTGTGCGCGGCGCTGATGACCTCGCCGTCCTGAACAACGATCGCGCCCACGGGGACCTCTCCCGCCGCAGCTCCCTCACCGGCCAATGCCAGGGCCTGACGCATGTAGCCGAGGTCTTCCTCGGCCCATCTTTCGTCGGTGTTCACTAGTCCTGATCCAGCTGCGCCGTGACGTCGATTTCGATCTTCATGTCCTCACGAATCAGGCCGCAAACGATCATTGTGGCCGCGGGGTCGATGCCGCCCAGGTACTCGGACAGAACAGGGGCCACGGCCTCAAAGTACTCGGGTTGGGTGACGTAGTAGTTAGCGCGCACGATATCCTGCATCGACGCATCCAGCGACTCGAGCGAAGTTCGTATCGTGTTCATGCAATTGCGTGCCTGCTCAGCGACGTCCTCGGGCATTTGCATCGTTTCGTAGTCGTAACCGGTGGTACCGGCGACGTGCACGAAGTTGCCCTGTCGCACCGCGCGGGAGTACGCGGCCGCCTTCTCCAGCGGGGAACCTGTCGAATGTTTGCGTCGTGTGGTCATGCCTGTCGTCTCTCGAGCGCCGAACGGCTGTCGTTTTCGGAATAGATCGGGCGAACTGTAGGTTGAATACTGCAAAAAAGATACTCGCAGCTCATTCACGTTGCTCGCTATCCGATTCATATCGTCGCCATCGACCCGGCGTCGTCCCGAACGCTTGTTTGAACGCCCGATTGAAAGCCGCTTCCGACTCGTAGCCCACGTCGTGGGCAATCTGTGCCATTGCTCGTGGGCTCTCGCGCAGGCGCACAGCGGCCAGCTGCAGGCGCCAATGGCTCAGGTAGCGCATGGGCGGCACCCCCACAAGACCCGTAAACCGATCGGCGAACGCAGAACGCGACATGTTGACGGCTTTTGCCAACTCGTCGGTCGTCCAACCGTATGCGGGTTGGGTATGCAGCAGGGCCAGCGCCGCACCTGTCTTCGGGTCGCGCAATCCCGCGAGCCAGCCGGTTTGATCGTGCGGCAAGTCAGCAAGGTAGCGCCTGATTGCTTCGACAAACAGCAGTTCGGCCAGTTTGCTCAACACCGTCGACGAGCCAGCGCCTCCGTTTGCGAACTCCTCGGCAGCATGTCGAAACGAACCTTCGAACCATGCACTGCCGGCACCCTCACTGGCTTTGATTCGCAGAAGACGGGGAAGCGCCGCCAGTAGCGGGCTGTTGGGCACTTCACACCCCATGTAGCCGCATATAACGTGCGCCTCCTCGCCACCACCGCCTATCTGCAGCACAGCGGGCCTGGCGCCGTCCGTCGGCTGAATGAGATGGTCCATGATCGCGGGTTTGAGTCCGGGCGCACTACCGAGGGTGTGCCGGTCGTTGCGAGGCATCAGAATCACTTCGCCCGCGCTGACTTTTTTGGGATCTTCATTGTCGAGACCCAGGAATACGTGACCTGAGGTTACGTAGTGATACGCAATAATCTGCGAAGGCATTGGGCCGAAAGGCGCACAATCCTCGGGCGTGACCTGCGACTGGATACACCATGGCGCAGCAAACCGCGCGTCGAGAAACACGCTGCTGGTCAGGCGTACGGCGGAGATTACGTCGGACAGAGCGTCCATGAGCAAGTGTCAGTGGGTTTCGCCTGGCGCCTGAGTCAATAATTCCGGCATCCGGGTCATATTGATAAATGTCAGTCCGGCTAGAATACCAGACGCTCAATCACGGTTACGACATGAGGAAAGGAGCACAAGCAATGACGGTTCGAAACGACTACGGCCTCGCCCACACCGGCGCCGACGGCGACAGCCTTGAGACCTACGAACGCGCGCTTCGACAGCTGCAGTGCTATATCGAAGATCCCGTAGCGACCGTCGATGAAGCGATCGCTGCGTCGCCGGAATTTGTGATGGCGCACATGCTCAAGGCGTACATACACTTGCTCGGCACGGAGCCCGGTGATATTGCGATTGCCAACGTCTGTCTGGAGGCAGCCACACGCCTTGAGCAAAACCCACGCGAACGCGCGCATCAGCAGGCCGTGCGCTACCTTGTCGGGGGCCATTGGCGCCAGGCGGGACGCGTCCTGGAAGACATCACGGCCGATCATCCGCATGACGTACTCGCGCTACAAGCCGGCCACCTCGTCGATTTCTTTTGCGGCAACGCACACATGCTACGTGATCGCATCGGCCGGGCCTTTCCCCACTGGGACAAGGATATGCCGGACTATCACGCAGTGCTCGGAATGTACGCGTTTGGCCTCGAAGAAAATGGGGTTTACGACCTCGCTGAGCGCCACGGACGTCAATCGGTGGAACTCAACCCTCGCGACGGTTGGGGACAACATGCCGTGGCGCATGTCATGGAGATGCAGGCACGGCCGCATGAGGGTATCGCGTGGATGCGGGAAAACGCGGACGATTGGTCGACCGATAGCTTCTTCCAGGTGCACAACTGGTGGCACCTCGCGCTGTACCACCTCGAAATCGATGAGATCGACGAGGTGCTTTCCCTGTTTGACGGCCCGATCTACGGCGACCCCTCCGCGATAGTGCTGGACATGATCGACGCGTCGGCCATGCTCTGGCGGCTGCATCTGCGAGGCATCGATGTCGGTGACCGCTGGCAGGCGGTAGCCGACAACTGGGTACCCGTCGCAACAGCCGGCAACTACGCGTTCAATGATCTGCACGCCGTCATGGCCTTCATCGGCGCGGACCGTCCGGACGCTGTTCAACAGGTTTTGGAGGCTCAGCGAGAGGCTATACAAAGGGATGACGACAACGCCCTGTTTACGCGGGAAGTAGGCCATCCGCTCACGCTGGCATTCCGGGCATTCGCCGAAGGTGACTATCAGAAGACGATCGAGGCCATTCGTCCGGTACGAGAGATTGCTCATCGCTTTGGCGGCAGCCATGCGCAACGGGATATCGTGAATCTAACCTTGCTCGAAGCCGCCCTGCGAGCCGGCAATACCAGCCTCGCCGGCGCACTCGCCGACGAACGATTGGAGAGGCGGCCTGACAGTCCTCTGTCTCGCCTGTTCAGTCAACGAGCGGAAACGCTGCGTACCGCCGCATGACCGGCGGCTATCGGTTGCCGAAAGGACCACAACGATGAAAAACCTGGCTCCGGATATCGTCAGGCAAAGGCTGCTGATCGAAGGCTACTACACGAGGGATGTCGACGAGGCGTCGATTAGCGAATACCTGATGGGTATTGCAGCGCATCTCGGTTTGCAGAGCTACGGTGAACCGACCATTCACTCCCCGAGCGGTATCGGAAAAGAGGACAACGCTGGGTTCGATGCGTTTTTGCCGTTAATCGACTCGGGTATTTCTCTTTACGTCTGGGAGAGTAAGCAGTTTTTTGCCGCCGTACTGTTTACCTGTAAAGCCTTCGACGAAGAAGCGGCCATCGAATATTCGAGGACTTTTTTTGCCGCTCCTGAAATGGAGCACCAAGCTTTCTGACGGGTTTTCTCCGGTCAACCGACTGCCGAAAAATACCGCTACTCCCATTCGATCGTGGCAGGCGGCTTACCCGAGATGTCGTAGGTAACCCGCGAGATGCCGTCAACTTCGTTGATGATGCGCAGCGAGACGTGCTCGAGAAACTCGTAAGGCAGCCGCGCCCAGCGCGCTGTCATGAAGTCGATCGTTTCGACCGCGCGGAGCGCAATCACCCAGTCGTAGCGGCGGCCGTCACCCATAACGCCGACCGAGCGGACGGGCAGGAACACGGCGAACGCCTGGCTGACCTGATCGTAGAGATCCTGGCGGCGCAGCTCCTCGATGAAGATGTCGTCAGCCAGCTGTAGCTTCTCAACATACTCGGGCCGCACCTCGCCGAGCACTCGCACGCCGAGACCGGGGCCCGGGAACGGATGCCGGAATACCATCTCACGCGGCAGCCCGAGTTCGAGTCCAATCTTGCGCACCTCGTCTTTGAACAGCTCGCGCAGCGGCTCGACGAGCGACATTCGCATGTGCTCGGGCAGTCCACCCACGTTGTGATGCGACTTGATGACGTGCGCCTTGCCCGTGTCGGCGCCCGCCGACTCGATGACGTCGGGATAGATGGTGCCCTGCGCAAGCCACTGTATGCCTTCGAGCTTGCCGGCCTCTTCCTCGAAGACCTCGATGAACTGGCCACCAATAATCTTGCGCTTTTCTTCCGGATCTTCGACGCCTTCGAGCGCTTCGAAAAACCGCTCTGCTGCGTTGACGCGAATGACCTTGACGCCCAGGTGCTCAGCGAAGGTCTCCATGACCTGGTCGCCTTCACGGTGCCTCAGGAGCCCGTGATCGACGAACACGCAGACGAGCTGGTCGCCAATGGCTTCGTGTAACAGCGCCGCTACAACCGACGAATCCACGCCGCCGGACAGCCCGAGCAGCACGGTGTCGTCACCGACCTGCTCGCGGACGCTGGCAATGGCATCGGCGACAATGTTGCCCGGGGTCCAGTCGCCGCGACAGCCGCAAATGTCGTGCACAAAGCGCTCGATCATGACCTGCCCCTGCGGTGTATGTGTCACCTCGGGGTGAAACTGCACGCCGTAGAAATGCCGCTCGGGGTCTTCCATGGCCGCCAGCGGGGAATTGGCGCTGGTCGCCGTGACGTGAAAACCGTCCGGCAACGATTCCACGCGATCGCCGTGGCTCATCCAGACCTTGAGCAGCGCTGCGTCGTCGCTGTCACTCAAACCGCCGAACAAACCGGAGTCACCCGGCTCGATTTCGGCGTAGCCGAACTCCCGGTGGCTGGAGGCTTCGACCTTGCCGCCGAGTTCGGCAGCCATCGTTTGCATGCCGTAGCAGATACCGAGGACAGGAACGCCCAACTCGAAAACGGCATGCGACACGCGCGGCGGCTCATCGAGGTTGACCGACTCGGGTCCGCCCGACAGCACGACGCCGGAGGCGTTAAACGCGCGAATCGCATCGTCCGACATATCCCAGGGATGAATCTCGGAGTAAACGCCGGCCTCGCGGACGCGGCGCGCAATGAGCTGAGTGTACTGGCCGCCGTAGTCGAGAATCAGCACGCGATCCGAGTGGATATCGCTTTGCGGCGCTTGGTTCATTGCGGCTGCCTGGGTCATCCCGTTTGTCTCCTGTCGGGGTGTTCAGCTCATCCGGTAGTTGGGAGCTTCCTTGGTGATCTTGACGTCGTGCACGTGGCTTTCTTTCATCCCGGCGCCCGTAATGCGCACAAACTTGGGCTTGTTGCGCATGTCCTCGATATTGGCGCTGCCCGTATAGCCCATGGCAGCGCGGACGCCGCCGACGAGCTGATGCACGATCGCCACGAGACTCCCTTTGTAGGCCACGCGACCCTCGATGCCCTCGGGCACGAGTTTCTCGAGTTCCTCGGTGGCGTCCTGGAAGTAGCGATCGGACGAACCGTGGGACTGCCCCATCGCGCCGAGTGAACCCATCCCGCGGTAAGACTTGTAAGACCGCCCCTGGTACAGCTCGACGTCTCCGGGCGACTCCTCGGTGCCCGCAAACAGACCGCCGATCATGACCGAATACGCGCCCGCCACGAGCGCCTTGGCAATGTCGCCGGAATAGCGGATGCCGCCGTCGGCAATCAGCGGAATGCCCTTGCCTTTCAAGGCCTCCGCCACCTCGGCCACGGCCGAAATCTGCGGCACGCCGACGCCGGCCACAACGCGCGTCGTGCAGATCGAACCCGGACCGATGCCCACCTTGACGCCGTCGGCGCCGGCCTCCACGAGCGCCTCGGCCGCGTCACCCGTAACGATGTTGCCGCCGATGACCTGCAGATCCGAATAGGCTTCCTTGATGCGCCTCACCCGATCCAGTACACCTTTGGAAAACCCGTGCGAAGTGTCGACAACCACTACATCGACGCCGGCCTCAACCAGCGCCGCGACCCGGTCGTCCGTGTCGTAGCCCGTGCCGACGGCCGCGCCGACGCGCAGCGCGCCCCTGTGGTCCTTGCACGCGCGCGGATAGTCTTTCGCCTTCTGGAAGTCCTTGGCCGTAATCATGCCGCGCAGCTGGAAGTTGTCGCCCACGACCAGCACCTTCTCGATACGGTGCTGGTGCAAGAGGCTCAGGACTTCTTCCTTGTCAGCGTCTTCACGAACCGTGACCAGGCGCTCCTGCGGGGTCATGACGCTCGAAACCGGAGCGTCGAGTTGGGTTTCGAAACGCAAATCGCGTCCCGTCACGATGCCGACCGTCTGGTCCTCCCGGACAACGGGCACACCAGAAATGCCCATCGCGCGAGTCAGGTCGATGACTTCTCGAATCGACATCTCCGGGTTCACCGTGATGGGATTGCGGACGATGCCGCTTTCGAATTTCTTGACCAGCGCCACTTCTCGCGCCTGATCCTCGACCGACATGTTCTTGTGGACAACCCCGAGCCCCCCCTCCTGCGCCAGCGCGATCGCCAGCCGAGCCTCGGTCACGGTGTCCATGGCCGCGGCCAGTATGGGTATGCTCAGTTTGATTTCAGCCGTGAGCGGCGAACTCAGGTCCACCTCGCGTGGCAGTACGTCGGAATAACCGGGTTGCAGTAGGACGTCGTCAAACGTCAGGGCTTCCTTCACGATGCGCATGGTGTGGCGGAGCTTCCTCAGTTTAAAAGAATCCCGGGCGCTCGACTGAGAGAGCACCTGAGATCACGTAGGGTTAACCGGTTATTATACGCGCCCTGGGTTTGTGGGTAAACGGGCTATACTCCGCCCATGAACGATCTGTTTCAGAAGACACCTGCTGAAAGCGCCGTTAGCGTCAGCCAGCTCAACCGCCAGGCCAAGCAGCTCCTGGAGCGCAGTCTCACAAAGCTCTGGGTCGAGGGCGAACTCTCGAACATTGCGCGCCCGGCTTCGGGCCACGTCTACTTCACGCTGAAAGACGATGCGGCGCAGATTCGCGGGGCGTTCTTCCGCCAGCGACAGCGCGGCCCGACGATTGGCTTCAAGAACGGCGACCGCGTGCTCGTGTTTGGCCGCGTGAGCCTGTACGAGGCCCGCGGCGACTACCAGCTGATCGTCGAGCAGATCGAAGCAGCCGGCGAAGGTGCCCTGAAGCGGGAATTCGACCGGCTCAAGCGGAAGCTCGCAGAAGAGGGGCTGTTCGACGAAGACCGGAAACAGCCGCTGCCGGCGCTGCCCCGGCGCATTGGCGTCGTGACCTCGCCGTCCGGGGCGGCCGTCAAGGACATCCTGAGCGTGCTGGCGCGGCGCTTCCCGGCCATACCCGTGGTGATCTACCCGGCTGCCGTGCAGGGGGATGCCGCCCCGGGGGAGTTGATCACGGCCATCGACAGCGCCAACCAACGCGCGGAGTGCGACGTGCTGATCGTCGGCCGCGGCGGCGGCTCCCTCGAAGATCTCTGGGCGTTCAACGACGAAGCGCTGGCGCGGCGCATCGCCGACTCGGACATACCGATCGTGTCGGCCGTCGGCCACGAAGTCGATTTTACGATTGCGGATTTTGCAGCTGACCTGCGGGCCCCCACCCCGTCCGGCGCGGCGGAACTGGTTGTGCCCGACTCCGCTGAATGGCTGCGCAACTTCGAGGTCTTCGAGCACCGGCTGGGCCGCCTGGGCAGGCGGCTGCTCGAAGAGCGCGAGCAAACGCTGGACTGGCTCGAGCGCCGGCTGCTGCAGCAAAGCCCGGAGGCCACGCTCGCGCGCCAGCAGCAGTCGCTGAAGGATTACGGCAAACGTCTGCGCGATCTCATGCACAAGCGCCTGCTGGAGACGCGCAACGCGCTGCGCCGCTTTGAAACCGAACTCGCAAGACACTCGCCCGCACTACGTATCGAGCAGCAAAATTCGAGACTGACGCATATCCGCGACCGGCTTGCGGTTCAGATACAGACGCTGCTCAACGACCGGCGCCACCGCCTGAGCCTGGGCGCGCGCGCCCTCGACGGCGTCAGCCCGCTGGCCACGCTGGGCCGCGGCTACGCGATAGTCAGCAACGTCGAGACCGGAAAAGTTGTCCGCAGAGCCGCTGAACTCGACCCAGGCAACGCAATCCACGCGCGCCTCGGAGAAGGCAGCATAACGGCCACAGTGACCCAGACCGATGAGGAATGAGCGCTCCGGGCTGGCCCGGGCGGCCAGCTGCATGGCCCTGCTGCTGGCCGCCACCGCGGTTGCCGCGGCCGAACAGGCGCTGCGTCCCGGCGGTGTCGCGCTGGTCGACATCGGGGCCGCCGGCGAACGCTTACCCGAGGTGCGCTTCGACGGCCGGGCCGTGCTGGTGTTTGTCGAAGACGGACGCTACGTCGCCGCGGTCGGGCTGTCGCTGGACACAAACCCTGGCCAGTTGCAGGGCCTCACGGTCGACGAAAAAAGTGTTCCTCTCAAGGTCGAGGCGCATGCGTATCGCGAGCAGCGTCTAACGGTGAAGAACCGTGAACACGTCAATCCGAGCGCATCGACGCTCGAGCGCATTCGCGAGGAACGGAAGGAGATCGACTCGGCGCTAACCGCCTTTCGCGAAGTATCCGTACAGCGCCCTCGGGTCTTGCTACCTGTCGAGGGGCGTCGAAGTTCGAGTTTCGGCCTGCGGCGTTTCTTCAACGGCGAGCCTCGATCCCCGCACAAAGGTATGGACATTGCCGCGGTCACGGGGACACCCGTCCGTGTACCCGCCGCGGGGATCATCACGGCAACCGGCGACTACTTCTTCAACGGCAACACCGTCATCCTCGACCACGGACAGGGATTTGTGTCGCTGTACTGCCATCTGTCGTCAATCGACGTGGAGCTGGGCGATGCCGTGGAAGTCGGCGACATACTCGGCAAGGTGGGCGCGACAGGCCGTGTGACCGGCGCGCATCTGCACTTTGCAACCTACCTGAACGGAACGGCCGTGGATCCGGCGCTGCTGCTGGAAGACCGTTAGTACACGTCGCTGAAGCTTGCGACGGCTCGATCGACGAGTAGATCAATGGCCTGGATTATCGTTGTTCCAGCACCCATCCGATGCTGGGCATGTAGCGGACACCTTCCACACCTTCCGTGACCGGCGTCACGGCATGGGCCGGTAGCCGGATTTCTGCCTACCACCTTTCCAGCGCAGGAAACTACTCAGATAGTCGGCTCTATTGCTCATGACTAAACGTGCCCAATATCCGATCTGCCGAATAACCACTCGGCTATGGAAAAACCGCTCATGCGACATCGCTGCCGAGCAGCTCGATAATTTTGGCACTCACAGCGCTTGCGGTAATGTCGAGCTTTGCAAGCGTGATAGGCAGCGCGAACCGCCTGGGTCCGGCGCTACCCGGGTTCAGGTAGAGAACGCCGTCCTCCCGATGAATACTCGGTTTGTGGGAGTGTCCGCTTACGACGACCTCTATGCCTGCGGCTTGAGGATCCAGATCCAGCTCCTTGATGTTGTGCAGCACGTAGATGTGCCGACCACTCACCTCAAAAAACTCCGTATCGGGCATATCCGTCGCCCACTTATCGATATTGCCTCGAATGGCGATGAGCGGTGCGATTTCCCGAAGCTCGTCGAGAACGCGTGGATTTCCTATGTCGCCGGCATGCACTATGAGATCGGATCCTGCCAGTGCTTCCACAGCCTCCGATCTTAGAAGGCTGTGCGTGTCGGAAATCACGCCGATCAGATTCACTCAGTTACCACCCGCCCCGACAAAAACCGTCGCCTCGTCAACAAACGCGATTGGGTTTCCGAACGGGTCCTTCGCGTAGAACAGCCGCTCCCCCCACGGCATGTCTTCAATGTCCCCGTCTTTGCTGCCTCCGGCATCGATAACGCGCTGCAGCACGTCTTGCAGGTTTGACACGGCAAAATACAGGTACTGATTGGCATGATGCCGCCAGCCGTCCTCGAGCCCATCTCCGTCCGCTTGTGGGTCGTAGCAGGCCAGCACGGTGCCGCCGCAGCGAAAATAGTGCCTGCCCGGAGACACTCGTTCGCCCGGTTCGCCCAGCACGGCGGAATAAAAGCCCGTCGCGGCTTCGATGTCGGTGACGGGTTGAATGACCCGATACAGGCTCGTTGTCATTGCGTTTCTCCTCAGGGGTACGCGGGGCCCGCCGGGTCGGTTTCACATACCGGGCCCAAACCCCTTGGGTCTTCTCTCATAGGTGTAGATCGCCAGCCCGTCCTCTCGCGACAAGCGACGTTTTGCGAAGTAAGACGCTGCGCCCACGGCGAGCATCCAGAACACCAGGTCAACCGGTCGGATTCCCTTTGCAGCAAGGTCGAGCAGCAACTCGGGCGATAGCCCGGAAGCAATATCGGAAGCCGATTCCCCGGAAAACCTTGCCCTCAACAACAGCATCGCTATGACGTTTCCCAATATGCAGGCCGCTACGGCAAGGATCGAGGCGAGCATTACGTACCGGCTCTCGACGCCGCGCCCCAGAAACTGCACGGCAAAACCGACGACCGCGCCCACACCCAGTGCCGTGTACGCAACGGTGTAGCCCGCCGCGACCGCTATCATGGCGTAAGCTGTCGCGGCCAGCACGGCGGCAATCGACCCAAACAAGACCGCGGCCCTAAAGTTTTGCTCGGCAAGCAGAACCTTGGCGCGTTCGTAGTGCTGTTGCTTGTCTTCCGGTGTCATGTGGGCCTCCGATTCATCGCTAACCGCCCGGCTACGGACAGAAAACCAGCTACGTCACCTCGCTGCCGCGAGGCGGACCTTCAGCTTCATCGAACAGCTGATTGACGAACTCCGCACAGACCTCGAGCTTCGCGTAGCCGCCGGAATGAGCCATACTGGAGCCGTGCGCATACTCGTTCCTCATTTCAGGGATAGATTCCTGCAGTTTCTTGAGGAAGTCGTAGGGTTCATCATGAAAGCGAACCCTTTGCTCACCGACGCCACTCATCATTTCGGACAGATCTTCAAGCGTCGCGCGAGTGCGCTCCCGGTGATGCCATCCTGAGAAACCCCGCTCGCTTACCCAGCCCATTTCAATCGCATGCTCGATGAGCCTGTAAAGGCCCTTGATACCGCCGTCGGTTTTGATCTTCAAAGCATACTCCAGCGTACACGCCGCGTGAAACTCCGCGACGGGAATGAAGCGGTAGACGAACCACGAGTACAACAACAGGTTCCTGGTGGTCTCGAAGTGTTGCCGCACTTCCTCGGGCACAGCTGCGTGCAAGGTAACCCGACTGATCGACGCATAGTGATCCTCGATCGTCTTCGGGCGGTAGCCGTCAACCTCGGGTTCAAGGACGGCAAACCCTTCGGACCGCGGGTCCGGAACGGTCACTTCGGACAATGCTCTTAGAGTATCCATACACTCGCCCTGTCATGATTGCGCTGCGGCCATGCCATACTGCGCCAGCAACGCTTCGAATCGTTGTCTGCCTTCTGAGAGTTCGAAGCGCTCGGCCAACATGCCGCAACGTCGGGCGGCCCGCACACAGTCTGCTTTGTCGTCCAGGAAAAGTACTTCCCCGGAACGGGCCCGGAGATCTCCCATCACGCGGTCAAAAAACGCCTCGGACGGCTTCGCAACACCCAGCTCGCAGGACACTAAAATACGATCGAAACGCCTATCGTAGTCAAGTCCCTGTGACATGTGCCTGTACCGGTACGCCTGCTGATTGGTGGCGAGACACACGGTGATCCCTTTGGCTCGAATGCCCGCGACACAATCGAGTATTTCCGTCGCAGGCACAATGTCCTCCCAAACGGAAAGCGCTTCCGCAATATCGGTTGACGAACCCCATCGCTTGAGCAAATCCTCAAGCACCGTCGCAAAATCAGACTTGCCGACGATGCATGGCCGTTCCGCAGCGAACAACTCGTCGATAAACGCCTGCCTGTCGGCATTCGGCTCTAAAAACGCTTCAATCCGCGAAATCCAGCCAGAGGGAACCGACTGCACAACGCCGTCTGCGTCCAACACGAGCGTCGTCATTTCAGGACTCAGTTGCATATTGGCGGAGCCCCCGCAAATGCAGGAAGCCCTACGCCAACCCTTGCCCGCCGACGGGCTCGACTTCGAAGCGCTCTCCAAAACCCGCAATCATGGGCCGGCCTCGTTCGATAGCCTCTTTGACGGAATCCAGCGTTAACGATGCCGCGTGGCTTTCTCTGCTGTCCCAAAACTCCGTAATCCAAATCGCGTTATCGTCCGCCCTGTCTCTGGAAATGACGTAGCTCAGACAGCCGGGCATGTTCTCGGTGCCCGCCAGCAACACGTCGATCAGTTCCTGGCGTTTGCCGCCCTGCGCGATCATTTTGCCAATGATTCCATACATGCCTTTGTTCTCCATCTCCGTAGCGCAGCCCGCCAAAGCGAGCAACGCCAGTGCGCCGGTACCTGCAGCAAACTCTCGCTTGTTCACGACGCTCTCGCCTTACAGGTGGTCAATTCAATGCAATTCGTGCGGCATAACCGGGCCGAGATCATCGGAACCAGGATCGCCAGCCACCGCTCTTACCGACATTGGCGCGGTCCGGGTTTACGACAAATCCTGCGTTACCCTTTTCGAGCCTCTCTTCGAGTTCCTCCGCGCCTTTCCTGAGCTTGAGCGACATCTCCTCCTCGTAGAGCGGCACGAGATTGTAGAAAGTCACGGTATCGCCCGATGCTGCCTCGAACTGGAAAAAATCGGGGCTCAGCCAGTATGGCGGGGACAGCATAAAACCAATGAAGGACGTGTTGGCAATGGGTTCGGGTGGATCACCGTTGGGAATCGTATGGCCCCAGCCGATCCAGGTATCGTAGTCGTGCGGCAGGCGCCCGATCGACTTGAGCCATCGAACCGGCCAGTAGTTCGATTCGTCCTTGAAGGACTCGTCGGAAATTGGCCAGGAGGCCGGCAAAGCAATCAGCAGCTCTGCCCGATCCATATTCTCCACATCCTCGGGTACCGTCATGGGCAGATCGCTGACGCCACTCGTGACGAGCGTGTGGTAAGGACGCTCCTCGTCGGCCGGGATGAACAGGACATCGAGGTGCACGCGATCGGAGAGTATCTCGTGAAAGACTGTCTCTACTTCGCCAATGTGCTGCTTCAGGTGCTCTTCGATGGATTCGAGGTTGCGGCCGCTGTGTTCCGGCGCCTGCCACTCTCTCTGTTTTTCGGAATGACGGTAGATCGGGCTACCGGATTCAGATCGTTCGATCTCGTCTGCCATGGTGACTGATACTCTCGGAAGGGCGCACGTAAGAAGGAACACGCTGACCATAGCGATTCTGTTGGTCCGTCCTTCAAATCGTCGTGGCCGTGCGCGCATATAATGAATCGATCTGTAGGCGGTTCGTATCGCTAATTGTGGCGCGCTACCGTAGCTCGTCAGTGACCGTAGCTTAGCACTCGCGTAATCCGCCAGCCCGCTTCGGTACGCTTCCAGACGTGCACAAACTCGAAGGTTCCGCAGTCGTTCTTGCCATTCTCCATATGGCAAAACGTGTGCTTGCCCTTCTGGATAGCGCCGTAATCCTTGATCGGAAAAACCTCAAGCGAACCTTCCACAAGCGTTCGCGTCAGGCCAAGCTCATCGTTGCAATTGTTTCTGGTCGACTCCATCGTCGTGGCGTAGCCGCCCAGACCCGCGGTGTCATGGTAAAACTCGAGATCTTTGGCAAGCACCCGCCCCATGGTTTCCACATCGCAAGCATTAAAGGCCGCAAAAAACTCGGCATCGGCTCGCGCAATCTCGGCGCGCAAGTCTTCGGCGCCGCGAGCCGGACTGCCGGTCATCAGCATTGAGAAGGCCGCTATACAACAGGTTGAGAGTCTGAGAGTGTTGATGCCTGCTCCTTTTTTCGAGGCCGTACGCCTCTTATCGGGGTCGCGTCGAACCTTACGACACCGATGTAGCGTTATGCAATCGCCGATCTCAGCCTTTGCATCGGGAAGTTGCGCCCGGGACACTTGGTGCGTTCGCCCTGAATCAAACCGTGACCCAATACGTTGTCCGGCGGTATCCGGTAACGCTGCATGAGCGACCGGGTCAACGCAACAAGCGCCTCGAACTGAGGTTCGGGAACGTCGTTTTCCTCGAAATTGCCGACGAGGCAAATGCCGAGACCGAGAAAGTTCTTGGCGGAGTTGTTTCCCGAAACGTGGGCGCCCCAGACGTCCAGCTCTCCACGCCAATCGCTCGCTACTTCCCCCATGCCCAGTCCGTTGCCGTTGCCGATGACATAGTGGTAGGGGATGGCGTCGATAGGATCACCGCTTTGCCTGACTCGGTGTACTTCCTGCAGGAATTCAATCGTCGCGAAATCACCGGCGCTGTGGTGAATGACGATGTAGCGCCAGCGGGACGGCCAATACAGGGCACCCATCGCGGCGCCCGCGGCCGCCACTGCACCCGATGTCAGTAGAAATCGTCTTCGCTTCATTTTGCGGTGCTCGGAGACCCTGCCCTTCGACCACAAACACTATAAGCGCAGACTCCCCTCAGTGCAGCACCCGGATTCAGTCCGGCGCATACCGATAGTGGCCCGTGATCTCATAAGTGAACAGGATATCTTCGAGCTTCGGACCTCGGCCTATGTTGTGAACGATCAAGGGCCTGTCGCCGCTTGTATCGCGTCGATCGGCCACGATACCGATGTGCGGCAGATTGCCCGGAAGCATCCAGGTGACAAGATCGCCAGGGAGATAGTTGCCCGGGTCGCGGGTCACCGGAAAACTCTTTCCGTTGCGCTCAAAAAACACCTGCAGGTTCGGCACGCGTCGATGGTCAATGTTGGTGTCCGTTCCCGTGAGGCCCCAGATTCGCCGCGACGGGTACGCCGCAAAGTCGAGTGTCATGTCCTCGTGTACGGCCACTTGCAGGTCGATGCCGAGCGCACGATACGCGCGGATCACAACATCGGTGCACACCCCTTTGCCGGCCGGCACATCGCCGCCCGGATACTCGATCGAAAAATAGCTGCCGTCGTACTCGACCGTATGTGCGGTTCTCTCCAGCGCCGCCGCCACCAGCCGCGACTGAAAGCTGTCGGCGGCGGACAAGGCCGGGGTAAGCAGTGCGACTGCGGGCAGCAGGTGGCGAGGCCGGAGCCGAAGGTTTCTCCCCTGCATCAGCTTGTGACCATTTACTATTCCGCCATTTCTCGCAGGCATTGCTCATACACACCAAGGTCCGATTCCGAGAAACAGCAGAACACAACCTCGGTCACGGTCGATTCCGTCGACTCGAGGCACTGACTCGTAGTTCGCACGGCAATCCCGGCCGCCTGCTCGATCGGATAACCGTACACGCCCGTGCTGATGGAGGGAAAGGCTATGGTTGACACCTCGTGATCCACGGCGAGCTGCAGGCTTGCCCGATAGCAGGCACGAAGCAAATCCGGCTCGCCGTTGTCGCCGCCCCGCCACACCGGTCCCACCGTGTGGATGATGTGCCTCGCAGGCAAGTTGTATCCCGCGGTGAGTTTCGCCTGACCCGTCTTGCAGCCGCCCAGGAGACGGCACTCATGAACAAGCTCAGGCCCCGCCGCACGATGAATGGCGCCGTCGACGCCGCCGCCGCCCAGCAGTGAAGAGTTGGCGGCATTGACGATTGCGTCGACGTCAAGCGTTGTGATGTCGGCGCGGATGGCGCGGAGGCGCTTATCGTTCACTGCCGATATTCCGAGCTTGCTCCAAAGAACGCACGATAGTGCGAGACTGTCCTCGCTACATCTCTGAGTTGCGTCGGGTACTCTCCAGTCAGATACCGTTCAATGGCAAGCGCGCCATGAAAAACGCCGATCACGATAATATCCGTCGCCTCAATCGCGTAAGCTATTCTGTAGTGGCCGAATAAAAGAACGCGGACTTCTTTGGAACTACTGTGCCACCGGTATCCGGACCCGGGGAAATGCAGCAGCGACTGGGCTCGTTCGTAGATCCCGCTCACAACCGATACGGCTGCGTCCGGATTGTCCAGCGCGATATAGTCGTAGATATCTCCAAGCCAGCGTTTGGACTCGTTCGTCCAGATCAGTCTCGCCATGACCGAATCGACCGACCCATTTCCTCATTCGAAAGGGTGCGTTTCGCTTCTGCGTCAGCCAGGCCTCTCTTCACCATCGCATCAAATGCCAGCTCCCGCGCGATGTCCGCTTCCGAGCTATCCTCGAGCTGGCTCTCGGTCAGTTGATTGAGGTGCTCTTTCGATTTGGGCATTCTGCTGTACCTCCTGAACCAAGAATAGCAGACGCCTACAACTCTGGATCAACCCGAATCTGGGCTTTTTTTCTACAAACGATGGAACGGATTGAGGCTCGGCAGCCTACACAATTTGGAGCCATTCCGTTGCAGCAGTTTCTATCGCCGGAAGTACAAACACCATCGATGAGCTTCGCAAGTTTGAAACTGATTTCCAATACACCTGGGAGACCCTTAACGCCATCAGAGTTCGCCGTTTGGCCTAAGCGACTCCGCGCAGTCTTTGAACGCCCCACCCAAATAGGAAGCATAGGTTTCGTATATAGCTTGCTGCATAGCCGTGATGGGACCCGTAGGAACCTCAATGTACGCGTAGTCTTCCGAACCGATCTCCTCTAAGAAGTACCGCGCCCTGACAAAGCAGTTTCCTACACTAGCTATCGCTTTGTCGAATGCCCGATAATCCGAATCAAACCTCTCTCGGGTGGGTTTCTCGGGTGGTACTGCACTTTGTTTTAGTGCTATGACCAAGATCGAATCGTCCACCTTTTTGAGCTGAGCCTCGTATCTCTTGCACATGTCGGCCTGCAAAAAGGCCGGGAACTCACGGTACAAGGCGCCAAGCTCATGCGTTCTAGTAACTTCCCCGTTGCGTCCAGCGATCATAAGGGCTTTGAAGGAAAGCTCGAGCGCAAAACTCGCGTTAACCAAATAGGCAAGGTACTCAGGTGCTGCACTGACTTTTGTGAGCCGGCGACTGAGATCCTTGGCAATGCTATCGTGAGCACGCGCCTGAGCTATCGCCAGCTTATGAAGTCCGGGATTCAAATTAGCTGGCTTCACTACCAGCAGCAACGAGTTATACGGTGAACCATATGCGATCCAAACGCATTTGGGCATGCAGCACCGAAGCTATTGGCGCACACATGAAAGCTCGTCACAAGCAACGAAGTGGACAAGCCCAGTTCCCTCACGAATCGCGTAATGAAGCGCTGCTCAAGCGCAAGAATCAAAAAACGAACACATTACGGGCCGGAAGGCATCCATGTCGACGAGGAACGAATCATGCCCGCGAATACAGTCGAGCTCGACGTAGCGGGTGTCGTGGCCCGCCGTCTCGAAGCCATCGGCGAGTTCGCGCTGCTGGTGCACGGGGAACAGGATGTCGGTGGTGACACCAATGACGAGTACACGCTCCAGCTCCATGCGCTTGAATCCCACCTCCAGCGAGCCGCCGTGTTCGGCGAGATCAAAAAGATCGGAAGCGTGCGACAGGTACAGATAGCAGTTCGGATCGAACTGCCCCGTAAACTTCTGCGCGTGACTTTCGAGGTACGACTCCACGGAAAACTCGATCTGGAACGGATCGCCGGGCTTGCCTTCCGAGGTCGTGCGTTCGCGTCCGAAGCGCTGTATCCATTCCTCCGGTGAGCGATAGGTAATCATGCCGAGCTTGCGCGCCAGCCGCTGACCGGTAATCGGCGACTTATCGTCCGTGTAGTTGCCGTTGTTCCAGTAGGGGTCGGTGCGAACAATTTCACGCTGCAGAGAACGTACCGCAATCGAAAACGGCAGCGCGCGTGCAGCCGACGAGATCGACACGAAGCCGCGGGTCTTGCCCGGATGCCGGGCGCAGAACGCAAGCCCGGTCATGCCACCCATCGAACAGCCGACCACGGAGTGCAGCACATCGACACCCAGGTGACGCACAACTTCCCAGGCCGTGTCGGCCACGTCCTCGAGCGTCAGCACGGGAAAACTCAGCCGATAGACTTCACCGGTTTTGGGATCGACGGAGGCGGGCCCCGTCGAGCCAAAGCAGCTGCCGAGCGAATTCACGCAAATGACGTAGTAGCGATCGGTATCGAGCGGCAGACCGGAACCAATCATGTCTTCCCACCAGCCGGCGCTTTGATCGTCTGCCGACGACGACGCATGCGCCGACGGCGACAGCCCCGTAAAAATGAGGATCGCGTTGTCCCGCTCGTCGTTTAGCGTGCCCCAGGTTTCATAAGCGAGCGTGGGCGATTCCAGCACACCCCCGCGATGCATCGTGAAGGCTCCGTCCAGAGTCAGGTGTTGGCGGGCATCCGTCATGACTGTCTACTTCCCGGTCTACTTCTTGTGGTGTTTCATCAGACGCTTGCGCCGCCGCTCTTGCCGCGGGGTCAGCTTGTTGCGCCGTCCCTTGTAGGGATTATCGCTGGTTTTGAAGCTCAGGCGCACGGGCGTGCCTTTGAGACGAAACGCCTTACGGAAACGGTTGACGAGGTAACGCCGGTACGCCTCGGGCAGCCGTTCGGTCTGATTCCCGTGGATCACGATGACCGGCGGGTTGCGCCCGCCCTGGTGCGCATAGCGCAGCCGGATGCGGCGGCCACGTACGAGCGGCGGCGGATGTGCCGTCACGGCCGCTTCAAGTTCGCTCGTCAGTGCGGTCGTCGGCATATCGCGGAGCGCCGCCTCGACGGCGCGGCCGGCGGCAGGCAACAAGTCGCCGACGGCGGTGCCGTGCAGCGCGGAAATATTGATCCGCTCGGCAAAATCGAGAAACGGCAGTCGCCGCTCGAGATCGTCGCGCACCTTGTGGCGGTCGTCCACCGACATCCCGTCCCATTTGTTGACCACGACAACCAGTGCTCTTCCGCGCTCGACGATCAACCCAAGCAGGCTGACATCCTGTTCCGTCACACCCTCGTGTGCGTCGATGACGGCCAGCACGACCTGCGCCTGCTCGATCGCCTGCAGCGCCTTGATGATGCTGAACTTCTCGATGGCCTCGTGTACGCGTGCCTTGCGCCGGATACCGGCCGTGTCGATCAGGAGGTAGTTCTGTCCGTCGCGCTCGAACGGTATCGCGACGCTGTCGCGCGTTGTGCCCGGCTGATCGTAGACGACGACCCGCTCTTCGCCGAGCAGCCGGTTCACGAGCGTGGATTTGCCGACGTTCGGCCGGCCAACCACCGCGATACGCAGCTGCCGGTCGTCTTCCGCTTCGTCGTCCTCGTCGGCTTTCTCCGACTCGTCGACAAAATCTTGGAGCGCCGCATCGATGAGCGCAGTGATACGGTCGCCATGCGCAGCCGAGACGGCAACCGGCTGGCCGAGGCCCAATGCATGAAACTCGCTCGATACGATGTCCTGGTCGAGACCTTCAGCCTTGTTGACGGCCAGCCACGCGCGTTTGGCGTGCCTGCGAGCCAGCGAAGCGACGTGCTCGTCCGCGGCGGTCAAACCCTCTCGCCCGTCGACCAGCACGATCGCAACATCGGCTTCCTCGAGCGCGCGCACGGACTGTTCGACCATACGTTCGTCAATGCCGGTCTCACCGCCGGCAACACCGCCGGTATCGATGACCAGGTAAGGACAGGGGCCGAGTTTGCCGTAGCCGTACTGGCGATCGCGGGTCAGCCCCGGGTAGTCGGCAACCAGCGCGTCGCGTGACCGCGTCAGGCGATTGAACAGCGTGGACTTACCGACGTTCGGTCGGCCTATCAGCGCGACAACCGGAAGCATGATCTACGGCTGACAGGCCTCGGCGCAACGCGGGCGTGTCAGGCGCCCTCGTCTTCGCTGGCGTTGTCCTCGGCAGTATCGTCAGCAATGTCGGGCGCGCGGCCCCGCCGGCGCTTGGGCTCCTCGACGGCAAACGCCGCCAGCGAGCCCGAATCGCTTTGCACATACAGGCGATTCGCGATGACCAGAGGCTCGCTGCTGATCGCCTTCTTGCCGAACCGCACGCGCGCCGCCATTTCGCCGTCCACGTTCGACATGAAGTGCAGGTAACCTTCGAAATCGCCCATTACCACCGTCGTGTAGAACGGTACCGGCAGCGTCGGCCATCGTCGGAGGAGTGCATCCTGTCGCCACGATTCCGAACCCGTGCGGCGCACGAGTGCAATCACTTCGCCGTCTTCGCTGGTGGTGTACAGGTTGCTCCAGTCTGCTGCGACACCGACGTAGGTCGAGATTTCCTGCTGCCACAGAACCTGCCCCGACTCGGCCGCAATCGAGGCCAATGAGCCCTGGTAGCCCGCCGCATAAATATCCTGGCCAACCACCGCCATGCGGCCGTCGATATCCGACAGGCGCTCCAGATCGGAGCGACCCGAGGGCGGCGACAACATCGACTCCCAGTCGACGTCGCCGCTGGCTGCATCGATCGCCATGAGCCGGCCGTTGTCGAAACCGGCTACGACGCTGCTGCCGATGACAACGGGCGTCGCACTGCCGCGCAAGGTCAGTGCCGGTGTGCTTTGTTCAATCGTCCAGCGGGGCGCGCCGTCGAACACGGACACCGCGCGCAGGCGGTTGTCGATCGTCTGCACGACGACAAGTTCGTCGTGCACGAGCGGTACGGCCAGCGACTCACCGTCAATATCGGTGCGCCAGCGCTCAGTGCCGTCCGCGGCGTTCAGCGCGACCAGAATCCCGTCGGAGCCCATGACGGCGACGAGTCCGCCACCCACGCCCGGGCCCGCCGTCAGGTCGATTTCCAGATCTTTGCGCCAGATCCGTTTGCCGGATTCGGGATCGAGCGCATGCACCTTGCCGTCCACGCTCGCGGCATACAGACGCTCGCTGTCGCCGGCCGGTCTCAAGGCAACACGAAGAAAATCGGATTCTTTGCCAAGGTCCGTCGACCACAGTCGCTTGATCCTGAGATTCGGCTCGAAGGACTGTAGCTCCGCGGGTTTGAGCTCGTCGTCGTCCTTGCCGGAGAACAGGCCGCAACCTGCAAGCGACGCTGACAGCAGCAGCAATAAGAGAGAGCGCCCCGCCCTCATCACTCGCCCCCCTCGGCCGGGGTTTCCTCTTGCTCATCGGCCGACGCCTCTTCGCCGGAGTCAGTGTCCGGCGATTGTTCGGCTTCCGTTTCGCCGGCTTCCGCGGCCTCAGCCACGGGCGCAACCGTTCCGGCATCCTCGCTGTCCAACGTCTCTGGCTCGGCGGGCGGGAGATCGAGCAGCTTGAGCTGCAGGAACGTCGCATCGAGCGTCTGCCCGTTATCGGCCAGCGCGACGAGATAGGCCTCGCGGGCCTCGTCGAAACGCGACAACGCCACCAGTGCGTCACCGCGCGCCTCAGCGTAGCGGGCCGTAAAACCGGTGCTATCCTCGCCGTCCAGCAAGGTCAGCACTTCCTCGTACTTTTCCTGGTACTGCAGCACCTTCGCCAGCCTGACACGGGCCACGGCCGACAACTCTGCGCTTTGTGAGCTGTCGACGACCACCTTGAGTGCGTCGGCCGCTTCCTTGTCGCGGCTGTTGTCCATGTAGAGGCGCGCCAGCGCAAGCTTCGACTGCAGCGCGTACAGGCTGTTGCCGTGCTCCGCCGACAACACACCGGCAACCCGCTCCGCGTCGTCGAGATCGCCCTCGGCGACATGGTTCGCCAGTTCGTCGTACAGTACCGACGCGGCAATTTCGCTGTTTGCGGTCGTGCTCTTGTAGTAGCTCCAGCCAAACAGCGACAGAGCGCCGATGACGATGCCGCTCAGCACGTAATTACCGTACTGCGACCACCACGCCCGGATATCCTCGAGCTGTTCCTTTTCTTCCACGGCTATGTTCTACCCAGTTTTTCCGCCAGCACACGCGCCAGCTCGTCCAGCGCAACCGGGACCTGCTCGTCCTGGCTGCGTAAAGGTTTTAGTCCCGCCTTTGCTTCGGCGAGTTCCTTCTCGCCCAAGAGCAGCGCATATTCGGCGCCGCTCTTATCAGCACGTTTCATCTGCGATTTGAAGCTGCCGCCCCCCAGATTCAGTTCCAGGCGAATGCCGTCCAGTTCATCGCGCAGACGCTCGACCAGCGCAAACGCCTCTCGTTCGGCCGCGTCGCCAAGCGCCGCGACGTACACGTCGGGCCGGCTTGCGGCCGTCTCTCCCCCGCACACCTCGTACAGCGCCACAAATCGTTCGATGCCCATTGCCCAGCCGATGGCCGGCGTCGGCCGCCCGCCGAGTTTCTCGACAAGACCGTCGTAGCGCCCTCCCGAACACACAGCGCCCTGCGACCCGAGTGCGTCCGTAACCCATTCGAATACGGTCCGATTGTAGTAATCGAGCCCCCGCACAAGCCGCGGATTCACCCGGTACGTCGCGCCGGCGGCATCGAGCAGTCCGCGGAGCGTCTCGAAATGATCCCTCGAGGCGTCGTCCAGGTAGTCGAGCATAACCGGGGCCGCAGCAACGATCGGCTGCATGTCCGGGTTTTTACTGTCCAGGATACGCAACGGGTTCTGATCGAGCCGGCGAATACTATCCTGATCGAGGTCGTTTTTCACGCCCGAGAAGTGGGCAACCAACGCCTCCCGGTAGTGTCCGCGAGACTCCGCGTCACCCAGCGAGTTGATCTCGAGTTCGAGCCGCGAGATCCCCAGCGCACGCCAAATCCTGGCGCTCATGAGAATCATCTCTGCATCGATATCGGGGCCGGCGTAGCCCAGCGCCTCGACGTCGAACTGGTGAAACTGACGATAGCGGCCCTTTTGCGGCTTCTCGTAGCGGAACATCGGCCCCGTCGTCCACAGCTTCTGCCGTTGATTGTGCAGGAGGCCGTTGGTTATCCCAGCGCGAACCATGCCGGCCGTGGCTTCCGGGCGCAGTGTCAGGCTTTCGCCGTTGCGGTCTTCGAAGCTGTACATCTCTTTTTCGACGATATCGGTCACTTCACCGATAGAACGCCGGAATAGTTCGGTGTGCTCGAGGATCGGCAGGCGAATCTCACGATAGCCGTACGACTCGGCAATCTCCTCGAGCACCGCTTCGAGGTGCTGCCAGGTGCCCGACACGTCGGGCAATATATCGTTCATGCCACGAATGGCTCTGGGTTTCACGGTAGAAGATCCTGTACTTTTCAGGGCAGGCTCAGGCGTGCGGTGCGGCCACGCCGTTGCTCGGGCTGAATCTGATAGTCGCTGCCGTTCACGCGAACCTCGACCTGGTCGGCGCTGCCGAGCAGCACGGACAGCGGCGGTTCGCCGTCTACCTCGATGTTCGTGCCGGCGCGACCGAGCCCAAAAAACAGCCGTCGACCGGTCGCGTCGCTCACTTCGGTCCAACAGTCTTCGCCAAAGCTGAGGCTCAGCACGGTGCGCTCCGAAGCGGGTTCGGTCGCGCTCGCCGGCGCGGCATCCGCATCGTCGAGGGACACGCCCGAATCGGCCCCGGCAACAGCGCCGCCAGCGTCGTCGCCGGTTGTCGGCGACGCCGGCGCAGCCGCATCAAGCGGCCGATCGTCAGGCAGCTCTTCCGACTGACCGCTCTCGGCGGGAGACAGCGCCGTATCCTCTGCGCCGAGCGAGGCACTGCCGCCGCTCGAGCCGGTATCGAGCTCCGCGGCCTCCTCCGGCGCGGGGCCGGTCGAGCGGGCGCTACCCGACGTGAACCACCAGTAGGCGAACGCCGCCGCCAGCAGTATGAGTACAAGTGCAATCCAGGGCCCGGGGGAGAGTTCGCTGCCCGGTTTGCGGCGTTTACCCACAACAGGCGGCATGCCGGCGGCGCGGGTCAGCTCGTGGTAGTCGCCGAGAATGTCGCGCTCGTCGACGTCGACGAGTTCGGCGTACTTGCGCAGGTGCCCCTTCGCGAACACGGGCGCGCCAAGGACCTCGAAGTCGTTCTGCTCGAGCGCTCGCACTTTGTACTCGTCGAGGTGCAGCTCCTTGGCAATTTCGAGCAGCGCAATCTGCTGCGCTTCACGAGCCTCGCGCAACCGTTCGCCGCCGCGCGGACCGTTCTCGGCGTTCTCTTCCGTCTGCTTGTCGTTTTGCGCTTCGTCGTTCATGGGCTGTCCGGCCGGCGACTGCCTTCAACTCCTGTTGCGTTGCTCAATGCTGCGGGTCTCCGGAGCATCGGGAAAGTCTTTCAGGAGCTGGCCGTAGTATTCATCGCGTGCGCGCTCGTCTCCCAGCCGCGATTCGATCTCCCAGCCGAGTGCAAGCACACCCGCGGACGCACGGTTGCCGCTCAGGTACCGTTGCAGGAACGCCCGCGCGCTCAGGTAATCCTCCGCCGAAAACTTGAGGATCGACATTTGCAGAAGCGCCTCGGCGTAGTTGCGGTTGCGTTCCAGCGCCTGGCGGAAATAGCTTTCCGCCGCCGCCAGATCCGGCCGTTGCGCCATGCACACACCGGCGTTGGTCAGCGTAATCTCCGCGTAGTCGTTCTCCGGCGCTCGGATGGCCCGGTCGAAATAGCGCTGGGCGTCGTAGTAGCGCTGCTTGCGGCACAGGTACACGGCGTAGGTGTTCAGCACATCAAAATTGCGCGGCGCCACGCGCACGGCGGACTCATAAGAATCCTCCGCCAGGCGCTCGTTGCCGAGTGCCTCGTAGGTCAGCGCAAGCGTTGTCCAGGTCAGCGCGCGCGACGAGTCGAACTCGAGCGACTGCCTCAACCGATCCCGTGCCAGCTCGTAGTTGCCGTTGCGGTAGTACTGTGCGCCGAGCGTGTAATGCGACTGCGCCGCGGCCCCCGGGGTCGGCTTGGGCTTCTCCGGGCCGGAGGTGGTGGAAACGCAAGCGGCAACGCTGGCTGCCAGCAGTACGACCAGGCTGTTCCTGACAATGCTATTCACGATATCGCTCTCACTGTTAGGCCCTCATAAGTTGATTTCCCGGGCCGGTTTACCGACGGCCGCCGGGCGCTTCGATGCCCTCGATGCGGCCTTTTCCCCGAGTCTATGCTGCACCCGATCGTTGACCCGACCGGCAAGCTGACCACAGGCGGCATCGATGTCGTCTCCTCGCGTCCTTCTCGTTGTGGTCACGACTCCGCGCTTCTTGAGGCGGTTCTGGAACAGCCGTATCGTCTCGGCCGCCGAGCGCTTGAAGCGCGTCCCGGGAAAAGGGTTGAACGGAATCAGGTTGATCTTCGCGGGCTTGCCGCCGAGCAGTGCCGCCAGCTCGTCGGCATGCGCGAGACTGTCGTTCACGCCGTTGAGCATGACGTACTCGAAAGTGATGAAGCGGTTGGTGTGTTTGCCGGCATAACTCCAGCAGGCGTCCAGCAGCTCCGAAATCGGATGCATCCGGTTGATGGGCACAAGGACGTCGCGCAGCGCATCGTTGGGGGCATGCAGTGAGACAGCAAGCGACACGTTGCAATCGTCAGCCAGCTTCTGAATGTGCGGCACGATCCCGGAGGTGCTGACGGTCACTCGCCGGCGCGACAGGCCGAAGGCGTAGTCGGACAACAGGAGCTCGAGTACCGGCACGACGTTGCGGTAATTCGCGAGCGGCTCGCCCATGCCCATAAAGACAACGTTGCTGACCGCCGGTTCGCCGTTCGGCCTGGCCGGCAACGCGCGGTTGGCGTGCCACACCTGGCCGATAATCTCGGCGGCCGTCAGATTGCGGTTGAAACCCTGATGCCCGGTCGCACAGAACGCGCAATCCAATGCACAACCCACCTGTGACGAGATACACAGCGTTCCTCGGGAGGGCTCCGGGATGAACACGGTTTCGACGGACTGCCCGTTACCGCTGGCAAACAACCACTTGACGGTACCGTCCTCGGACGCATGCTGCGACTGGACCTCCGGCAGCGAAACGGTTGCCTGTTCGTCCAGTCGCGCCCTGAGCGCTTTGGACAGATCGGTCATCTCGAGAAAATCCGTTTCGCCGCGCTGGTAGATCCACTGCAACAGCTGGCGCGCGCGGAACGGTTTTTCGCCGATAGCCGCAAACCACTGCTCGAGCTCCATAGGCGAAAGCCCGAGCAGATTGGTTTTGGTTACGGCCTTGTCCATTGTCTTAGGGCATGTACTTGACGGCGCCCACGCGGCTCGTCACCGCGTACGCGGACAAACTCCGCCGTCGGCAAAGAAAAAGCGGATCTCGTTGGCGGCCGTCTCCGCCGCGTCGGAACCGTGTACCACGTTTTCCTCGATGCTGGCCGCGTAGTCCGCGCGAATCGTTCCGGGATCGGCATCGGCTGGATTCGTGGCGCCCATGATCTCGCGGTTCTTCGCAATCGCGGACTCTCCCTCGAGAACCTGCACGACAACCGGCCCCGACGTCATGTAGCTGACCAGATCGTTGAAGAACGGCCGCTCGCTGTGTACGGCATAGAAGCCCTCCGCCTGTTCCTTGCTCAGGTGCAGCATACGGGCGGCAACCACTTTGAGCCCGCTTTTTTCAAAGCGGCTAATGATTTCGCCAATCAGGTTTTTTTCTACGCCATCCGGCTTGATGATGGAGAGCGTTTGCTCTACGGCCATGCGAGGTTCCTCTGGATTTGGGGTCAGCGACCACTATCAAAAAAATGCCGGGACAGCGGTGAGTGGGCCGCGCGGCCCACCAGGGCTACCCGGCTTGCATAAGCGGTTAATTTTACGCTGAAATCCCTACACGGTGAAGCTTTCGCCACAACCGCATTCGCCGGCGATGTTGGGATTCCTGAAGCTGAAGGCCTCATTGAGGCCGTTCTTGACGAAATCCACCTCCGTGCCGTCCACAAAGGGCAGTGCCTCGGAATCGACGACCACGGTAACCCCCTTGTCTTCGAAGACCACGTCGCCGTCGGCAACCGCATCCGCGTAATTCACGACGTAGGAGTAGCCCGAGCAGCCGGTTTTGGTGACGCCCAGCCGGAGGCCCACGCCGTGCCCGCGTTTATGGAGATATTGCTGCACCCGGCCCGCGGCCGAGTCGGTCAACGAAATTGCCATGTGTTTGCGCTCCTCGAGAGCGTCGAATTGTACTAGAAGCAGTCTAAAAAGTCGGTGTGAACCACTCGTTTTTTTGGTCGGTTTCTACGAATCCTGCGTCCGGGACAGACGCTCACCCAGCGCCCGCGCCGTGTCTTCGAGCACCAGAATGCGCCCGGTCTTGGCTACCGGGACAGCCAGCGCCTGCATGATTGCGGCCGGCTTGAATTCGCCAAGCGCCTCGACGGGCTTGCCCTCGATACTACGGCACAGCCACTCGCAGGCGGCAATCACGTGCGGACAGCCGCTTGCGCGAAAGCGCAGCTCGGTAATCAGGCCGCCCGCGACAACCGCGGACAGCCGGATTCGAACACCCTGCGCCTCTGTATAGACACTCGATCCCGTATCGGGTTCGCCGCCACTCGCAGCGACATGCTCGGGCGCCGCAAACAGCTTGCGGGTCAAGGTGCTGTAGGGGTCGTTCATGCTTACGCCGCCTCGGGCATCAGTGCGCGCAAACTGCGCACGGCCTGACCGTAGAGTTCCGCTGCCGCGTCGATCTCCGCCTCGGTGGTCATACGTCCGAAACTGAAACGAATGGCGCTCTCGGCCTGTTCGTCGGGCACACCCAGGGCACGCAGCACCGCCGAGGGCTCCTGGCTTTGTGAGTTGCAGGCCGACCCGGTGGACACGCAGAGCGGTTCGAGTGCGAGCAACAGACTCTCGCCGTCGAGTCCCTCGGCGCTCACGTTGAGTATGCCGGGGTAGCCGCTGGCGAGATCGCCGTTCAGCGTCAGTCCGGGCGTACTTCGGATTCCCTGCCAAAGCCGATCGCGCAGCGCTTTGACGTGGGCAAAATCGTCGACCAGCGATTCCCGGGCAAGCATGGCTGCCGCGCCAAAACCCGCGATGAGGTGCACGGCCAGCGTGCCCGGACGCAGGCGGCCCTGCTGTGCGCCGCCGAACATCAGCGGATCCGGATTCAGGCCAACTCGCTTACGCACGTAGAGCGCGCCGATACCGGACGGGCCATACAGCTTGTGCGCGCTTATGGACACCAGATCCGCGTTGAGGGCAGCAATATCGACGTTCAGCTTCCCAACCGCCTGTGCCGCATCGACGTGAAACGCCACGTCGTGTTCGCGGCATATCCGGCCCAGGCTGGCGACGTCCTGTACTACGCCCGTCTCGTTGTTCACGTACATGATCGACACGAGCTGCGTATCGGGTCTGAGCACCGCCTCCAAAGCCGCCGGGTCCAACACACCGGTCGCCTCGGGTGCAAGCCAACTCAGCTCGAAACCGTCCGCCTCGAGAGCCTTGTAAACGTCCGTCACCGCCTTGTGCTCCGTCGGCATCGTGACGAGGTGCTTGCCGTGATGCGACCGCGCGCGCGCAACACCCTGGATCGCCAGGTTGTTCGATTCCGTTGCGCCCGAGGTCCAGATCAGGCGGCCAGGGTCACAGTTGACGAGTTGCGCCACCGCCTCGGCAGCCTTCTGCACGGCGGCGGCGCTCGACCGTCCCGCGGGATGCAGCGCCGACGGATTGGCAAACCGGCCGTCGATAGCCAGATGCTCCTGCATGGCCTCGAGGACTCGCGGATCGACGGGCGTCGTCGCGGCGTAGTCCAGATAGATCCAGTCGCCGCTCACTGGCCCGGCTCTCGTCGCGATTCGCCACGGCTGCGGGCAATCGACGTCAGTATGCCGTTCAGGATGTTGATCTCGTTCTGATCGAGGTTGGCTCGCACGAACAGGCGCCGAAGGCGGCGCATCAGGTGTCGCGGGTTTTCCGGGTCCAGGAAGCCGATCTCGAGCAACAGCCGTTCGAGACCCGCGTAAAAGTGTTCCGTCGCGCCGCTGCTCGCTGGCGGCACCTCCGACTCGAAAGGCGGCGGAGCGCTCGATTGCTGCGCGCGTATTTCGTAACTCACAACCTGCACGGCCATGGCGAGATTCAGCGAGCTGAACTCGGGATTGGTCGGAATCGACAGGAGCGCGTTGCAGTGATCGAGGTCCTCGTTGGACAGCCCGCTTTTTTCCGGGCCGAACACCAGCGCGGCAGTGCCGCGCCGCGACTCCGAGATCGCTTTTGCCGCGGCCTCTTTCGCGTCCAGGCACGGCCAGTTGATCGAGCGCGACCGGGCACTGGCGCCAGCAACGAACACACAGTCCTCGACCGCCTCGGCCAGCGTGTCGACTACCCGTGCGGCGGCCAACAGATCGTCAGCTCCAGACGCGCGCGCTGTTGCATCGGGGTGGGGGAAATACCTCGGATCGACCAGCACGAGATCGGAAAGGCCCATGTTTTTCATCGCACGGGCAACCGCCCCGATGTTGCCGGGATGGGTGGTACCCACAAGCACGACGCGAATTGTCATGTTCTTCTTAACGCTGCCAAAGTCCGGTATTCTACCCAAGCTCTTTTCACAAGTCGGAATCGTTTTATGCACGCGCTTCTCAATGTTGCGGTCATGGCTGCGCGCCAGGCCGGCAACGTACTCATCCGCCGGATGAACAACCTCGATAAACTCAAGGTCGAGGAGAAGTCCCGCAACGACTACGTCACCGACGCCGATCGCGCCGCCGAGCGAGCGGTCATCGAAACGATTCGAAAGCACTACCCCGAGCACGCCATCCTTGCGGAGGAATCCGGACAGGACGGCGACGGCGACATCTGCTGGATCATCGATCCGCTCGACGGCACGACCAACTACCTGCACGGTTTTCCGGTTTTCTCCGTCTCGATCGGCGTGCAGGTCAAGGGACGGATCGAACACGCCGCCGTCTACGACCCGATACGCCAGGAACTCTTTACGGCGTCCCGGGGCGACGGGGCGCAGCTCGACGGCCGGCGGATTCGGGTCAGCCGTCAGACCCAGCTCGAACGCGCGTTGATCGGCACCGGCTTTCCCTACAAGCTGATCGACCAGGAAATGGCGCCCTATCTGCGCATGCTCGAAAACGTACTCAGGAACACGGCGGGCGTCCGCCGTCCCGGCTCCGCGGCGCTCGACCTGTGTTACGTCGCCGCGGGTCGTCTCGACGGCTTCTGGGAAACCGGCCTGAAAAGCTGGGATCTCGCCGCCGGCAGCCTGATCATCCGAGAAGCCGGCGGCATCGTCAGCGGCCTCGACGGCTCGGAGAATTTTCTCGAATCCGGTCACGTACTCACGGGTTCACCGAAAATCTACGCCGCACTGGCCAGGCTCTGCGCAAACGACATCAAGGCGATACTGCACGCGGCCTGAAAGTTTCAGCTACGACTCAAGCGCCCGCTCGACGCACGCCCAGACTCCGAGTGGCGGGCGTGAGGACCGATCACGGGAAATCAAGCGCAGCGATAGCTAAGCCATTCCCGTGATCGGGCATCGCGGCCGCAACCTGCGCAGAACTCAACCCGGCGTTCCACGAAACTGACAACTCTCCTACCCGGCCATCAGCCGCAAGCACGCCTCAAGGCAAATCGTCAATCAGCTCCGGATCCTTGATCGGATCGGTCAGGTCTTCAGCGTTGACGTCGAGCAACAGCGCCGTGGCGCTGGCCGTGTAGATCGACGAATACGTACCGATAATGATGCCCACGATCAGCGCAATCGAGAACGGCGCAATCGACTCGCCGCCCAGAATCAGGAGCGCAAACAACACGAACAGCGTCGTCAGGCCCGTGATCAAGGTACGTGCGAGCATCTGGTTGATCGACGTGTTCATCGACTCGTCGGCCTCGACGCCGCGGAGCTTGAAGAAGTTCTCGCGAATCCGGTCGAAAGCGACAACCGTATCGTTGAGTGAGTAACCGATGACCGCAAGCACGGCCGCCACGACCGTCAGGTCGAAGGGCAAATAAAACAGTGAGAAGAAACCGACCGTAATGATCACGTCGTGCGCCAGCGCCGCGACCGCGCCCATGGCGAACTTCCACTGGAAGCGGAACATGACGTAGCCGAAGATCATCAGGAGCGCAATGATCATCGCCAGACCGCCCTGCTCGGCGAGTTCGTCACCCACCTGAGGGCTGACGGTCTCCACGCGCCGCAACTCCACGCCGGCCGAGCCGCGCTCGAGCGTTGCCTGCAGTTCGCGGCGAACCGCCTGCTGATCGCCTTCTTCCTGCGGCGGCAGCCGGACCAGCACGTCCGTTGCCTCGCCGAACAGGAGTACCTGAGCATCCTCGAAACCGGCCGACTCGAGATCACCGCGAATCTTTTCGAGATCGGCTGCTTCCGGGTAGCCGATCTCAAGGAGGATGCCGCCCGTGAAGTCGATACCGAAGTTCAGGCCACGGACGCTCAGCGAAACGAGTGACGCCACGACGAGAAGGACCGAAACGATCAGCGCCACGCGACGCCGGGAGGCGCCCAGGAAGTTGATATTGGTTTGTTCCTTGATGAGTCGCATAACCATAGTCCTACACCGGCACCGATTCGATCTTGCGACTGCCGAAGGCCAGATTGACCACGGCCCGTGTCCCCACGATCGCCGTAAACATCGAGGTCGCAATACCGATTGAGAGCGTAATGGCAAACCCCTTGATCGCACCCGTGCCGAACGCAAATAGCACAATCGCCGCTATCAAGGTCGTGATGTTGGCGTCGGCAATCGACGAAAGGGCTTTGTCGTAGCCGGCATGAATGGCCGATTGCGGCGAGGCGCCGGCCGCAATCTCCTCTCGTATTCGCTCGAATATGAGTACGTTTGCGTCCACGGCCATGCCGACCGTCAGAACGATCCCGGCAATGCCGGGCAAGGTCAGCGACGCGCCGAACATCGACAGCACGGCGACGATGAATACGAGGTTCGACAGGAGCGCCAGGTTCGCAATCATGCCGAACCAGCGGTAATAGAACGCCATGAACGCAATGACCGACAGGAACCCGATCATAATGGCGCGGAAACCGCGGTCGATGTTGTCCTGGCCGAGCGTCGGACCAATTGTGCGTTCGTCGATCTTGTAGATCGGTGCGGCCAGCGCTCCCGCACGCAGCAACCGGGCGAGACTCGATGCCTCCGCGGCGGTCAGCCCGGTAATCTGGAAGTTGTTCTTGAACACGCCGCGAATCGTGGCGGTGTTGATGATTTCCTCGGTCTTGATGCGCCGTGTTTCGACCTGATCACCAATGCGTACGGATTCTTCGCGCCACTCGATGAACAGCGTCGACATTGGCTTGCCGACGTTGTTCTGCGTGGTCTCGAGCATGCGTTCGCCGCCCGCGGAATCCAGCCGGATGTTCACCGCCGGCTGGCCTTCGGCCGTCATGCCGGCCGATGCGTCGACGATCTGGTCGCCGGACGCAACCACCTCACGCTTCAGCACGGCGGCGGCAACCGGAGCGCGTCCGGGGTACTCGCGGGAACCCGGCAAGTCGCCCGACTGATCGACCAACCTGAACTCGAGGGTGGCCGTGGCCGTCAGTATCTTGTCGAGTTCCGTGGAGTCCTGCACACCGGGCAGCTGCACCACGATGCGATCGACACCTTGCCGCTGCACCAGCGGCTCGGCAACACCGAGGCTGTCGACGCGATTTCTTAGCGTCGTCATGTTCTGCTCGATCGCAAAATCCTGGCGCTCCTTGATCTGCGTTTCACTCATGCGCACGTTCAGTGAGCGGCCGTCCGCCGAATCGGTAATCAGAATATCCTCGTCGGCCTCGCGAACCATGCTTCGGACCTGCTCCAGGAGATCAGCCGACCGCAGGCGCACGCTGATGACCTGTCCGTTCAGATCGACCCGGTGTGGAATCTGCGCATCGCGCAGGCGTTCGATGAAATCCTGTCGGTAGGCCTGCAGCCGGTTGTTGATCGCCGTCTCCATGTCGACTTCGAGTAACACGTACACGCCGCCTCGCAGATCGAGTCCGAGGCTCATGGGATCGAGACCCAGTTCACGCAGCCACGCCGGCATGCGAGGCGCCAAGGTCAGCGCAACGTTGGCTTCACGGTCGAAGCGCAGCCTCAACACATCCGCCGCGGACTGCTGGTCGCTCGACGATTCAAACCGAAGGATGCCGCGTTCGTCTTTCAGGTAAGCCGCTTCGACGGGTATGTCGCTGTTCTCGACTACGCGCACGTACTCTTCGAGCATCGTCTCGGTAATGACGCCGTCTCTCGCCGACGCCACCTGTACCGCATCGGCGCTGCCGTAGAGATTGGGCAGCGCGAGGAATATGCCGGCAAGAAAGATGGCGAGAACCGTAAAGTTCAGCCAGGAGGGGTATTTGTTCATGAACCGATCCGCTTGAGTCGGCGGGCGCGTTTGCGCGCCGGGCTATGCTTCGTCGAAGGTGCCTTTCGGCACGACCTGGGAAATGCTGCTCTTCTGAATCTTGATTTCGGTCGAGTCGCTGATCGACAGCACGGCGTAGTGCTCGCTGACGCCAGTCACGCGACCCAGAATTCCGCCGGCCGTAAGCACTTCGTCGCCGACGCTGACGTTGCTGACGAGTTCCTGGTGGGCCTTTTGCTTCTTCTGCTGCGGGCGAATCAACAGGAACCAGAATGCGCCGAAGATCAGCAGCATCGGCCACAACATATCGAAGAGGCTGGCCTGCGGAGCGCCCTGCTGCGCGTAGGCCTTGGAGATGAATAGATCCGTGATGAAAAAGTCCATAGTCGTTGTTGTCAGTTTGCCGTCAAAGGGTTGGGAAACGCGAACGATGCCGAGGCGAAAAAAATAGCGCGGTATTATGGCATAGCGACGTGCCGTTTTATTCGCTTATTCCATGAAAACTGGGGGCATTCGCGCCAATTCCAAGCCCGCGGCAACAGCCCAGATTGCGACATCCGGCTCACTTCGGCGCATACAGGCGCCGGAGTTCGAGCAACACCTCGCGGACGGTTCCGGCTTCTATCGCCGCGCGAAGCTTGCTCATAAGCGTTTGATAATAATGAAGGTTGTGGATCGTGGCCAGGCGCGGCCCAAGAATCTCTCCGCACTTCTCCAGGTGCCTCAAGTAAGCAAGGCTGTAGTTCCGGCAGGTATAGCAGCTGCAATCGGGATCGGGCGGCGAGGTGTCGTCCGCGTACCGGGAGTGGCGGAATTTGACGATCCCCCGTGACGTGAACAGCTGGCCGTTGCGGGCGTGGCGGGTCGGGATCACACAATCGAACATGTCGACGCCGCGAACGACGGCCTCCGCAATGTCGAGCGGGGTGCCCACACCCATGAGATAACGAGGCGCATTCGCCGGCAGCCTGCCCGACAGAAAGTCGAGCACGGCGTTGCGCTCGTCGGGCGGCTCGCCGACGGCCAGTCCGCCGATCGCGTAGCCATCGAAGCCAATGGCCGTAAGCCCGTCGAGCGATTCTTCGCGAAGCGCATCGAAGACGCCGCCCTGAACAATGCCAAACAGGGCTTCTCCGCGCTCCGGTTCCTCCGCTTTCAGAGCATCGAAGCGCGCGCGGCTGCGGGCCGCCCAGCGCAACGACAGCTCCATCGACTCGCGCGCTTCTGTCTCGCTCGCCGGGTACGGCGTGCACTCGTCGAAGATCATCGTTATGTCGGCGTTGAGATCGTGCTGCACTTCCATCGAGCGCTCGGGAGTCAGCAGCACAGGATCGCCGTTCACGGGCGAACGGAACTCGACGCCCTCTTCGGTCAGCTTGCGGAGATCCGCCAGCGAGAACACCTGGAACCCGCCCGAGTCGGTCAGGATCGGGCCGTCCCAATGCATAAACTCATGCAAACCGTTGTGCTTGCGAATGATTCTGGTTCCAGGCCGCAGCATCAGGTGGAAAGTGTTGCCGAGCAGTATTTCCGCGCCGCTGTTGCGAACCTCTTCGGGGGTGACGCTCTTGACGGTGCCGTAGGTGCCGACCGGCATGAACGTCGGCGTCGCGACGCTGCCGCGACGAAATCGGAGTTCGCCGCGCCGGGCGGCGCCGTCGCTCGCGATGACCTCGAACTTCATTGGCCGGCGCCCCTGGTGAGCAGCATGGCGTCACCGTAGCTGAAAAAGCGGTACCGCTCGGCAACCGCGTGCCGGTACGCCGCCAGCATATGCTCGCGACCGGCGAATGCCGCGACGAGCATCAGCAGCGAGGACTGCGGTAAGTGGAAGTTGGTTAGCATGGCGTCCACGCAGCGAAACCGGTAGCCGGGTTTGATGAAGAGTTCAGTCTCACCGTCGAGGGTGTCGATGCCGGCGCCCGCGGACGCCGCCTCGAGGCTGCGCACGGCCGTTGTGCCGACGGCAATTACGCGGCCGCCCGCCCGTTTTGTTTCGCGCACGGCACCGACGCAGGTTGCGTTCACAACCACGCGCTCGGCGTGCAGCCGGTTATCGTCGATACGCTCGTGGCGCAGCGACTGGAACGTACCCGCTCCGACGTGCAGCGTAACCCAGGCGTGCCGGACTCCTTTTTCCAGCGTCTCCTCGAGCATCGCTTCGTCGAAGTGCAGGCCCGCCGTGGGTGCCGCAACGGCGCCGGGTTCTCGCGCATACACGGTCTGATAGCGTTCGCTGTCTGCAGACTCGGCATCGCGACCGAGATACGGCGGCAACGGAATTTCCCCGGACTCGTCCAGCAACTTCGCGACGGGTACCGAGAACTCGAGGTCGAAGAACTCACCTGTCCTGCCGCGTACCGTGGCGGACGCGCCTGTGGCAAATTCGAGCTCGTTGCCGGTCTTCGGCGTCTTGCTGGCGCGCAGCATTGCGAGCGCACGCTTCTCGGATTCGATGCGCTCGAGCATCACCTCGACCCGGCCGCCGGTGGCTCGTTTTACGGCGGACAGACGAGCCGGTATGACGCGCGTGTCGTTGAATACCAGAAGGTCGCCCGCGTTGAGCAGCGACGGCAACTCGGCAAACTGACGGTCTTCGAAGGACGGGCCAACCACAAGCAGCCGGCTGTCGCGCCGTTTCTCGGTCGGGAAGCGCGCAATCAGCTCGTTCGGAAGCTCATAGTCGAAATCGGTGAGTCGCATAGCGCGCGTAGCCTACCCGAACGCCAAAAAAAACGCCGCCCCGAAATGCGGAGCGGCGTTTCCTGACGGCGCAAGCGCCGCTAGAAAGGTTTCCCGGCGCCTAGGTCTGCTGATCGCCGAAAGTCAGGCTGACGCGTCGTACCGGAAGCACCTCGGGCGGTTTCGGCGGTTTCGGAATACTGAAGCTCGTGCGATCGTCCGGCATCTCCACATTCAACGTTCGCCGCCGCTTGTCGCGCATGATCGACAGCTCGATCTTCTCGCCGGGCTGATAAGAACCCAGGATCCGAATCGCGTGGTTTACCGACGTGGGTTTGCGACCGTCGATCTCCTGGATGACGTCCCCGTCCTCGAGTTCCAGCGCGCCGGACTTCGGTGCGGCGACAACAAGTACGCCCTCGTCCGTGCCGAAGTACTTGCCGAGCCCGGCGTTCAATTCGACCAGCTCCATATCCGCCCAGCTGCTGCCGCCCCAGCGATAGGCGAAGTTGCTGACCACGTTGCCGACGGCATCGGGGATGACACGGATGTTTTCCTGCCAGTTACCGTTGCCGGGTACGCCACTGAAGACGAAGGTTTCGCTGTCCACGACCCGGGGCTCCACGGTCACGCTACCGACGTTACCGGCGCGCAGGTACTCAACCTCGAGTTTATCGCCCTCTTCGAGCGCCTTCACGATCTCCATCAGGGCCTTGTTCGCTTCCTTACGCGTATCCGAGGTCAACGCCTGGCCACCTACGGACGTCAGTACATCACCCGTACGCAAACCCGCATCAGCCGCGGCGCTGCCGGGCGTCACGCTAATGACCTCGACACCCTCGACCGGCCCTTTGTGGGAATCGTCGGTCTCGATAGTGATTCCGATACGCGGTTTGCCGTGCAGATCCGGCCAGCTCTCGATTTCGTAGAACTGGCGTGGCAGGTTCCGCGTACTCAGCTCCGCAACCCGGCGGGCCGCCTCGGCGAGCTCCATTTCGGCCTCCGCGAGCTTGCGCTCCATCTCTGCCCGCTCCATTTCGACCTCACGTTTAACGCTGGCCTCGCGCTCTTCTTCCGCCTCACGCGCCCGCTGAACCTCTCGCTCCACCTCAGCCTGCGCCAGCTGGACCTCGCGCTCTATTCGCGCCACTTCGGCACGCACCTCTTGCGCCATCTGCGCCTCGCGCGCGGCCTGCTGGTCAGCCAGCATCCGAACCTCGGCGCGTTGTTCCTCGGTCTCGGCGAGCGCGTTCGCCGGCGGCGCCAACGCAACCGCGATCGTGGCCGTCAACGCCGACAAGACTATCCTGTTCCTCATACTTCCTTACTCCGTTCCAGGGTCTGGCAATACAACACCCTTAAAAGGCGGTCCGCTGCGCCTGCGCATAACGCAGCTTGACCAGCAATTTCATTAGCCTGACGCGCTCGCGCCAGAATATTTCCTGTTCCTCGGGCGTCAGCTGCATCGACGGATCGCCGAGCTGCACGTCGATCGCGGCAATGCGATCGGTCACGTCCGCTATCGTGGCGGCCGTACCCGCCCGCAGCACGTTCGGTTCCGCCGGCAACGCCGCAAGTTCACCCTCGAGACGACTCGACTCCGCGCGCAGCACCGTGAGATTGGTCGTCAGCGGCGGCTGAGAAAAGGCCACGTCCGGCGGGGGCACCACGGTCGAATTACCGTCCTGGCCGGGTCCCTGGACGAGCGGCGCCAACAGCACGGCAACAATCGCCGCCGCGGCAGCCACCCCGCTGCCCATGTACCAGCGGCGGCGCTTCAATGATTGGTTCAACAAGCCCTCGGCATCAGCCTGCTCGCGCAGCCGTTCCCAGACGGCGCGCGGCGGCATCGTATCGGGCAGGGTCTTGAGCCCTTGCCGGAGCGCGTCGTGCTCATCGGCAGTCATCCCGGCAATCATGGCTTCTTCTCTTCCTCTGTCATCCTGCATCAACTGCTCCTCATTGCCCCGGCGGCAATGCCGTGCGCATCCGCCGCCTGCGACAGCATGGGTCTGAGTCGCTGATAGGCGCGCGACAGCTGCGATTTAGAGAAGCTCTCCGTCTTACCCATCATTTGTGCGATTTCCTTGTGTGTAAATCCTTCGACGTCGTGCAGCCAGATAACGGCGCGGCTGACGTCCGGTAAGTTCGCGAGCGCCGAATCCAGGTCCATTGCGTCGTCCGGGTGACGTGACACGCCCAGGTTCGAAGCATCGCCCGGCGTCAGGTCTTCCCAATCGTCGGCCAGCGACTGACCGCGGCTCGTCCAGGCCGAACGCAGGAACATTAGCGCCTTGCTCACGGCAATGCGGCGTATCCAGCTGCCTATGGCCGCCTCGCCGCGAAACCCGCCGATCGAGCGCATGACCTCTATGAAGGTCTCCTGGACCAGATCCTCCGCATGTGCCGGAACTCGCGTAAAGCGCAGGCACAGCGAGTACACCGGCGTCGCAAAAGCCCGGTACAGAATCTCGTGTGCGCGCGCGTCACCTTTTGCTGCGCGGCTCACGATGGCTGGATCGATCTGTATGCTGGCGAACTTGCTCATCTGCTGTTTTGATGCCCAGAGGCGCGGAAAGGTCGCAGTTTTCGCAGGGTTTTTGCCGCCGCCCGTATGGACAGCACCTCCGACACCCTTATACTGTGCGCCCCTGCCGGGGTGGCGGAACTGGTAGACGCGCTGGATTCAAAATCCAGTTTCCGAGAGGAAGTGAGGGTTCGATTCCCTCTCCCGGCACCACTCGACTCATAAGCCAGTATGAAGTTTTGCCCGAGCTGCGGCGCCGAGGTCAAGTACCGTGTGCCCGCCGACGACAATCGCGAGCGCGCCGTCTGCGACGCCTGCAACACCGTGCACTACAAGAACCCGCTGGTGGTTGTGGGCTGCGTCGCCGAGCGCGACGGCAAGATTCTGTTGTGCAGGCGCGCCATCGAACCTCGCTACGGTTACTGGACCGTGCCGGCCGGATTCATGGAGCTGGGCGAATCGCTGGCTGAAGGCGCTGCCCGGGAGACACTCGAGGAGGCCTGTGCAACCGTCGAAATCGGACACCTGTTCGCTTCCATCGACGTGGTCGACGCGGGCCAGGTACACCTGTTCTTCACCGGGAAACTCGTGAGCGACATTGCGCCGGGTAGCGAATCTCTCGAAGTCGGCATGTTCACCGAGGATGAGATTCCGTGGGACGAACTGGCGTTTTCGAGCGGCCGCTACGCGTTGACGAAATACTTCGAGGATCGCGGCCACAATAACGGCGTGCACATCCACGAGCTTCGTCGCGCGAAGCTTTCGGCCAACCGCTCGACCTAATGACGGTCACGGCGCCAGGGGCAACGCCGGCGGTTTACTCCGTCGCGGCGCTTTCGAGCCGCCCGGCCAGCGCTTCGGGGGGCATGTAGCCGCCGATCAGCGTGCCGTCTTCCAGGACTATGGTGGGAGTGCCCGACAGCCCTACCTCCTTACCCAGAACGTAGTGTTCCTGGACCATGGAAGCATCGCAGCTGTTCGACTCGAACTCGCGGTCCAGCTTGGCCGCCGTCAACGCTCGCTGCCGATCCGACGAACACCAGACGTCTTCCGAGGTATTCCAGGCGGCCGAGGCGGGACCGTTGCGCGGATAAAGGAGGTAGCGCACTTCGATACCCTTATCGAGATACTCGTCGATTTGCGCGTGCAGGCGCCGGCAATAGCCACAATCGATGTCCGTGAAGATTGTGACGCTGTGCTTCACGTTGGCCGGAGAAAACGCAATGACCTGACGATCATCCAGCGTGCTCATCAATTCGCGTCGAGCGACGTTGCGCGACTCTTCGGTCAGGTTGACCTGGCGATCGAGGTCAATGATGTCGCCCTGCATGAGATAACGGCCGTCGTCGGACACGTAAGCGACGATGCCGCCCTTCTGCAGCTTGTACCAGCCGTCGATGCCGCTCTCGTCGATATCCTGCGGCTCGATCTCTTCGAACATGCCGGAAATCTTATCTCGAACCGAATCGAGCTTGGCGTCCGCCAACGCGGTTGCGGAAGCGGCGAACAGCGCAAGCGAGGCAATGGTAAGACATGCAGTAAGTTGGCGTGACATAGTGGAATTCCTGAGACTCGGTAACCGGCGTGAGGCATAGCGGCGAGGGTCATGCCGCCCGCGCCCGGAAGCAGCTCGCGCGCAGTCTAGCAAAGCGCGCGGTTTTGTGCCCTTGCCGATTTAGACCGTTGCTGCAGGCCTTTTATTACCGCAAATACGACGGCGGGACGTGCGGCGATGACCGCCCGCGCGCGATCAGCCCCTGGGATGGTGCTCGCCGTGCAGGTCTTTCAGGCGCTCGCGGGCGACGTGAGTGTAAATCTGAGTCGTCGACAGGTCGCTGTGGCCCAGTAGCAGCTGTACAACGCGGAGATCGGCGCCGCGGTTGAGCAAGTGGGTTGCAAATGCATGGCGCAGGCTATGCGGCGAGAGTTTACGCCGGATGCCGGCTTTCTCGGCGTAGCGCTTGATAATGTGCCAAAACGCCTGCCGGGTCATGCGATCGCCGCGGCGAGTGGGAAACAAATAGTCGGTCTGCCGCTCGAGCAGAATCTCCATACGCGGCCCGTTGATAAAGTCCCTGAGCCAGCGTTGCGATTCATCGCCGAGCGGAATCAGCCGCTCGCGGTCGCCTTTGCCGACGATGCGCAGCACGCCCTGATTGAAGTTGATCTGCGACTGCTTGAGGTTGATGAGTTCGGAGACCCGGAGTCCGGTGGCATACAGGAGTTCGAGCATGGCGCGATCGCGATGGCCCAGCGGTTCATCGGTGTTCGGTGCGTTCAGCAACGCATCGACTTCGTCTTCACTGAGCGTCTTGGGCAGCGAGCGACCGATCCGCGGCATTTCGATGTCTGCGGTCGGGTCCGTGTCGCGCAGCCCTTCGCGCATGATGTAGCGGAAAAAACGCCGGAAACTCGAGAGCTGTCGTGCGGTGGAGCGCGGTTTTGCGCCGGATTCGACGCGATCGGCAATAAAGCCCAGCAGATCCGCCTTGTTCGCGTCCTGGATGGTTTTGTTGCTCTTCGACAGCCCACGGCCGAGCGTCATGAGGTCGGCGCGATAGGCGCCCAGCGTGTTCTGGGAGAGTCCGCGCTCCATCCAGATTGCGTCGAGAAAGCGGTCTACCAGCTCCTCGCTTTCCGCAACCTTCGATGCTTCCTGATTGTTACCGTCAGTGCTAGCCATGGCGTCCGTCTGGTCGATCGAGCAATCCGTTGCTGCCGCGGCGGGTGCTCGCGGCAAATTCCGAGGCTTTTGAGTATGATAACTGCGCCCTTCGACCGGCGTGATGAGCATCACAGATTGTCGAAGGCGTTTACATAAAGTGACCTCCGTCACACGGCCTCAAAGCCTCGACGCCGAGGCCCCGACACACACGAGCCTTCATCACTGTAGCCGATGACGCCCCGCAAACCCGGACCTGTTACTCGTTTCGCCTACGCTCTGTACGGCGCATACGCCGTGAGCGTGTTTGCGCTTGGGGTGATGGCGTGTCTGCTCGTCGTCACGGTGACGCCGGGAGTGGAGCGCCGACGACGCATCGTCGCCTCGATCATTCGCGCGGCTTTCCTGTTGTCCGGGGCTGGCCCCGCCGTCAGCGGTCTCGACAATCTGCCGGCCGGGCCGTCGGTGGTGGTCGCCAATCACGCGAGCTACCTCGACGGGCTGCTGTTGAAGGGTTTTCTGCCGCCTCGCTTCTCGTTCGTGATCAAGGGTGAAATGCGCAGGAACCCGCTGGTGCATTTCCTGCTGCGTCGTTCCGGTGCACGATTTGTCGAGCGCTCGGGTGGCAATAGCGCCGCGAAGGACGTCCGTGAGTTCGTTCGTGCCGCCCAGGAAGGTGCGGCGCTCGGCTTTTTTCCGGAAGGCACGTTCGTTGAAGAACCCGGTGTTATGGACTTTCGCCCCGGCGCGTTCCTGGCCGCGATCAAGGCCGGGCTGCCTGTCGTGCCGATCGGCATCCGCGGCACCCGGGAAATGCTGCCGGCCGGCCGCATCCTGCCCTGGCCCGCTACGCTTGCGTTCGAAGTCCTGCCGCCGATCCAGCCGGACGATCCGGCATACGGCAACAGCAAGACGCTCGCCGAAGCCGCGCGTGCACGCATTTTGCCCATTGCAAGAGAACCCGACCGGCGCACCACTGTGGTGCGGGGATAAGAAAATGTTGCACTGCAGCGTAAAAAGGTGGACAGTACGGCCGGGAAATTTGAAGGGAGATTAAAAAATGACAGCGGATCCGGTAGTCATTCTCGGCGCAAAACGTACGCCGATCGGTGCCTTTCAGGGCGTATTCTCCAATACGACCGCTCCCAAGCTCGGCTCTGCCGCGATCGCCGCGGCGATCGCTGATGCCGGCGTCGACAGCGGCCGGATCGATGAAGTTTTGATGGGTTGTGTGCTTCCCGCCGGGTTGGGCCAGGCGCCCGCAAGGCAGGCTGCCATTGGCGCCGGGATTCCGGTGGGCGCGCCCTGCACCACGATCAACAAGATGTGCGGTTCCGGGATGAAGGCGATCATGCAGGGCTACGATGCCATTCGCGCGGGCAGCGCCGGGCTGGTTGTTGCCGGCGGCCTCGAATCCATGACCAACGCGCCTTATCTGCTGCCGAAGGCACGCGGGGGTTACCGCATGGGCCACCAGGAAGTGCTCGACCACATGTTTACCGACGGCCTGCAGGACGTCTACGAAGGCCATATGATGGGCCACTATGCCGAAAACGCGGCCGAGAAGTACGGATTTACGCGCGAGGACCAGGACGCCTTCGCAATCGAGTCGGTTACGCGCGCCCAGAGATCCGTGGCCGACGGCAGCTTCGAGGCGGAAGTCACCCCGGTCAGCTTCTCCACCCGCCGTGGGGACGTTACCGTTGAGAAAGACGAAACGCCCGGCACGGTCAGCGTCGAAAAGATCCCCACGCTGCGCGCGGCGTTCCGCAAGGACGGCACGGTCACGGCGGCAAGCTCCTCGTCAATTTCGGACGGAGCGGCAGCGCTCGTGCTCTGCACGGCGAGCCGCGCCGAAGCGGACGGACTCGAACCCATAGCGCGGATTGTCGGACATTCGAGTTTTGCCCAGGAGCCGGCCTGGTTTACGACGGCGCCGATCGACGCTATCGATCGTCTGCACCGACAGCTCGGCTGGAGCCCGGATGACGTCGATCTGTACGAAATCAACGAAGCCTTCGCCTGTGTCACGATGGCGGCCATGCGCGACGTTGGCCTCGATCACGCCAAGGTCAACGTCAACGGCGGCGCCTGTGCGCTCGGACACCCGGTGGGCGCCACCGGCGCGCGCATTACGACGACGCTAATACATGCGCTGCGAGCGCGCGGGCTGAAACGAGGTGTTGCGTCGCTGTGTATTGGCGGCGGCGAAGCCACTGCGGTCGGTATCGAAATCGACTAGGGTAGTCGACCCGGGTAATGGGCTTCGGCCAGAGGCCTGAGAAACCGACGAGGACTCCAGCATGGACCTAAGTACCGCTAAAGCCGTCGTGTCGGGCGGCGCATCCGGCCTCGGACTGGCGACTGCGGAGCGCGTAATCGCCGCCGGCGGCCAGGCCGCTTTACTCGACGTCAATGAGGAACAGGGTGCCGCAAGCGCCGAACGTCTCGGCGAGCGAACCGTATTTCTGAGGACCGACGTTACGGACGAGTCCTCGGTCAGGGCCGCCGTTGAGGCCGCCGCCGACTTCATGGGCGGGATTACGCTGGCCGTTAACTGTGCCGGCGTCGCAACCGCGGGGCGCACGCTCGGGCGCGAAGGGCCCTGGCCCGCCGAGCAATTCGAACGCGTGATCCGGATCAACTTGCTGGGCTCTTACATCGTCACCAAGGAATCGGTGGCGCTGATGGTCGACAACGAACCGAACGCCGATGGCGAACGCGGTGTCGTCGTCAGCACCGCGTCGATCGCGGCATTCGAAGGCCAGATCGGCCAGGCGGCCTACTCCGCGTCAAAAGGCGGCGTCGTCGGCATGATGCTGCCGCTGGCCCGCGAGTTTGCGCAATTCGGTATCCGGGTCAACACGATTGCGCCCGGGATCTTCAAAACACCGATGATGGCGGGTATGCCCGACGAGGTGCAGGCGTCCCTCGGCCAGCAGGTTCCGTTTCCGCCGCGCCTCGGCGAGCCGGACCAGTATGCCGATGCCGTGGCCTTCGTGTACGGCAATTCCTATGTGAATGGCGAGACCATTCGCGTCGACGGCGCTATACGAATGCAACCCCGTTAGGGCCTGCCAGGCGCTTTACATACCCGAATAGTTCGGACCGCCGCCGCCCTCGGGCACCGTCCAGACGATGTTCTGGGTCGGATCCTTGATGTCGCAGGTTTTGCAGTGCACGCAGTTCTGGGCGTTGATCTGAAAACGCTGGCTGCCGTCCTCCTCGACCACTTCGTAGACGCCTGCCGGGCAATAGCGCTGCGCGGGCTCGGCATAGTTCGGCAGGTTGTAGTCGATCGGCACGGCCACGTCCTTCAGCACGAGGTGTGACGGCTGGTCCTCCTCGTGATTGGTGCTCGACAGGTAAACGGATGACAATCGGTCGAAGCTGATCACGCCATCCGGCTTCGGGTACTCGATGACGGGATGTTCGGCAGCCTTGCCGAGCGATTCGTGGTCCGGCGTTGCGTAGTGCCAGGTAAACGGCAGCCGGCCGCGGAAGATGTTCTGATCGACGAAGGTAAACGCCGCCCCCAGGAACGTGCCCAGTTTGTGCAGCGCAGGCGTGAAGTTCCGCGCCCGATACAGTTCATCGTGCACCCAGGAATTGCCTACCGCCTCGCCGTAGGCCGCGAGTTCGTTCTGGCCCTCGTCTCCGGCCGCGAGCGCTTCCTGAATCGCCTCCGCGGCCAGCATGCCGGTCTTGATGGCCGTGTGCGCGCCCTTGATCTTGATGCCGTTGAGAAAGCCGGCATCACAGCCCACCAGCATGCCACCGGGAAAACTCAGCTTCGGCAGCGACTGGAAACCGCCTTTGTTGACGGCCCGCGCGCCGTAGCTTACGCGCTTGCCGCCTTCGAGATAGTGGCGGATCTTCGGATGCTGCTTCCAGCGCTGGAATTCTTCGAACGGTGCCAGGTGCGGGTTGCGATAGCCGAGCCCGACAATAAGCCCGAGGAAAACCTGATTGTTCGCCGCGTGATACAGAAAACCGCCCCCGTCGGTGCGATTGTCGAGCGGCCAGCCCAGCGTGTGCACGACCAGTCCTTCTTCGTGCTTGCCGGCATCGATCTCCCAGACCTCCTTGAGCCCAATGCCGTAGTGCTGCGGATCAGCGTCCGCGCGCAGATCGAAGCGCTGCATGAGTTGCTCACCGAGATTCCCCCGGCAGCCTTCGGCAAACACCGTGTACTTGCCGAGGAGTTCGTAGCCCGGCGTGTAGGACGGCTTGCGACTGCCGTCTTTCGCAACGCCCATGTCACTGGTCGCTACGCCCGTGACCCGGCCGTCATCGTCGAACAGCACCTCGGAGGCGGCAAAACCCGGAAATACGTTGACGCCGAGGTTCTCCGCCTGCTCGCCGAGCCAACGGCAGAGCTTGCCCAGAGAAATGACGTAGTTGCCTTTGTTATGCATGGGCGCCGGCAGGAACGGACCCGGCACTTTGGGGCCCTTGGTTTCGCTCGTCAGGTAAAAGACGTCATCTCTCAACACCGGCGTCGTCACGGGTGCGCCCGCGTCCTTCCAGTCGGGGAACAGCTCGTCGAGGCCACGCGGATCGAAGACGTTGCCGGAAAGAATGTGGGCGCCAATTTCGGAGCCCTTTTCGAGCACAACAACCGAAAGACTGTCGTCCAGCTGCATCAGCCGGCAGGCTGCAGCCAGCCCTGCCGGTCCGCCGCCGACAATCACGACATCGAACTCCATCGACTCACGCTCACTGTGTTCGCTCATTGCGATCGCTACCCTGCTCACAAAACGGTCGCTATTCTAACAGTGTCGCTGGCGGCCGGCAGCGCGTGCCGCTAAGCTTGCCCCGGAAAATTTCGCCCGAGACGCAGCCCGACACACCGTGACTTCGCCACATCCGATTCTCGAAACCTACCTTCGGGCTATCGAGCACGGCAGCCACCAGCGCGACCCTGCCCAGGAGCACGTTGTCGGCCTGCTGGTCGAGCTCGCGAAACAACTCGAAAAACGCGCCGCGGCGGCGCGCGGGCCGCTGGCGCGCTGGTTCGGGCGGCGCGACGCGGATGCAATACCGGGCCTCTACGTATGGGGCGGCGTCGGTCGCGGCAAAACCTACCTGATGGACCTGTTCTTCGACGCCCTCCGCGTGGAGCGGAAGCAACGCATTCATTTCCACCGCATGATGGCCGACGTACACGGCCGCCTGGGCCGCCTCGAAGACGTGAAAGACCCGCTTGCGCGGGTTGCCGAGGACATTGCCGAGCGCACCCGCATTTTGTGTTTCGACGAATTTTTTGTCAGCGACATTGGCGACGCGATGATACTGGCTCGCCTGCTCGAAGCGCTGTTCGAGCGCGGTGTCGTGCTCGTCGCAACCTCCAACGTCGAACCCGACGGGCTCTACAAGGAGGGTCTGCAGCGCGCGAGGTTCCTGCCCGCCATCGAGCTCCTGAAGCGGCACACGAAGGTGGTCGAACTCGGCGGCGACACGGACTACCGTCTGCGGCTGTTGAAACAGGCGGGCACCTACCTGGACGCGGAAGACCCCGGAACCGTTGACCGTCTCGAGCGTTTTTTTTCGGAGTGCGCGTCGAGCCAGGTCCGCGAGGCCGCGGCGCTCGACGTCAACGGCCGGCCGATAGTCGCAACGCGCGTCGCAAAAAGCGTGGCCTGGTTCGAATTCGACGAATTGTGCGACGGACCCCGCAGCCAGGCGGACTACATCGAACTCGCGCGCTGGTATCCGACCGTCATAGTTGCCGGCGTCCCGACCTTCGATCCTACGCGCGAGGACCAGGCACGGCGCTTTATCTCGCTCGTGGACGAGTTTTACGACCGCCGGGTCAAGTTGATCGTGTCGGCAGCGGCGAGACCCAGGGAACTGTACGCCGGCAACAAGCTCGGATTCGAATTCGAACGCACGGCGAGCCGGCTCATCGAGATGCAGTCGGAGTCCTATCTGCGCGAAGCGCACCTGGCCTGATTTCGCGCGAAAGCGCCTCAGGCGCAGCGGAATTTGTCACTCGTCGCCGCAGTCGCTACTGTAACGCCCCGGGGAAAGCGGTCCGGAACTAAATGGGAACTAATCGGGGAATACGATGAGCGACGAGCCTTCGCAAAAAGAAGAACTGATTCTGGAAGATTTTCTGCCCTATCGGCTGGCGGTGCTGTCACACACGGTCAGCAGCAAGATTTCGGGCGTCTACGAAGAACGCTTCAAAGTCTCGATTCCGGAGTGGCGCGTCATTGCGATACTTGGCCGCTTTCCGGGCCTGTCCGCCGTCGAAGTGGCCCAGCGCACGATGCTCGACAAGGTGGCTGTCAGCCGCGCCGTCACCAAGCTGATCAAGAACGGCCGGCTCGACCGCGAGTTTGCGGACGCGGACCGGCGCCGGTCGATTCTCAACCTCTCACCCGAAGGCCGCCGTATTCACGACGAGATTGCGCCGCTGGCCCTGCGCTTCGAGAGGGATCTCCTGCACGGCATCAGCGACGAGGACTTCGAGCGCTTCAACCTCGTCATGGAGCGGCTCGTTGCGCGCGCCAGGCTGCTCGGCGCACCTTAGCCGACACCTGCCCCGGAGTCAGCCCGGAAAAAGAACCAGGTTCGATCGTCCGGTTCGCGAAAAGCGTGCCGGACGACCGTCGGCCGGCGCGCTAGTCGCCCATGATGCGCTCGACAGTCTTCAGTTGATAAAAAGCGTCAGAACGGGAACTTGTTACTGCGGCAATTAATGTAGAATGCCGCGCGTAGTCCAACGATCACCAGGCACACGTGCAGTGCCGGAGATAGTAGAACAATGAGACGCCAGGAACTTCGCCGGGGGAGCGATGCCAGGGAGGGTATCGTCGATGCCATCGTGGCATCGCGAGTGGAAACCAAAGCGTTGCCGCAAGGCAATCACACCAAGCGTTTCCTAAAGCAGTACTTTGCGCACGTCCCGTTCGAGGATCTGCAAGGCCGCGAGGAGAAAACCATGGCGCGGGTTGCCGTGGATCACCTCGAATTCGGGCGGGTACGCCGATCCGGCCGGGCAAACCTGAGAGTCTTCAACGCCACCGAAGCCGACAACGGCTACGTCTCGGCCTACACGTTTGTCGAGATGGTCAACGACGACATGCCGTTCCTCGTCGACTCCGTGGTGGCCGCGATTGCGGAGTACGACTACACGGTGCACATGACGGTGCACCCGGTCATTCACGTCTTGCGCGACAAACGCGGCCGAATCACCGGAATCCCGAGCCCCGGCGACAAAAACGGCCGCCGTGAATCGTGGATTCGGATTGCCATAGACAAGGAGACGGACGCCGAACGGATCTCGGAACTCGAAGCGCGTATTTCACGTGTGCTCGCCGACGTGCGCCTCGCCGTGCGCGACTGGCAGGCGATGCGCGGAAAAATGCAGGAGGCGATAGCGGCGGTACAGTCCGCCGACACCGGAGGCGGCAAGCGGCTCAAGGCCGAAAGCGAGGCGCTGCTCGAGTGGCTCGGAGACGATCATTTCACGTTCCTGGGTTATCGCGAGTACCGCCTGTCGCGCCGCAAGCAGCGGGTTTACCTGAAGCCGGTGCCGGAGAGCGGACTGGGCCTGCTCTCGAACGGCGAGCACGGCGGCAAGACCACCGAACTCACGCCGGAAATGCGGCGGCTCGTCGACAACAAGGACTGGCTGGTCATTACCAAGGCGAATTCACGATCGACGGTCCATCGTGTCGCGTATCTCGATTACGTCGGCGTCAAGATCTTCAACAAGTCCGGCAAGGTGACGGGCGAGCACCGCTTCATCGGCCTGTTTACCTCGGTCGCCTACAGCGCCAGCCCGCGCAGCATCCCGTTGCTGAGGCTCAAGATCGATCAGGTCGTCGAGCGCTCGGGTGTTGAGCCGACGGGACACCGCGGCAAAGCGCTCATGCACATACTCGAGACCTACCCGCGCGACGAGCTGTTCCAGGCGAGCGTGCAGGACCTGGCACGAACGACGCTCGGCATACTCAACCTGCAGGATCGCCGGCGCGTCCGCTTCTTTGTCCGCCGCGACATGTTCCGCCGCTTCCTCTCCTGCCTTGTGTTCGTGCCGCGGGAGAAGTACACGACCGCGACGCGTCGCCGTATCGAGGCAATACTCCTCGAGGCGTTTGCGGGCACCAGCGTGGAGTCGAGCGTACAGATATCCGACTCGCCCCTGGCGCGCGTGCACATCATCGTCCGCACGGCCAAAGGCGAACAGCCGAAGATCAGCATCCAGCAGATCCAGCAGACGATCGCCGACGCCGTGGTCACGTGGGAGGACAAGCTGCGCGCGGAACTCGCATCGAGTTTCGGCGACGACGACGGATTGCGCCTGTTCCGGCGCTACGGCCACGTCTTCCCGCTTGGTTACCAGGAGGACACGAGCCCGCGGGATGCCTGCTCGGACGTCAGCCGGGTCGAGACCATGCGCCAGGACGACGTCGTCCGGTCGGTCAATTTGTACCGGCCGGAAGGGCTCGAGCCCGGCCATATGCACTTCATTATCTATACGAACGACGAACCGCTGGTGCTGTCCGAGGCGCTGCCGGTACTCGAAGCCATGGGCGTGGACGTGTATACCGAACGTCCGTACGAACTGCGGCTGGGCGGTGACGAGCTCTTCTGGATACAGGATTTTCACCTGCGTCACGAAAGCGGTGCTGAAATCGACATCCACGCGGTGGCGAATCGCTTCGAAGAGTGTTTCCTCAAGGTATTGAACGGCCAGGCGGAAAGTGATGGCCTAAACCGCCTGATCGTGTATTCGGAACTCGACTGGCGACAAACGGCGCTGCTGCGCTGTTACGCAAAATACCTGCTGCAGCTGGGTGTCCCCTACAGCCAGGCCTACATGGAAGAAGTACTGGTCGCCCATGCGGCGACCACCCGGCTGCTGGTCCGCCAGTTCGAGCTGCAGTTCGACCCCGAACTCAGCAAGCGCCGGCGGGATCGCGAACTGCGCGAACATCTGACGGCGGTCAAGCGCGGCCTCAAGAAAGCCCGCAACGTCGACGAAGACCGCATACTGCGCGCGTTTTCCAGCGCCGTTACCCACACGCTGCGCAGCAACTATTTTGTGCTCGACGCCGATGGCCAGCCGCGCGACACGATTGCCATCAAACTCGACTCCGGCAAGATCGCCGAGGCGCCCAAGCCGCGTCCGAAGTTCGAGATATTCGTCTACTCCACCGAGGTCGAGGGCGTGCATCTGCGCGGCGGAAGCATTGCCCGGGGTGGCCTGCGCTGGTCCGACCGCCGTGAGGACTTCCGCACTGAGATTCTCGGTCTCATGAAAGCCCAGGTCGTCAAGAACACGGTCATCGTGCCGACCGGCGCAAAAGGCGGATTTGTTTGCAAGGAGCTGCCGGAGGGCGACCGCGACGCCGTCCTGGCCAAGGGCATCGAGTGCTACCGCCTGTTCATCAGCAGCCTGCTGGACGTCACCGATAACGTCATCGACGGCAAGGTCACGACGCCAGACCGCGTCGTTCGCCGCGACGAGGAAGATCCGTACCTCGTGGTCGCCGCCGACAAGGGGACGGCAACGTTCTCCGATATTGCCAACGAGATATCGCAGCAATACGGTTTCTGGCTCGACGACGCGTTCGCGTCAGGCGGCTCGGCGGGCTACGACCACAAGAAGATGGGCATTACCGCAAGGGGTGCCTGGGAGGCCGTAAAACGGCATTTCCGCGAACAGGGCCTCAACACCCAGAAGGAACACTTTACGGTGGCCGGCATCGGCGACATGGGCGGCGACGTCTTCGGCAACGGCATGCTCCTGTCGAGAAAAATCCAGCTGGTTGCCGCCTTCAACCACCTGCATATCTTCCTCGATCCGACGCCGGATGCGGCAGCCAGCTTCCGTGAGCGCAAACGCCTGTTCGCCAAAGGCCGCAGCGGTTGGAACGACTACGACGAGACCCTGATCTCCAAGGGCGGCGGGGTCTACTCGCGGCAGGCAAAAACCATCAAGCTGAGCCGCGAGGTGCGCCAGCTGCTCGATACCGACGCCACCTCCATGCAACCGAACGAGCTGATCCGCGCAATCCTCAAGATGCCGGTGGACCTGCTCTGGAACGGCGGTATCGGCACCTATATCAAGGCCAGCAGCGAAAGCCACACCGACGTCGGCGACCGCAGCAACGACCGCGTGCGCGTCGACGCCAGCGAAGTCCGCTGCAAGGTCATTGGCGAAGGAGGCAATCTCGGACTGACGCAACGCGCACGTATCGAGTACAGCCTGAACGGCGGCCGCGTGAATACCGATTTCATCGATAATTCCGCCGGCGTGGACAGCTCGGACCGCGAGGTCAACATCAAGATACTGTTGAGCGACGTCGCCGCCAAGAAGGGCATGCCGCGGAACAAGCGCAACGAGCTGCTCGCGTCGATGACCGACGACGTGGCGGAACTCGTGCTGCGCAACAACTACCTGCAGACGCAGGCGATCAGCATGAGCGAGGTTCGCTCGCTGGAGCGTATCGACGAAACCGCGCGCGTCATTACCAGCCTCGAACGCAGCGGTCAGCTCGATCGGGCCCTCGAGTTCCTGCCCGACGACGTCGAGCTCGAAGAACGCAAGGCCCGCCGCCAGGGTATCACTCGGCCGGAGCTGGCGGTCATTCTCAGCTACGCAAAAATCGATCTCTACGATGGCTTGATTGCGTCGGGCGAATCGCTCGACGACTTCCTGGCGATGCACCCGATGCGTTACTTCCCTGAAGTGCTTCGCCGCCGCTATCCAGAGTTTCTGCCGACGCACCGGTTGAGCTCCGAAATCCTGGCGACTCTGATCGCCAACGACATCGTCAACCGCATGGGGCCGGCATTTGTGCGCCGCGTACAGCTCGATACGGGCGCCAGCGTCACGACGATCGCACGTGCTTATACGGTGGCCCGGCAGATTTGCCGGGCGGGCAGCCTGAACCGCATCATTCAGTCGCTCGACCACGAGATACCGGCGTCGGTGCAGATGACGCTGTTGTTCGAGCTGGCCCGGACGCAACGCCACGCCACCTACTGGCTCATAGAACGTTACGGCGAAGCGCTTGAGATCGCCCCGGTCGTGGAACGCCTCAGCGAAGGCATGGCCACGGTCTACACCCGCACGGCCAGCGTACAATCCAATGCGGCGCGGCAGCGCCACCAGGAAGCCGTCCATCGCTACCTGGATATGGGCGTGTCCGAAACGCTAGCCGACCGGATGGCTGCGCTGCTGCTCACGCGCGCCGCTCTCGACATTGCCGATCTTGCCGTCCAGTACCAGCGAACCGTCGTCGAAACCGCGCGCCTGTATTCCGCGTTCAACGAGAATCTGGGGGTCTTCTGGCTGCACAACGGCGCGGAAGACCTGGCGGTTCAGGGCCGCTGGCAGTCGATTGCGCGCAGCAAGCTGCGGGACGACTTTTATCGCGTCCGCCGCGAACTTGCCGAACAGCTGTTGAAGAAACGCAGCCGCAAGGCAATGCCCGAACTGGTGGAAAGCTGGCTGTCGGCGCGCGCGCAGCGAGTCGAGCGTATTCGCGCCATGATCGAAGAGATGAAGCTTCGCGGCGATGCAGATTTTGCTACGCTCTCGGTTGCGGCTCAGGAGCTCAGGGACTTGGTCAGCAGCCCTGCCGCCTGAGTGTTCGCCCAGGGCGGCGGACCGGAACAATCATCCGACAAACAACGATCTAACAAAACAACAGTCTGATAAGACAACGGAGTCAGCATGGCGGGTAAGCTCGTGCTCTGCCGTCACGGCCAGAGCGACTGGAATCTAAAGAACCTGTTTACGGGCTGGACGGACGTCGACCTGACGCCGAAGGGCGTCGAAGAAGCGACCACCGCCGGGCAGCAACTCAAGGAACTCGGAGTCGAATTCGATGTTGCCTACACCTCGGTCCTCAAGCGGGCGATACGGACGCTGTGGATTGTGCTCGACGAACTCGACCGAATGTGGCTCCCGGTCATCCGTGACTGGCGACTGAACGAACGCCATTACGGCAGCCTGCAAGGCCTTAACAAAGCCGAAACCGCCGCAAAATACGGCGACGAGCAGGTGCACATCTGGCGCCGCAGCTACGATACGCCACCGCCCGAGCTCGATCCGGGCGACGAACGGCATCCCGCGCACGATCCGCGCTATGCCGGCATCGACGGCCTGCCGGCGACCGAGTCCCTCAAGCTGACGCTCGATCGCGTGTTGCCTTGCTGGAACGAGCGCATCGCGCCCGACCTTGCCGCCGGAAGAAACGTGTTGATTGCCGCACACGGCAACTCGCTACGCGCGCTCGTCAAGATGCTCGACGGCGTCTCCGACGAGGACATTACGGGCTTCAACATCCCCACCGGGGTGCCGCTCGTGTACGAGCTCAACGACGACCTGAGCCCGGCTTCGCGGCGGTTCCTGGGCGATCCCGACGCCGTGGCCAAGGCGGCGGCCGCTGTAGCCGCCCAGGCCAGCGGCAAATAGTGCTGCGCCACGCCCGTGCTGTATAGGCTCGGCGAACGCCGGCCCGATATTGCGGACACCGGCACCTGGATTGCGGACAGCGCCGAGGTCATTGGCGCCGTGCGCCTCAAAGATCACGCCAGCGTCTGGTTCAACGCGGTGCTGCGCGGCGACAACGAATGGATAGAGATCGGCGAGCGCTCGAACGTCCAGGACGGCTCCGTCCTGCACACCGATCCCGGCTGCCCGCTGACGGTGGGGCAAAACGTCACGATTGGCCACAAGGTCATGCTGCACGGCTGCACGATCGGCAGCAACACGCTGATCGGCATCGGCAGTACGGTGTTGAACAACGCCGTGATTCCGGAGAACTGTATCGTCGGGGCGCACGCGCTGATTACCGAAGGTAAACGCTTCGAGCCGGGCTCGCTGATCCTGGGCTCGCCCGCCCGCGCCGTGCGCAGCCTGGACGACGAGGCATTCGCCATGATCCGGCAATCCGCCGACGTGTACGTCGCTAACGCGGAGCGTTATCGAAGAGAGCTGTCGGCGCTGTAGGGCGAGGCAATCAATCCTGCGCCTTCGGGTCGGATCGCGGCCGCACCGTGTCGGGGTTCACGACGCGCACCAGCCCTTCCTGCGAGCTCGAGGCGATCAGCCGGCCGTCGGCCGTAAAAAACTGACCGCGCGCGAACCCGCGGGCGCCCGTTGCGGTCGGGCTGTCCATGGAATACAGCAGCCACTCGTCGATCCGGAATTCGCGATGAAACCACAGCGCGTGATCGAGGCTTGCCATGATGACGTTGCCGCGGGTGAACGATAGCCCGTGCGGCAACGTCGAAGCGCCCAGCAATTCATAGTCCGATACGTATGCCAGCAAATTCTGGTGCAGCGCACGATCGTCGGGCAACCGGTCGACGGCACGTATCCAGACGTGTTTTACCGGCGGCCGCGGTTTGGGCTGATCGAACTCGGGCGGCTCCACGGGACGAAACTCGAACGGCCGGGCGTCGGTCAGAAAACGCCGCATCATCATCGGTATCCGGTCGAGCTTGCCTTCGGCCGCCCGGGTGACGTCTTCGAGCCCGCCCGGGCCCGGAACGTCGGGCATGGCCGCCGCGTGCTCGAGGCCTTCCTCGGCCACCTGGAACGACGCGGCAAGATTGAGTATCGGCCGGCCGTGCTGGATAGCCACGACTCGCCGGCTCGAAAAGCTGCCGCCGTCGCGTGCGCGATCCACTTCGTAGACGATCGGCGCGTTGATGTCGCCGCGGCGCAGAAAATAGGCGTGCAGCGAGTGCGCAACCCGGCCTTCGACGGTCAGCTGCGCCGCCGACAGAGCCTGACCGAGCACCTGGCCGCCGAACACCTGCGGGCTGCCGATGTCGCGACTCTCACCGCGGAAGATGTTGTCCTCGATGCGCTCGAGGCGCAGCAGCGTAATCAGGTCGGCAAGTACCGGGTGCATGGCTTGGGTTCTAAACGTCGGTCCGGCCGCCGTCCACCGAAATCCCGGTGCCGCTGACAAAACCCGCGTCGTCGCTGGCGAGGAACAGCACCACCTTGGCCACGTCGACCGGCTCGCCGAGTCGCCGGGCCGCCGAGTGAGCAATGCAGTAGTCTCTGAGGGTCTTGTCCTTGCGGAACGTCTCGCGGCTGACGGGCGTCATGACGGCGCCGGGCTGCACGTAGTTGGCCGTGATCCCGAATTCGCCGGTTTCCGCAGCCAGCGCCCGCGTCAACGCGGCCAGCTGTTGTTCACCGCGCTGCGCAGCGTCGCGCGCGCCGGCGGCAAACAGGCTGCGCAGGAATCCAATGTTGATGATCCGTCCGGAGGGACTCTTTTTGAGCTCCGGAAGCGCCGCGCGCGCCAGCGCCGACACGAGCGCCGTGCGAAGGTCCAGCAGTCGGTCGAGTACCGGACCCGGTGCTTCGACGGGCGCTTCGGCCGACAGCGGGAAATCGCCGACGACAATGTCAACGCCGCCGATGTGATCGACGCAGGCTTCGACAAGCGCGGGCATCTTGCCGGGATCGGTCAACGTCGACACGTGCCCGGTGATGCCTTTTACCTGACGGTAATGCTGCTCAACGCCGCTGTTAATGGTATCCGCGGCGACCACTTCGGCGCCGTGCTTGATCAACGTTCGCGCCACGGCCTCACCAATCCCGTCGGCAGCATTCGTTACCAGAGCCTTGAGCCCATACAGCCGTAGCGGATCGGCCATGCAGTGTTCCCCTTATAACTGACTAGCGGCGGAAAAAGGATCGCGCAGGCTACTCTGGCGCGTTCCGCTCCGCAATCGTTTTGTCGGCAAAAGCGAACTTTTGTCGCTTGCCGCATCGTTTTCGCGCAGCAACATTATGGTCAATAACGGCGCTGTGCAAATTCTCTTGAGCCGCCGCGGAAACAGACAGCTCGGTCAAGATAGTAGTGCGTGCCCCGGATGCATCGAAGCTTGCGGTTCCGGGCCGATTCCATGCTATTCTTCGCGCTTAAATACACTTTAGCTTGCGTTTCTTAGCAGCTGTTTCTTCTGGCATTTCACGATCCGGTTGCACTCGGAACCTTTGCTATGGTGAGGTTACCGCATGTTACGCGCCTCAAGGATTGGGCGCCGTTCTCCAAAGGGGGGAGAAATGAATCGTACTCCACTGTTTGTTCGTAAACGGACGGCCCGTTTCGCCGGCTCGGCGACGCTTCTCTGCCTCGTCCTGACATCGGGCATCGCCACGACGGCAATGGCGCAGGACGATGCCGTGCTGGAAGAGATTGTGGTCGTTTCCCAGAAGCGGGAGCAGACGCTGCAGTCTCTGCCGGTCGCCGTTTCGGTGGTCAGCCAGTCGGCGCTCGACGAAGCCCAGGTGCTCGACATCAAGGATCTGCAGTCGCTCGTTCCGAGCCTGCGCGTCAGCCAGCTCCAGGCGAGCGGCAACACCACCTTCATCATCCGCGGCTTTGGCAACGGCGCCAACAACGCCGGCATCGAACCCTCGGTGGCCGTGTACATCGACGGCGTGTATCGGTCCCGCGCAGCGGCGGCTCTCGCGGACTTTCCGAACCTCGAGCGCATCGAGGTCATCAAAGGCCCGCAAAGCACCCTGTTCGGCAAGAACGCGTCGGCCGGCGTAATCAACGTCGTCACGGCAAAGCCGAACACCGACGAAACCACGGGCTCCGTCTCGGTAACGGCCGGCGACTACAGCCAGTTGATCCTCAAGGGCGACATTAGCGGCCCCTTGAGCGACACCGTGGGTTTCTCGCTGTCCGGCAGCTACAACCAGCGCGACGGTTATTACGAAAACCTGACGACGGGCGGCGAACTCAACGAGATCAACCGTTCGGGCGTACGTGGTCAGCTGCTGTTTACGCCGAGCGATCGCTTCGAGGCGCGGTTCATTGCCGATTTCGATACGCTCGACGAGGCCTGCTGCGGCGTGGCCAACATTCAGAACGGACCCACCGGCGCGGCCATCGGGCTGGTCGGCGGTGCTCTTGTTCCCAACGCGCCGTTTGCCTACGAAGGCTTCTACGATTTCGATCCGACCAACGAGATCGACAACTCGGGCTTCTCGCTGCAGCTGGACTACGATCTCAACGACAACGTGACGCTGACCTCGATTACGGCGCTGCGTGAACAGGATCGTTTCGACAACGTGGACGTCGACTTCACGAGCGCGCGTCTGATCAGCGACGACACGGGTAACCTGACGGACACCCAGATCGACACGCTGACTCAAGAGATCAGGTTGTCGGGCTCGACGGACACATTCGAGTGGGTTGTGGGCGGCTTCTACTTCGACGAGGAAGTCGATCAGCGCTCCGGCATCATTTACGGTGACGCGTTCCGCGGCTACGCCGACATACTGACGATACTCGCCACGGGCGGCACGCCGGGCGTGGACCCCTCGCCGCTCGCCGCACTCGAGGCGGGTCTCGGGCTGCCTGGCGGCCTGTTCTTCGCGGAAGGCCAGGGCAATACCGAGTTCGCCACGCTCGACAACACGGCAACGTCGCTGTTCGGCCAGGTCGACTTCAATCTCGGCGACCGCGCGACCGTGACGCTTGGCGTCGCCTACGTGGAAGACGAAAAAGACGCCACGCTCAACATTACGGGCTCGGACGCTTTCTCGGCGCTCGACCTGCAAGAAGTGGGCTTCGGACTGGCTTTCCAGACCGTGACCGGTTTGCCGCCGACGCCTGACAATATCAACACGATCGCAATGATGAATCCGGCGTTGATCGGGCAGCTGCAAACCGTATCCATGACGGCCTGCTCAGCCGCCGCGCCGCCGCCGAACTGCAACGAACTGCTCGCGCTGACGCCGCTGCAGTTCCTGCCGCCGATCGTCAACTACCCGAACGCCGTTGAATCGGGCTCATCCGATGACGACGACACAACCTGGACCGTACGCTTCGCCTACGACCTGACCGACCAGGTCAACGTCTACGCCAGCGCCGGCACCGGCTTCAAGGCAACGTCCTGGAACCTGTCGCGCGACTCGCGGCCGTTTGCGAGTGACATTGCTGCGCTGGAAAACGCGGGACTGGGTGTCAACAACCTCGTTGCCGGCACGCGATTCGCGGGGCCTGAAGAGTCGACGCTCTACGAGATCGGACTCAAATCTCGCTTCGATAACGTCATATTGAACGTCGCCGTATTCGATCAGGAAATCGAGGGCTTCCAGCAGAACCTGTTCGTCGGCACGGGCTTCGTCCTCGCCAACGCGGGTAAGCAGTCAACCACGGGTATCGAACTCGACATGCTGTGGGCTCCGACCGCCAACCTGGAACTGTCGTTCTCAAGCATGTTCCTCGACCCGGAATACGACTCCTTCCCGCTGGGTAACGGCCCGGACGGCCCGGTCGACCTGAGCGGCACGGCACCGGCGGGTATCAGCGAGACCAGTATTACGACGTCCGCGCGTTACGGCTTCGACCTGCTCAACGGCCGCGGCTTCGTGAGGGGCGAGTACTACTACGAGAGCGACGTACAGGTCATCGAAAACGTGTCGTCAGACCTGGCCTCGCGTGAAGTCAGCACCATCAATGCCAGTGCTGGCATCCGCTGGGACAACGGTTTCGAAGCCACGATATGGGCGCGTAACCTGAACGACGACGAGTACCTGCAGAGCGCGTTCCCGTCGGTAGCTCAGGACGGCAGCTTCTCTGGCTACCCGAATATTCCGCGGACCTGGGGTATCACGCTGCGCTACTTCTTCGATTGATCGTCAGATCGATCGTCAACCGGTAGAACACGAAAGGCGGCGAGCTTAACGGCTCGCCGCCTTTTTTTGTGAGGATTCCCGCCGCGGCTCAGGCCTGGTCGGCTGCTTTGGGCGCCTCGGCCTCCCCGGTATCTTCGGCTTCGTTGAGGAAGTACATTCCCAGGGTCTCGGCCACACAAGCGGGTTTGCGCTGGTTCTCGACCTCGATGCGCGTTTCCGAGGTCAGCAGCAAAGCGCCGGCCCGCCGGCGGGCGGAAATCACCGAGGCGCGCGCCCGCACTCGGTCTCCAACCTGGACCGGCGTATAAAAGCGCACCTTGTTGACACCAAGGTTAATGCCGCGCTCGAGATTGGGGATATCCACAAAATTTGCGGTCAACGCGGGGATCAGCGCCAAGGTCAGATAACCGTGAGCGATGGTTTTGCCGTCGGGCATTTCCCGCCCGGCGCGGTCGACGTCCACATGTATCCACTGGTAGTCGTCCGTCGCCTCCGCGAACAGGTCTATGCGGTTTTGATCAATGACTACCCAGTCGGACAGACCGACCTCCAGTCCTTCGAGCCGTTTAGCGTCTTCAATGGACGTAATACGATGCAAGCCGTTATCCCCGTTCCCCCAAAATCGATCCGGGCTCAGCGCTGAGCCGGCAGCGCTAGAAAAACACTTTGCCGCGCCGGCCGCAAGTATTCGCGCACTTTTTGAAACGGCTCGAGCGACGATATACTGGATCAGGCAAACGCCCGGTCACGATCTCTTTCGAGACAGGTTCTACCTTATGAAGCTCGCCGCCGTAATTCTCGCCGCCGGCCGAAGCCAGAGATTCGGAAACAACAAACAACTCGCGACTCTTGCGGGCGAACCGCTGATCCGCCACACCGTGCGAGCCGTCGCCGCTGTCGAACCGCACATCCTCGCCATTGTGCTGGGCCGGGATGCGGCCGAGGTTGCAAACGCCGCGGGCGCGCCGTTTCTGATCGTCAACGAGCGCTACCCGGAGGGTATCGGCGGCTCCATAGCCGCTGCAGCCCGGGCTCTCGGCAACAGCGTCGACGCGCTTTTGATTGCGCTCGGCGATCAGCCACTCGTGCCCGCCTCTCACTACCGCGACCTGGCGGCTGCCTGGAACGGTGCGGACGACGCCATCGCAGCCAGCCGGTACGCCGACACGCTCGGCGCTCCTGTGCTGTTCGGCAAACGCTACCTTCCGGAACTCGCTGCGTTGTCGGGCGACCGCGGCGCAAGAGTGCTGCTTGATCGACACGCCGCCCGCGTCGTCGAATTACCCTGCCGAGAGGCCGAAATCGACGTCGACACGAAAGACGACTACGACAAGCTCAAGAAGGCTACGGACTGAGGTTCTAGTCGTGATGTGTGTGGGCCGCATCGTCATGTGCGTGCGCCGCGCAGCGCTCGCAGTTGACCCAGCCGGAATCGCCGTCGACGTAGTGTTCCTTCTTCCAGATAGGCAGACGCACCTTGAGTTCGTCGATGATGTAGCGGCCCGCCTTGAACGCCTCGTCGCGGTGTTTGGCGGCAACACCCACCCATACGGCGCAGTCGCCGAGTTCGAGCAGACCGCTACGGTGCACAAAATCCGCCGCAATGATCGGCCAGCGTTCGCCGGCTTCGGCAATAATACGCTGGCCCTCAGTGATCACGAGCGGCTCGTACGCCTCGTATTCGAGCCGCCTGACTTCCCGGCCTTCGTTTTCATTCCTTACCCAACCCTCAAACGACGCATAGCCGCCGGCCGCGGGATTACGCAGCTGTTTCGCCTGAATCGCCGGGTCAATCGCTTCGGTCACTATGGCTACCACGACTAGCCTCCCCCTACCGGCGGGAACAAGAGCACGGTATCGCCGTCACGAATCGGCGCATCCCAGCCCACCATGACATCGTTGATGGCCACCTTGCAGTGTCCGTGCGGCTCGGTTGACCCGTGACGCTCGCGTGTCGCTTCGAACAACTCGAGCGTCGTGCCCGCCGTCGTGGTCAGTTGCTCCGCACTCACGCCGGCGCGCTCCCTGAACAGCGCAAAATAACGTACCTGTATCGTCTTGGACGGTTGTTCACTCATGCTCTCGCATCCTCGAGACCGGCCGCACGAAGATCGTCCGGCGTGTTGACGTTGTCGAGTGCGCGCGGATTTGGCAAGTCGAGGAGTTCTGCCTCGCTTTTGATGAGCACCTTGCGCGGGCAGCGGACGCCCGATTCGAAGTACTGCTCGAGCAGTTCCACGCATCCCGCACGATACAGGGCGCACAAAGGCTCCGGTAGACCGTCGTGGCGACTTCGGAAAGCCGTGAACCTCGGATCGGTAGCCTGCTCGAGCAGGCAGGCCAGGGTTGCCGCATCAAGATGCGGCAGATCGACGGCAAGCACGAGCCAGTCGGCTTCCGGCTTTGCCTTCAACGCCGAAATGATACCGGCCAGCGGCCCACCGTCGGGCACGTAGTCCACAACCTGCGGATAGCGGTCGCGCAGCGGATCGGCAGGCTGTCCCTGCCGCACCGACACCCAGGCGGTGTCGACAAACGGCTCCAGCAGGTCGGCGCACTGTTCGAGCTGCGGCTTGCCGACGGCGGCAATGTGTGCCTTGTCCCGGCCCATGCGACGGCTTGCGCCGCCGGCCAGAATCAAACCGTGTATCGGTCTACTCGACACGCTCGAAATCCTCCTTGCCGCCGGTTTTTTTCATGAGCCGGGTTTCGCGGATAACAACCTCGTGTGACAACGCCTTGACCATGTCGTAGACGGTCAGCGCGGCAACGCTGGCGCCGGTGAGCGCCTCCATCTCGACGCCGGTCTTGTGCTCGACGGAGCAGGTGCAGTCAATGACCGCCTCATCACCCACCACGCGAACCTCTACGTCACACCTGTCCAGACCCAGAGGGTGGCAAAACGGGATCAGCTCGTGGGTTTTTTTGGCCGCCATGACGCCGGCAACAATCGCCGTCGCGAATACCGGCCCCTTCTTGCTGTTCAGTTCGCCGTCTTCTAGCACCGAGAGCACCGGCGGCGGCAGCCACACACGGCTTTGTGCCCGGGCTTCGCGTCCGGTCACCGATTTGCCGCTGACGTCGACCATCCTCGGCCGGTTGCCGTCGTCGACGTGGCTCAGTGTATTCATGATTGCTCCTCGAGAAACCGGCGCAGGTGTTACCCGCCTATCCGGTACATTTCTACTTTCGACTGCGCGTGAGCTTCGGCAAGTTCCGGGCGACGAAGTTCGCTGTAACGATCGGCTCGCTGCAGCCAGATCCGTGCCAGTATGTCTTTGAGTTCCTCGTCATCAGCGCCGTTCCTCAAGGGTTCCCGGAGGTCGGTACCGTGAGTGGCGAACAGACACGTGTACAGCATGCCGTCCGCCGATAGCCGGGCTCGCGAACAGCTTCCGCAAAACGGTTCGGTCACCGAGGAAATAAAGCCGATCTCACCTTTGCCATCACTGTACACGTAACGCCGAGCCACTTCGCCCGGGTAGTTCTGCTGCTTGGGCTCGACCGGCCAGCGCTGCCCGATACGCTCGAGCAGCTCTCGCGAAGGCACAACCTGCTCCATGCGCCAGCCGTTGCGGTTGCCCACGTCCATGAACTCGATAAGGCGGACAATGTGGCCGCTGCCGCGGAAATGCTCGAGCAGATCGAGCACCCCGGCATCGTTGACGCCGCGCTGCACGACGACGTTGATTTTCACCGGCACAAGCCCGGCGTCGGCCGCCGCGTCGATGCCCGCCAGCGCCTGCTCCAGCTTCCCCCGGCCGCCGCTCATGACCGCGAACACCACCGGGTCGATGCTGTCCAGACTGATCGTCACACGATCGAGTCCCGCCTGTTTGAGCGCTTGCGCCCGCGGCGCCAGTAGCATCGCGTTGGTCGTCAGCGCCAGATCCTCGACGCCGTCGATTTCCGCGATCCCGGCCACCAGCGATTCAATGTTGCGGTCCAGGAGCGGCTCGCCGCCGGTCAGGCGAATCTTCGACACGCCGAGGCTCACGGCAATACGCGCCAGCTTCAGGATCTCCGCATGGGTCAGCCGATCCTTGCGGCCGAGAAACTGATAGTCGGCATGGTATTCGGATTCGGGCATGCAGTACGGACAGCGAAAGTTGCACTGATCGAGCAGCGAAATCCTGAGATCGTGCAGGGGTCGTCGCAGCGCGTCGCGCATCGGCGCCGCCGGTGTCGGGTCTGAGCTCATCGAAGCATTCTGCCCGATTCCTCGCTAGCTGGAAACGGACCGACGAATGGGCCGCGGCCGCTTTGCAACCGCAACGCCGCTGGTTCAGAATGCGACGGATCTGCAATGCTCGTCGCATAAGCACGGCGAGACACGGCAGACCTGCAGCCGGCAGACCGCGCCATGCGCTTGAACATCCGGAAATCCAACCAGGCGCGTGCCGCGCATCGTAGCGGCGCGCTCTCCAGCAAACAAAGGCGGCCAATGAATCTGACCTTCAGCCAGGAAGAACTCGAATTTCGCGACCAAATCCGACGTGTGTTCGAAAACGAGTTTCCCGACGATATCCGAGTCCAGCGAGACTCAGGCGTAACGATCAGCCCGGACGACCAGGTTCGATTCCAGAAGTGGCTCTTCGAACGCGGCTGGTCCGCTGTCAACTGGCCGAAGGAATACGGCGGCACGGGCTGGACGCCGGTGCAAAAATACCTGTTCATGCAGGAGCTTGCGGAAGTCAACGCACCCGATATTGTGCCGTTTGGTCTCAGCATGGTCGGCCCGGTCATCTACACATTCGGCAACGACGATCAAAAGCAGCGGTTTCTGCCGGATATTCTTGAGAGCAATGTGTGGTGGTGCCAGGGCTACTCGGAACCAGGCTCGGGCAGCGATCTCGCCTCGCTGAAAACCCGCGCTGACCTCGACGGCGATCATTACGTCGTCAACGGCACCAAGACCTGGACAACACTCGCACAGCACGCCGACTGGATATTTTGCCTGGTGCGGACCAACAGCGACGTCGCACGCCGCCAGGAAGGTATCAGCTTTGTGCTCGTCGACATGAACTCACCTGGCGTTTCGGTCAAACCGATCATCACGATCGAAGGTGAGCACGAAGTCAACGAAGTGCATTTTGAAGACGTGCGGGTACCGGTGACCAACCTCGTCGGCGAGGAAGGCAAAGGCTGGACCTACGGCAAGGTCCTGCTGCAGCACGAACGCACTAACATTGCGGCCGTGCACCACTCGAAGTTTCGCCTCCGCCGGCTCCGTGAGCAGGCGGAACGGTCTGTGCGCGGCGCAACGCCGCTGGTGCAGAACCCGAGCTTCATGCGCAAGCTCGCCGCGGTTGAGGTGGAGCTCAAAGCCCTCGAGTTCACCGAGCTGCGCACGCTCGCGGCCGTATCCGCGGGCAAAGCGCCCGGACCGGAATCCTCGATTCTCAAGTTTGTCGGAACGGAGATACAGCAGGCCATCGACGAACTGTACGTAGACGCCGCCGGGTACTACGCCCTGCCCTTTGTTCCCGAACAGTACGCGCCGGATTTTGCGCGCGACGAACGCATCGGTGAAGGCAACGAGACGCGCGCGTCGTCGCGCTACTTCAACTTCCGTAAGGCGTCTATCTACGGCGGATCCAACGAGATCCAGAAGAACATCGTCGCCAAACACGTGCTCGGGCTTTAGGGGCCTGTTGAATAGGAACCGGCTACATGGATTTTTCTCTCAGTGAAGAACAACAGATGCTCGAAGACAGCGTTGCGAAGTACCTGAGCAACGACTACGACTTCGACACCCGGCAGCGTTACTCGGGCAGTCCGAAAGGCTACAGCGACGAGGTCTGGAAACAGTTTGCCGAGCTCGGCTGGACCGCCGTGCCCTTCAGCGAAGCGGACGGCGGTTTCGGCTACGGTCCGGTCGAGATCATGCTCATGATGCGCTTGTTCGGCCGCGGACTCGTCGTCGAGCCGTATCTCGCCAACGTGGTGCTGGCCGGTGGCGCGTTGCGCCGCAGTGGCTCCGATGCGCAGAAGGCGGAGTGGCTCGGCGGCCTGATCGCCGGGGAAACCCAGGCGGCGCTTGCACATATCGAGCCTCAGAGCCGATACGAGCTCGACAACGTGGCGAGCACGGCCGTCGCCGACGATCAAGGCTATCTGCTGAGCGGGCACAAGGCCGTTGTCCTGAACGGAGGCAACGCTGACCTGTTGATCGTGTCCGCGAGAACCTCGGGCGGGCAGAACGATGCGGACGGGATCTCGCTGTTTCTCGTCCCGGGCGACGCGGACGGCCTGACCGTACGTCGCTATGCAACGGTCGACGGCCAGCAGGCTGCGGAAATCGAATTCGACAACCTGCGGGTAGCCGCCGACGCCTGCCTGGGCGAACCGGGACAGGCGCTACCCGTTATCCGGAGCGTATTCGATGAGGCGACGCTTGCCGTGTGCGCGGAGGCCGTCGGCATCATGCAGGTCATGACCGAGAAGACCGTCGAATACTCGAAGAGCCGCGTGCAGTTCGGCGTCCCGATCGGCAGTTTTCAGGCGCTGCAGCACCGCATGGTGGACATGCTTACAGCGTGCGAGCAGAGCTACTCACTGCTGTTGTGGGCCACAATGCTCGCCGCGGACGGCCAAGAAGGCACGGCGCACGCCATCAGTTCACTGAAGTACCAGATCGGCACCGCCGGCAAAAAAGTGGGACAGGAAGCCGTGCAAATTCACGGCGGCATGGGCGTCACCTGGGAACTCGACATTGCCCACTACTTCAAGCGCCTGACGGCGATCGGGCAGCTGTTCGGCAACGCCGATTTCCACCTGGACAGACTGGCGGTCTGACGCGCCCCCGTGCAGGTTTCCGGCGTCATTACGATTACGACCGATTTCGGACACAAGGGGCCGTTTGCCGCCGTCATGCGCGGCGCCATCCTGTCGCGTTTCGCCGCCGCCAAGGTTGTCGATCTGACCCACGACATCCCCGCGCAGTGGCCGCCCGAGGCGGGTTTCTGGGTAAGCCGCGCGTATCGCTACTTTCCCGCGGGCAGTGTCCATCTCGCGATCGTCGACCCTGGCGTCGGCACCGAGCGCAGGATCCTGCTCGCCGAAACGGACGGCCATTGTTTCATGGCGCCCGACAACGGGCTCCTGGCCGGGCTGCTCGACGCGGCAGAAGATGCCCGGGTATGGCACCTGGACTTCGGCCGCCTCGCTCGAGAGGGCATTCCGCCGCCGAGCAACACGTTCCACGGCCGTGACGTATTTGCGCCCGCCGCGGCGCTGATCGCGAGCGGCCGCATGACCGCGGCCGACCTGGGCACCGCCACCGACGAATGGATTCCCGGGTGGCTCGACGAACCGGAGGTATCGGCGAACCGCATCAAAGGCAGTATTGTCACGGTGGATTCGTTCGGCAACCTGATCAGCAACGTAGACGCCGAGCTGTTGAACGACTTCAAGTCACCGGTCGTATCGGTCGCCGGACACACCCTGCCGATGCTGAAAACCTACGGCCGCGCGACTCCGGGCGATCATCTCGCCCTGATCAACTCCTTTGCCGTCGTGGAAATTGCGTTGGCCGAGGGCAACGCAGCGGAATCGCTGGGTATCGGGCGTGGCGCGCCGCTGGTCATTACCGACGGTGCAAACGCCTGACGATACCTGGCTCGGAAGTCTGGCCGGTGAGACCTCCAGGCTAGCCGAGCGCCTGTTTCTCCAGCTTGGCCCAGGAGTCGCGCAGACTCACGACGCGATTGAATACGGCTCGATCAGCCGTCGAATCCTGATCCTTCACGAAGTAACCGAGACGTTCGAACTGCACGGGTTCGTCGCCGGCGTCTGCGAGCGCCGGTTCGAGCTTCGCGGCAAGCGTTTCCAATGAGTTCTCGTTCAACACGCTCGTAAAGTCGTCGACGGCATTCGGATTCGCCTCCCGGAACAGACGATCGTAAAGACGAACTTCCGCGTCGACCGCGTGCGACGCCGACACCCAGTGTATTGTGCCCTTCACCTTGCGATCGCTGTTCGCGGAGCCGCTGCGGGTCGACTCGTCGTAGCTGCAGTGGAGTTCGACGACGTTGCCGTCCGCATCCTTGACCACCTCGTCGCACTGAATGATGTAGGCCGAGCGCAGGCGCACTTCGCCGCCGGGCTTGAGCCGGAAGAACTTGCGCGGCGCATCCTCCATGAAGTCGTCGCGCTCTATCCAAAGCTCGCGCGAGAACGGCACCTCCCGCTGCCCCATCTCCGGGCGGTTCGGGTGATTCATGGCGGTCACGGTTTCCGTTTGCTCCGCCGGATAGTTCGTCAGTACCACCTTGAGCGGCCGCAGCACACCCATGCGTCGCGGCGCCCCGTCACCCAGCGCTTCGCGCACGCTGTTTTCGAGCATGCCCATCTCGATCAGCTTGTCTTTTTTGGTCACGCCGGCGCGCTGCACAAAATCGCGCAGGGCCGCGGGCGGGTAGCCGCGGCGGCGCATGCCCGCGATCGTCGGCATGCGCGGATCGTCCCAGCCGCTCACGATACCCTGGTCGATCAACGCCTTGAGCTTGCGCTTGCTGGTCACCGAATACGCGACATTCAGGCGCGAGAACTCGATCTGCCGCGGCCGGCCCTCGGGCTCGACCTGATCGAGCAGCCAGTCGTACAGCGGGCGATGGTCTTCAAACTCCAGGGTGCACAACGAATGAGTAATGCCTTCGTAGGCATCCGACAGCGTGTGCGCAAAATCGTACATTGGGTAAATACACCAGTCATCACCCGTGCGCTGGTGATCGATATGCCGAATGCGATACAGCGTCGGATCGCGCAAATTCATGTTGGGCGAGGCCATGTCGATCTTCGCGCGCAGCACATGCTCGCCGTCGGCAAACTCGCCGGCGCGCATACGCCGAAACAGATCGAGATTCTCGGCGACGCTGCGCTGGCGGTAAGGGCTGTCGGTGCCCGCTTCTGTCAACGTGCCTCTATAGCGCCGAATGTCTTCCGCCGACAGGCTGTCGACGTAAGCCAGTCCGTTTTCGATCAGCAGCACGGCAGCGTCGTACAGCGCCTCGAAGTAGTCCGACGCATGTGTCAGGCGGCTCTGCCAGTCGAACCCCAGCCAGCGGACGTCGCGCTCGATGGCGCGGACAAATTCCTCGTCCTCCTTGCCCGGGTTGGTGTCGTCGTAGCGCAGGAAGGTCCGCCCACCCGTTTCCGCCGCGACGCCAAAATTCAGGCAGATCGACATGACGTGCCCCATGTGCAGATAGCCGTTGGGCTCGGGCGGGAAGCGGGTCACGATCTCGGCGTGCTTCCCGGATTCGAGATCCGTCTGGATGATGTCGCGGATGAAGTCCCGCGGGGGCTCTTGGCTCATGGTCGTCGACACTCGTCGGCAAAGCGGCCTATTGTAGTGATCCCCAGTTCGGCATAACAAGACGACGGTGGTGTTTGCGCGAGCGCGGGCGCTACAATAGCCGGCCAGCGGGTATCCCGTCCGAGAAGCGGGCGAAGCCAGCCGGCTCCTTCGTTTAGAGCGACACCAGAAAATCACAATGCCACAGATCAGTCTGCCGGACGGTTCAGTCCGCGAATTCGAGAGCCCCGTGCACGGCGCCGCCGTTGCCGAGAGCATTAGCAGAAACCTTCTGAAAAACGCCGTAGCCGCGCGCGTCAACGGCGAACTCTGGGATCTCACGCGCGAGATCGACTCCGACGCCACGGTGGAGATCGTCACGCGAGACAGCGCTGACGGCGTGGAACTCCTGCGCCACGACGCCGCGCATGTCCTGGCCGAGGCGGTCAAGGAGCTGTGGCCCGAAACGCAGGTAACGATCGGCCCGGCGATCGAGAACGGCTTCTATTACGATTTTGCCCGCGAAGAGGCGTTCACGGAGGACGATCTCGCGGTCATCGAAGAGCGCATGAAGGCCATCGTCGAGCGCGACGAAACCATCGAGCGCGAACTCTGGGACCGTGACGAGGCCGTACAGTTTTTCCGCGACATGGGCGAAGAATACAAAGCCGAGATCATTGCCGATATCCCGAGCGACGAGCCCATAACCCTTTATCGTCAGGGCGATTTCATCGATCTCTGCCGCGGACCGCACTTGCCGTCGACGGGCAAGCTCGGCAAGGCGTTCAAGCTGACCCATGTGTCCGGCGCTTACTGGCGCGGCGATGCGAACAACGAGATGCTGCAGCGTGTTTACGGCACCGCGTGGCCCAACGAAAAGGCGCTGCGCAAGTATCTGCACATGCTCGAGGAAGCCGAGAAGCGCGATCACCGGCGCCTCGGCCGCGTCATGGACCTGTTCCACTTCCAGGAAGAGGCGCCCGGCGCCGTATTCTGGCATCCAAACGGCTGGACGCTGTTCCAGACGCTGATCGGCTTCATGCGCGAGCAGCAGAATGCCGCCGGGTATCGCGAGATCAACACCCCGGAAGTGGTCGACCGCTCACTCTGGGAAGCGTCCGGCCACTGGCAATCGTTTGGCGAGCACATGTACACGACCGAAACGGTGGACGGCCGGCACTACGCCATCAAGCCCATGAACTGTCCGGGGCACGTACAGGTGTTCAAGCAAGGCATCACGAGCTACCGCGACCTGCCCTACCGGGTTGCCGAGTTCGGCAAATGCCACCGCTACGAGCCGTCCGGGGCGCTGCACGGCATGATGCGCGTGCGCGCGTTTACGCAGGACGATGCGCACATATTCTGCACACTCGATCAGATCACCAGCGAATCCATCGCCGTCTGCAACCTGATTCTGAGCATTTATCGGAGTTTCGGATTCGACGACGTGCGTATCAAGTTCGCCGACCGACCGGAGGTCCGGGTCGGTGAAGACGCCGTATGGGACCAGGCCGAAGCCGCCTTGCTCAAGGCGCTCGAAGACGCTGAACTCGAGTACACGCACAACCCGGGCGAGGGAGCGTTCTACGGGCCCAAGCTGGAGTTCGTTCTGCGTGACGCCATTGGCCGTGACTGGCAATGCGGAACGCTGCAGGTCGACCTGAACATGCCCGGTCGTCTCGGCGCACATTACATTGGCGAAGATGGCGAGAAACACGTGCCCGTGATGCTGCACCGGGCCATCTTCGGCTCGCTCGAACGCTTCATCGGCATACTAATCGAGCATCATGCCGGCAATTTGCCATTGTGGCTCGCACCGTTGCAGGTGAAAGTATTGACCATTACGTCGGACGCGGACGACTTTGCAAGGAGTGTCGTCGAGCGTCTGCGCAAGGCGGGCATCCGGGCGGAAGCCGACCTGCGCAACGAGAAAATCTCGTACAAAGTACGTGAGCACAGCGTCTCGAAGGTCCCCGTGCTGTTTGCGGTGGGCCAGCGCGAAGTCGAGGTGGACAGCGTGGCGATCCGGCGTCTGGGCTCAAAACGGCAGACTGTGCTGCCCGTGGAAGAAGCCATTGCAAACCTCAAGGAGGAGATCGACAGCAAGGCCGGCGCACCGTCGTAAACGGGGCTCTGCACCGCTAGAGAGCGCCCGTGGCGCCGCCGTAAGGCCGAACGTGACGTGACCTGCACGGCAACTGTGCGACTCGTCACAATTTGACAATTCCGTCGGCTTCGGGCGACAGGCTTCGAATAACACGGGGATATACTGCACGTTCGCCGAGAAGACGCTGGCCATTGGACATAAAACGCGGAGGTCCGGAAGTGCCCCTTGAGCAATTCAAAACACAGGTGCTGCTGCTGCACAGCGAACAGACCACGCTCGACACCCTGAGCGCCGGTATCACTGATCGCTACACCGTGCATTGCGCCACGAGCGGCACGGAGGCTCTGAACACCCTCGGCGAGACTCCGATTCACGTCATCATTTCCGCGCAGAACCTGCCGGGAATGAGCGGGGTCGAAGCGCTCCGCGAGGCGAAGAAACGCTCTCCGGAGACAATCGGCATTCTGCTTGCCGGTCAAAACGACAAGGGGCTCGAAGCCCTGGTCGGTGAAAAGGAAGTTTTCCAGGTTGTCCGTGGTGGCATCAGCAGCGACGACCTGACCAAGCTGATCGACAATGCCACGCGGCAGATGCGGCTCATGGCGCTGGCCGAGTCGGCCAACGACACGCGCGCCAACCCGGATGAATCCGGCCAGCACATCGTCATGGAGACGAGCGAAAACGGCGCCACGATCATCTCTGACGGCACCGGCACGGTGCCGATACTCGACCCCAAACGCGTGTCGGCGGCAGTAACCGCGGGCGCGCAGGCCGTTGACGTCCTCGTGCTGTCGAAAGATCAGGAGTTCCTCACGACCATTCGCGAATCGACGCGCGGGCTCCACAACGTCTTCGCCGCCGACACGCTCGCCGCGGCGGAAGAAGCCATCAGCAGCAACAAGGTTGGCGTCGTGGTCGTCGATGCCGGCATGGTCGGCTCGAACGTCGAGAAACTGACCGTACACTTACGTCGCACGACAAAACGCCTGGTGTCCATCGTTGCGGGACGGCGCGACGACGGCGAAATGCTGATGGACCTGATCAACCGCGGCAAGGTCTACCGTTTCCTGCTCAAGCCGGTATCGCCCGGTCGGGCGCGCCTCGCAATCGAGGCATCCGTCAAGCATCACCTCGAGGCGCCGGATTCCGCGTTCAAACTCGGCGCAGGCCCCGACAAGCCTCAGCCGGCGGCAGAACCGCCCAAACCGGCGAGCAAGCCCGCCGAAAAAGAGGCCAGGAAGGCGGCCGAGAAGGCCGTTGCGGAACCGCCCAAGCAGGCTGCGCCGGCCAAAGCGCCCCCCACTCCCGCTGCTGAAGCGCCACCGGTCGAGGGCAGAAAAGAGCCGACGATACTCCCCGACATCGAGATCGAGGCACCCGACAGCGGGCTGACCGACGCTTTCGACGAGAAGGACAAGAGTTTCACGGAAACCATGACCGGCATCGTGGCCACGGTCAGCGAATCGATCACGGGCCGGAAAGAACAGCCCGAACCCGAACCTGGACCCGAAGTGCCGTTCGACAACCTGGCGACCGCCGACAGCGGCGGCAGCTCACCGTTCTCGAACGTGAAGGTACTGGGCGGGATTGCCGCGGCAGTTGTTGCGGTCGCCGCCCTTGGCTTCTGGATGCTGAGTGGCGACGACGAACCGGCTGGCGCACCGCCGTCGACGGCCGATGTGCCGCCGGCCGCCACGGACCCGGCACCGCAGGTGCCGTCCGGCACGGTTGGCGAATCGCAGATACCCGTCAGCACCACGGTTGACGCAGACGCCCTCGCCGGCACGGCACGGCAGCTCCGCGATGCGGGACAGATCTATGCACCGGCAGGCGACAACGCCGTCGAAGCGTTTGCCAGCGCCATTGCCGCCGACCCCACGGACAGCGCGCTCGCCGACGAATTTGCGGACGTTATTGACCAGACCATCTCGCTCGCTGAAGCCGCGATGCTCGAGGGTCGCGTAAGCGACGCCGCCGAGGCCATCGGTCGGGTCAGTGCGGCCGATCCGGGCCACCCTCGCCTGCCGTTCCTGACGGCGCAGCTTCAGCAGATGCAGCTTCGCGATGCCCTTGCGTCCGCGCGCGCAGCCATACTCGATTCACGCTACCAGGATGCCGCAGAGTCCATTGCGACCGCGCGTAGCCTCAACCCCGCGGACACCAGCGAAATTGTCCTTGTCGAAGCCGAACTGAACGAGGCCCGTAGCGCGGAACGCGTCGAAGACGTGCTGGCCACCGCCGCGGCCAGGCTTGCGTCCGGGCAGCTGCTCGAACCCGCCAACGACAACGCCCGCTACTACTACGAGCTGGCATTGAGCAACGATCCGGGCAACCCGGCGGCGCAGGCGGGCCTGAAAATGATTTCCAGCACGCTGGTGCTCGAGGCCCGCACGGCTATCGACAATGGCCGGTTCGGCACAGCCGAACGGCTCTTGAACGACGTGCGCGAAATCGACGCCGGCAGCGCGGAGCTGGCCGGCGCCAGCCGCGCGCTGGGTGACGCTCGGCAACGCGCCGCAGACGAGCGCCGTCAAGCCGAAGCCCGCGCCGAGGCCGAACGCCAGGCGGAGGCCGAGCGACAGGCCGAGGCTGCACGCCAGGCGGAAGCGCAGCGCCTCGCCGCCGAAGCCGAAGTCGAGGCCGAGCGTCAAGCCGCCGCCTCGCCCGCGGACAGCACAACGGAAGAGCCAGCCCCGCAAGCACTCGCGGCGACGGCAGGACCTTCCGCCGGCAACAGCGCCGGCTCGGTGGTGCCGCCGACCACGGCCAGCACGCCGCCTGCGACTCCGCTCCGCAACGACACACCGGTTGCGATCAGCTCACTCACGCGAACAAAGTACGTCGCGCCGAAGTACCCTCGGGCGGCGGAACGCCGCAGCGTCTCGGGCTGGGTGGACGTCGTATTCACCGTGCAGGTGGACGGCACGGTCGCCGATATTGAAATTCGCGATTCCGAACCCGGCGATGTCTTCAACAACGCCGCCATCAAAGCGGTTGAGAAGTGGGAGTTCGAGCCGGTTATCGAGAATGATCGCTACGTCGAGAAGCGGGCGGGCGTCAGAATGATGTTCGCGATCGAATAAACGGTGCGTCCGGCGCCCGGGCACTACTGGGCAATTTTAGACATGCTGGAAACACCCGCGCGGAGCGGCTAAGCTTAGCGGACTTTTTGGGCCCTGGAGTCTCATTTGTGTCCGATACTCAGCTAGCCGCTCAGCCAGTAGCGCGAAAACAGCAACAAAGATCCGTCCAGACCCAGCAGAAGCTGATTGACGCAGCCATCGAGGCATTCGCGGAGAATGGCTTCAAAGGCACGTCGACGCGCGATATTGCGGAACGGGCCGGGGTTCACCATCCACTAATCACCTACCACTTCAAGAGCAAGGATCAGCTCTGGAGGGCCGGTGCCGACAAGATCTGGAGCGAATTCAACGATTCGCTCAACCGGGCGCTGGCGCGCTCCGAAGCAAGCCGGCCCCGCGCGCAGATGGCAACCCTGATCCGCGCTTACGTGATGTACGCGCAAAGTCAGCCCGCTCTCCACAAGATGATGCTCAACGAGTCCAGCTACCCCAACGCCCGACTCAACTGGCTCGTGGACAAGCATCTCAAGCCGTTCTATGAGGACACCGTAGCGCGGCTGTCCCACTTGCAGGATCTGGGACTGGCTCCGGGCGGAGATCCGGCGCTGCTGTTCAATCTGATCCGTGCCGCGGCAGGCAGTCTGCTCGCGTCCAACCTCGAGATCCGCCGCACGAGTGGCGTCGACTTCGAGTCCCGCGAGACCGTCGAGTCGCTCGCCGACATGATGGTGGACATATTCCTGCCCGTCAAAGAGAACGGACACGCCTGAGAAACGGCGCCGGAGCTCGTGACCGGCGGCAGTTTGCTACCGCACTGACGGTGCGACAGCGATTGTGCGGGCGGTAAAAACTGTTGGGACCGTGGCCGTCAAGGCCGAACGACGGCGCGCTCGTTCAGGTACTGCTCAATCCCCGCGCAGATCGACAGCGCAATCGACGCCGCGCCCCGCCCGCCCAGATCGAGGCCAACCGGTGCCTGCAGGCGAGGCTCAAGGCGCCGACGGGCCTCCGCCCCGAGTTCGCCGAGCAGCCGGTCACGGCGGGAAGGCGGACCGAGGAGGCCAACAAACGCAACCGCGTTATCGGCCAGGCGACGAAGATAGTGGCGGTCGCTATCGAGATGGTGACTCATGACCACGGCGGCGTCGAAGTGCCTCCCGGCCAACGACTCGCCCAGGGCCGCCGCGGGTGCGCAATGGCGTTCGTCGGCCATCGACAGCTCCGGACGTTCGATAAAGGCCGGCCGGTGATCCATGATGGTCGTATGCCAGCCCAGTTCGCGCGCAAGATTCAAGAGCGGCACGACATCGGGGCCGGCGCCCAGCAACAGCAGCCTCGGTATCGGCAGGACCCGCAGGCAAATCACTTCCGTGTGTCCGTCTTTTGCTGTCACGCGACTGCCGTGCGCGGTTTGCGCAAGATCAGGCGCGAAATCAGCCAAAGAATCAGGTGATTGCAGGAAAACGGTGCCGCCGTCGCCCATCACGGCAGCGGCGCCGGCAGGATAAGTCTCCGATTCGAGCGCAACAGCAAGACTCGCGGGCTCGGTCGATTCGAAGACGGCCGCCAGTGCCGCATACGGCTGATAGCCGTTGCCGGCTTCGAGCTTCAAGAGCAGGACGTCGATGACACCCTCACAACCCACGCCCAACCCCCACAGTTCATCGTCGGAGACCAGGTCGTAGACGACCCGCTCCGCGGTGCCGCTGTCGAGTACGGCAGCCGCGCGCAGCGCCAGATCACCTTCGAGGCAACCCCCGGACAGCATTCCGTGATACTGACCCTCGCCATCGATCAGCATGCAGTCCCCGGGTTTGCTGTAGGTCGAGCCGGAGCTGCCGACAACAAGGCCGAGCACGAGCGGCTCGCCGGTGCTCTGATAGCGCTGAAAGAAAGCGTTCAGGCTGCTTTTATGCATAGACCGTTTTCCACAATCGATAGAAGCCCAAGTTCTGAAACATCTTGCGCCGCGCGCCGGTCTTCAACAACAGCGGCTCGGCGCTGCGCGGGCACGGTTACGCCCGCCGGGCGGTCACGGGTTGAAATTTTGGCGCGGGTCACCACGTCGCAAGCTGCAAAGGAAAACGGGACGCGCTTGCGGGCCCAATTGACGCTAAAGCGTAAAGGAGAACAGCCATGACAGACACAGCAACCGTTGCGGTAACGGACCAGAGTTTTACGGAAGAGGTGCTGGGATCGGACAAGCCGGTACTCGTCGACTTCTGGGCGGAATGGTGTGGACCCTGCCGCGCACTCGGCCCGGTCATCGAAACGCTGTCGAAAGATTATGCCGGACGGGCTACCGTGGCGAAAGTTGACGTCGATGCCAATCAAAACGTGGCAATGCAGTTCGGCATTCGCTCGATACCGACGGTCATGTTGTTCCACAAAGGCGCGGTCGTCGATACGTTCGTCGGCGTGCGCCCGCAGAGCGACTACGCGGCAAGCCTCGACAAGCTGGTTGCCTGATCCTCAACCGCGTTCGCGCGCCGCGCGAAGATAGAGCATCTCCATCGCCAGGTGCGCGCCCGCGAGCGCGGTGATTTCGCCGACATCGTACGCGGGCGCAACCTCCACGACGTCCATGCCGACGACGTTGATTCCGGCTAAGCCGCGCAGCAGACTCATGGCCTGATGGCTGGTCAGCCCGCCGCATACCGGTGTGCCGGTGCCCGGCGCGTAGCTCGGATCCAGGCAATCGATGTCGAAGGTGACGTAGACCGGGCGGTCGCTTAAGGCTTCGCGGGCACGATCCACGGCCGCGTCGATACCGTTGGCGTGCACCCAGGGAGCGTCGAGGATTTGGAATCCGTGCGTCTTGGGATTGGTCGTGCGTATGCCGATCTGCACGGACCGCGCCGGATCGACCAGTCCTTCCTTTGCCGCGTGATAGAACATCGTCCCATGATCCACGCGGCGCTCAGGCTCCTCCCAGGTATCGCTGTGCGCGTCGAAATGCAACAGCGACAGGCCCTTTCCGAACTTGCGCGCGTGCGCTCGCAGCAGCGGGTAGCTCAGGAAATGGTCGCCGCCCAGCGCCAGCACCGACGGCCCCTGATCGAGCACGGCAAACGCCGCCTCCTCGATCTGCCCGGGCACGCCTTCGGGCGCACCAAAATCGAAATAGAAGTCCCCGTAGTCGATAACGGCCAATCGCTCGAAGGGGTCAAAGGGCATCCCGTAGGGTCGCTCCCAGGCCATGATCGACGACGCCGCGCGAATGGCGCGCGGCCCCATGCGTGCGCCTGAGCGATTGGTTGTTGCCGTGTCGAACGGAATACCGCAGACCGCCACGTCGACACCGTCGAGATCTTTGGTGTAGCGGCGGCGCGCAAACGACAAGACGCCGCCGTAAGTGGGTTCGGTTTCCGTGCCGCGCAGCTCCTTCTTGGTAATCGCTCCGTCGACTGTGGTGCTCTCGGCGCTCATGCAGGGCGTCCTTTGATGTGCTCGTGCGTTTCATCCAATGCGGACCACGCGGTATCGACGATGATGTCAGCCTCGGCTTTGCTCAACGTCAGTGGCGGCGCGCAAATGATTGTATCGCCGACCGCACGCAGAACGACACCCCGTTCGATACAGCGGTCGCGGAATACGGTGCCTGCTCTGTAGGCTTCTTCAAACCGGCGCAGCGAGGCTTTGTCGTCGACCATTTCGAAGGCCCCCATCAGGCCCACCATACGCGTCTCGCCGACCAGAGGATGCTCCGCGAGCGAGTGCCAGCGCGCCTGCAGATAGGGTCCGATGTCGTCGGCAACACGCTCAACGAGATTCTCGCGCCTGAGTATGCCGAGGTTGGCGATCGCCACCGCGCAGGCGGCAGGATGACCGGAGTACGTGTAGCCATGGAAAAACTCGCCGCCCTTGTCGATCAGCACGTCCGCGACCCGATCCGACACCAGGACTCCGCCCAGCGGCAGGTAGCCGGACGTTACACCCTTTGCAAACGGCATGAAGTCCGGGCGGGTCGAGAAGTAATCGGCCCCGAACCAGCACCCGAGACGGCCGAAGCCACAGATGACTTCGTCGGAGATCAGCAAGATCCCGTATTCGTCACAGATCCGCTGCACCTCGGGCCAGTAACTTGCAGGGGGCACCACAACGCCGCCCGCGCCCTGGATGGGCTCGCCGATAAACGCCGCCACCTTGTCGGCCCCCAGTTCGAGGATCTTCTGCTCCAACGAGCGCGCGGCCACGAGGCCAAACGCCTCGGGGTCAAGGGAGCGATCGCTGTCGAACCAGTAAGGCTGCTCCACGTGAGCGATACCCGGGATCGGCAGCCCGCTCTGCTCGTGCATGGGCTTCATTCCGCCCAGGCTCGCCGCCGCTACCGTGGAGCCGTGGTAGGCGTTCTTGCGGCTAATGATGGTGTGCCGCTCGGGCTGCCCCATGAGATCCCAGTAGCGGCGCACCATACGCACCACCGTATCGTTCGCCTCGGAGCCCGAGCCCGCAAAGAAGACACGCTTGAACTGCGGCTGCGCCAGCTCGGTCAGCATCGACGCCAACTCGATCGAGGGCGGGTGAGCGCACTGGAAAAAATTGTTGTAGTAAGGCAGCTCGCGAAGCTGAGCGGCGGCCGCCTCGACAATCTCTTCGCGACCGTAACCTGCGTTAACGCACCACAGTCCCGACATCGCGTCGAGTATGCGCTTGCCGTCGACATCTTCGATGTACACGCCGTCGGCACGCGCAATGATGCGCGAGCGCTTGCTCGCCAACGCCTTGTGATCCGTAAACGGGTGTAAGTGATGCTCCGAATCGAGCGCCTGCCAGGCGTCGCGCGAGCGCTTCTCGATGGCCGCCATCTTGGTCTTCTCCCTGGTGGGCCGTGATGCTTCTCGACACTACACGTTGAACATCAGCACCTCACGCTCCCAGGGCGTAATGATCTCCTCGAACTCGAGATACTCGTCTTCCTTGAGGTTGCAGTACAGGTCGACAAAGTTTTCTCCGAGCATGCTACGCATCGCGTTGCTGGAACGGAAGGTGTCGATCGACGCCGAGATGTGCCGGTGCAGACCAAAATCACCGGTGTCGTAGGCGCTGCCCTCGGCTTCCTGCGTCGGCGTCAGCCCCTCGATCATGCCGAGGTAGCCGCAGGCCAGCGTTGCCGCCAGCGCGAGGTATGGGTTGACGTCGGCGCCCGGCAAACGATTTTCCACGCGGCGGTTTTCCGGATCGGATTCGGGCACGCGCAGCCCGACCGTGCGATTGTCGACGGCCCAGGCCAGATTGACCGGCGAGGCCAGCGGATTCAGAAAGCGCCGGTATGAATTGACGTACGGCGCCAGCACGAGCATGGCGTGCGGCAGGTACCGCTGCAGACCACCGAGGAATCCATGAAACAGAGCGCTGGGCTCACCGTCGGCTGCTGAGAACACGTTGGTGCCGCCTTTGTCCATGACGCTCTGGTGGATGTGCAGCGCACTGCCCGCCTCCTGCGCCATTGGCTTGGCGAGAAAAGTCGCGTGCATTTCGTTTTCGATGGCCGCTTCGCGAATCGTGCGTTTGAACAAAAACACCTGGTCGGCAAGGTCGACGGCGTTGCCGTGCAGGAAGTTGAGCTCGAACTGCGCGGGTCCCGACTCCTGCGACACTGTGTCGATACGGATGTCCTGCACCTCGCAGTACTGGTAAACGAGATTGATGAACGGATCGAAGTCGTTCATCGTGTCGATCGAAAAAGGCTGTCTGCCCTCGGTCCAGCCGAGCCTGCCCTCGGGCGGCTGCGCTTTCTCCTGCGGGTCGGAGTGTGGGCTCAGCAGGTAAAACTCCACCTCTGGGGCAACGACCGGGATCCAGCCCCGCGATTCGTATTTTGCGAGCACACCACGCAGCACGGCGCGCGGAGAAACCTCGACCTGTGAACCGTCGCGCCGGTAGCAGTCCATAAAAATCGAAGCCGCCGGTTCCGCAGCCCAGGGCACGGGCCTCAAAGTCGACGGATCCGGTACGAGAACCATGTCGCGATCCTCGACGTTATTCGGATTATCGATGTAATCGCCCGAGACGGTCTGCTGAAAAATCGACTCCGGCAGTTTCATCGACCCGCTGTGGAACTTGTCCGCCGGCACCACTTTGCCGCGCGCCGCGCCCGCCATGTCAGGCACAAAAGCCTCGACGTCGTCGATACGCCGCTCTTCCAGCCACGGCCGGATTACCTCGTCTTTGCTCATGCTGCCCCCTTTGAGGCGCGGGTTGCCTGCCGTTCCCGGCAGGCGTCGCCGAAAGCCCGGAACAGTGCCGTCGAGTCTTCGTTGTCGAGCACCTGCCACTCGGGATGCCACTGTACGGCCAGTGCAAACGCCGCCGCTCCCGTGACCGTGTAGGCTTCGATCAGACCGTCGGGCGCGCGTGCCTCGACGTCGAGACCGGGCGCAAGCTCGCGGACACCCTGCCCGTGCAGCGAGTTGACCCGGATCTCGGTCTTGCCGCCGAGCAGGCCGGCCAGGAGCCCGCCGGGTTCGATGTGTAAGTCGTGGCTGGCAGCGTACTGCTGCTCAACCGGTTCGTCCGGGTTCTCCTTGTGCTGAATATCCCCGCCGAGCAGCGATAGTTTCTGATGCAGCGTGCCACCGAGGCTGACGTTCAACTCCTGAAAGCCGCGGCAGATCGCGAACAGCGGGATACCGCGCTCGAGTGTCCGCCGCGCCAGCGGCAGGTTGAGCGCATCGCGATGCGGATCCCGGCTGGCCTCGGGGTGGCCCGGCTCATCCGTGTAGTGATGGGGCTCGATGTCCGAGGGACTGCCGGTCAGCAGCACGCCGTCGACCTGATCGAGCACGGCATCAGCGGAGATGCGATCCGGCAACACGGGCACGAGCAGCGGCAACGCATCCGATGCGTCGGTCAGTGCAGCGACGTATTTTTCGCCAACCATGTGAAACGGGTGCGGCGCCACGATCCTGCGGTCGCAGGGAACGGCAATGACGGGCTTGGGGGCCATATGGGGACGAACCCCGCTACTCCCGGACGATCCAGACGATCCGTAGGATACGCCAGTGGCTGCCAATAAGTACATGACCAAACTCTATTTTTCCTGCCAGCACACCTTGTACCCGAACGGGTAATCGGCGATCCTCCGGGCGGTCAGGTTGAGAAAGAATTCGAACATGCCGTCGCCCCCGTCACCCAAGAGCGAGCTCTCGCGCCACCTGAGAAAGCATCCGAAGTCGACGGCGATGGAACTCCTGATTGCCGACATGCACGGCATACTGAAGGGCAAACGCGTGCGCCGTCGGGATTTCGAGAAGGCGGTCACTACGGGTTTTCCGTTCTGCGGCGGCACGGTGCTGCTGTCGGCGCTTGGCGAAACCGTGCCCGGACTGCCCTACGGCGAGGAAGACGGCGATCCGGATGTCGACGCGCGCGTCATTCCGGGCAGCATCGCGCCGATTCCCTGGTCGCGGCGGCCCGCCTCACAAGCGCTGTTCCGGTTGTACGACCATGACGGCCAGCCGTTTTTTGCCGATCCGCGGGCAATCCTGGAACGCACCCTGTCACGGTTTGCAAAACGGCGCCTGACACCCGTCATGGCGACCGAGCTGGAGTTTTTCCTGCTCAGGAACGACGGCGAAAATCCCACGCCCGCCGCCGCGATCGTGCCGGGTATTGGCCGGCCGCAGCTGGGTGCACAGGTGTATCACCCCGAAGACCTGCGCGCGATCGAACCGTTCCTCGAAGATGTTTACGACTGGTGCGACGCACAGAACATCCCGGCCGACTCGACCATTGCGGAATATGCCCCGGGCCAGTTCGAGGTCAACCTCCTGCACCACGACAACCCGGTGCTTGCCTGCGATCAGGCGGTGCTGCTGAAACGCGTAATCAAGGCTGCCGCGCTGAAACACGGTTTCGTTGCGTGCTTCATGGCTAAACCGTTCGAGCACGACTCGGGCAACGGCCTGCACGTGCACCTGAGTTTCGTTGATGGCAAAGGCCGCAACTACTTCTCGAACGACAGCGAGCGGCAAGCCTCACCGCCGTACTCGAAACGCCTGCGCCATGCCGTCGGCGGTTTGCTGAAAACGATGCCCGAAGCCACGGCCGTCTTCGCGCCAAACGCCAACTCCTATCGCCGGCTGCGGCCCGAAATGTTCGCACCCGTGGATCTCAACTGGGGCGTCAATCACCGTGCGGTCGCCATCCGCATACCGGGTTCCGATGCCAAGAACCTGCGCATCGAGCATCGCGTTGCGGGCGCGGACGCCAACCCCTACCTCGTCACAGCATGTATCCTCGCGGGCGTCGATTACGGGCTACGCGAGCGCATCGAGCCGCCGAAGATGATCGAGGAAGGCCAGCGACTCAGGCTGCGAGCGAAGATTCCGACCCGATGGGACCAGGCGCTGACGAAGTTCTCCCGCAGCCGCGTGCTGCCCGAATACCTCGGCGCCGAGTGGTGCCAACATTTCCTGACCAACCGCCGCGCCGAAAACGCGCAGTACCACAACGACGTGCCGATCAAGGACTTCGAGTGGTATTTGCGGTCGGTATAGCGGCGGCTCCTTCGACTTCGAGGTAGTCGCCAAAAAACTCCTCTTCTCTCGTAAACGCTTCGCACCGGCTGTCGAGTTTGTTGAACTCGTCGGCGTATCGCTCCCGAAACGCATCCCGATCGGCTTTCGCTTTCCAGTAGTCGATCGTGACGTAGCGATCCTGGTGATCGACGTCCTCGAGCAGCGACGTTCCAAGGTACGACGGATCGCTAGAGAACAGTTGAGCCCATTCTCCGGTGGGGTTGTATGCGGCCAGAAAGGCCGACCGATGATCAGGATCGATCGTGTATCGCCAGACGTAGGCAAACCGTTCGGATGTCATGCGGACCTCCGCCGAAACTCAATGAATGACTTTCCCTTCCAGGAGCACGCTAACCTCGATTGACCTTGGCAGCAAGCACTCGCCAGCAACGCGCGCTTGCGCCAAATACTGACGCGAAATTGCTACACTCTCCCGCGACCGACAAAAGTGCGGCAACGTGAGCGTAAGAACAATGAAGAAGCTATCGATTCTCCTGGTCGTACTCGTCGCCCTCGAGCATCTGTGGATACTCGTTCTCGAAATGTTCCTCTGGACGAAACCGATCGGGCTCAAGACCTTCGGCATGACGCCCGAGATTGCCGAGCAGTCCGCGGTGCTGGCCGCCAACCAGGGGCTGTACAACGGTTTCCTGGCCGCCGGCCTCATCTGGAGTCTGCTGCGCAAGCAGGACAGTTACGCGATTCAAGTGTTTTTTCTCGTCTGCGTAATCGTTGCCGGGATCTTCGGCGGGATCACGGCCAAACCTTCGATATTTTTTGTCCAGGCTCTGCCCGCCGCTTTGGCGCTGGTTGCCGTATGGCTCGCTCACCGACAAGAAGACCGGAGTCCGGCCACTCCCTGAACTGACGTCATTGCGTTAGTCCCACTGGATACCCATTCTGAAGTTCCACTCGCTCTCGTCGTTGTCGGCAATATCCGGCGCCTCGATCGATTCAAAGCGATCGTAGTCGAGTGAGAGCTGCGCATAGAAGAAGTCGCTGAACGGCAACCGTAAGCCGGACGACGTCTCGACAATGTGGTTGTGGCGCCCGCCGAGTTCCCACACGAACTGCGCCTCCGAAAACGCGGTCAGATTGGCGAAGTCCTGGAAGGTATGTCGTAAGTCGAACAACAGCCGGCCGCCGGGAGCGGAGCGGCGGTCGTCCGGTAAGGAAATCGACCAGGCGTCGATGCCGCCCTGCAGCTTGATGCGTGTACTCTCCGCGGGCTGCCAGACATGACCCAGCCCGGCGCCCACCGCGATCCATTCATCCGTCGTGCGAAACCGGTCCCGGTTCCAGTCGCCGCGTAAATACCAGTAGCGGCCGAGGTTGACCGTGTTTGCGTAGCGTTCCGCCTTGAGTTCCAGCTCGTAGTCTTCCTCGGTTCTCACGCCTCGCTCTTCGGTCGATTCGTGCTCGAGGCGCAGCAAACCCACCGTGAGCCCGAAGTCGTAGGAGGACTTGAAGCGCACTTCGATCTCCTCGCTGTCCGACGTGCCCTGGTCTTTCTCGAACGCCACGTCGAGCTCAGCGGAGATCGCCTCGGCAAATCCGCCGGCGACGGGTTCGGCGGCAATCGGCTCAGGACTGCGAAGTGTGCCGGTCAACGCAACGCCGTTTACGGTGGCCACGTCGTCGACAGCTACCGTAAGTTCCCCGAGCAGCGCCGAACTCCACACCAGGTACTGATCGTCCGCTCGAACAACAACGCCGCTCAACGTGTCGCCATTGCTAAGGACCAGTCTGTCCGCCAGAGCGGGGCTCGATGATGTGATAAGCAGGAACGCGGGAATAGATCGAAGGATTTTCATCGTCACAGGTAGCTTGGGCTTGGAGCAAATGGGCAAGAGTCGTTCGCAGGCAGCAGATGGAAGTCGCCGGCAAACACGCGACGAACCATCCACGCAGTCAGCGGCTCGAGAGAATCGGAGATCGTAGCAAGCTCATCGATGCCGAAATACTGTGCGGCATCCGTTTCCCACAGGTCGGGCGTGGGCTGGCCATCGACGTGTGTGCAAAGAAACACGAGGCCCAGCATACCGACCCAGGGCTCCGGGAGCTCCTGAACGCCGAGCAACCCATCGACGGCTGCAACGATTCCCGCTTCCTCCCGGGTTTCACGCAGCACGGCGGCGGTCGGGGACTCGCCACTGCCGAGCTGCCCCCACGGAATCGTCCACTGGCCTTCAAGCGAGTGTCCCGGGCTTTGGCGGACCAGGAGAACACTTTTGTGCCGTCGAACCACGGCACCTACACAGACTACGGTCTCGGCCATCGAATGCTCCGGTTTCAGCTGCATACCACGCCTTCACGGGTGACCGATCAATCGCCTGGCAACCAGAGGACATCTTACAGGCCTTACCGTCCTCTCAAACGTTCCCGCACTTCCATCAGCGCAAAGCCCAGGATGTTCTCACCCTGCCACTCATCAGGCGTGACGTTCATTGCCTCGTTCTTCGCCATGCCGATTCCCCAGATGCGGTCGTACGGACTCGCCTCGACGAGTACGGAATCTCCTGTGGCCAGCAGGTACTTCTCGAGTGCTGGATTGTCGGAGAACTTGGCGAGGTTGCCGGATACGACCACATCCCAGCGATGCTCGACCCAGATGTCCTGGTCGAAGCCCCGGACTTTTCTGCCCAGGGACTTTGCCAACCCCGGGCTATCGGCGTTGAGGACGGCCGCGACTATTTCGTGATCGTGAAAGATTTCCGCCTTGCGCCACATCATGAAATGTTCGGCTGTCGGAAAAGCATGTCCCGAATACTCGAACCTTGCCGGATACCACTGGCTCAGGCACGAGTGATCAACGGCGGAGCCGCGTTGCTTGTGCCCCCAGAAGTAGTGATACCGCGCTGTTTTGCCGTCAGCCAGATCGCGGATCAGTTCGTCAATGTTTCGCGTATTCATGACAAGAACTCGCGTAGACCGCGACGGTAAATGCGACCCAGGTCAGTTCTTGCACTCTCGGTAAGCCTAAAGCTCGCCATTGCGGCGTGCTTCCGCTTTGATCTCCTCGAGAATCGCCTCGGCGCTCATCGAAGTATGGCAGCTTTGCTCTGCTTGTAACAAATGCGCGCGCAGCGCCTCAATCTCACGCGCCTTACGGATCAGGTCGTTCACGGCTTCGCTGTTGCTTCGGTACTCGCCTTCGGTTTCGACCTTTTGTCTCAGCCACTGTGCGTTGGGATCAGTTAAGGAAATGCTCTGTCTGGGCATAAGGATTTCGATACCAGAGAGTCTGGTGCAATATTACACCATTATTGCAACCCCAAATTTTGGATCGATTTATGTATTTTTGCGAGGTTGGAGAGATTCGCGATCACGGAACGCGCGGACTATCCCCATCCATTTCGACAAGCCCCATCGGGTTGCCGGCCGGATCGCGAAACAGCCCCAGCACGACAACGCCGGGCACTTCAAACCGAGGGACGTCGATCGTGCCGCCCGACTCCTCGATCAACGACAGAGACGCCGTCACGTCCGGCACTCCGACATAGACGCGCTTCTCGGCCGGGTCCTTACGGATGGCGCAAGATAGTGGGGCTACGACAGGTGGAGAGAATTGGCCCGCGTCGTCCGGCTCCCATCCGAAGACCGAGGCATAGAATCGTCCGAGCGCTTCGTCGTCGGGGCCGGCAAAGTCGATGAACACGATGGGATTTGACATCGGTGTATTTTAGCCATGAACACGGCCGGCTCACACCCCAGGATTGAGTTCAGGAAGATTCGATTCAGAGAACGGCGAGCCCAAGGTGGGCCTCGATCACTTCAAAATCACGATCAGCATGAAGAAGACGATGACCATTCTCGATACAGAAACTTGCGATCAGCATATCGATCGTGTTTCGGATGGTAATGCCATTAGCTCGAAGCTTTCGATAATTGCGGGCGCTGGCGAGCGCAATCCGGCGGCCTATCATTGGTGAGAAAACTAGCGAATCGAGCGCGCCCTTGGCCTTGCGAAACTCGCCGTCGGAGCGAAAACCTTGCAGCACTTCCGCCAGGATGAGGTCGCCCGTCATGATTGGCTCAACGCCGAGGAGTTCATCCAGAAGTTCGGTTTCCCGCGTCACCTGACCGTTGAAATAGGCAATCCAGACCGAGCTGTCGACGACAATCATTTGTCGCGTCGCATCTCGTCGAGCGAGCCCTCCCATTGCAAAGCCCCGCGCAAGCGCCGGATTCGTCCCTGGCTGCGGGTTTTGACGACGAGACGTAAACCCGCCTCGACAGCGTCCTTTTTGGTCTTGAAACCGCCGGCTTTCAGAGCATCGCGCATAAGGTCGTCGTCTATGTCGATATTGGTTCGCATGTCGCCTCGATGTGTATAAAACTACAAACTATACACATCGAGGTTTACGCACAAGTCGAACGGCGATAAGAATCAGTGAAGAAGAATAAGTCAGCGCCGCATCGTCTGCTGGCAGCATTATTGTGACAATCGTGCAGTTTTAGCCGAGCCGTGAAGGCTTGTCACCCACCGCATCATCCTCATCCGCCCTCGCAAGATCCGCATCGATCGTCCGCCCTGCCCGCAGGTAGTGCCACGCCGCCCACGGCAGAACCACACTCGTGACGATCAATAGTGCATAGCGCATCGATTCGTCGCCGAATCTTTGCGCGAGCAAATCGCTGAGTGCACCGGCGATGAAGGGACCCATCGCCAGACCAATGACGTTGATGATCAACAGCACGATGGCGGACGCCACCGCGCGCATCGACAGGGGAACCAGGCTTTGCGTCTGCGCAAGCACCGGCGCGAGGAAGAAGTTGGACAGCATTTGCGGAATAACGAGTAGCAGCAGGCACCAGAACGCCGAGTTGGCGAGGAATACGCCTACGTAGAGCAACGCCGACAACAGCGTCATACCGGTCAGAAAACGAAAACCGTTCTGCCGTCGCTGCTTGCTGAGCATGTCGGCCAGATAGCCGCCGCCAAAGAAACCCGCGCCGCCGACAAAACCGACGATCAATCCCAGCCAGATGCCGAGTTCCGCAAGCCCCATGCCAAAACTCCGCACGATGTAGCTTGGCAGGAAGATAATCACGGCGTAACCGACAAACGAACTCAAACCGGCGCCGACCGCCATATTGACGAAAGAAGGTCTGGCCAGCAGGAAGCGAAAAACCGTTGCCAGCGACGGCTGCTCGGCGCGCGCGGCGCGATTTTCGGAGTGACCGCGCGGCGGCTCCACAACCGTGAAGCGGAACAAGACGGCGAGCAGCACGCCGGGGAGTCCGACAATAAAAAACGCCTCGCGCCAGCCCAGGTTCTGCGCAACCCAGCCGCCGCCGAGGTACGCGAGCATAATGCCCGCCGAAATACCGAGCGTGTAGATCCCCATGGCCGTGGAGCGCTTTTCGGGCGGATACAAATCGGCAATCATCGAGTGCGCGGGCGGGCTGCAGCCGGCCTCGCCGATACCCACACCAATACGCGCCAGGGTCAGGTGGACAATGTTGGCCGCCAGCCCGGACAGCGCCGTCATGCCGCTCCAGAGTGCAAGCGCCAGCGCAATGAGGTTGCGCCGGTTCCAGCGATCGGCAAGCTGCGCAATCGGAATACCGAGCGTCACGTAGAACAGCGCAAACGCGGGCCCGGTCAGAAGCCCCAGGATCGTGTCGCCAACCTGGAACTCGACGCGAATGGCCGGCAGCAAAATCGCCAGTATCTGCCGGTCGATGAAATTGAACATGTACACGACCGTCAGCATGAACAGCGCGTAGCGGCGGGCGCCCGCGCTAATCGAACCGGCCGTTGCCGCTCCCGTGGTGGCGATCACTCGGCGATGCCGGTCGCTTCGGGTGCCGCCACGCTCGCCGCGTTGGGCCGCCGCGGATCGGACGCGCCGCGAAACACGCCGTCCTTGTACGCCACGCTCTGCAGGCTGCCCATTGAAAAACTCGTGCCCCGGATGTCGTGTCCCTTCGCCTCGAGCAGTCGCAGAGTATCGGGGCTGTAGCCGCCCTCCAGCTGCAGCACGTCCGGATACCACTGGTGGTGCATGCGCGGCGCCGCCGTGGCCTCCGCAATGTTCATGTCGTGGTCGATCGCATTGACAATGACCTGCAGCACCGTCGTGATAATCCGGCTGCCGCCCGGGCTGCCGGTTGCAAACCACGGCTCACCGTCAGCGAACACAATGGTGGGCGTCATCGAACTCAAGGGCCGCTTACCGCTTTCGATCGCGTTAGCGTCGCTGCCAAGCATGCCGTAGGCGTTGGGTACGCCGGGCTTCGACACGAAGTCGTCCATTTCGTTGTTGAGCAGGAAACCGGCGCCAGGGACCGCTATGCCGGAACCGTAAGAGAGATTCAGCGTGTAGGTGTTGCTGACGACGTTGCCGTCGCGATCCATGATCGAGTAGTGCGTTGTGTCCGGGCTCTCGGGCGCGGGCGCAACGCCGGGCAAGACGTCCGACGAGGAACGGGCCTTGTCGAGGGGAATGCCGTCAGCGAGCGTCTTGGCGTAGTCTTTGCCCGTCAGCCACTCGATGGGGACCGGATAATAATCCGGATCGCCGAGGTGTTTGCTGCGATCCGCAAATGCGAGCCGCATGACTTCAGCCAGCAGGTGCACCGCATCCGCACTCCCGGAACCCATCGCCGCAATATCGAAGTGCTCGAGCACGTTCAACATCTGCAGGATGTGCACACCACCAGAGCTGGGCGGCGGCATCGTCACAATGCGATGGCCTCGATAATTGCCCGACAAAACGGGCCGCCAGACCGGCTCGTAGTCCGCGAGCGCGGCCTCATCGACAAGACCGCCGTGCCGCCGCATGTCGCGGGCAATGAGCCTGGCGGTCCGGCCCTTGTAGAAGCCGTCCCTGCCCGCCTCGGCAATACGCTCGAGGGTGGCTGCGAGATCGGGCTGCCGCAGCACTTCGCCCGGCTGATAGGCCGTACCGTCATCCTTGAAGAAGTAGCCGCATGCCGCCTCGTTGGCGCACAGCCGTTCCTGCCGCCACTGAAGCGCCTGGGACATGTCGTAGCTCAGGCGAACTCCGTCTCGCGCCAGCTCGATGGCCGGTTCGAGCAGGCTTGCCCACTCCAATCGCCCGTAGCGCTCGTGTGCCGCCCAGAGTCCGGCCACGGTGCCGGGGACGCCGGCCGACAGGTGCGAGAAGCGGGCACGCTGATTGTCGACGTTCCCGTCTGCGTCCAGAAACATGTCCGCTGTTGCGGCAGGCGGCGCCATTTCGCGGTAGTCGAGCGCCGCGTCGGTGTCCGACTCCGCGTCGTGGACCAGCATGAAGCCGCCGCCGCCAAGGTTACCGGCGCGCGGCAGCACGACCGCCAGCGCAAATCCGACGGCAACAGCCGCATCCACGGCGGTACCGCCTTCCGCGAGTACGTCGGCGCCAACCTGGGACGCAATACGATTCTGGCTCGCAACCATCCCGGCCGGTCCGTAGACCGGGTGATTGACGTCGCCGTAGCGAATGATGGGTTCTTGCTGAGTATCGGCACCCGCGCGAAGGCTCAGGCACAGCGACAGCGTGGAAACCAGAATCAGGCGGCACAGGTTGGATCGCACAGGCACTCCCCCGGGGTCGCCGAACGGTTCGAGCGCAGCGCCAGCGCGTCTAGCGACGCGATGGCGAGCAATCAGGGCAGCACCGCTCGGAACGTGAAGAAAAAGACAATGGCGAGGATAGCACCCGCCGGGATTGTCACAACCCAGGACACGAAGATCCGACCGACAACCCGGAGATCGATGGCCTCGATGCCGCGCGCCATGCCGACGCCGAGCACGGCGCCGACGAGCGTGTGGGTTGTCGATATCGGCATCCCCGTGCCGGACGCGATGACGATGGTGGTTGCGGCCGCCAGCTCGGCCGCAAAGCCGCGGCTTGGCGTCAGGTGGGTAATCTTCTCGCCGACGGTCGCAATCACGTGCCGGCCAAACGTGGCGAGACCGATCACAATGCCGACGCCACCCAGCACGAGCACCCACAGCGGCAAAGCGGACTGCGCCGTAATCGAACCGGATTGGGCTACGGTCACGACCGCAGCCAATGGACCAATCGCGTTGGCGACGTCGTTGGAACCGTGCGCAAACGCCATGCCGCAGGCGGTTACGACCATCAACACGCCAAATACGCGCTCGACGGTGTGGAAGTGCTGATCCTGTTCCGCCTCGGGATCGGGTTCGACGCGATTGACAAAGTAGGCCCCGACGGCGGCGATCGCCAGGGCAACGACGGTTGCCAGCATATAGGCTTCGGCCGTCGACAGGTTCAGACCCACGTGTTTGAGACCCTTGAGGATCGTCACCAGGGTCATCGTAAACGCGGCCAGGAAAATGTAGACGGGCACGTAGCGACGCGCGCGCTCCAGCGGATTCTCGTGCTGCAGTATCAGGCGCAAGACCGTCTGGTAGAGCAGAAACGCAATCAGACCGGCCGTCAGCGGCGACACGACCCAGCTCATGACAATCGTGCCGACCTGTCCCCACTTGACCGCCTCGACGCCGATACCCACCGCCGCAAAGCCGACAATGGCGCCAATGATCGAATGGGTTGTCGACACGGGCCAACCGCGTTTCGACGCGATCAACAGCCACGTGCCGGCCGCCAGCAGCGCGGCCAGCATGCCGTACACGAGTAGTTCGGGAGAACCTTCGATGCTGCTCGTATCGACAATCCCCTTGCGGATTGTCGAGGTCACTGCGCCGCCCGCGAGCACGGCGCCCAGAAACTCGAAAATCGCGGCGACAATAATCGCCTGCTTGATGGTCAGCGCTTTGGAGCCCACCGAGGTTGCCATTGCATTGGCGACATCGTTTGCCCCGATTCCCCAAGCCATGAACAGGCCGAAGAGAGCCGCCAAACCTATGTAGATGTAGATCGCTTCCATGCCGTCAATCAGCCGTTGTTCTTATAGTTTAGTGAGCGAGCAGCAGTTCGAGGCGCCGGCCTACTCGTTGCGCCATGCTGGCAATTTCGCCGGAAAGCTCGACCGTGCGGTAGAGGAACATCGCGTGCACCGGGTCCAGTGTGTCTTCCAGCGTGTGAATATGCTCGAACAAGGCGTACTGCTGGCGTTCCGTTTCGGTCTCCATGCGGTCGAGCTCGTCGATCATGCTCTCGACAAGACTGGCCTCGGCTCCGCGAAAACCCGAACTGAACAACTCGTCGAGTTCACGCACGCTCGTTCGCGCCTGATCGCTCACTGCGATGATCAGCTCGACGAACTCGCGAAAGCCCGCCGTAATCGGCCCCGGTATCGGCATCCGCCGGACCAGCACGGTGTTGGCGACCGCCAGCGTTCTGTTGGCTATCTTGTCCTGCACGACCAGGAGTTCGAGCAAATCCTGCCGCGGCACGGGCATGAACAAGCTCTTGGGCAAGTGCAGGCGGATTTCCTTCTTGACGGCGTCGGCCTCGTGCTCCAGCGATTCGATGCGTTCGCGAATGTCGGCGGCCGCCGACCAGTCCCCCGCAAACACGGCGTCGAAGAAATCGCCGAGCTGACTGGCCGCGCGATGGCACAGGTCTATATGCTTCTCGAGCGGCTGGACCGGAGAATCACCGAAAATGTTTGCCAGCATTGGCGCCGATATTCCTGTTGTTCTTTAGCCGTTCGCGTCGGACCGTCGCAATGAACGTCGACAGCCCGGGGCCGGTCACCGGCCGCGGTCACCCGACCGTCCCCCCACGGCGGAGCGGCAATGCTACCACGCCGCCGGACCTGCTTGTCATTCCCGTTGGCGACCCGGATCGGGTGGTCAGCAACAGTCGAAGCGCGTGCTACACTCGGCCGCGGCACGGGATTGTGCCGTAACCCTTTGTTAACACGATCTAATGCCCTCGAGGGGCAAAAGAGGGAGGCGTCAAGACGCGCGATATGGCTCATTGGCTCATGAAATCCGAACCCGATGCCTACAGCATCGACGACCTGAAACGCGACAAGCGCGAACCGTGGGACGGCATTCGCAACTACCAGGCGCGCAACATGATGCGCGACGACATGCGGGTCGGCGACCACGTGTTCTTCTACCATTCCAACTGCAAGGAGCCCGGCATTGTCGGACTCGCCAAGGTGGCCAGCAAACCCTATCCGGACCACACCCAGTTCGACCCGGAATCGAAGTACTACGATCCGAAGAGCAGCGAAGACAATCCACGCTGGTGCCTAGTCGACGTACGCTATGTGCGTAAACTCAAGCGCACGATTACTTTGACCGAACTCAAGGCCATGCCGGAACTCGACGGTTTTGCGCTCACTCGGAAAGGCAACCGGCTCTCTATCATGCCCGTCGATGCCGAGCACTGGGATCTCATACTCGGCCTGGAATAGCGACGCCAGGGTACCGCCTTGCTGAAACGATTTGCCGCCCTTACGCTGATACTGCTGGCGCTTGCCGCCTGGTGGCTCACGCCCCCGGCCCTGGACGACGACTATCCGTCGCGAGCCCTCGGGCAAACCGCGGAACTCGAGGCCACGCTTGCCGCCGAAGAGGCGCGCGTTGATAGCGAATTCGGCCTGATCGCCGGCACCGAAAAACGCATCGTCTGGCACGGCGAACCCGGCCGGATGAGTGAATATGCCGTCGTCTATCTGCACGGCTTCTCCGCCTCCCGCCAGGAGATTGCGCCGGTGCCCGCCATGGTGGCCGAGGCGCTCGGCGCGAACCTGTTCGAGACGCGCCTCCACGGCCACGGTCTGAGCCGCAATGCGCTGACGGACGTGCGCGCCGAGGACTGGCTTGCCGACGGCGCCGAGGCGCTCGCCATCGGACGCAGGCTCGGGGAGCGACTGGTCGTCATTGGCACCTCGACCGGCGCGACCCTGCTGCTGGCGCTGGCCGGCGACGACCATTTCGAGGCCATCGACACCCTGGTCATGCTGTCGCCGAATCACGGTCCGCACGACCCGGCATCGGTCTGGCTAACCCGGCCGTTCGGCCCGCTCATTGCGCGTGCGCTGGTCGGCGAGTACCGCGAATGGCAGCCGGCCAACGACCTGCAGGCGCTCTATTGGACCACGCGCTATCCGACGGCGACGCTGGTGGAGATGATGCGGCTCGTCGATCGCGCCAACACAATGACCGCCGCCGCGGCTGTACCGAAGGCGCTGTTGCTGTACTCGCCGGAGGACCGGGTGGTCTCCATCGACAAACTGCTCGAGGCGTTCGATACGTTGCCCGCCGCAACCAAAGCCGCGCACGCCATGTCGGCCGACGGTGATCCCGGAAGGCACGTGCTGGCCGGCGACGTGCTGTCCCCGGAAAGCAACTCGGTAACCGCCGAACGCATCGTAAGTTTCGTGCGCGGCGAGTCGCCTACTGAAGCCCCGCCGGCACCGCCCCCAGCGCGCTGAGGCGCTCCTGGATCGGCGCCGAACCGCCCAGCGCCAGCATGATGACGAGATCGCCGGGCTGAGCCCAGTCCAGCGCCGCCGAAAACGATTCCAGCTCTTCGTCGTAGTGCCCGATCTCGGATTCCGAGAGTCCGCGTCGCAGCAGTTCTTCACGGATGATGCCGAAGACTTCACCACGTTCGCGCCCGCGGTGATACAGCGCCAGTTCGGAGACGATCACGCGGTCCAGGCCAATGGCGTACGCATCGCGGGTGAGCTCAGCAATCGACACGTCCGGCCGGTCGCCCGCCTGGCCAAAACACAGTACCCGGCGCTTCGCCGGTATGGCCTCCGCCATCGTAAACAGCGCCTGCATGGCATGCGGATTGTGCGCAAAATCGACGAGTACCTTGCGTCCATCCACGTCGTACAGGTTACAGCGCCCGGGGTTGTCCTCGGGCGACATGCTCGAAAGCCCCGCCGCCACTTCGGCTGAACTGGCGCCGAGACAATGACACACGGCCGCCGCCGCCAGCGCGTTGGCCACGTTGTGGCGCGCAGCTCCGTTGAGCGTGACCGGGATGTCGGTTACATCGACGATGTGCTCGCGCTCATCATCCGCCAACCGATACAGCGCACCATCGTCGAGCACGAAGGCCAGCCGTGAGCGGCCGGGCAAGCCCTCGAGGCTGTCGGCGGACAAGGCGAACCAGACGATCTCGCCGTCATAAGACCGTGCCTTGGCAACCAGTCGCGGATCTTCGGCGTTGAGCACAAGGCGGCCCTCCCCGCGCACGGCGCGACTCACGATCCACTTGATATCGAGTAGTTCGTCGAGTGTGCTCGACCCAAAATCGCCAAGATGATCCTCGGCAATGTTGGTGATCAGCGAGACGTCCGCGCGTTGTACGCCAAGGCCGCGTCTCAAGAGGCCACCGCGCGCCGATTCGAGTATCGCGAGATCGACAGCCTGCTGACGCAGTACGGCGCGCGCACCACCGGGCCCCGACCAGTCGCCGCGGTCCAGCACATCGTGATTGACGGCAATCCAGTCGGTGGAACTCAAGCCCACCGTACGACCGGCCGTGATCAGGATGTGCTGCGCGAGCCGGACCGTCGTGGTCTTGCCGTTGGTGCCCGTAACGAGAGCCATGGGCACCGGCCGGTACTGCTGCCAGTCGATCTGCTGCGGGTCCGGCAGCGCTTTTACGGGCCAGGTGGCCGAGTGTTTGCCGAGACCCAGCGACGCCTCGTCATCGTCCCACAGGAACGGCACGCCTCGCTCCCCGGCAGCCGATTCGAGCGCCAGGAGTTCGGGGTTCCGTTCGTCGGCATAGGCCTCACGGGCCTGTTCGAGGCCAGCCGCATAATCGGCATTCTCATCAGCCGCCTCGGCGTAAGCCCATTCGTTGATGGCGCTCGCGGCGTACAGCGCGTCGATCGGCACCGTAAAGGCAAGGCTTGCGCCGCCGGCCAGCCGGACACTCCGGAACTCCGACTCCGGCCAATCGAATTCCTTGAGCATACGCCGGACTGCCGCTTCCCAGCGCGGCACGAACGTCTCGAGTTCGGCGTCGTCGCCGGCCACATCCAGAACGGCGGCGGGGAGGTCGAACAACAGGCTGGGGCCGGTCAGGCGCCGTGCGTCAAGCATCTCCATGCGCTTAGCCGCGCTCTCAGTCGCTTTCTTCGTCGACGCGGGCAATCCGCACGCCGCGCTCGTCGCTAATGATTTCGACGTCGCTCTCGAACTTGAAGTCTTCGGTCTCGGGCAGCTCGACGGTTACGGTCTTCTTCGGACCGGCGTCTTCGGCGTGCGCGCCGGAGTTGAAATAGATGATCTGCTTCCACGCCCGCTTGACGTTGTCGCCCAGGACCAGCACGAGGTCACCCGGTGCCGCGAGCTCGAGCGCGTGCAAGGTCGCCTCCTGCTCGTCGGGGACCACTTCGATGCAGTCGGCCGACACACCCTCTTCGAGCAACTTGTTCTTGAGCATGACGGCGACCTCGTCGGGGCCGCGGCCGCGGCGGTTGTCGTCGCAGCGGCAAATGTAGTGATCAAAATGCCCGGCAGCGGTTGCCGCGACATCGCGTATGTCCTCGTCACGCCGGTCGCCCGGTGCCGCGAGCACGACGATGCGCCGGCCGTCGACGTCGAAGCGCTCGACCAGCCCGCACATGGCTTTGACGGCGGCCGGGTTGTGCGCATAGTCGAGAATCACGCGGAACGGATGCTCGTTGTAGATGTTCATGCGGCCCGGCGCCTGGAAGAAGCTGGAATCGAAGGTCCTGAGCCCGTGGCGGATGTCCTCCAGGCTGATCCCGAGGTTGTAGGCCAGCGCGGCGGCAAACATGGCGTTCTGCACGTTGTGCATCGCGCGGCCTTCGACCGTTGCCGGGATCAGATGTGTCCACAAAAGCGGCGTATGGCTCTCGGAGTCGTAGATCGTAATCATGTGGCCGTTCATGCCCTGTTCGAGAACAAACGCCTGACCGCCCGCCTTGATGTGCTGTTTGACCAGCGGATGTGCCGGGTTCATCGTCACGTAGCACAGCCTCTCGGCTTCGGTGTAGTCCGCCATGTTGAGGCAGTGCGGATCATCGGCGTTCAGCACGGCCGCATCCTGCGCAATTTCGATCGGTATGCGTTTGACTTCGGCAAGCTGCTCGAGCGTGTCGACGCCTCGCAGGCCGAGATGATCAGACGAAATGTTCAGCACGCAGGACACGTTGCACGACCGAAAGCCCAGGCCGCTACGCAACATACCGCCCCGTGCCACCTCCATGACGGCGGCGTCCACGGACGGGTCGCGAAGGATGATGCTGGCCGCAACCGGACCCGTCATGTCCCCGGGAACGGACAGGTTTCCGTCGATGTAGACGCCGTCCGTCGAGGTCAGACCAACCGTCTTGCCGGACAGCTTCAGGATATGCGCCAGCATGCGCGAGGTTGTGGTCTTGCCGTTGGTGCCGGTGATGGCGGCAATTGGAATGCGGCTCGGCGAGTCGGGCGGGAACAGCATATCGAGCACGGAACCGCCGACGTCGCGCGGTGTACCTTCGGACGGCGCCACGTGCATGCGGAATCCGGGTCCGGCGTTGACCTCGCAGATGCCGCCGCCGGCGTCGCGATAGGACTCGGTAATGTCCTTGGTCAGGAAATCGACGCCGCCGATGTCGAGGTCGATGGCCCGGATCGCGCGGATCGCCATCTCGCGATTGTCGGGATGGATGATGTCGGTGACGTCGATTGCCGTGCCGCCGGTCGACAGATTGGCCGTCGAGCGCAAATAGACGACCTCGCCGCTGGCCGGCACGGTATCGCGCCCGTAACCCAGTTTTTCGAGCAGGCGCTCAGCCTGATGGTCGAATTCGAGCCGGGTCAGCACCTTTTCGTGGCCAACCCCCCGGCGCGGGTCTTCGTTGACGATATCGACGAGCTGTTCGATCGTGTGTTTGCCGTCGCCGACGACGTGCCCCGGCACACGCTTTGCGGCGGCCACGAGTTCACCGTCGACCACGAGCAGCCGGTGATCGAAACCTTCGATGTACGATTCGACAACCACCGAGCGGCCGTGCTCGGCGGCCTTGGCAAAGCCGGCCTCGACTTCCTCGGGCGTTTTCAGGTTGATCGCCACACCGCGGCCGTGATTGCCGGCGAGCGGCTTCAGCACGACGGGGTAGCCGATGCGCTCGGCAGCACGAACAGCCTGCGAGGTGGCGCGTACGATGAATTGCTTCGGCACCGGAAGTCCCAGATCGCGCAGGATACTGTTGGTCTCTTCCTTGTCGGACGCCAGCTCGACCGCAATATTGCTCGTGCGGCCCGTCGTCGTGGCCTGAATGCGCTGCTGAAAACGACCGTGGCCGAACTGCACGAGACTGTAGTTGTTGAGGCGCAGCCACGGGATGTTGCGCTCCTCGGCAGCGCGTACCAGCGACGCGGTACTTGGGCCCAGCGCGCGCCGCTGCGCGTAGCGAATGAAGCGGTCGCGTTCCTCGGCGAAATCCCAGTCCTCGGCGGGCGCGTCTTCGGGACGGACTTCTTCCGGCAGCAGGCTGTGCAGGAGCTTCAGCGCCAGATGCCCTGCTTCGAGACCCACGGGTTTGTCGAGGTACTGGAACACCATGTTGTAGTGCCCCGGCTGGCCCTCGACGGAGCGGGTGCGGCCGAAAGTCACGGGCGAACCGGCAACGTTCTGCAGTTCGATCGCAACGTGCTCCATGACGTGGCCCAGCCAGGTGCCCTCGTCCTCGCGCAGCCTGCGGACGAAACCGCCATGCACGCCGTACGAGCAGCCGTGCTCGTGCAGTCCGGGCAGAGCCTCGATCAGCCCTTCGACATACTTTTTGCCGAGTCTGCCCGTCGGCCACTCCTCCAGCACGCCCAGATCGAGGACGTGGCGGATGACCGGGAAGTGCGCGTAGATCGAAGGACCGACGTAGACGTTGCTGCTGACGATTTTCATTATTCTAATCCTCTCTCCGCCAGCACTGCCTTGTCGTGATCTCTATTCCGCGCTGGCCTCCCGAGTCTGAATCTGAAAACGGCCTCCCGCAACCAGAATATGCAGTTTTATCCCCAGGAGGCTCACGGGCTCTCCGCGGCGCGCGCGGTCCATCGAGGAATAGCTCAGGTCGGTGGGGTCGATTACCGTAATGCCGCCCGAACCGACCACCTCGAAGTCGTCGCCCGGGCTGATAAACGCCGCCGTGTCCTCGTCGAGGCCAATCCCGACCGCAAACGGGTTGTAGGCCAGCGCGGTCAACAGTCGGCCGAGCCGGTCCCGCTGCCGGAAATGCTGGTCGATGATGAATTTGTTGGTGAGACCCAGGCCGGGCGCCATTGTCACCATGTCGGGCCGCGGCGTCGAACCTTCGCTCCCGCCGGCAATCATGTGTTCGGGCATAAACGCCGCCCCGGCGGAGGTGCCGGCGACGTGCATGCCGCCTGCATTGCGCCGCCGTATGCGGGTTGCAACCTCGGTGCCGCCCAGCGTCGTCGACAGGCGCAGCTGATTGCCACCGGTCATGAACACGCCGTCCGCTTTGTCGATGTACTCGAGATCCGCACCGTGCTGACAATCCTCGCGCGTCTCGAAACCCAGCACGCGCGCGTGGCGCACGCCGAGGCGGCGAAACAGCTTCTCGTAATTGCGCCCGGTGTCCTCAAGCTCCGATGCCGTGGGGATAATGCCGATGCGTGAGGTCTTGCCGCCGCAAATCTCGACGAAACGGTCGAGAATTTCGGGGTTGTTGAGCTTCTCCTCGCCGCCGCCGATCGGGATCACGTAGCCGCGAGACGCTTCTTTACTTGTCGCTGCAGGACTCATGAACTGTCTGGTCCGTTGTTCTTGTTGATGTTTACTGTGGGTGCCGGATGCGAAGCCTTGCAAAAAACGAGCGACTATTCAAAGGTTCCTGCAATCAGCTGCCCGCCCTCGCGTACGTGCCAGATGCCGCCTGCCATGACGTCGCGGATGTGATGCTGTTCGTCGAGCACGACGAGATCGGCGCGTGCGCCCTGCCGAATCCGGCCGCGATTATGAAGGCGCAGCAACGACGCCGCGTTGCTGGTGAAGGCCGGTAACACGGTCTCCAGAGGAGCGCCCGACTCCAGCAGCTGACGGAGCGTATCGGCCAGAGTGGCCGGGTGGCCAATGTCCATGTGCGTCAGGACGCCGTCGGCATCGAATTCGGGTAAACAGCCTCCGCCGTCGGAACTCAGGGTGACCTTGGCGGGCGGAGCCCCGGAATCGAGGTAGCGCAGCAGCGCTGTTGCCGCCGGTATCGAGGGGTCCCGATCGCCCACTTCGTATGCCGTAATGTCGACCGTCGAACCACCGCGGGCAAGTTCCAGCGCCTCGTCGAACAGCTCGGGCTTTCGATTGACATGGGTGGGGTTGAAAACCCTCGGCGGCAACTCGCTCACGGCAAGCGCCTCGCGCACGAGTTCGAGACCGCGGTGACCGTCACCGATATGCAAATGCAGAATGCCGGCTTTGCCCGTCATTACGCCGGCGACGTGCGCCTCGCTCGCCAGTTTCAAAATTTCGTCCAGCGTGGGCTGGCTCGAGCGGTGATCGCTGATAGCCACTTCGCCCACGCCAATGATCGGGTCGACGTACACGATGTCGCGGCGGACGCTGCCGGTCAGCGTGACGGGCGGCACATGATAGCCGCCGCAGTGGCACCAGGCGCCCAGCCCCTCCTCGCGCAGTCCGTACGCCGCGGCCACGAGCCCAGCGGTGTCGCGCGTCGTGTCGTCGGTACCCAGCACGCCGACGGCGCTCGTGACGCCGGCTCTCGTAAATCGCGACAAGGGCACCGGCGGAACTCGGCTTGAAAAACCGGATTCTCCGCCGCCACCGGTCAGGTGTGCATGACCGTCTACCAGTCCGGGAATCAGTGGCCGGCCTTCGAGGTCGACGCTCTCAACGGCCGCGGTGACCGGCGCCGAACCGGGTTTCCCCAGCCACACTATTTGGCCGCCCGCCACGAGCAGATCACAGATTTGTAGAGGTTCGGGCGCGTAGACGCGCGCGTTGGACAGCTTTAGCAAGATGCAGCCGGTGATACGGAAAGGCCGCTAGTTTACATGAGCGTCGAGGGCTTGGCGTACACTAGGGCGATGAAAGATTTACCTGATCCGATGCAAGATTTGCCAGACGCGCTGCAGGGGTCGCCGCTCGGAAAAGCGACCGACTATCCCAGCGTGTACTCGCCAGAGGTCTTGTGCCCGATTGCCCGCGAAGACAGTCGTGCCTCGCTCGGGCTCGGGGACGCCCTGCCGTTCGACGGCGCGGATCTCTGGACGGCGTGGGAACTCACGTGGCTTACGCGCGCAGGTACTCCGCGGGCGGCGGCAGCGGACATCTGCGTTCCGGCACGCTCCCCGAACATCATCGAGTCCAAATCGCTCAAGCTGTACCTGAACTCGTTCGCCATGAGTTCCGCGGCCACCGGGTACGATGTCGCTGCGGTCATCCGCGACGATCTGTCAGCGGCCGCCGGCGCCCCGGTTGCCGTAACGCTGAGACAGAGCGCCGCGATTGGGGAGTTACCGGGCGACTCGCTCGACGAGCAGGATATAGGCTGCTCGGTATACGACGTGGACGCCAGCCTGCTGCGGGCTAACGATGCGGAGGTGGTGTCGGAGTGCCTGCACAGCCGACTGCTGCGCAGCCTTTGCCCGGTCACGGGTCAACCCGACTTCGGCTCGCTCGTGATTCGCTACGAAGGACCCAGAATCGCCCCGGACGCGCTACTTCGCTACATCGTCTCGTTTCGTGAGCACAACGATTTCCATGAAGCCTGTGTCGAGCGGATGTTCGTTGACCTCAAACAACGCTGCCGGCCCGAGCGGCTCAGCGTGTATGCCCGCTACCAGCGCCGCGGCGGCATCGACATCAATCCGTTTCGCTCGGATTTCGAAACGGTGCCCACCAACGCAAGGCTTTGGAACCAGTAGGCGGCCTGTCAGTTTTCCCCGGGGTCTCCTTCGAGGTCTTCGACACTGAGTTCGTGCCCCCAGTCCTGCTTCGCTTCGAGGTAGCGCCGATTACTGTCGCCAACACCGGCGACGTGTTTCACGGGCGTCACGTTGACGATGCCGTGTTGCGCGAGATCTCGAATTTTCTTGGGGTTGTTGGTCAGCAGGCGGATCGGTTTGTCGCCGACGAAGTACTTGAGTAGCGCTGCCGCATCGCTGAAATCGCGGCTGTCGACCGGCAGCCCCAGCGAACGATTGGCCTGATAGGTGTCTTCGCCGGCGTCCTGCAGAATGTAGGTAGCGGCCTTCGCCCACAGTCCAATACCGCGCCCCTCGTGGCCCGACATGTAGATCAGAAGCCCGCCCGCAGGGTCGTCGTCGATGCGGGCAAAAGCGTGCTCGAGCTGAGGGCCGCACTCACAGCGTTCCGAGCCGAACACATCACCGGTCAGGCAACTCGAGTGCACGCGGACCAGCGGTTCGCTCTGCGTGTCGCCGCCGCCGATAACGAGCACACTGTTTACGGCGAGGAACGACGCCAGTCCCGCGAACAGTCGTGGAGCATTTTCTTCGCGCAGCTCCTCTGCCAGTTGATCAAGTTTGTCGAGTTCCGTGTTGCGCACACAGGCATACCACTCGACCTCTTTCCGGCGGCCAGCCAGATCCACCGGCAATGGAATGGGTCCCAGGATGCTGATTGTGTTGCCGCCGGCTTCCCAGCGCTCGACCGGTACGACGTTACCGTCGCGATCAATTCGGCAAAGCTTGCCCGCGGCCAGCAGGCGTTCGCGGACGCCTGGATCGAGGTACGTAAACATGGCGCGGATTATGAACCCATGGCCGCCCGAAATCTGCATCGGCACTTGCTGACCTGTGGGTCATTAATGTACTCTTACTGACCCAAGAGTCAGCAAGCAGTCCGCACAATGAGCACATCTCCCCGCTATCAGCGCCGTAAAGAGGACCGTCCCGCCGAAATTACGGCGGCGGCTTTCGAGACCTTTGCCGAAAAGGGCTATGCCAACGCCAAGGTGGCGGACGTGGCTCGTCGCGCGGGGGTCAGCAAAGGGCTTCTCTACGTGTACTTCAAAACGAAGGAGGAGCTCTTCAAGGCCGTGGTCCGTAGCGTCGTGATTCCCCGCGTCAACGCGCTGACCGAGGCGGCCGTGAGCGACGCGGAAAGCGCCGAGGCGTTTATCCGCGGTCCGCTGCGGCAGTTCATGAAAGCCCTGCCGGGCTCGCCGATCGCGATCGTGATCAAGCTCATGATCACCGAGGGGTCGCGGCACCCGGATCTCGTGGACTTCTACTGGGACAACGTGGCTTCACGAGGTCTGGACGCCTTGCGCGCGCTCATTGCGCGCGGCGTTCGCGGCGGTGAGTTTCGCGAAACCCGCTACAGCGAATATCCACATCTGATCATGGCGCCGGCCGTCGTTGCGGTCCTGTTCGAACTGATTTTCAAAAACCAGCGGGTGAACAGCGACGAGTTGATCGACAGCCACATCGACATCCTGCTCGAGAATCTCTCCGTCAGCGGGAGGGCAGAGACATGAAAACCCCAACTCGCATAACGTCGTCCTTCGTGTTGTCGATTCTGGCTGGCCTCGCTACCGTCGGCTGCGACAGTGACGCCAACCAAACGCGCATCGTCGGCGAACTCGCCTCCGACCGCATCGAACTCGTTGCCGAAACGACGGAGCCGATCACTTGGATCTGGGTCGACGAAGGCACAGCCGTGAGCGCCGGCGACCTCCTGGTTTCACAGGACCCGGACCGAGCGACCTTGCGCCTGGCCGAATCGGAAGCGGCCCTCCGAGAGGCCCGGGGCCGGCTCGACGAACTGCTGCGTGGCCCCCGCGCGGAACGTATTGCTGCCGCCCGGGCCAATCTCGAAGGCGCGGAAAAAGATCTCGTGTTCCGTCAGGCGGAGTACGAACGCACGCGCGAAGTGGCGGCGAGAGACCTTGCGTCCCCGGAAGAGCTCGACCGCGCGCTGGCGGAGCTTGACGCCGCGACCGCCGCGGTCGACCTGCGGCGCGCGGAGCTGGCCGAACAGCTCGCCGGAACGACCGTCGAAGAGCTGGCGCAGGCCGAGGCCAGCGTCGACCAGGCTGTTGCCAGGGTCGACGGCGCCCGCCTCGACCTCGAGCGCCACGAGATCCGCGCGCCTGTCGACGGCATCGTCGACAGCCGCCTGTTCGAAGCCGGCGAACGGCCGGTAGCCGGTCAGCCGGTACTCGTGATGCTGGCCGGTCACCAGGCGCACGCACGCGTCTACGTCCCGGAGCAGGTCCGCGTGCAGCTCAAGCCCGGCAGTAAAGCCACGTTGTACGTTGACGGCCTGGACTCGGCGCTTGCCGGCACGGTTCGCTGGGTGGCGAGTGAGGCCGCCTTCACGCCCTACTACGCGCTGACCGAGCGCGACCGCGGACGCTTGAGCTACGCCGCCAAGATCGACATCGACGAGTCCATCGAACGGCTACCCGACGGCGTGCCTCTCGAGGCCGATCTGCACACGGGTACAGTGCCGTGAGCGAACCCTGTGCCATCGAAGCCCGGGCTCTGAGCAAACACTTCGGCTCCCTGGTAGCCGTCGACAAGCTGGACCTCGACGTCCCGCGCGGCCGCATCTACGGTTTTCTCGGACCCAACGGCTGCGGCAAATCCACCACGATTCGCATGCTGTGTGGCCTGCTGACGCCGACCAGCGGTCGCGCAACGGTGCTGGGCATCGAGGTGCCGGGGGACGCGGCCGCGCTGAAAGCGCGAATTGGCTACATGACGCAAAAGTTTTCGTTGTTCGGCGACATGACAAACTACGAAAACCTGCAATTTATTGCGGAGATTTATTCCTATCCGCGGGCGGACCGCGAACGCCGCATTAACGAACTGCTCGAACGCTACGACCTTGCCGATCGGCGCAAGCAATTGGCCGGCACGATGAGCGGCGGCCAGAAGCAGCGCCTCGCACTGGCGTGCGCCGTACTCCACAAGCCCGACCTGCTGCTGCTGGACGAACCGACGAGCGCCGTCGACCCACAGAGCCGTCGGGACTTCTGGGCAAAACTCTTCGAGCTTGCCGAGGCAGGCACAACCATTCTCGTCTCCACGCACTACATGGACGAAGCGGAACGCTGTCATCGACTGGCGATCCTCGACCGCGGCGTCAAGGTTGCGGACGGCACGCCGCAGGAACTCAAGGAAAACACCGGGATGCACGTCGTCGAGGTGCTCGCGGACGATCCGTTTGCCGCGCAGAAGCTCGTCGATACCGTACCCGGCGTGGTCAGCGTCACCCAGTTGGGCATCCGGCTGCGGGTGTTGATCCCGGACTCGATCGAGGACCCGGTCGAGCGCGTTGCCGCCCGGCTCAAGCAGGGTAATCTCGCGGCCAGCGCCACGCTGTCCGCCGCCGGCCTGGAAGACGTATTTGTCGCGGTAACGCTCAAACCCGAACGGGTGGCTGCATGAAGAACAGCCTCTCGCGGCTGGGCGCAATCGTGCGCAAAGAGGTTCGACAGCTGCGTCGCGACCGTCTGACGTTCGGCATGGTTGTCGGCTTGCCGATCATCCAGATGCTGTTGTTCGGCTACGCCATCAACACCGACGTGCGAAATCTCAAGACGGCCTTCGCGGACGAGGCGGACACGCACCTGTCGAGGGAATTCATTGCGAACCTGAAACAAAGCCAGGTTGCCGACGTTCGCTACCGGAGCAGCTCGCCGGCGGAGCTGGAGGAACTCCTGCGGCAGGGACGGATCTCGATTGGTGTACACATCCCCCGCGACTTCGACCGACGCATTGTCGATCGCGAACGCGCCGCCGTGCATCTCCTCGTGGACGGCAGCGACCCGACAATACTGAGTGTCGCCAACCAGCTCCGCTCGATGCCGGTCGGTTTCGACAGTACGCCGCCGGCCGCAGACTCCGTGGGCGCCGTCGAGGTTCGCCCGTACTACAATCCCGAGCGCCGCACGCCGGTCAATATCGTGCCCGGGCTCATGGGCATTATCCTGACGATGACCATGATGCTGTTCACCGCAGTGGCGATCGTTCGCGAGCGCGAACGCGGCAACCTCGAACTGTTGATCAACACGCCGGTGAGCTCTGCGGAACTCATGATCGGCAAGGTTATCCCCTACATACTGATCGGCATGCTGCAGCTCGCGCTGATCTTGGGCGTTGGCGATCTCCTGTTCAACGTGCCGGTACGCGGCAGCATCGTTGACCTGTATCTCGCCGCTTCGCTGTTCATCGCCGCCAACCTCGCGCTCGGGCTGCTGATCTCGACCTTGGCGAGCACTCAGTTCCAGGCCATGCAGATGACCGTGTTCATACTGCTGCCGTCGATCCTCCTGTCGGGCTTCATGTTTCCTTTCGACGGCATGCCGCGCTTTGCCCAACTGCTGGGTGAACTGCTGCCGACAACACACTTCATACGTCTCACGCGGGGTATCATGTTGCGCGAGGCCGGCATCGTGGAGCTCTATCCGGCGGTCATTGCCCTCGCCGCGTTTGCGGCCGTGGCATTGACGCTGGCCGCGTCCCGCTTCAGCAAGCGGCTCGACTAGGCGCTGCTGACGAACACGAACAAGACGCATTCGAATAGTGTCCAACCGGGTCAATGAGGTTTGTGTCCGGTTACGCGCTTCGCCATAATTCGGTTTGGCTCCGGTCCGGGAGCCTGCTCATCCGTCGGAGGTCCTCCCCGCCATGCAGTCAGAGCAAGTCGAACCCAAGGTCTTTATCGTCGACGACGACTCAGCAATCCGCGTCGCCATGCAGGCGCTCATGGAATCCGTCGATTTGCCGCACGAGATTCTCGCGAGCGCGGACAGTTTTCTGGAGAAATACGGCGACGATCCCGGACCCGGGTGCCTCGTCCTGGACATCCGCATGCCGGGCCTGGGTGGTCTCGAGCTGCAGGACGAGCTGCTGCGCCGGGACAACTCGATGCCGATCATTTTTATTACCGGGCACGGCGACGTGCCCATGGCGGTCGAGGCCATGCGCAAGGGTGCGGTCGATTTTATTCAGAAACCCTTTCGCGATCAGGAGCTTCTCGACCGCGTGCACAAGGCCTTACGTACCGACGAGGAACGCCGCAGCGAGGCTCGCCGAGTTGGTGAAGTCAGAAAGCTGGTCGAACGGCTGACGCAGCGCGAGCGTGAGGTTTTCGACCTAGTCGTCACGGGCAAGCCCAACAAGGTCATCGCCTACGAACTCGGCGTCAGCCAACGCACGGTCGAGATTCATCGTGCGCGGGTCATGGAAAAGATGAAAGCGCGCTCACTGGCTGATCTCGTGCGCATGCAACTCGCCTGCGCCGCGGGTGATAAGAAGGAGAGCTGAACAGCGAGGGCTCCGCGGCGGCTTTCGGATCCCTTAAATCCTCTCGGCCTCGTTGGCACAGTCGATACAGCGCTCGGCCAACGGCGCAGCGACGAGCCGCGCCTCGGGTATGCTGTCGCCGCAGTCCAGGCAGCGTCCAAACTCCCCCGCGGTGATCCGCTCCAGTGCGGCCGCAATTTTCTTGAGCTCTTCGGTCGCCTCGTTGCCAAGTGCGTCGACGACGTCGCGATCCTCGAGTTCTTTCGCCATCTCCGCAGAATCCGCGTTGAAGCCGCGCCGAACGTTGGCCTTTATGCGCTCGAGCCGATCTTCCAGGAGCCCCTTCTGGGCTTCGAGCTCTTCTCGTATTCCGTCGAGCCGCGGTTCAGGCATGTCGATCTCACGTCCACAAACTCCCTGAACAGACTAGTCCGCCCGTAAAGAAACGGTAATCCGTAAATTCACTTACCACGGGATAGGTAAAAACCGAGCAGTTCTAGGGATGTCGCCTGATACAGGCCGCGGGGGCACAGTCCTATGCTCTGAGTTCGCAGAAAAACCGCCTTAACTCCTAATATCTATTTCACGGGTACAGTCATGCAGAACATTGCCAAGATCCTCTCGGTCATTGACCCGACAGTTAAAGACCAGCCCGCCATGCGAAGGGCCGCCGATCTCGCAAAGGCAACGGGCGCCGACCTGGAGCTGTTGGTCTGTTACTACAACGAATACCTGAGCGGCGACCGGCTCTTCGATTCCCCGTCGCTCGCCAAGGCCCGCGCCGAAGTCATGGCGAATCACGAAAAGAGTCTGGAAATGCTTGCGGAACCGATTCGCAATGACGGTGTAGTCGTTACGACGTCTGCTACCTGGGATCATCCGCTGTACGAAGGGATAGTCCGGCACGCCGTCGAAATCGGCGCCAATATCGTCTTCAAAGACACACACCATCATTCCGCCGTGACCAGCGCAATTTTGTCGCATACGGACTGGGATCTGATTCGCACCTGCCCGGTGCCGCTGTGGTTGGTAAAACCGGGCGACTTCAGCGAACGGCCAATTTTTCTCTCCGCCATCGATCCCATGAACCGCCACGACAAACCCGCTGCGCTCGACGACGAAATCATCAAGACCGCAGACCAGATGGCGCAGAGCCTGGGCGGCGAGACCTACGCGTTTCACAGCTACGACCCGCAAATAGCCGTTGCGACGGCAACCGCCAACGCTTACATCCCGGTGTCACTGCCGTTCGACGAAATCGAAAAGCAAATGCGCGAGGACCACGAAAAGCGGTTCCGTGAGATCGTCAGCTTCCACGGCATCAGCGCGGACCATGCCATCCTCGCGTCAGGCGTGACTCACGAGGAGCTGCCCCGGGTTGCTGATGAAATCTCCGCTTCGGTGGTTGTCATGGGCGCAGTGGCCAGAAATCGCTGGAAGCGGTTGTTCATCGGCGCAACAGCCGAACGCACGCTGGAGCATCTGCCGTGTGATCTGCTGATCGTGAAACCGGACTGGTTTCACACGCCGGTGGACCTGGAAAAACACGAGGCCGCCTGAGGACACGTTACGGAACTCGCCGCGATCGGGCGCATCTCCCGATCGCGCGGCGGGTTTCTCGCAGCGCCACGAAGACTTACACTCCCGCGCACGTCACGCGCGAGCGATAAGTCATGGTCTCCTACTCCGTTCTGAAATCCGTCCACGCCGTAACGGCGCTCGTCAGTATTCTGGGCTTCCTCCTGCGCGGCTACTGGATGCTGAGCGCCAATCCCGCCCTCGACGCCAGGCTGACGAGGATTTTGCCGCACGTCATCGATACGCTGTTCCTCGTCACCGGCATACTGCTGCTCGTGCAGCTGGGGGGTGGCGCGCTCAGCAGCGCGTGGATGCTCTGCAAGATCGCAGGACTCGTCGTCTACATCGTGCTGGGCACGATTGCGATCAAGCGCGGCAAGACCCGAGACGTGCGCACAGCGGCGCTGGCGGCCGCGTTGCTGGTGTTTGCCTACATCTACGGTGTAGCGCTCTCGAAGTCGCCCGCGAGCTGGATCAGCCTGATTTGACGTCCTGCCCTGGGAACCGGGGCCGGCGCGATTCAGTCGCGCGGCACGACGCCCGTTTCCACGGCTTTCCGCGCGGACATCAGCAGACGCTCGGTATCGACGGGCTTGGACAGCAGGGTGCAGTTGTCGAGCAGCCGCGCGTCCTTGACGACTTTCGATGTGTCGCCGCTGACGATGAACGCCGGAATCGTCGCATCGTAAAACTCACGAATCGCGTTGACAGCCTCGACGCCGGTGGAACCGTCGAGCAGGTGGAAGTCCGATACGATCAGGTCCGGTTCGGCGTCGAGGTGCCGGACCAGCGCTTCGGTTTCGCGTAACGATGCCGCGGTCGCCACCTGGAAACCCTCCGCCTCGAGCAGCAGTTCCCAGGCGTTCGCGACGTTGACGTCGTCTTCGATCAGCACGAGCAGACCGCTGGCCTCTTCGGTATGCACGACGTCGGACTGCTCGTCGTTGGCGGCAACCTGTTCGGCCGCCAGCGGCAGCCACAACGAGAATCGTGAACCCTTGCCCGGTGTCGACTCCACGTCCAGCTGATGATCGAGCAGTTCGCCCAGGCGTTTTACGATCGCCAGCCCCAGGCCAAAACCTTCCTTGCTGGAGCCTTTGGCGTTGCACTGATAGAACTCGTTGAAAATCGACCGCAGCTGGTCGGCTTCAATGCCAATACCGGTGTCGATGACGTCGATCCGGCAGCGATCGCCGTCCACTGAGGCTGCAAAGGTCACGCTGCCCTGCTCCGTGTAGCGGATCGCGTTGGACACGAGATTCTGGATAATCTCGGCGAGCAGGTTCGGATCGCTCTTTACGCACACATCGCAGGGCTCCGCATTAAAAGTAAGCCCTTCCTGGCTGGCCTGCCGGCCGAACTCCGCCGCGAGGCGGTCTACGAGCCGCTGCACGGGGAACTCCTCGATTTCGGGTGTCACCTTACCGGCATCCAGGCGGCTGATGTCCAGAAGCGAGTTCAGGAGGTTGGTCATTGCGGTCAGCGAATGATCCTGACTCTCGATCATGGAGAGCGCTTTCGGCTCCTTGACGGTCCGACGCAGGGCGCCGTTCAGGAGGCTCAGCGCCTGCACGGGCTGCCTGAGATCGTGGCTGGCCGCCGCCAGGAAAGCGCTGTTGGCTTTATTCGCGAGTTCTGCCGCCTCCCTCGCCGCGTGAATCTCCGCTTCGAGCTGCTTGCGCTCGGTGACGTCACGAATGACGCTCGATACGAAGTCGCCGACGCTGGTTGTCACCGGAGAAAGGCTGATTTCCACTGGAAACTCGCTGCCGTCCTTGTGCAAGGCATACAGGTCGAGACCAATGCCCATGGGACGCAGGGTCGGTTCCCCGGCGTAGTGTTTACGGTGCTGCTTGTGGCGCATCCGCAGGCGTTCCGGCAGGAGGACCTCGACAGGCTGCCCGAGCAGCTCCTCGCGATCGTAGCCGAACATTTCTTCCGCCTGGTTATTCACCACGGCAATGGTGCCCTGCTCATCGATGATGACCATGGCGTCCGGAGCGGACTCGAGCAGCGTCCTGAAGAACGTACTCGTGTCGTTGAGTCGCTGCGAGGGGGCTGAGCCGTTCAAGAAACTGAACATCGGTTGCGGATTGGTGGCCAGTATATCGAATTGAGGGAGCTAGAGGATCAGGTTTTCTCGACCCGTAAACCATACGTAACCTCACGTATAGGTCCCTATGACGGACGTTGCTAGGCTTCTCACTGGGCGCCGTGCCGCAGCGCAGCATGCCTGCCCGACAGAGTGGGCCGCCGCCGGTGGCTTGCTCGAAAAACACCGGCAATTCAGAACCTTACAGCAAATCTCGAATAACCAAAATGGCCAATAACGAGAACCAAGGGTCCACAACTGCCGGGCTGCCCGCAGCCATGCCGGTGGCAAGCGCATCCGTCAATCCATCGAGTAAGGG